>NZ_BGJX01000005.1 GCF_009811655.1 Methylosinus sp. Ce-a6 | reverse complement strand
CCCAGCCTGGTTCGAATCATCACCGGCCAGCTTGGCACAATGATGCCGTCGGGGGCCGTCCACCCATCAGGATGAGGGGGCTGTGTTTGCCGGGCCGAAGCGATCAGCCGGAAGCCGCCTCACACAAATCCCGGATCGATCTTGCCCGTCCGCTCGAGCCAGCGCGGCGTCGGCAGATTCTGCTTGCGCAGGAAGTCGAGATTATAGAGCTTCGACGCATAGCGCGTGCCGAGGTCGGCGAGGATCGTCACGATCGTATGGCCGGGCCCGAGCTCCCTGGCGAGGCGGATCGCGCCGGCGACATTGACGCCCGAGGAGCCGCCGAGCAGCAGCCCCTCATTCTCGGCGAGATCGAAGAGAATCGGCAAAGCCTCATCGTCGGGAATCTGAAAAGCGAGGTCGATCGGCGCGCCCTCGAGATTGGCGGTGATGCGCCCCTGTCCGATGCCTTCCGTGATAGAGGAGCCGGAGGCCTTCAATTCCCCGGTCGTGTAATAGGAATAGAGCGCCGCGCCGAGCGGATCGGCGATGGCGATTTTCACGGAAGGCTCGCGCTCCTTGAGCGCCATGCCGATGCCCGCCAGCGTGCCGCCCGTCCCGACCGCGCAGACAAAACCGTCGATCTCGCCCTCCGTATCGGCGAAAATCTCCGGCCCGGTGCCGCGAATATGGGCGTCGCGATTGGCCACATTGTCGAATTGATTGGCCCAGATCGCCCCTTCGGGAGTCTCTTTGGCGAGGCGCTCGGCGAGGCGGCCGGAGAGCTTCACATAATTATTGGGGTTGGCGTAGGGGACCGCCGGCACTTCGACGAGCTCCGCGCCCTGCAGGCGCAGCGTGTCCTTCTTCTCCTGGCTCTGCGTCTCCGGGATCACGATGACGGTGCGAAAGCCGAGCGCATTGGCGACCAGCGCGAGGCCGATGCCGGTATTGCCGGCCGTGCCCTCGACGATGGTTCCGCCGGGCTTCAGCGCGCCGCTGGCGATGGCGTCCTGCACGATGGAGAGCGCCGCGCGGTCCTTCACCGAGCCGCCCGGATTCAGGAATTCCGCCTTGCCGAGGATTCGACAGCCGGTCGCCTGCGAGGCCGCCTTCAATTCGATGAGCGGTGTGTTGCCGATCGCTTCGATGACATTGGCGGCGAATTTCATGTCGGTCCCGTCCTTTGCGCGCGAGAATCCGCGCTAGCCGATAGAAAGTGGAGAAGCAAGGAATATTCCTATTCGCCCGCCCGCCGCCGCTCCAAGCGGAAAGTGGCGACATGGGCGGCGCTCTCGCCGGGAGCGAGACTCCGCATCGAAGGCTTCTCATAAAGATCGCCGGAGAAATCCTCGGGATCCCCATGCCCGGTCCAGGCCTCTATGCAGAGGAACGGCGCGGGGGGCAGCGACCACAGCGCGATATGGGGAAAATCCTCGAGCTCGACGGAAAGCGCGAGCCCGTCGCCATTGTCGTAAAGGAGACGGCGGCTCGCGGCGTCGAGGAAGCAGAGCGCCTCCTTCTCGAGAAGCGCGGCGGAGAGCGGAAGGCGTCGGCCTTCCAGAGGGATGGCGCGCCGCTGCGAGGAAAGCAGCCCGCCGGGCGCGATGACCGGGACCTCGCCGCGCTCGGCCGCCTCGAAATCGATCGCATGAGGAGACGCCGAGCCGCCGAGCGGCCAGCGAAATCCCGGATGCAGCCCGACGGCGTAGGGCAGGGGCCGCCGATCGCGATTGACGGCGGTGAGGCAAACGCGCAGCTCGCCCGGCCGCAGGCAAAAATGCGCCTCGAGGCGAAAGGCGAAGGGATAGAGCGCTCTGCTCTCCTCGTCCTCCTCGAGGGCGAGGACGACGCGATCCTGCGAGCGTTCGACGGCGGAGAAGCGTTTGCGCCGGGCGAAACCGTGCAGGCCGAGCGGATAGCGCGCGCCGTCGACCCGAATTCCGTCGCGCGTCCAGCCGACCACGGGAAAGAGCAGAGGCGCGGTCTGCGGCCAGACCTCCCGCTGCGGCTCCCAAACGAGCTCCACGCCGTCGCAGCGCCAAGAGGCGAGCTCGGCGCCGAGAACGGATATTTCGGCCGCGTCCGACGGGCCGGCCTCGAGACGAATCGCGTCAGTCATGCGCCGATCGTAGCGAGCGCGACCGCGGCCGGGGAGGTGATCTTGCCCGCCGCCCGCGAACGTCTATAGTCGGCGCATTGCTTGTCGAAACATCGTTAGACGCATGAATTTCAGCCGGCTTTTTCTCCTCGCCTCGCTTCTTTGGCTCGCCGCGCCGGCCGAGGCCTCGCCTCCCGTCCCCGAGCCCTCTTCGCGTCCCTCGATCGCCGGCCCGCCGATGCGGGTCATGCTCGTGCGCGGCGCCTATCCGGGCTGCGAGCCGAATTGCGAGGAATGGATCTACGCCGAGGGGCAGATCGGGACCGAGTCGCTCGCCCTGTTCCGCGCCGCGATGGACGCGGTGCGTCCGCGCAAGCCGCCGATCCTCATCCATTCCGGCGGCGGCGAGGTTTTCACGGCGATGGCGATCGGTCGCCTCATCCGCTCGCGGGGCTTCGACGTCGCGGTCGCCCGCACGGAATTTCCGCTTGCGGCGCAGCCTTCGGCCGCAGCTTCCGAACCCGCCGCGCAAGAAAACGCGCAAGAAAAAAAGAACGCGCAAGAGCGAGAGCGAGAGCGAGAGAAGGAGAAAGGCCAGGGGAAGCGAAAGGGGAAGGGGAAAGCCGAGCCGCCGAAAGCGCGCGGGATCGCCCGCGGCTGGCGAGCGGCCTGCGCCTCCGCCTGCACGCTGGTCCTCGCCGCGGGCGCGCGTCGCTATGTGGGCCCGACAGCCTTTGTCGGCGTCCACGAGATCGTGAGGCCCGAGCAGACGATCATGCAGAAGATGCGCTATTACCAGATCCGCACGCTGCGCGAGGGGAACCGCATCGTCTCTCAGGAGAAGGTGATGGTCCGCGAGACGAGCGCGCCGCTCCGCCTCGAGCGGGCCAAGGCCTCGCCGGAGACCTACCGAAGCGTGCGCAGCTATCTGGTCGAGATGGGCGCGACCAGGGAAGTCGTCGATCTGATGATGACCGCCCCGCCCGAGAGCATACGCTGGCTCACCCGGGCGGAGCTCGCCTCGACACGGCTCGCATCCGAGGAGCGGGGCGGCGAGACGCTGGTCGCCTATACGCCGCCGGCGCGCGCTCCCACGCCGTGGACGCCGCCTCCCGCCGCGCAGATCACGCCTCTTGCCGCGCCGCCGGCGCCGACCACTTCTGGTCCGGCGACGCCCCAGCCGGTTGAACCGATCGCCGCCGCCGAGGCGCGGCGGCGCATATTTGCGCCGCCCGTCCGCCCGAGCTGGTTCGATCTCAATCGCGGTTGGATCGTGCTCTTCGGTCTCGCGGCGGCGCCGCTGCTCTGGGCCATTCTCGCGAGCCTCGCGCGGACGTTCCGTGGCTTTCCTACGGCGCAACGCCGCGATCCGATCCTGCCGCCGACCGCGCCATCATCCGACTGAGCGCGCTTCCCCCGCGCGACGAAGACAGGGATGACGAAGACAGGGGCGGCGAGAACAGGGGCCGCGAGAACAGGGGATGGACGCCTGCGCCGCATTGACCGGCCGCGGCCGGACCCCGATGCTGTCGCGACGATTCTCTTTTCCCGCCGGGCCCGATGCTAGACAAGATCGCCGCGACCGACCGCCCGCCGTTCCTCGGCGTCGAGCGCTCGATCTCCGGCCGGCCCTGGCGCGCGCGGCTGCGGCTGCATGAGGAGGCGCAGGCCGAGGCCATCGCCCAGCTCCATGGCGGCGGCGATCTGCTGGCGCGCGCGCTTGCGGGGCGGGGCGTGACGGCGGAGACAGCCGCCGCCTATCTCGATCCGACATTGCGGACGCTCATGCCCGACCCGCTCGTCCTCCAGGACATGGAGGCCGCGGTCGTGCGGTTGGCGCGGGCGGTCGAGACCGGCGAGCAGATCGCCCTCTTCGGCGATTACGACGTCGACGGAGCCTGCTCCTCCGCGCTCTTCGTCGAATTTCTCGAGGCAGCGGACTGCCCGCGACCCTTTCTCCATATTCCTGACCGCATCCTCGAGGGCTATGGGCCGAACGCCGAGGCGATCGCGGAGCTGCGGGCGCGGGGCGCCGGCCTTCTGGTGACGCTCGATTGCGGGACGACGAGCCATGCCGCCCTCGCCGCCGCCCGCGCGTCGGGCCTCGACGTGATCGTCGTCGATCACCATCAGGCGCCGGAGGTTCTTCCAGACGCCATCGTCGTCAATCCCAATCGGGCGGACGACCTCTCGGGCCTCGGCCATCTCTGCGCAGCGGGGGTGGCCTTCCTCACCCTCGCGGCGCTGGCCCGCGAGCTGCGCCGGCGCGGCTATTGGGCGAGCGCGCGGGCCGAGCCCGATCTCCTCGCCGGCCTCGACCTCGTCGCGCTGGCGACGATCGCCGATGTCGCGCGGCTGCATGGCCTCAACCGCGCTTTCGTGGTGAAAGGCCTCGCCGTCATGCGGGGCAGGACGCGCATCGGCCTTGCGGCGCTGCTCGACGCGGCGCGGGTAGACGGACCGCCGCGCGCCTATCACCTCGGCTTCGCGCTCGGGCCGCGCATAAACGCCGGCGGACGCATCGGCGACGCGGCGCTCGGCGCGCGCCTGCTGACGCTGCGCGACCACGGCGAGGCGGCGCGCATCGCCGCCGAGCTCGATCGGCTGAATGGCGAGCGCCAGGCGCTGGAGAAGGCGACGCTCGAGGAGGCCGAGGCCGAGGCGGACAGGCAGCTGATGCGCTCCAACCGCCTCTCCTGTCTCGTCGTCGCCGGCGAGGGATGGCATCCGGGCATCGTCGGAATCATCGCCTCGCGCTTGAAGGACAAGTTCAAGATTCCCGCCTTTGTCATTGCAAAAGCAGGTGAAGTTTGCTCAGGCTCGGGCAGAGCCTCGAGCGGCGTCGATCTCGGCCGCACGGTGCGGCTCGCCGTCGAGGAGGGCCTCCTCGAGAAGGGCGGCGGACATGCGATGGCGGCCGGCGTCACGCTGGCGAGGGGGCGGCTGGAGGCGTTCCGCGCCTTCATGAACGACGCGCTTCAGGAAGATGTCGAACGCGCCCGCGACGCCGACGCGCTGCTCGTCGACGGCGCCCTGACGGCGCGCGGCGCGAGCGTCGAATTCGCGCGCGCGCTCGAGCGGGCCGGGCCCTTCGGCGCGGGAAATCCCGAGCCGCTCTTCGTCTTCCCGGATCATCGCATCCTCGACGCCGCTGTCGTGGGCGCATCCCATGTGCGGGCGCGGCTCCAGTCGGGCGACGGCGCGCGGCTCGACGCCATCGCCTTTCGCGCGGCGGGAACCGCGATCGGCGACGCGCTGCTCGCTGGCCGCGGGCGGCTGCTGCATGTCGCGGCGCGAGTGGGAACGAATGTGTTTCGCGGCGCCGAGCGGGTCGAGACGCGCATCGTCGATCTCGCCCGGGCCGAACGCGAAACATGGTGAACGCCGTGCTGCGCCGGCCGATTCCGGGGCAAAGACGCGGTGGAGCGGGGCGTTCGCGTCGCAATTTGGTCGCAATCGCTCGCTCTCATGGCAAAGCTCGAGGATGCGAGAGAGGGGGCGCGAGGAGCGTTAACTCTCGAGTAATGCGGGCGCGAGACATTGCGGCGTGCGGTCGCGCCGACATCGCGCGGTTTTCGAAGCCCGCCGCAGGCGTGGTTTTGCGGCCGGCGTGAGCGAAGCGAGCCGTCCCCCATTTCGAGCGAATGCGCGCCTGACATGCGATCACTGCCGGATCTTCGCAACTCTTTCGTTCTTCTCGGCCTCTGCGCGCTGGCGGGCTGCTCTTCCGCTCCGCCCTCCGGCCATCGCACAGCGCGCGCGCAGATCGATCCGCGCTATGGCGTCGCGCCGAGTCCGCGCGTCGTCGCCGAAGGCGAGGAGGTTCCGCGCGGCGGCGGCTATTACATGGTGGGCAAGCCCTATCAGATCGCCGGAACGACCTATTATCCGAGCGAGAAGGCCTATTCGGCCGTCGGACTCGCCTCCTGGTACGGGGCGGACTTCCACGGACGCAAGACGGCCAATGGCGAGGTGTTCGACAGCGCCTCGATCAGCGCCGCCCATCCGACGATGCCGCTGCCGAGCTATGCGCGGATCACCAATCTGCGCAACCACCACTCGATGATCGTGCGCGTCAACGACCGCGGCCCCTATCACGGCGGACGCGTGATGGACGTCTCGCAGCGCGTCGCCGAGGCGCTCGATTTCCACCGGATCGGCACGGCCAAGGTGAAGGTGGACTATGTCGGCCGCGCGGCCCTCGAGGGGTCCGACGACGCCAAGCTGCTGGCGACGCTGCGCGAGGACGGCAGGCCCGCGACGCTTCCGGGCGGCGCGCCGATCATGGTCGCCGCCAATCTTCGCGAGCAGCCGAGCCGCATGGCCCGGCGCGAGAGCGCGGAGGAGGAGGCGCAGCAGAGCGAACGCGCCGAACGCGCGGCCGCCACGCGGGCCGAAGCGCGGGAACGGGAAGAAGAGGTCGCCTCCCGCGCCGAAGCGCGCGCGGTTGCGAAAGAGCCCGTGTCCAGCATTCCAACGCCCGTATCGGCCAAGGCGTTGGCCATGGCCAAGAGCGCGCCGCTGCCGCCCTCGCGGCCTTTCGATCTCGGGACGGCGTCGCGCGGCGTTCGGCTGAGACAAGCGCTCAATTAACCTCGACCGCGCCCCGATCGACCGGGCTCGGCGCAGGACCGTTGCTTTCTGCCGCCCGACGCGCCACATTTCAGCGAAACTCATTGCGTGGAGCCGTCGGCGCGCTGCGACGGCGTTTCGAACGAGAAGGCGAAAGACGCGTGCCTGTCTCCCTTCCCAAATCTCTCATACGTTTCGGCATGGCCCTGCTCGGCATTGTTTCGGCGGCCGCTCTCGTCGCGCCGGCGGCGGGCTTCGCCGAGGGCTTCCAGACCGCCGCGCCGCGCGCCATTCTCGTGGATGCGGGAACGCATACGGTGCTGCTCGAAAAGGGCGCCGACGAATATGTGACGCCCGCCTCCACGGTGAAGATCATGACCGCCGAGGTCGTGTTCCACGAGATCGCCGAAGGGCGGCTGAAGCTCGACGACGAATTCACCGTCTCGGAGCACGCCTGGCGCAGCGGCGGCGCGCCGGCGGGCGGCTCGGCCATGTTCCTCTTGGTGAACAGCAAGGTGCGGGTCGAGGATCTGATCCGGGGCCTCGTGGTCGACTCCGGCAATGACGCGGCGATCACGCTCGCCGAAGGCGTCGCCGGCTCCGAGGAGGCTTTCGTCGGCCGCATGAACAAGCGCGCCTCCGAGCTCGGCCTGACCAAATCGGTCTTCGGCAATCCCTGGGGGCAGGCGGCGCCCGACCAGAAGGTGACCCCGCGCGAGATGGTCCAGCTCTCGGCGCATGTCATCAAGACCTATCCGGACCTCTACCGCTATTTCGGCGAGAAAGAGTTCACCTGGAACAAGATCCGCCAGCAGAACCGCAATCCGCTGCTCACCATGAGCATCGGCGCGGACGGGCTGAAGACCGGCAATATCGACGATTCCGGCTATGGCATGGTGGGCTCCGCGGTGCAGGACGACCGCCGCCTCATCGTCGCAGTCTATGGGCTGCGCACCGCCAAGGACCGCGCCGAAGAGGCCCGTAAGCTCCTGCAATGGGGCTTCCGCAATTTCGAGGAGAAGCCCCTGTTCAAGGCGGGCGAGCCGATCGGCTCGGCGCAGGTCTATGGCGGCGCCTCCGGCTCCGTGCCGCTGACCTCGCCGACGGATGTGAAAGTGCTGCTGCAACGCGGCGGCGGCTCCGAGAAGCTCACCGGTAAAATCGTCTATGAGGGACCGCTGATCGCTCCCGTAGAGGCTGGGACGAAGGTCGCCAGGCTCGAGGTCCGCCGCGGCTCGACCGTCGTGCTCGAGCAGCCGCTCGAAGCCGCCGAGACGATCGAGAAGGGTTCGCTCCCGAGCCGCGCCTTCGACGCGGCCTATGAGTATGCGGCCGGCGCCATTCACAACAAGCTGTCGAAGAAGCAATGAGCGCCGAGCCGCCGCTCGGCCCGGCGCGTGGGCAGGACAAGGGCCGCGCCGGCAAATTCGTCACGCTCGAGGGCGGCGAAGGCGCCGGCAAGTCGACGCAGATGCGCCGCCTGCAAGAACGCCTCGCCTTGAAGGGCGTGGAGGCGATCGCGACGCGCGAGCCCGGCGGCTCGCCGCACGCCGAGGCGCTGCGCGAGGCGCTGCTCGGCGGCAAGGCGGCCTCTCTCGGCCCGCTCGGCGAGGCGATCCTGTTCTCGGCGGCGCGCATCGACCATCTCGACCGGCTGATCAAGCCGGCGCTCGCCCGCGGCGCCTGGGTCATCTGCGACCGTTTCGCCGATTCGACGCGCGCCTATCAGGGCGCGCGCGGCGGCGTCGATCCGCGGCTGATCGCTCTGCTGGAGCGCGTCGCGCTGATGGGCGCCGCGCCCGACTTGACCATCATCCTCGATCTGCCGCCCGAGATCGGCCTCACGCGCGCCGAGCGCCGCCGCGCGCCGGACGAGGCCGCCGATCGTTTCGAGCGAGAAGGGCTCGAATTCCATCGCGGCCTGCGCCAGGCCTATCTCGACATCGCCGCGAGCGAGCCCGGCCGCTGCTGCGTCGTCGACGCGCTCGCGCCGGAGCAGGAAGTGGCCGAAGCGATCTGGCACATCGTCGAAGCGCGCTTCTTTCGGCCCGAAATCGTCATTCCCGTAAAGAGCGTGTTCGCGTGAAGCGCGACAGCGTCGACGCGCCGCCCGAGAGCGACCGTTTCGCCGATGTCCCGCATCCGCGCGAGACCCATGCGCTGTTCGGACATGCGGCGGCCGAGAGCGAGCTCCTCGACGCGTTTCGGCGCGGCAAGATGCCCCAGGCCATTCTCATCGGCGGGCCGGAGGGGATCGGCAAGGCGACGCTCGCCTGGCGGCTCGCGCGCTTCCTGCTCGCCCATCCCGATCCTTCCGCGCCGGAGGCGGCGAGCGCGGGGTCCTTCCTCGTTTCGGAGGAGGCCATGGTCAGCCGGCGCGTCGCCGCGCTGGCGCTGCCCGATCTCTTTCTGCTGCGCCGAGAGTGGAACGAGAAGACGAAGAAGCATTTCACCGAAATCCGCATCGAGGATGTGCGAAAGCTCATCCACCTCTTCCACCAGAGCTCGGGCGAGGGCGGCTGGCGCGTCGCCATTGTGGATTGCGTCGACGATCTCAACCGCTCCAGCGCCAACGCTTTGCTGAAGCTGATCGAGGAGCCGC
The DNA here is from genome assembly GCF_009811655.1 of Methylosinus sp. Ce-a6. Lineage (GTDB taxonomy): Bacteria > Pseudomonadota > Alphaproteobacteria > Rhizobiales > Beijerinckiaceae > Methylosinus. The sequence goes on along the minus strand of NZ_BGJX01000005.1, from coordinate 174,581 downwards.
CGGCGCGCTCGCTGTTCCTGCTCGTCGCCCATCAGCCGGGCCGCGTGCTGCCGACGATCCGCTCGCGCTGCCGCAAGCTCGCGCTGGCGCCGCTCGCGGAGGCGGATGTCGTCGCCGCGATCCGCGCGCTCGGGGCGCCCTGGCGCGACCTGCCGGAAGCGACGCTGCGCGGAGCCGCTGCGGGGTCGGAAGGCTCGGTGCGCGAGGCGCTGCGGCTCTTGGACGGCGACGGCGTCGCCTTCGACGCGGCGCTCAGGGCGATGTTCTCGCGCCTGCCGCAGGTCGATTGGCTCGCCGTGCATTCGCTCGCCGACCGCCTGACCGGGCGCGACAATGAGGCCGCCTACGAGACCTTCATGACCGGGCTCTATCGCTATCTGGATCGCACGGTGCGGACGCAGGCTGGCGAGGGGGCGGGCGCGGCGAGCCTCGTCCCCTACGCGCGCGCCTGGGAGCGCATCAGCGAAGCGGCGCGAGACACGGAAGTCTTCAACTTCGACAAGCGCGGGCTCATTCTGCAGGTCTTCGCCGATCTCGAAGAGGCGACGAGACGATAGAGATTTCGTTGGACCTCGTTCCCACTTCGAAAGGCTTCCCGCCCGTCGCGCGCGCGGACGCTCGCGTGCTGATCCTCGGCTCGCTGCCGGGACAGGTCTCGCTGGCGCGCGTCCAATATTACGCGCAGCCGCGCAACGCCTTCTGGCCGATCATGGGGCGGCTCTTCGGCGCGGCGCCGGAGCTTCCCTATGAGGAGCGCCTCGCGCGACTGATGGAGAGAGGCGTCGCGCTGTGGGACGTTTGCGCGCAAGGGCGCCGGCCGGGCAGCCTGGACCAGAGAATCGACGTCGCCAGCGTCGAGACGAATGACTTCGCCGGCTTTCTCGCCGCGCACCCCGATATCGCCCTGATATGTCTCAACGGCGCCAAGGCCGGCGATTTGTTCCGCCGCAAGGTCGCGCCGACTCTTCGCTCATTCGCGCCGCAAAGCTCGATCCTTCCTTCGACGAGCCCCGCCCATGCGGCCATGCCCTTCGAGCGCAAGCTCGAACATTGGCGCGCGGCGCTCACGGAATTTCTCTGAGGGCGCCGAGCGGAATTATGCTGCGCCGCACCCTTGCCGCTTTCCCGCGGCCGCAAAGCGCGGTAGACGAGTCTTATGGCTGAACGTCCGACCTTCATGATCACCACCGCCATTCCTTACGCGAATGGCGCCCCGCATATCGGTCATGCGTATGAACGCATCGCGACCGACGCCTTCGCGCGCTTCAAGCGGCTCGACGGCTTCGACGTGCTGTTCGTGACCGGAATGGACGAGCACGGCCAGAAGATGCAGCGCACCGCCGAGCGCGAGGGGCTGACCCCGCAGCAGCTCGCCGACCGCACCGCTGACCAGTTCCAGACCATGGGCGAGACGCTGAACGCGCCCGCCGACGATGTCGTGCGCACGACGCAGCCGCGCCATGCGGCGGCGGCGCTGGAGATCTGGCGGCGCATGGAGGCGGCGGGCGACATTTATCTCGCCAAATATTCGGGCTGGTACTCGGTTCGCGACGAGGCCTATTACGACGAGGGCGAGATCGCCGAGGTCGAGGGCAAGAAGCTCGCGCCGACCGGCACGCCGGTCGAATGGGTGGAGGAGGAGAGCTGGTTCTTCAAGCTCTCGTCCTATCAGGAGAAGCTGCTCGCCCATTACGAGGCGCATTCCGATTTCATCACGCCCGAGAAATACAAGAACGAGATCGTCTCCTTCGTGAAGCGCGGCCTGACCGACCTCTCGATCAGCCGCACCACTTTCGACTGGGGCATTCCGGTCCCGCCGAAGCCGCAGACCAATGCGCAGCATGTGATGTATGTGTGGGTCGACGCGCTCACCAATTACATCACCGCGACGGGGTTTCTGACCGGGGAGGGGGAGCGCGCCCGCTTCTGGCCGGCCGACGCCCATGTCATCGGCAAGGACATCACGCGGTTCCACGCGGTCTATTGGCCGGCCTTTCTGATGTCGGCCGGCCTGCCGCTGCCCAAGCACATCGTCGTGCACGGCCATCTGTTCAGCCGCGGCGAGAAAATGTCGAAATCCGTCGGCAATGTCATCGATCCGATCGATCTCGCCGGGCGCTACGGCGTCGACCAGCTGCGCTATTTCTTCCTGCGCGAAGTTCCCTTCGGCCAGGACGGCAATTATTCGCATGAGGCGATCGTCAGTCGCATCAACGCCGATCTCGCCAATGACCTCGGCAATCTGGCGCAGCGCTCGCTGTCGATGATCGCCAAGAATTGCGGCGGCGCCGTCCCTTCGCCCGGCGAATTGACCGAGGCCGACCGCGCGCTGCTCGCCGAAGCCTCGGCCGCGCTCGGCAAGGCGCGCGAGGCGATGGACGCCTATGCGCCGCATCTGGCGCTCGCCGAGCTGTTCCGCGTCGTCGCCGAGGCCAATCGCTATTTCGCCGGCGAGGAGCCCTGGGCCAAGAAGAAGACCGACCCGAAGCGCATGGAGACGATCCTCTATGTGACGGCGGAGGCGCTGCGGCGGCTGGCGATCCCGCTGCAGCCCTTCCTTCCGGGCGCGGCCTCCAGCTTGCTTGGGCTGCTCGGCGTTCCGGCCGACGCGCGCGATTTCGCCCATGCGGGCGAGGCGCAGGCGCTCGCCCCCGGCGCGCCGCTGCCGCCGCCGGCCCCCGTCTTCCCGCGCTATGTGGAGGAGGGACCAGAGGCGGCGTGATCGGCCGTTTCTGAAACCAGGAACTATGCGGCATGACAGATGAACTTTCGCAGGCTGAAGCCGATGCATTGTTGGCGATCGCCAAGCGCGCATTGTCGAATGCACCGGTACGGTTCCCGGACCCGGGAAATAAGATTTCTGTCGAGTTGCAATCGTGGAACGAGAAAGAGCGATTTCTTCTCGATGTAAATAGAAGCTATGTCAGCCTGTCGAAAATCACTTATCAGACTCGCGGGCGAGTCGTTATCATTCTGGCGCGGCTGGACATCGATGGGCCGCCCCATCGCAATCCGGATGACACGGAGGTCGGGGGATCGCATTTGCACCTGTATAGGGAAGGCTACGCCGACAAATGGGCTTTTGCGGTTCCCATGGAGCAATTCCGGGATATCTCGAAGCGGTGGGAAACGTTTGAGGATTTCATGAAATATTGCGGTGTATCGGAGCCGCCTCAATTCGATCGGAGTTTGTTTTCGTGACGGATGTTTCGGACATCGAGCGGCTCGTGGATAGCTACCGCATGTGGCTGCGTGACCGCACGACCTTGCGGAACGTGCACGCCGACTGGGTCGAAATCACTACTCCCTATCTAGATCGACATAATGATTATATTCAAATTTACGTGCGCAAGGAAAATGGCGCTTATCGACTGACCGATGACGGCCATACGATACGCGACCTCGAACTCTCCGGCTGCTTGTTGGATATTCCAAAGCGAAAAAGCCTTCTAAAAATTGCGATCAATGGATTCGCAGTCGATCTTAACGACGGAGTTTTGAGCGTCTGCGCCAATTCGGACAATTTTTCCGCACGCAAGCACGCACTCGTCCAGGCGATTTTGGCTGTCAATGACTTGTTTTATACATCACGTCCGATCGTTAAAAGCCTATTCAAAGAGGATGTAGAGCATTGGCTTGATCTGTCTGATATACGATTTCTTCCAAATGTCCAATTTACCGGAAAAAGCGGCTATACTCACCAGTTTGATTTCGGGATACCGCGCTCTAAGACTGCGCCGGAACGCATTCTTAAAGCGATAAACAACCCTAATAAGGACACTGCCCAAAGCCTGATCTTTGCCTGGCTTGATACCAGAGAGGAGCGTCCGACGGATTCGCTCGCGGTCGCCATTCTCAACGACGCCGAGCGACCGGTTACTGGAGCCGTTACCGGCGCACTCGAACGATACGATATCCGACCACTCCTCTGGTCGGATCGCGAGAAGAACCGGATGGAACTAGCCGCCTGATAGAGAGCCCATGCTGATCGACACCCACTGCCATCTCGACTTCCCCGATTTCGCGCCGGAACAGGAGGAGGTCGTCGCGCGCGCTCGCGCGCAGGGCGTCGCGCGCTTCGTCACCATCTCGACCCATGTCGAGAAATTCGACGCGATCCGCGCCATAGCGGAGCGATACGAGGATGTGTTCTGCACTGTCGGCACGCATCCGAACCACGCCCATGAGGAGCGCGAGGCGAGCGCCGCCGAGCTGGTGGCGCTGGCGCGTCATCCCAAATGCGTCGGCATAGGCGAGGCGGGGCTCGACTATCACTATGACAAGGCCCCGCGCGAGCTGGCGCATCGGGTTTTTCGCACCCATATCGCCGCGGCGCGCGAGAGCGGCCTGCCGCTCGTCATTCATTCGCGCGACGCCGATGAGGATTGCGCCGCGATCCTGCGCGAGGAGATGGGGAAGGGGGCTTTCAAGGCCCTGCTCCATTGCTTCACCAGCTCGCGCGCGCTCGCCGAGACGGCGGTCGAGCTCGGCCTCTACATCTCCTTTTCCGGCGTGGTGACGTTCAAGAATTCGGGCGATTTGCGGGAGATCGCCCGCGACGTCCCGCTCGAGCGGCTCCTGGTCGAGACTGACGCGCCCTTCCTCGCCCCGGTCCCGCATCGCGGCAAGCGCAACGAGCCGGCCTATGTCGCCGACACGGCGCGCACGCTCGCCGAGGTGAAAGGCGTCTCCTTCGAGGAAATGTCGGCGCGGACGACGGCCAACGCCCTCGCGCTCTTCTCCAAGATGACGCCGATCGAAACGGCCGGCGCTTCTAGCGACGAGCGGCGGGCGGCCGAATGAGCCTGACGGTCACCATATTGGGCTGCGGCTCCTCGGGCGGCGTGCCGCGCGTCGGGCAGGGCTGGGGCGCTTGCGATCCGGCCAATCCGAAGAACCGCCGCCGCCGCTGCTCGATCCTGGCCACGCGGACGGACGGCGAGAAGCGGACCAATGTGCTGATCGACACCTCGCCCGACCTGCGCGAGCAATTGCTCGACGCGCAGGTCGACCATCTCGACGGAATTCTCTTCACCCATCCGCACGCCGATCACACTCATGGCGTCGACGACGTCCGCGGTCTCGTCCTCGAGAGCGGCCGCCGCATTCCGGCCTATCTGGACGAGCCGACGGCGAATATGTTGACCGATCGCTTCGACTACATCTTCAAGACGCCGCCCGGCAGCTATTACCCGCCGCTGCTCGACGAGCATCGCATCCATCTCGGCCGCGAAGTTTCGGTCGAAGGGCCCGCCGGCGCGATCGAGGCCGTGCCATTCCGTCTCGACCATGGCGATATGGACGCTCTCGGCTTCCGCATCGGCGGCCTTGCTTATACGCCGGACCTCAATTCCGTGCCGAAGGAGAGCTTCCGCCATCTCGAGGGGCTCGACGTCTGGATCATCGACGCGCTCCGCCACAAGCGCCATGGCACGCATCTTTCCGTCGGCGAGGCGCTGGAATGGATCGCCCATTTCAAGCCGCGCCGCGCCGTCCTGACCGACCTCCACGTCGATCTCGACTATGAGGCGCTCGCCGCGACGCTGCCGCCGGATGTGACGCCGGCCTATGACGGAATGCGGATCGAGCTGGCGTAACGCCGCGCCCGAAACAGTCCCGAAACGCTCACGGATCCGCCGCATTTGCGCCGCGCCGGACGGACTTTTTTAAGTTCCATAATATCGATTATGCGAATTACGTATCCCGAACTCGCCCTGATTCCGTGAGCTTATCGGCGCCGCCCGCCTCCGCCCTCGATCTGTGGCGCGTCGAAGCGGCGGACGCGCCAGCAATTTGCCGCGCTCTGGCCACTTTTCGGGACTTCGATCTCGAATTCACGTCCTGCGACTCGGGCGTGACGAACTGCGGCCTCCGGTTTTTTCGACTCGGCTGGCGAATTCATCTAGCCAGAATGGGCCGTTTCCTGGTAAAAAGGCGATTGCGCGGGACTATATGGCATTCAACTGGCACACTTACGAACGCACCGGAACCGGCTCTCCGCGAGACGCCGGCGAACGAGCGCGCGTCGTCGGCGCTTCAGCGCCCGGCGAGAGGCCGTGTATGTGGCTATAGCGGTCTTCTGGCGATGGCGGAGACGAGTACTAAGACATGAGCAGCAAAGGTCGAGACTTCCGGGGGCCCAGAAAACGTGGGTTCGACGACGACCCTCCATACGGCTATGACAGCCCGCGGCCCAGCCGGCCGCCGAGGTCGCAATTCGGCGGAGGCGGCGGATTCCCCGATTCCGCGCCCCCTTCGAACGAGCCCGCGATCGACGCGGTGGTCAAATGGTTCAAGCCCGAGAAAGGCTTCGGCTTCGTCGAGCTCGGCAATGGCACGGGCGACGCCTTCCTGCATATCGGCGCCGTCCAGGCGGCGGGCTATGACGCCCTGCCTCCCGGCGCGAAGCTGAAGGTGCAGGTCTCGAGCTCGGTCAAGGGCCAGCAGGTCTCGCGCGTGCTCGAGGTCGATCTTTCGACCGCGACCGCCGAGCGTCCGCGCAGCAGCGGTGGCGGCGGCGGCGGCTTCGATCGGCCTCCGCGGCGTCAGGCTCCCGATCCGTCGACGGCCGTGCCGGTCTCCGGCAAGGTCAAATGGTTCGACGAGACCAAGGGCTTCGGCTTCGTGCAGTCGAACGACGGCGGCAAGGACGTCTTCGTCCACATCTCGATCCTCGGCCCCTCCGGCGTCAATCATCTCGCCGAAGGCCAGCCGGTGACGATGCAGGTCGTCGACACGGCAAAGGGTCGCGAGGCTCTGTCGATCTCGCTCGACTGAGCGCGGAAATCGAAAGCCGCAAGTCGGACACGACTTGCGGCGACGCGCCTGTCGTCGAACAGAAATCCTTTCAACGCCTCGGATGCGCAAGTCGGGTCCGAGGCGCTGTCGTTTGCAAGGCGCACCAAGGCCCCGGACCCTCGGATCGACTGCGGAGGGCGGTAGACCGAGGGCGCAGTCGAGATCCGGCACTCATGTTAGAGCAAAGCGCCTCGAACTCCTCGCCTTTTTTCGCGTGCTCCACTGCGTCAAAACAACGCGTCGCTCACGCTTCGCCCTCTTGCGCGAACCAGCGGAGCTGATCGATGGCTGAGGAACGGGTCGCCCGTCTCATCGGCATAATGGCGGCTCTGCGGACGCCCGGAAGCGGCTGCCCTTGGGACCTCGAGCAGGATTTCGGCAGCATCGCGCCCTATACGCTCGAAGAGGCCTATGAAGTCGTCGACGCTATCGAGCGCGGCGATCTCGGCGATCTGCGCGAGGAGCTCGGCGATCTGTTGCTGCAGGTCGTCTTCCATTCCCGATTGGCCGAGGAGGCCGGGGCTTTCGCCTTCGCCGACGTCGTCGAGGCCATTTCCGACAAGCTCGTCCGCCGCCATCCGCATGTGTTCGGCGACAAGAGCGCCGCCACCGCGGAAGACGTCTCGATTCAATGGGCCGAGATCAAGGCGCGTGAGAAACAGCTCCGCGCCGAGCGGCGCGGCCTCGAGGAGGCGCAGGGACTTCTCGACGGCGTGCCCCCGGCCCTGCCCGCTCTGACGCGCGCGGTCAAGCTGCAGGAGAAGGCCGGCAAGGTCGGCTTCGACTGGGCCGACGCCCGGCTGGTGCTGGAGAAGATCCGCGAGGAGACCCGTGAAGTGGAGGAGGAGCTGGAGGCCGGAGCCCCCTCGCCCGCCCTCGCCGCGGAGATCGGCGATCTTCTCTTCGCCGTCGCCAATCTGGCGCGGCACGTCGGGGCCGACCCCGAGCAGGCGCTGCGCGGCGCCAACGCCAAATTCGAGCGGCGCTTCCGTTTCATCGAGCGCGCGCTCGCGGAAAAGGGAGCGAGCCCGCGGGAATCGACGCTCGACGAGATGGAAGCATTGTGGCAGGCGGCCAAAATCGCCGAACGCGAATGAGCCGCGTCGTATGAGCGGCGCCTCGACTCACTGCTCGAATTTCTCGAGAACCCAGGGCTCGGCGCGCCCGCTCTCCACCCATTCCCGATAGGCCGGAAGCGTCTCGATCGCGCGCATGTAATCCTGCGCCTGTGTCGAGACATCGAGGACATAGGTCGAGAAACGGCAGACGACCGGCGCGAACATGGCGTCCGCCGCCGAAAAGGCGCCGAACAGAAACAGCCCCTCTGAACCAAAGCGCGCGCGTGCGTCGCGCCAAGCGGCGTCTATGCGCGCTATGTCGGCCGCCGCCGCCGGGCTCGGCGCTCCGACCGGGCGCGGCGGGCGGCGGAAATTGGTGGGGAACTCGCCGCGCATCGCCGTGAAACCCGAATGCATTTCCGCGGCGAGCGAGCGCGCCAGGGCGCGCGCCGCCGGGTCGCGCGGCCAGATCGCGAGATCGGGATAGCGCTCGGCGACGAATTCGACGATGGCGAGCGAATCCCAGACGAGACTGTCGTCGCAGCGCAGCGCCGGCGCCTTTCCCGCCGGCGAGAAGGCGAGGAGCTTTTCCTTGGACTCCGGTCCATAGAGCGGAACCAAGGTCTCCTCGAAGGGAATGCCGAACTGCTTCAGCAGCAGCCAGGGCCGCAGCGACCAGGACGAATAGGCCTTGTTGCCGATGAGCAGAGAGAAAGTCATCAAAAAATCCTCAATGGGTCGTCTGGGAAAAGAGACTCAGCAAGACGACGCCGGCGATGATGAGGCCCATTCCGGCCATTTCTCCGGCGTTGAGCGTCTGGCGAAACGCGAACCAGGCGACGACGGCGATCAGCGCCTGGCCGACGCCGGACCATATCGCATAGGCCACGGCGACCGGAATGCTGCGCAGCGCGAGCGACAGCAGAAAGAAGGACACACAATAGCCGATGACGACGACGATCGACGGCAGAGGCTTCGAGAAGGCTTCGCTGGCCTTGAGCGCAGAGGTGCCGACGACCTCGGACAGAATGGCGATCACCAGATAAATTCGATCCATGATCCGATCCGCTGCTTTCGGGGCTTCACGGGCGCGAGACGGGCCGAAACGAAATCAGAGCGTTTCCAGCCGAAGTGGACGCCGGTTCGGCGTTGGAAGCGCGTCGAAACAAAAGACGCTAGCGCGCGCGCCGCCGCGCCGGCGTTTGCGCGCGAACTTCGGCCTGCGGATAGCGGCGCGTCACACTGTCGAAACGTTCGGGCGCGACGCGCACGACGAGCCGCGCTCTTCCGTCCGGCAGCGTCTGCCGGTCCAGCACCTCGGCATGGGCGTGCAGCCAAGCGGCGCCGGCGCCGTCGGCCGGATCGAGCTCGACCTCGAGCTGCACGCGCCCTTCCGCGAGGCGCGTCTCTATGCGGTCGAGCAGGGAATCGAGCCCCTCCCCGGTCAACGCCGAGACGAGCGAGGGCCTGTCGACTCCCTTCTTGCCGCGCGCGGCGACGCGCATCGCCGCGAGACGATCGGGATCGAGCGCGTCGATCTTGTTCCAGACCTCGAGAATGCGCGTTCCCGCCTCGCCGGAAAGCCCGAGCTCGGCGAGGATCGCCTCGACGTCGCCGGCCTGCGCCTCCCAATCCTCATGCGAGACGTCGCGCACATGCAGGATGACATCGGCGAGCGTCACCTCTTCGAGCGTGGCGCGAAAGGCCGAGATCAGCATGGTCGGCAGATCGGAGATGAAGCCGACCGTGTCCGAGAGCAGAACCTTCGAGCCATGCGGCAGGCGGATCTGCCGCAGCGTCGGATCGAGCGTCGCGAACAGCATGTCCTCGGCCAGCACGCCGGCCTTGGTCAGGCGGTTGAACAAGGTCGATTTGCCGGCGTTGGTGTAGCCGACGAGCGCGACGACGGGATAGGGAACCTCGCGGCGCTTCTTGCGATGCAAGCCGCGCGTGCGCTTCACCTGCTCGAGGTCGCGCTCGATGCGGGCCATGCGTTCCTCGATGAGGCGGCGGTCGGTCTCGATCTGCGTCTCGCCGGGGCCGCCGAGGAAGCCGAAGCCGCCGCGCTGGCGCTCGAGATGGGTCCAGCTGCGCACGAGGCGCGACTTCTGATAGGCGAGATGGGCGAGCTCGACCTGCAGCGCGCCCTCCTTGGTGCGGGCGCGGCGGCCGAATATCTCGAGGATCAGCCCTGTGCGGTCGATGACCTTGGCGCCCCAGGCTTTTTCGAGATTGCGCTGCTGCACGGGCGAGAGCTGGCAGTCCATGGTGACGAGCTCCGCCTCGGCGGCTTTCACCGTCTCGGCGATCTCCTCGACCTTGCCTTTGCCGAGATAGGTGGCTGGCCGCAGCTCATGCAGCGAAACGGCGATCTCGCCGACGATGTCGAGATCGATCGCCTCGGCGAGGCCGACGGCCTCGCCGAGCCTCGAGGCGGCGTCGCGCCCGGCCCCCTGCCCCGTGGATTCGGCGCCCCGCGCCCGCGCCGGATAGGGGCCGACCACGAGCGCGCGCGTCGGCGCTGCGGCCGTGCGGTCATCGAAGGCTGACTTCTTTTCGCTCAACCCGACCTCGGCGCTGGACGAGGCGCCGGCAAGGCGCCGCGCATCGTCAGCATCAGTTGTTTTTTACAGGACTCCGGCCGAAGGAGCGAGTCCGCCCCTCCTCGTTTGTCCGCCTCTCCTCGATCCTGCTCAGCGATGGCGCTCCGGCGCGGGCTCCGCGCCTTCTTCTCCCGGCTCGAACATATGGATCGGATGACCGGGCATGATCGTCGAGATCGCATGTTTGTAGACGAGCTGCGAATGCCCATCGCGGCGCAGCAAGAGGCAGAAGTTGTCGAACCAAGTCACGATACCCTGCAATTTCACGCCATTGACCAGAAAAATCGTGAGCGGGACTTTGTTCTTCCTCACGTAATTCAAAAAGGTATCCTGGAGATTCTGCGCGCGTTCGGAGGACATCGGCTATCCTGTTCTGTTTTTCGTTATCGGGGCGATTTGCGTCGCTCTTATCGGTCCATAGCCATCCGACCGCACATTAGAGACTGCGGCGGCGCAATGCGCAAGACGCAACTCCCTCATGCGGCGAAAGGCCTCCTATTCCGTTTCTCTAGCCCGTTGTTTCGACGAGTTTACGACGAGACGAAGCCCATCAACTAGAGCCAAACCGCCGCAGAGCCAATAGGAATTTTTCGCAAGGCCTTGTATCGGCGAGATTTGTCGCCTCATTCGATGGCGAGCGACTTCAACTTGCGATGGAGCGCCGAACGCTCCATTCCGATGAATTCCGCCGTGCGGGAAATGTTGTTGCTGAAGCGATTGAGCTGAGCGATCAGATATTCTCGCTCGAACACTTCGCGCGCCTCGCGCAGCGGCAGGCTCATCAGCTTCTCGCCGCGCACGCCGGCCGGCGTCGAGGGGACGAGCTGGCCGATCTCCGAGGGCAGCATTTCGGCCGAGATTTCCGCCGCGGCGTCGCCGGCGGTCAGAATCATCAGCCGCTCCACATTGTTGCGCAGCTGGCGGATGTTGCCCGGCCAGTCGTGCAATTGCATCACGGCGAGCGCGTCCCCGCTGATCTTGCGGCGCGGCATGCCGGAGGTCGCCGACACCTGCTCCATGAAATATTCGATGAGCTCGGGGATGTCCTCGCGTCGCTCGGCGAGCGATGGAATGCGGATCGGCACCACGGAGAGGCGATGGAAGAGGTCCTCGCGCAGCGTCCCCTCCTCGATCGCCGAGGCGAGGTCGCGCGCCGAGGAGGAGATGATGCGCACGTCGACCTCGACGCGTGTCGTCCCGCCGACGCGCTGAAAATTCTGCTCGACGAGAACGCGCAGGATTTTCGCCTGCGTGTCCTTGGGCATGTCGGCGATCTCGTCGAGGAAGAGCGTGCCGCCATGGGCCTCTTCGAGCGCGCCGATCTTGCGGGTCCCGTCGGCGCCCTCCACGCCGAAAAGCTCGCTCTCCATATTTTCCGGCGTGATCGTCGCCGCATTGATGACGACGAAGGGGCCGCTCGCGCGCTGCGAAGCCGCATGGATGCAGCGGGCGGCGAGCTCCTTGCCGGAGCCCGGCTGGCCGGTGATGAGCACGCGCGAATTGACCGGGGCGACGCGCGCGATGACCTGCTGCAGCTGATGCGCCGCAAAGGAGCCGCCGACGATGCGGTCCGAGGCGCCGGCGCGCTGGCGCAGCGCGCTCAATTCGCGGCGCAGATGCGAGGCCTCGAGCGCGCGCTCGGCGACGAGCACCAGGCGATCGGCCTTGAACGGCTTCTCGATGAAGTCATAGGCGCCGAGCTTTATGGCGCTCACCGCCGTCTCGATATTGCCGTGGCCGGAGATCATCACCACCGGCAGGCCTTTGTGCTGCTTCTGAATGATCTCCAGCAGCTGCATCCCGTCGAGGCGCGAGCCCTGCAGCCAAATGTCGAGGAAGACGAGATGCGGGCGGCGTTGCTCTATGGCCGCGAGCGCGCCATCGGCGTCCTTGGCGGTGCGCGCCCCATGGCCCTCGTCGCCGAGAATCCCCGCGACGAGCTCTCTGATATCTTCCTCGTCGTCGACGATGAGTATGTCGCTGACCATCTGCCTCACCATTCACGAAGTCCGCGCCTGCGCCTCTCCCGCCGCCGAGGCGGCCTCGCCGAGCGGAATGAACAGGCGCACGCAGGCGCCGGTCCCGGAGGGCGCGTCGAGCAATTCGAGTCGCCCGCCATGGTCCTCGATGATCTTGGCGACAATAGGCAGGCCGAGCCCCGTGCCCTCGGCCCGCGTCGTCATATAAGGCTCGAGCAGGCGCTGCCGGTTGAAGACCGGGAAGCCCTTGCCATTGTCGACGACGTCGATCTCCGCCATATGATCGCGCACGCCGAGGCTGATCTCGATCTTCTTGACGTCGAGCGTGGCGGCGTCCTCGCGGGCGGCGATGCCCTCGGCGGCGTTCTTCACGATATTGGTGAGCGCCTGCGACAAAAGTCGCCGATCGAAGACGGCGAAAACCGGCGTCTCCGGCAGGGTCAGCTTCATTTCGACGTCGTTATGGGCGACGCGCGTCAGGAAGAAAGCCTGGCGCATGCAGTCGCAGAGATCGTCGCGCTCCGGCCGCGCCTTGGGCATGCGGGCGAAGGAGGCGAATTCGTCGACCATGCGCTTGATGTCGTCGACTTGGCGCACGATCGTGTCCGTGCATTGGTCGAAGACGTCGCGCTCGACGGTGATGTGCTTGCCGTATTTGCGTTTCAGCCGCTCGGCGGAGAGCTGGATCGGCGTCAGCGGATTTTTGATCTCATGGGCGATGCGCCGCGCGACATCCGCCCAGGCGGAGGTGCGCTGCGCGGTGACGAGATCGGTGATGTCGTCGAGCGTGACGACGAAATCCGCGCCGCCCTGCTGCGTGCTCGCCGAGGTGACGCGGACGGCGAGCGTCAGCTCCTTGGCGCCGCGCCTTATGTTGATCTGAGTCTGGATCGCGCGCGGGAAGGCCTCCTCGGCGTCGGCGAGAATGGGCGCGATCTCGGGGAGCGCCTCGGCCGCGCGCGCGCCGATCGCCGCCGCAGCGCCGTCCCGTCCGGCGGCGCCGACGAGCAGCTCTTCCGCCGAGCGGTTCAGCACATTGATCCGTCCCTCCGCATCCACGCCGATGACGGCGGCCGGAACGCCCGAGAGCACCGCCTCGGTGAACAAGCGCCGCTCCTCGTTCTGGCGATTGGCGGCGACGAGGCGGCTCTGCTGCTGCTCGATCTCGCTGGTCATATTGTTGAAGACGGAGCCGAGGCGGGCGAGATCGCCATGCGAGCGCTCGACCTCGACGCGCACGTCGAGATTGCCGGCCGACACCTGGTCGGTCGCGGCGATCAGCGCGCGGATCGGCGCGACGAGACGGTCGACGAAATCGAGGCCGACCCACACGGCCGAGAGCAGCATGATGGTGGCGAGCAGCGCATACATCACGGTGAAGGCCTTCTTCACCGCGCCGCGATAGGCCTCGAAAGTGTCATAGGTGGCGATGAGGCTCGCCGCCTGCTCCGGGAACTGCACGCCGAAGGGATCGACCGGACGCGTCACATAGAGGAATGTGTCCGGGAAGGTCGACAGCGGCCGCAGCGCGACGAAAGTGCGCCCGTCGTCGATGACGAGGCAGAGCGGCTCGCCCTTGCGCGCATCCTCGAAATCCGCGGCCGGCGGCGCGACGACGATCGCCGAGCCGTCGGCCGTCACATCGACGCGCTCCAATATCTGGCCGTCCGTCTTGACGATCGCCGCCACGGAAAAGCCGAGGAAACGCGCGCGCGAGACGAAGAATTCGTGGAACAGGCCGCGATCGGCGTTGAACATGGCGCGGGCGCGATCGAGGTCGGAGGCCGAGAGCTGCGCCTCCTGCAGCAGCGAGCGGCATTGCGTCTCGCGAAACACGCGCGCCGCCTCCGCCGTGCTGTGGACCGAGGTCTTCACCATGGCGAGGAATTGCGGGTTCAGCGCGCGCTCCAGCGTCACCGAGCCGACGATGGCGAGAATGATCGCCGGCGTCAGCGCCAGCACGGAGAAGAAGCCGACGATGCGGATGTGGAGGCCCGCCGCCGCCTCGCCGCGCCGCCAGGAGCTGATGAGCGAGCCGGCCTTGACGAGCACCAGAGTGGCGAGCAGGACCAGCGCGACCGCGTCGGCGAAGAACAGAGGGTAAACGACGTCGCTGGTCGGCGCCACCGGCGCGAGCTCGGCCATGACGAAGAAAGTGGCGAGCGCGCAGGCGACGGCGGCGACGACCGCGATCGGCCCGAACCACAGGCGCCAGGACCTTTTACCGGGCGCGGCCGGCGGCGCAGGCGCCGGAATCTCTCCCGCCATGGACATGCGCCTGTATAGGTCGTGGTGCGCGGAGAGGCAATGCGGCCCCTCGGGCGTCTCAGGGTTCCGAATTCAGGTTAACGAGCAGACATGTTTCCAGCGTCATGGCTGCGCTTGTCGCGGCCATCCACGCCACGACGCTCAGCAGCGTCAGAATGGTCTGGAGCCTAATGCGGACATTCCTCGCCCGCGAGGGGAGCGCTCTGCCACATAGGAGAGCGCGGCGTCGATCTGCGCCGCCGCCCGAGCGGTAAAGCGAAGCCGCATCACTCATATTTGGCCCAGAGAGCGCGCATCGCCTCGTCGGAGGCGAGTTCGCCCCGCTCGACCTCCCCCAGAGCTTCCGCCAAGGCGCTCTCTTCGTCCGGAGTCAATTCTATGCGTTGCGTCTCGCTGTCCGCGATCTCGAGGAGGAGGCGCGCGAGATCGTCCTGCACGGGGTCGGGCAGTTTCTGGATGGACGCGAAAGCCTGGTCGAGCAGACGGGTCACGAGTCGAACTCCTGCTGCGCAGCGACGCGCATCATAGCGGGACGTGGCGCGCGACTCCAATAATAGGGCTTCGCGCGGCCGTGCGAGCCTCGAAGGCCGCCGAAATGGAGGGGCCAGAGCAACAGCCCGAATTTCGTATCGTGACACTCGATTCCCGGGCCGTCGGCCTACCGGACGACGCCCTTTCGGTTCAGGTGACCCCGCTCCTCACCGCGGCGAGCGCATCAGGCGGATGTCGAGATCATTGACCTTCTTGCGCAGCGTGTTGCGGTTGAGGCCGAGCAGCTCCGCGGCCTTGATCTGATTGCCCCGTGTCGCGGCGAGCGCGGCGGAGATCAGCGGCACCTCGATCTCGCGGATGACGCGATGATAGAGGCCGGGCGGCGGCAGGCGGTCGCCATGGTCGCGGAAGAGCTTGGCGAGATGCTGCTCGACCGAGGTGGAGAGCGTCAAATCCTTGTCGGACGGAAGGTCCGCCATGATCGTCGTCGGCTGAGCGCCGCGATCGCCGGGGGACGCTTGCCGCATCTCGTGCTCGAGCTCGAGCTCCACCACCTGCTCGGTGATGACCTCCTGCGGATGCAGCGCCGCGAGGCGGCGGATGAGATTCTCCAGCTCGCGGATATTGCCCGGCCAGCGGTAGCGCTTCATGCGGTCGAGCGCCGCCTGCTCGATATATTTCTGCGGCAGGCCCTCGCTCGCGGCGACCTTGAAGAAATGATGCACGAGGTCGGGGATGTCCTCCGAGCGCTCGCGCAGCGGCGGCAGCCGCAGCGGCACGACGTTCAGGCGGAAATAGAGGTCCTCGCGGAAGAGGCCCTGCTGGATCAGCGCGCGCAGGTCCTTATTGGTCGCGGCGATGATGCGGACATTGGTCTTGATCGGCGTGCGGCCGCCGACGGTCGTATATTCGCCCTGCTGCAGCACGCGCAGAAGGCGCGTCTGCGCCTCCATCGGCATGTCGCCGATCTCGTCGAGGAAAAGCGTGCCGCCCTCGGCCTGCTCGAAACGGCCGATGGAGCGCTGATTGGCGCCGGTGAAAGAGCCCTTCTCATGGCCGAACAGCTCGCTCTCGATGAGATCGCGCGGAATGGCGGCCATGTTGATGGCGACGAAGGGGCCCTTCTTGCGCTTGCCATAGTCGTGCAGCGCGCGGGCGACGAGCTCCTTGCCGGTGCCTGATTCGCCGTTGATCATCACGGTCAGGTCGGTCTGCATCAGCCGCGCGAGCGAACGATAGATCTCCTGCATCGCCTGCGAGCGGCCGACGAGGGGCATGCCCTCCATCTCGTCCGGCCCGTCGGCCTCGCTCTTCTTGCGCGGCTCCGCCATGGCGCGGCCGACGATGCCGACGAGCTCCTTGAGATCGAAGGGCTTGGGCAGATAGTCATAGGCGCCGCGCTCGGAGGCGCGGATCGCGGTCATGAAAGTGTTCTGCGCGCTCATCACGATGATGGGCAGATCGGGACGCAGCTTCTTGATGCGCGGCAGCAGCTCGAAGGCGTTCTCGTCCGGCATCACCACATCGGTGACGACGAGATCGCCCTCGCCCGATTGCACCCAGCGCCACAAGGTCGCGGCGGTTCCGGTGGTGCGCACCTCATAGCCGGCGCGCGACAGCGCCTGCGCCACCACAGTCCTGATCGCGGCGTCGTCGTCGGCGACCAGAATCTCGCCGTGGGTCATCGGATTTTTCTCCAGCAGATCGTTCTTGCGAGCGGCGCTCTCTTCGCGTCGTCTCCGCTCACTCGGCGGCGGGTTGCTTTCTGGCTCGTCGTTCGTCCGCTCGCTTCTCCTCGTCCTTGTTGCGATACATCGGCATGAGGATACGGAATGTGGTTCGCCTCGGGTGGGATTCGCATTCGACGATGCCGCCGTGGTCATTGACGATCTTGGCCACTAGTGCAAGTCCGAGGCCAGTTCCGGAAGTCTTGGTGGTGACGAAAGGATCGAACAAATGCGCGGCTATGTCCTCGGGCACGCCGCGGCCATTGTCGCGCACGCAGAATTCGAGCGGCAGGCCGACCGGGCGCTTCTCGCCGATCGCGCGCAGGCTCACCCCCGGCCGAAAGGCGGTGGAGAGCTCGATCTCGCCGTCGATCGCGTCGCCGATCGCCTCGGCGGCGTTCTTCACCAGATTGAGGAACACCTGGACGAGCTGATCGCGATTGGCGGCGACCGGCGGCAGCGAGGGGTCGTAATTCTCGATGAAGCGAATGTGGCGGGCGAAGCCGCTGCGGGCGACGCGCTTCACATGGTCGAGAACGACGTGAATATTGACCTTCTCGCGCTCCGGCGGGCGCGAGTCGGAGAACACCTCCATCCGGTCGACGAGGCGGACGATGCGGTCCGTCTCCTCGCAGATGAGCCGCGTCAGCGCACGA
The DNA here is from genome assembly GCF_009811655.1 of Methylosinus sp. Ce-a6. Classification (GTDB taxonomy): domain Bacteria; phylum Pseudomonadota; class Alphaproteobacteria; order Rhizobiales; family Beijerinckiaceae; genus Methylosinus. The sequence continues at coordinate 157,000 of NZ_BGJX01000005.1, read as the reverse complement.
TCGGCGTCGCCGACCGAGCTCTCCAGCAATTGCGCCGCTCCGCGTATGCCCGACAGCGGATTCTTGATCTCATGCGCCAGCATGGAGGCGAGCCCAGAAACAGTGCGCGCCGCCCCCCTATGGGTCAGCTGCCTGTCTATTTTATCGGCAATTGTTCGCTCTTGCAGCACGACCAGCACGCCGCCGTCGCTTTCGGGCAGCGGCGCGCAATGCACATCGACGCGCCTCTCGCCCTCCATTCCGGGGCGGCCGAGGTCGATGCGATATTCGTTGATCGCCGCGCCGCGCTCGCGCACCTGCTCGATGAGCGCCAGCAGCGGCGAGCCGAAAGGCACGAGACGGCCGAGCTCCTGTCCGATGAGGATGGGTTTGCCGATCTCGAAAAACGCCTCGGCGGCGGCGTTGGCGTCGACGATCACCCCGTCCGGGCGGATCGCCAGTATCACATTGGGCAGCGCCTCCAATATGCAGGCGCGATTGTTATCGGCGATGACGCGCAGCCGCGCGCCGACGGGGGGCGGCGCGCTCTTGCGGCGTTGCGAATTGGACTCTGCCGGCATTTCGACACCTCGAACTCTCATCCGGCGCGGCGCGCGCCGATCCGCTGGGACTTGACCGTCAGGAACGAGCCGGAGCCGGCGTCGCCGGCTCGAGCGAGAACAATCGGCTCAGAAGTCCGCGGACTTCCTCCGCCGAGGACGAGGCGACGAGCGCCGCCCTGAGACGGGCGCGCGTCTTCGCGTCTCCCTCCGCCCGCTCGGCATAGGCGGAAAGATGCTTGCGCGCGTGGCGAAGGCCGGCGCCGGAGCCCATGGCGGCGAGCAGGCCGTCCAGATGGTCGAGCGCCGCCTCGAGCCGCGCCGCGGCGGAAGGCGCGGCGCGACGCCGGCCGGTCGCCAGAAAATAGGCGATATCGCCGACGAGCCAGGGCCGCCCCAGCGCCGCCCGTCCGACCATTACCGCATCGGCGCCGGACGAGGCGAGCATTGCGGCGGCGTCCCGCGGCGAGGCGCAATCGCCATTGGCGACGACGGGAATTTTGACGGCGGCCTTGACCTCGGCGATCGCCCGCCAATCCGCCCTGCCCTCGTAGAATTGCGCGCGCGTGCGGCCGTGCACCGTGACCATGGCCGCGCCCTCGGCCTCGACCAGCCGCGCCAGCTCGGCGGCGTTGCGGCAAGAATCATCCCAGCCGAGCCGCATTTTGACGCTGACCGGAACCGAAACCGCGCCGACGGCGGCGCGCGCCAACTCGGCCGCGAGGACGGGCTCGCGCATCAGCGCCGCGCCGGCGAGGCCGCCGGTCACGCGCTTGCAGGGACACCCCATGTTGATGTCGATGAGCTTGGCTCCGGCGGCTTCGGCGCGGCGCGCCGTCTCCGCCATGCCGGCCGGATCGCGCGCCGCGATCTGCACGATATGCGCATCGAGGCCGCCGCCGTCCAGCCTCTGGCGGGCTTCCACATCCCCGCGCGCGAGGGCGCTCGCGCCGACCATTTCGCCGACCGCCGCGGACGCGCCGAAGCGCATTGCGATCCGCCGCATGGCGAGATCGGTCACGCCGGCCATGGGGGCGAGCAGCGCGCGTCCCTCGAGATGAAGCGAACCGATGCGCAAAGGCGCGGCTCCTATGGTCTCGCCTATAATTTCATCAGTTGTCATCGTGCCTACACTATATGCAGCCGAACATACGTACGCAATGCGTACATCCCCGAGATTCGTCGAATTTGACGCGAAAGCGAAAAAGCGGGAGAGGAACCGAATATGAGCTCTTCCTCGACCATAGCGATCCTCACCGTCGCCGCGGGCCGCGGCGTGCGGGCGGGCGACGGCCTTCCAAAACAATATCGTCCGCTTCTCGGCAAGTCTGTGCTCGCCCATACGCTCGAGTCCATGCACGCCGCCGCGCCGCAGGCCGCCCTTCTCGTCGCGATCCACGCCGACGACGCCGCGCTTTATGGCGCGAGCTCGGCCGAGCTCTCGGAAAGCGCGCGGTCGCGCCTCCTCGCGCCTGCGATCGGAGGAGCGACCCGCCAGCAGAGCGTTCGCAATGGCCTCGAGGCGCTCGCCGCCCTCTCGCCCGCCCCCGACATCGTCCTGATCCAGGATGCGGCCAGGCCCTTCGCCGACGCCGCTCTCGTCGGGCGGGCGATCGAGGCGGCGCGCGCCCATGGCGCCGCCGTGCCGGGCCTGCCGCTCGCCGATACGGTCAAGCAGATCGACACGCGCGGCGTGGTGACGGCGACGCCCGACCGCGCGAGCCTGCGTTTCGTGCAGACGCCGCAGGCTTTCGTTTTTCCGCTGATCCTCGCGGCGCATCGGCTCGTCGCCGGACGCGGCGGGGCCGAGCTCACCGACGACGGCATGGTCGCCGAGGCGGCCGGACACGAGGTTCATGTGTTCGCGGGCGATCCCGCCAATTTCAAGCTCACCACGCCGGAGGATTTCTTGCGCGCTCGAGACAGGCTGCTGGGCGACCTCTCCGATATTCGCACCGGCCAGGGCTATGACGTTCACGCCTTCGGCCCCGGCGCCGAGGTCTGGCTCGGCGGCGTCCCGGTGCCGCACAGCCATGGGCTCGCCGGCCATTCGGACGCCGACGTGCTCTCCCACGCCATCACCGACGCGCTGCTCGGCGCGCTCGCCGACGGCGACATCGGCAAGCATTTTCCGCCCTCGGACCAGCAATGGAAGGGCGCGCCTTCCTCCATCTTCCTCGCCTTCGCGGCGAAGCGCGTGCGCGAGCGCGGCGGACTCATCGCCCATGTCGATGCGACCATCGTCTGCGAAGCGCCGAAGGTCGGCCCACATCGCGACGCGATACGCGAGAGCCTCGCCAAGATCATGGAGATCGACATCGACCGCGTGGCGGTGAAGGCGACGACCTCGGAGCGCCTGGGGTTTACCGGCCGCCAGGAGGGCATGGCGGCGCTGGCGCTCGCGACGGTGAGGCTGCCTTTTCGTTGACGAGGGTCTCGAAATTACGCGCGCCGCCGCAGGCGTCACAAATTCGTCACGCGAAAATAAACGCTTAGTCGTTCAAAATTAGCCATTTGGAAAGGGCGCCGGCCAGATGATGCCGCGTCGTTTCCCTATCCGGCGTTCCACGAAATGAAATCGAGCATCGCAAGCAAGCTCGGCGGCGTCATCGCGCTGCTCGGCGTCCTCGCCCTCGGCCTGTCCGTCTTCTCCTTCTGGCAATCGCGCCTTCATGCGCGCCAGAGCGACGAGGTCGAAGCGGCCTACGACTTCGCGCTCCGGGCCCGCAGCCTCGCCCAATCCGTCCAGCATTCGGCGATCGTCGCCAATTCGGTCTTTTCTTCCGAGAGCAAGGAGGAGGTCGAGCGAAAGCTCGGGACGCTGCGTCGGACGCTCGACGAGCTTCGACTCGCGAGCGACGCGTTCTTCGCCCGCGCCGGCGATCGGATTCCGGACGACCGCAAGACGCGCATTGCGCTCGCCGTCCAAGAATTCATCGCCTATCAGAACGACACTGTGGAGCTCGGTCTCACGATCTCGCCCAAGGCGGCGCTGGTGCAGGCCAATGACGAGGCGACGGTCGCCAATCGCGAACGAATGGTCGCGGAAATGGAGAGCTTCGCGCGCGCGACGCTCGATCTCCTCGCGGCCGACAGGCGCGCGCAGGAAGCCCGGCGCGGCCGGGACGAGATGCTGACGCTCGCCGTCCCGGCGATCGCGACGACCCTCGCGCTGCTCGCCGCCGTCTGGATCGTCGCGACGCAGATCCGCCGCCCGCTCGCCACGATCGCGGGCGCGATGAAGCGCGCCGCGGAAGAAGATTTGGGCGAGAGCGTCCCTTACATCGAGCGGCGAGACGAGATCGGGGACATGGCGCGGGCGTTGCGCGCCTTCGAGGCCGCGGCGCGGGAGAAGCGCCGGCTCGAGCAGGAGACCGAGGCGCAACGATATGCCACCGCCGAGCTGCGCGAGACGGCCGAGGGGGAACGCCGCCGCGCGGCCGAGAAGCAGGCGGCGGTCGTCGCCGCGCTGGCGCGAGGGCTCGAGCAGCTCTCCCACGGCGAGCTCACTTACCGGATCGACGAGGCGTTCGCGCCCGAATACGAAGCGCTACGTCACGATTTCAATCAGGCGGTCGAAAAGCTGCGCCACGCCATCGCGGCGGTCGCGACGAATTCGCGATCTGTTCTCGACGGAACGGCGGAGGCCGCCGATGTCGCCGGCCGTCTCGCCGATCGCAGCGAGCGGCAGGCCGTCGATCTCGAAAAAGCGACCGCCGATCTGGATCATTCGACGGCCGCGATCGGCCGGACCGCGGAGACGACGGCCGAGGTTCGCGAGCTGGTTCTGCGCGCGAGCGGGAGCGCGCGGCGCGGCGGCGACATCCTTCGAGAATCGATCGGGGCGATGAGCGCGATCGAGGCGTCGTCCGGACAGATCGGCCAGATCGTCGATATCATCGACGAAATCGCCTTCCAGACCAATCTGCTCGCGCTCAACGCCGGCGTCGAGGCGGCGCGCAGCGGCGAGGCGGGGCGCGGATTTGCGGTGGTCGCCTCGGAAGTGCGCTCGCTCGCCCAGCGCTCTCTGCAGGCGGCGAAGGAGATCGGCCAGCTCGTCTCGACCGCTCAGGCGCAGGTGAAGCGAGGCGTCGGCCTCGTGAACGAGACGAGCCGCGCATTGACGGAAGTGACCGAGCTGACGGCGGCGACCGACGCTCTGGTGGCGGAGGTCGCGGCGGCGGCGAAGGAGCAGTCGGCGAGCCTCGGCCGGGTCTGTCTGACGATCGGCGAGATCGACAAGGCGACGCGCGAGAACGCCGCGATCGCGGCGCGCTCGTCGGGCGCGAGCGCCACCCTCGCGGAACGCACGCGGGAGCTCATCGCCCAGGTCGGCCGACTGCGCATCGCCGCGCGCCGCGAGTCGCAGGCGGCCTGAAAGCGACGCTTTGAGGGGGCCGAGAGCAGGACTATGCTCGGCCGCCAGCCATCCCGGAGCGCGACGGCCATGCCCTCCCCCGACCTGCCCCGCCTCGCCGAGCGGCTCCTCGACCTCTGCCGCGCGCAAAAGCTGCGCCTCGCGACGGCGGAATCCTGCACCGGCGGACTCGTCGCCGGGGCGATCACCGAAATTCCCGGCTCGTCGGACGCCTTCGACCGCGGCTTCGTCACCTATTCCAACGCGGCCAAGGTGGAGATGCTCGGCGTTCCCCGCGAGACTGTCGATTTATACGGCGCCGTCAGCGCCGAGACGGCGCGGGCCATGGCCAATGGCGCGGTGGAGCGCTCCTTCGCCGATATAGCGGTCGCCGTCACCGGGATCGCCGGTCCCGGCGGCGGCAGCGCCGAAAAGCCCGTCGGGCTCGTCCATTTCGCCTGCCTGCGCAAGGGGGGCGGCGTCGAGCATGTGGAACGCCGCTTCGGGCCACAGGCGCGCGAGGCGATCCGCGAAGCCTCCGTCCGCCAGGCTCTGGAGCTCCTGATCGCCGCGGCTCAGCGGCGGCCATAGACCTCGCCGGCGCGCTTGACGAAAGCGTCCGCATATTTGTGGAAGGCGGAATCGAACATCGCCCCCATCACGAGGCCGAGCGTGCGGCTCTTGAACTCGTAATTGATGTAGAAGTCGACGACGGAGCGCGGCGCGCCGTCCGGCCCCGGCGGCTCGTCGGCGAAAGTCCAGCGGTTCTCGAGCTTTTTGAACGGGCCGTCGATATATTCGACGAGAATCTCGCGCTTGCCCGGATCGCAGGTGACGCGGCTGGCGAAGCGCTCGCAGATCGCCTTGAATCCCACCTGCATCTCCGCGACGATGACCTCGACGCCCTCCTCCGTCGTGCTGCGGCGGCGCACGCGCAGCGCCTCGCAGAGGGGCACGAATTTCGGATAGGATTCGACGTCCTTGACCAGGGCGAACATGTCGTCGGCGCGGAAATTCACGCGGCGGCGGTTGCGAAAGCTCTTCATGGGCGAAGCTATTACCACTATTGCGGAAGTCCGGAAAACGGCCTTTTCGCCCGCAGGACGAGAGCCGCTCCCGCCCTATGTCGCGCCCAGGGAGCGTTCGGCCGGGAACGCGCGACACAGAGGAAAGAGATGTTCAAGATCAAGCGCGCCTTCGAGCCGGCGAGCAATGAGGACGGCCTGCGCATATTGGTCGACCGACTGTGGCCGCGCGGCCTCACGAAAGAGAAAGCCGCGCTGGACGAATGGGATCGCCGCGTCGCGCCGAGCGATGCGCTGCGCCGCTGGTACGGCCATTCGCCGCAGCGCTGGCTGGAGTTCAAGGAGCGTTACGCGCGTGAGCTGCGCGAGACCTGCCCCGAGGAGCTGAAGCGTCTGCGCGCGCTCGGCCGCGACAAAGTGGTGACGCTGCTCTTCGCCTCGCGCGAGCCGGCGATGAACAACGCCGCCGCGCTCGCGGAGATCATCGAGACGCGCCGAGCCGTTTCGCCCGCAGCCGCTCGAAATCGGCGCCCGCATGGTGCGAGGAGCGGGTGAGCGGCGAAGCGGAGACCATCGCAAAGCCCTTGGCGTAGGCGATGGTCGCGAGGGACGCGAACTCCTGCGGCGTCAAGAAGCGCACGACCTCGTGATGCTTGCGGGTCGGCTGCAGATATTGGCCGATGGTGAGGAAATCCACCTCTGCCACGCGCAGATCATCCATCACTTGGAGAATTTCGTTCCTCTCTTCGCCGAGCCCGACCATCAGGCCGGATTTGGTGAAGATCGAGGCGTCGAGCTCCTTCGCCCGCTGCAAGAGCCGCAGCGAATGGAAATAGCGGGCGCCCGGCCGCACCGTCACATAGAGCGACGGCACGGTCTCGAGATTATGGTTGAACACATCCGGCCGCGCGGCGACGATTTTTTCCAGCGCGCCGTCCTTGCGCAGGAAGTCGGGGGTCAGCACCTCGATCGTCGTCGTCGGACAGGCGAGGCGAATCGCCCGTATCGTCTCGGCGATGTGCCCGGCCCCGCCGTCCTCGAGATCGTCGCGGTCGACCGAGGTGACGACGACATGCGAGAGGCCGAGCTTGGCCGTCGCCTCCGCCACCTTCTCGGGCTCGGCCGGATCGAGCGGCGCCGGAAGGCCGGTCGCCACATTGCAGAAGGCGCAGGCGCGCGTGCAGACCGAGCCCATGACGAGGAAGGTCGCGTGCTTCTGCTCCCAGCACTCGCCGATATTGGGACAGGAGGCCTCCTGACAGACGGTCGAGAGGCCGCCGCCGCGCAGGATCGCGCTGGTCTCGCGCCAGGCGGCCGAGCCCGGCGCCTTGACGCGAATCCATTCCGGCTTGCGCGCGACCGGCGTGTCCGGCCGATGCGCCTTTTCCGGATGGCGGGCGGCGGCCGCGCCGCGCTTGCGCGGGTCGTCGTGGAGGAGATCGAGCAGGACGGTCATAGCGATGCCTTACGCCTCGGCGATGCCTAACGCCTCGATTTATCGCCCGGCGAGAAGGGCGCGCGAGGCCGCGATCCGAAGCCCTGCCGACGGGCCTCGCCGTCGACTCGGCGCCAGAGCGGGATGATGATTATGGACCCGAGGAGGCCGGCGAGGAAACGGCCGATCGAGCCGGCGGCGGCGAGCCCGCAGAAGTCGGCGAATTGCGCGCCGAACCACGCCCCCACGACGCCGATCGCCATATCGGAGAAGAGCGCGTCGGACGCCCGCAGGAACGATCCGACGAGCCAGCCGGCGAGAGCGCCGATGACAGCGAGGGCCAGGAAGCCGCCGTCGAACCTGCCGAGAAAGCCGATCGCCTCGTCCATTCCCGCATCCTCGATCGAAGCGGCGCCGCCTTTCGCGGCGACCGTCAGATAAGATAAGCGCGCCGCCCGCGCGCCAGAAGAGGCGCAGCGTCGCAGGCTGCGAAGGGAATTTACAAGTAAAGTCTCAGGTGAATGAATTTATCTCATAACTCCAATAATTAGATAGAATTACCTAATGTGAGACACGAGCCTTCTTCTCGGCCGCCTCGGGCGCTAGCGCGTTCCAGCCGTGGATGCCGGTTCGGCGTTGGAAACGCGTCAAAAGTCTAGAGTCTCTAGACATGCTCCACGGCGATCACGCCAGGGATCGTTTTCAGCGCGCCGGCGACATCGGCGGAGACCGAATAGCCGCCCGGCAGCTTGATCTCCACCTCGCTCGCCATATGCTCCAGCGCCACGACGATCGACACCTCGCCTTCGCCCCGCGCCGCCAGCCGCGACTTCAGCGCGTCGAGCGGCAAGGCGTCCCGCAGGAATATCCGCAGCCCCTTCTGGGCCTTCGCCGCCGCGGCTGCGAGCGGCTGCGCCTCGGTGATGCGCGCCCGCACATCCTCGCCCTCGAGCGCGGCCGTCAGCGTCACCAGCACGGTCGCGCCCTTCTCCAGGAGGTCGCGATATTGGTTGAGCCCCTCCTGGAACAGGATCGCTTCATATTGCCCGCTGTCGTCGGAGAGCTGGACCACGCCCATTTTGGAGCCCGATTTGGTCCGCCGCTCGGCGCGGTCGAGCACGACGGCGGCGAGCCGCCCGGCGCTCGCGCCACGCTTCACCGCGGCGGTGAACTCGGCCCAGCGCGTCAAGCGCAGCCGGCCGAGCACGCCCGCATAGGCGTCGAGCGGATGGCCGGAGAGGAAAAAGCCGGCCGCGTCGAATTCGCGTTTCAGCTTCTCCGACGCGGTCCAGGGCTGTGTCTTGGGCAGGACCAGCTCCTCCTCGGCCTCGGCCCCGCCGAAGAGCGCGTTCTGTCCCGCCTGCCGATCCTCGGCGCAGCGATTGGCGCAGGCGAGGATCGTCTCGATCGCGCCGACCACGCGGGCGCGGTCCTGGTCCAGCTCGTCGAAGGCGCCGCAGCAGGCGAGATTCTCCAGAACCTTCTTGTTGACCTCGCGCGGATTGATCCTGCGGGCGAAGTCCGACAGGCTGCGGAAAGGCTCGGCTCCCCGCACGCGCACGATCGCTTCCGCCTGGCCCTCGCCGACGCCCTTCACCGCGGAGAGCGCATAGCGAATGGCGAGCTCGCCGTCCGCTCCCGGAGCGACGTCGAAATCGACGCCCGAGCGGCGGATGGAGGGCGGCTCGACCGCTATGCCGAGGCGCCGCGCCTCATTGCGGAATTCGGCCAGCTTGTCGGTGTTGCCCTTGTCCAGCGTCATGGAGGCGGCGAGGAACTCGACCGGATAATGCGCTTTGAACCAGGCCGTCTGATAGGCGATGAGGGCGTAGGCCGCCGCATGGCTCTTGTTGAAGCCGTAATCGGCGAATTTCGCGAGCAGATCGAATATTTCGCTGGCCTTGGCCGCGGCGAGCCCCCTCTCCACCGCGCCGCTGACGAAGCGCTCGCGCTGAGCGTCCATCTCCGCCTTGATCTTCTTGCCCATGGCGCGGCGGAGCAGATCGGCCTCGCCCAGCGAATAGCCGGACAGCGCCTGGGCGATCTGCATCACCTGCTCTTGGTAGATGATGACGCCGAACGTCTCCTTTAAGATGTGCTCGATCTTGGGATGGATATAGTCCGGCTCCTCGTCGCCGAGCTTCACGGCGCAATAGGTCGGGATATTGGCCATCGGCCCCGGCCGGTAGAGCGCGACGAGGGCGATGATGTCCTCGAAATGGTCGGCGTGCATCTCGACCAGCGCCTTGCGCATGCCGGCGCTTTCCAGCTGGAACACGCCGACCGTCTCGCCGCGCCCGAGCATCGCGTAAGTCTCTTTATCGTCGAGCGGAATGGCGGAAAGATCGAAATCGGGCGCGCGCCGGCGCACCAGATCGACGGCGGTCGCCAGCACCGTCAGCGTCTTGAGGCCGAGGAAGTCGAATTTGATGAGGCCGGCGGGCTCCACCCATTTCATATTGAACTGGGTCGCCGGCATGTCGGATTTGGGGTCGCGATAGAGCGGCACCAGCTGATCGAGCGGCCGGTCGCCGATGACGACGCCGGCGGCGTGAGTCGAGGCGTTGGAATAGAGCCCCTCGAGCGCGCCGGCGATTTTGAAGAGGCGGGCGACCTTCTCGTCCTCGGCGATGGCCTCGCGCAATTTCTGCTCGCCGGCGACGGCCTCGGCCAGCGTCACCGGCTTGGCCGGGTTTTGGGGCACCAGCTTGGCGAGCTTATCCACTTGGCCGAGCGGCATTTCCAGCACGCGGCCGACGCTGCGCAGCACGCCGCGGGCGAGAAAGGAGCCGAAGGTGATGATCTGCGCCACCTTCTCCGCGCCATAGCGCTCGCGGACATAATCGATGACCTCGCCGCGGCGGGTCTGGCAGAAGTCCACGTCGAAATCCGGCATGGACATGCGCTCGGGATTGAGGAATCGCTCGAAGAAGAGGCCGAAACGCAAAGGATCGAGATCGGTGATGGTCAGCGCATAGGCGACCAGCGAGCCGGCGCCCGAGCCGCGCCCCGGCCCGACAGGAATTCCCTGCGATTTCGCATATTTGATGAAGTCCGAGACGATCAGGAAGTAGCCCGGAAAGCGCATCTTCTCGATGACGTCGAGCTCGAATTCGAGCCTTGCGTCATAAGCGTCGCGCGTCTGGCCCTGCGCCGGCGGCTGAGCGACGAGACGCTCCTCCAGTCCTTTTCTCGCTTGGCGACGCAGCTCGCGCGCCTCGATCGCCTCGAGGGACTCCCCTCCCCCCTCTCCTTCCAGCATGAAGCGCGGCATGATCGGCTTGCGCGTCAGCGGCCGGAAGGCGATGCGCCGCGCGATCTCGACGGTCGAATCCGTCGCCTCGCGCAGATCGGCGAAGAGCTCGCGCATCTCCTGGCGAGTCTTGAAATAATGCTGCGGCGAGAGCCGCCGGCGCTCGGCGACGCTGGTCACCGTTCCCTCGGCGATGCAGAGCAGCGCGTCATGCGCCTCGAAATCATGCGCCGTCGCGAAGAAAGGCTCGTTGGCGGCGACGAGCGGCAGACCGCGCCGATAGGCGAGATCGAGCAATTGCGGCTCGGCCCGCCGCTGAGGCTCCAGGCCGTGGCGCTGGATCTCGACATAGAGACGGCCGTCGAAGAGCGGCGCCAGCGCCTCGAGCCGCGCGCGCGCCTGCTCCGGCCGGCCTTTGGCGAAAAGCGCATCGATCGCGCCCTCCGAGCCGCCGGTCAGCGCGATCAACCCTTCGCTGCTCTCGGCGAGACCTGCGAGCGAGACATGGGCGGCGTCGCCGAGCTGCGGACCGAGATAGGCGCGCGAGGCGAGCCGCATCAGATTGGCGTAGCCTCGCTCCGACTGGGCGAGCAGAACGATATGGCCGCGCCCGTCCGAAGGACCAGCGGCGTTCTGCGCGCCGTCGCCGAAATCCACGGTGAGCTGAACGCCGGGGATCGGCTGGACGCCGGCCTTCGCCGCCTTCTCGGAAAACTCCAGCGCGCCGAACAAATTATCCGTGTCGGTCACAGCGAGCGCCGGCATCTGGTCCTTCTGGGCCAGATCGATGAGCCGGGACAGCGTCAACGCGCCTTCGCGCAGCGAAAATGCCGTGTGGACGTGAAGATGAACGAAGCCGACCTCGTCGATCGCGCTCATTTCGGCCGCCTCCTCGAACGCCCTTTCGTCTTGCGGAGGCCATATCGCGCCGCAGCGTCGAGATTAGCAACGCGCTCGTCGCGGCCTGCGCCGTTTACGCACAGGCTTCGCGACTCTACCGCGGCGCCAAAGGCTTAGAGTCTTTCCATGTTTCATTGAAACATAGAAAGATTCTAAGCTTTTGTTTTGACGCGCTTCCAACGCCGAACCGGCGTCCACTTCGGCTGGAAGCGCTCTAAAGACGCAAAAAGCCGGGCGGATCACGCTCCGCCCGACTTTTGCTGAACTCGTGTCGAGGACGCGTGGAGCCGGCGGCTCACTCGCCCGCGGAATAGACTTTGGTCGCGGCCACTTCGACCGGCTTGAACGCTTCCTTCGCGAGGCTGGAATAGAGCTCTCCGAGCTTGGTCGCCTCGGCGACGAAGTCTTCATACGCGCCCTTGGCGAAATCCGACTGCAGCTGGATCGCCTCGTCGATCTTCTTGACGCCGATCAGCTTTTCGGCGAGGAGGCGGCTCTTTTCGAAGGACTTCTTCGAATAGTCGGTCGTCTCCGCCGCTATCGTCTGCCAGCCCTTGGTGAGGGCCGCCGCCGCCGCGGACACCGCTTCGAATTGCTCCTTGCCCAGCTGCTGAACGCTTTCGAAAGTGGCAACCATCGGTCTCGTCCTCGTATCGAGCGCGTTTCGGACCTCGCCCCTTGGCGGACGCCATGCGCTCAGTTGACGGAAACAAACTTATATGCGTTGCACAATCGAAGTCAATAAGAATGTTGCGGCGCAAAACCACATTCCCGAGCCGCTTTTGCCTTAACCAGGGGGTAACCTCGGATAGCTAACATTGTAATCATGTGACTTTTCGGCAACGCTCCCGCTCGACGGGCCGCCGAACGCGCATGAAGCGGACAAGTCGAACGGGATCGGGACAGATGACGAAGCGTGGCGTCGCCGGCGGGCTCGAAAGTTGGAAGTGGGTGGCAGCGCTGGCCGCGATACTATCGGTCTCATTGGCGTTCTTCTCCGCTCCCGCCGAGGCCAGACGCCATCATTCCGGACGCGGCTATCACGCGCGCCACGCCTTCATCCACCATGCGGCGCATCATCGCCGCGGCGGCGCTCATCTCGCCCATGCGGCGCGGCGCGGACATTCCGAGGGCGGCGGTCCGGCCTTCGCCGCGATCGTCGTCGACGCCAATAGCGGCCGCACGCTCTATGCCCGCAACGAGCATGAGCTGCGCCACCCGGCCTCCGTCACCAAGGTGATGACGCTCTATCTTCTGTTCGAGCAGCTCGAGAAGGGCCGGCTGCGGCTCGATTCGCCGCTCGTCATCTCCGCCCATGCGGCGGCGCAGGCGCCGACCAAGCTCGGCCTCGCGCCCGGCCAGACGATCGACGTCGACAGCGCCATCAAGGCCGTCGTCACCAAATCGGCCAATGACATCGCCGCGGCGATCGCCGAGAACATCGCCGGCGACGAGGAGACCTTTGCCGAGATGATGACCCGCAAGGCCCGTCAGCTCGGCATGACGCGGACGCATTACGCCAACGCCTCCGGCCTGCCCAATGACGAGCAGATCACCACGGCGCATGATCTCGCCGTGCTCGGCCGCGCGATCCAGGACCGCTTCCCGCGCTTCTATCGCTATTTCTCGACCCACGCCTTCGTCTGGCGCGGCCAGTCGCACCGCAATCACAATCATCTGCTCGGCCAGATCCGCGGCGTCGACGGCATCAAGACCGGCTACACCCATGCGTCCGGCTTCAATCTGCTGACCTCGGTGCGGCGCGACGGCCGTCACATCGTCGCCGTCGTGATGGGCGGACGCACCGCCGCCGCCCGCGATCGCGTCATGGCCGGTCTCCTCGCCCGGCATATCGACGATGGCGCGCAGGTCCGCACCGCCCGCGCCATCACCGAGGCCGAGCCCGCTCCCGTCCCGGCCGCCCGCAAGGAGCCGGCCGAGGAGGACAAAGACGAGACGCCGGCCGTCGCCGCCGCGATTTCGGCTCCCGCGGGCCCGGCGCCGCGCGCCGCCGCGCCGCTCGCGCTCGCCTCCGCCGCGCCCATGCTTTCGGTCCCGACGCCAGAGCACGAGAAGATCCGGCCGGCCTTCGTCGCCGGCGGCCACAAGGCCGCGGAGCCCGCGCCCGAGCGCGGCGCGCGGCGCCAAGCCGAGCCCGCGTCGCGCCACGACGGGGTTCGGGCGACCGCCGACGGCTCGACGGCCGCCAAGGCCGGACATGGGGCGAAATCCGCCGCGGCGACGACGCCCGCCGCCCTGCCGCGCGCGGAGACCGATCGCACGCTCGTCGCCCGCAACGACCGCGCCGAGCTGCCCAAGGCCGAGCAGGCGCGCCCGATCCATTCGGGCTGGATGATTCAGATCGGCGCCACCGACGACGCCGAGAAGGCCCAGCAGCTCCTCTCTCGCGCGCGCGCCAAGGGCGTGCCGGCCACCGCCAAAGCCTTTACCGAGAAGGTGCAGAAAGGAAGGGAGACGCTCTACCGCGCCCGCTTCGCCGGGCTCGAGGAGAAAGCCGCGGAAACCGCCTGTCGCGCCCTCAAGCGCTCCGGCTTCTCCTGTTTCGCGACCAAGAATTGATCCTGAAATTCCATTTTCGAGAACACGAGCGCCGAACGAGCACAGCCGAGCTTCAATGATGATGACGACGCATGAGGACATCTTTGGCTTCGTTCACCCGGGCCGCGAGGTCGGTCGTCCCGCCATGGTCCGGATGAAGCTTCTTCATCAGATCGCGATGCGCCCGCGCAATGTCCTCGCGCGCCGCTCCCTTCTTGAGGCCCAGAATTTCATAGGCCTCATCTTCCGAAATCGTGCCGCCCCGGCGGCCTGGTCCGACGCCGCCCGCATCGGCGCGCCCCGCGTCGCCTCGACCGTCTCCTGTCTGACGCCAACCGGCAAATCGGCGGTCGAGATACACCTCTAGGAGACGCGCTCCCTCGGGATCGACGCTGCGGCAGTGGCGGTAGAGCTCCATCACCGCCGATCGCGTGAGCGCGTCCAGCCTCTTGCCCTCGTCCTTTCCGGCGAGGATCGTGCCGCGGATGGCGCCGCTCGCATGATCGAGCTCCATCTCGATCATGGCCGAGCGCACGCGCGACACGCCGCCGCCCGCGCTCCCATGGCCGAAGCGCTTCACCCCGCGCGAGAAGGCGCCGTAGAGCCACATGCCGGCCGAAGCCAGCAACAGGCCGACGTCGATGCGCCCGCGCAGGATGAAGAACAGGCCGAGGGCGATGGTCGCCGCGCCGCCGCCCTTGCGAAGGGCGCGGGCCATCGCCGCCGGCGAAGCGCGCGTGAACATGCGCAAGCCGTAGAGCGTGAGGATCAGAGCGAGAAATCCGAGCAGAACGGGCATGAAGCGGCTCCTCACCCCATCTGTGAGAGAAGAAGACGGGCGGCGTCCTCGCCTTTGCCGGCGCGCCGCTCGAGCTCGGCCAGACCTCCCGCGGCATAGGCCGCCGCCGCCGCCAGCAGCTCGGCGAGGCGGCGCGGCGCCGAGGCGTCGAAAGCCGCATAGGCCCCGCCCGTCAGCCGCGCGATCTCGCGAAAACCCGCGCCCGCCGCCGCATCGCCGCCCTCATGGAACATGAAAGCCTTGACTCCATTCAGGCCGAGCCGGCCGGCGAGCTCGCAGAGCTCGTCGACATCCTCCTCCATCGCGTCGCCGACGAAGACCAGCGCGCCCACACGGCGCGCGCTCGTCTCGTCGAGCGCATGGCGGAACACCTTGGCGATCTGCGTGCGGCCGCCGCGGCAGGAGATTTTCGACATCAGAGCGGCGAGCCCCTGCCCGCCGCCGACGAAATTCGACGCGCGGCATTCGCCGAAGCCGCGAAAGTAGACGAGCTGGACCTCGAGGCCGCCGAGCGCCGACGCCGCCTCGAACATGCGTCCCTGCAACGATTGCGCGAGATCCCATGTCGGCTGGCGGCTCATCGTGGCGTCGAGCGCGAAGATCAGCCGGCCGCGCTCGGCCGCCGCGCCGACGCGCCGCGCCTCCCGAATGAACGCCTCCACCGCCTCCGCGCGCGCGGAGGGGGAAAGCGGCGCATTGCCTCGTTCATCGCTCACGGCTGTTCACGTCGCGTCCCTGACCGTCTATATCAGATCGGGCGGAGCCCCGGAATGACAAGAGGCGCGAGCCTCGCCGAAAGAGGCGACCGCCCCGCCGATTTCGAGAGGATAGGCCAAGTCCGCCGCGCGCCGCGACAGAAATCGCGGACATGCCGCGCCTTTGGAAAAGCGACATGACCCTTTACCCTTCCTTGCCATCTACGGCGCCGATCGCCGCCCTGCCCGGCGAGCCGAGCGCGCAGGCGCAGGCGCTCATCGCCGATTTCGCGCGGCTGCTCGCGCAAAAGGGGACGCGCGTCGCCGGCGTCACGCAGGCGCGCCTCGTCGACGAGGCGACGGGCCGCAGCCGCATCGTCCTGCGCGACGTGACCGATGGCGCGCTCTATTCCATCTCGCAGGATCTGGGGGCGGGCTCGGTCGCCTGCAATCTCGATTCGAGCGAATTGGCGCTCGCCTGCGCCGCGATCGAGCGGCGCGTCGCCGAGGGCGTCGATCTCGTGGTCATCAGCAAATTCAGCAAGCAGGAGGCCTCGAGCGGCGGCCTCGCCGACGCTTTCCGCGCCGCCATGATCGCCAAGGTCCCGGTGGTGACGGCGGTTTCGCCGCATTATCTCGAGGAATGGCGCGCGTTCGCCGGCCCGCTGGCGGAATCCCTCGCGCATGATCTCGACGCGCTCTCCGCCTGGTGGGAGCGCGCGCGAAAGGTTCGGCTCGCAGGCGCGGGGTGAATCCGCCGGACGGCGGCGATGACGCTCGCGCCGCCGCTCACCGCACCTGCGGCGCATACATCAACCCGCCCTTGGTCCAGAGCGCGTTGAGCCGTCGGTCGAGGCCGATGGGCGAGCCGGGGCCGAGATTGCGGTCGAAGGCCTCGCCGTAATTGCCGACATGCTTGACGATGCGATAGACCCAATCGGCCTCGAGCCCCAGACCCTCCACGCGGCCGCCGTCGACGCCGAGCAGGCGGCGCACGCGCGGATCAGCGGATTTCAGCTCCTCGTCGACATTGGCGGAGGTCACGCCGAGCTCTTCCGCGTCCACCATGGCGAAATGCGTCCAGCGGACGATGTCGAACCATCGGTCGTCGCCCTGCCGCACGATGGGGCCGAGCGGCTCCTTGTCGATGAGCTCGGGCAGGATCGCATGATCGGCCGGCGCGGCGAGCTCCTGCCGCTTTGCGGCGAGCGTCGAGAGGTCGGCGGTCAGCGCCTCGCATTTGCCCTCGGAATAGGCCTTGGCCGCCTCCTCGAATGTGGGGAAGGGGCGCGGCTCGATCGGCTTGACGCCGTCGCGGCGAAAATCGGCGAGGTCGAGCTCGAAGGGCGTGCCCTGCTGCACGCAGACCGCGAGGCCGCCGAGATCGCGCAGCGAGGAGACGGTTTTTTTCCGGGCGAGAAATCCCTGCCCGTCGAAGAAGGTGATCGCCGCATAGGAGAGCCCCTGCCCGGCGTCGCGCGACAGCGTCCAGGCGGCGCCGCGCGCGAGAAGATCGACCGCGCCCGACTGCAGCGCCTTCACCCGGTCCTTGGCCGAAAGCGTCACGAAACGCATCTTGTCCGGATCGTCGAAGATGGCGGCGGCGAGCGCGCGGCAGAAATCGGCGTCGAAGCCGCTCCAGCGGCCGGCCTCGTCCTGATGCGCGAAGCCCGGCAGCCCATTGCTCGCGCCGCAGATCAGAAATCCGCGCTTTTGCGCCTGATCGAGCGTGGAGGCTTCGGCCGCGGCGCAGAGAAGGAGAAAGCCGACGGCGACGATGATGCGGCGAGACAGGCGAGAGATCATTTCCTACTCGGGTTACAGCTAGAGTCTTCCACCTGCCGGCGCCGCGGCGCGACGAAACAGTCTATGATGCGGCGCGGAACAGGCGCCGCAAATCCTTTTCGACGAAACGCGCGACAGGCGAGACATGAGCGAGATTAAAGGACAATCTGGGCGAAAAAAGCGAAGCCGCACGCGCCTCGCCCACGCCGGACGCGCGCCGTCGCAGCAATTCGGCTTCGTGAACACGCCGATCTACCGCGGCTCCACCGTGCTCTTTCCCGACACGGCGTCGCTGCTCGCCAATCGCGGCGCCTATACCTATGCGACCAAGGGCACGCCGACGACGCGCGCATTGGAGGAAGCCTGGGCCGACGTCTCCAACGCGGCGGATGCGGTCGCCGTCCCGTCCGGCCTCGCGGCGATCACCCTCGCTCTGCTGACGGCGGTGAAGGCGGGAGACCATCTGCTCGCGACCGATTCCTGCTATCTGCCGGCGCGCATGTTCTGCGACACCGTGTTGAAACGGCTCGGCGTCGAGACGACCTATTACGATCCGCGCGTTGGTCCCGACGTCGCCCGGCTGATGCGTCCGAACACGACGGCCATATTGACCGAGTCGCCGGGCTCGCAGACGCTCGAAGTGCAGGATGTGCCGGCGATCGCCGAGATCGCCCATGCTAGAGGCGTCTGCGTGATCCTCGACAATACGTGGGCGACGCCGCTCTTCTTTCCGCCGCATGAGCGCGGCGTCGATCTCGCCATCGAAGCCGGCACCAAATATCTCTCCGGCCATTCGGATCTGCTGCTCGGCCTCGTCTCGGCCAATGACAAATGGGCGCGGCGGCTGCGGGCGACCTATGACGCCTTCGCCATGTGTCCGGGGCCCGAGGATGTCTTTCTCGCGCTGCGCGGGATGCGCACGATGGAGCTGCGGCTGCGCGAGGCGGAACGCGCCGGGCTCGAGATGGCGCGCTGGCTCGCCTCGCGCGACGAGGTCGCGCATGTGATCCATCCCGCCTTGGAGAGCCATCCGGACCATGCGCTGTGGAAACGGGACTTTCTCGGCTCGACCGGATTGTTCTCGCTCGTTCTGAAGCCCGTTCCTCCCGCCGCCGTCGCCGCTATGCTCGACGGGCTCGAGCTGTTCGGCCTCGGCTATTCCTGGGGCGGTTTCGAGAGCCTGGCGCTGCCCTTCGACTGCGCCTCCTATCGCACGGCGACGCAATGGGCGCCGGGCGGCCCCGCGCTCAGGCTCTCGATCGGGCTCGAGGACACGAATGATCTGAAGGACGATCTCGACGCCGGCTTCGCGCGCCTGCGTTTGGCCGCAAGCCGCTGAGAAAGCATAAAATTCGAACGATTTCGGATACGTAGTCCTCCCGATTCCGCTGGCTCGAAAAACCGCTTAATGACGAGCGGTGGCGCGACGTAATGTCGCGGGCGGCGGTTTCGAAGGGAACGGTCCATGATTGGCGCAATGGCGATTCTCGATCGATCGCCGACTTCGAATGAAATCATGTCGGGCGTGAAGCCCGATGCGCGGCATGACGCGCTTCTCGACTCCTATCTGCTCGGACTCCGCCATGGGCCGGCCGTGGTGCGCGATCTCATCGTCTCCGATCTCGACGGATTCCTGGATCTCGGGCTGAAGCGCCGCGCCGCGGATCAGCTCGTCGTGCTGCGCGCCTTTCTCGCCAAATTTCCGGAAACGGCCAGGACCGGCTGAGCCTCGCTCCGCCGCCGCCGAGCTCGCGCTCGGTCCCGCATCTCAATGAAGCTGCGGGCCTCCAAAAACTGAGGAAGCGACCGATTTACGACGTCCCGAGGTCGGGGCGTCGCCGATCGGCCATGCCTCGGAGGGCCGAGGACAAGTCTGTCCTCGTTCTCGGCTTCGAAAAAACGAGGAGGCTTCGAAAAATGCTCGCTTCGAAACTCATCCCCGCAACGGCGACATTGCTCGTCTGCTCGAGCGTCGTCGCAAAGGCCGAAAGCGCCGCCGACCATTCCCATTCTCCCCCGCTTTACGAGGGACGAAGCGTCGGCCGCTGCCTCACGGCCGAGTGCCAGAATCGCAAATATGACCATTCCGGCTCGGCCGGACGGATGGGGTCGGGAGCCGATCCGCGTCGACCGGAAGGGGCGGGAAACATCTCGCAATGATCTTGGAATGATTCTGCGCGCGGCGCTCCGCGGACGAACGGCGCGCTGGCGACCCCGGTAGGATTCGAACCTACGACCTACTGCTTCGAAGGCAGTTAATTACCCCCGACAGAGCGAGACAAAAGCAGACGCTATGCTACGACATTTCCGAATTATCACTTGTGATTTATGGCCTTGTCCGGTAGTGTCTAGGACATGGGGTAACGACGCGAGACAGCCTCATTTCGTTACCCGGCTGATACCCCAAGGGGCGACAGATGGCCAAGGCGCTCACGATAGCGGCGATCGAAAAGACCAAGCCGGAAGCCGTTCGCCGGGAAATCCCGGACGGCTTGGTCCGCGGTCTCTATCTCGTCATGCAGCCGTCGGGCGCGCGCTCTTGGGCCGTGCGCTATCGCTTTCTCGGACAGTCCAGAAAGCTGACCCTCGGCACCTATCCGGCAATCGACCTCAAAGCGGCTCGCGAACTGGCGAGCGCCGCGCTCGTCACCGCGGCGCGTGGCGAAGACCCGGCCGGACAGAAGAAGGAAGCGAAGCGGCAGGCCGCCGCGGCTCGGCCCGCTCACGACCTGCTCGAGAATGTCTGCGCCGCCTACATCAAGCGGCAGGCCAAGCCGAACACGCGGGAAGCATCTTGGCGCGAGGTCGAGCGCATCCTTAAGCGTGAGATTGCCTACGTCGAAGAGAAGGAAGACGGCACGGTCGAAAAGAGCGGCCCATGGCTCGGCCGTCGCCTTGGCGATATCACGCGGGCAGACATTAATGCGCTGCTCGACGAGATTGTCGACCGCCCTGCCCCGATCCTGGCGAACCGGACGCTCGCGGCCTTCCGCCGCGTCTGCAATTGGGCGATCGGCCGCGGCATAATCGAGACCTCTCCTTGCGACCGTGTAAAGGCGCCGGTCGTCGAGATTAGCCGCGACCGCGTGCTGACGGACGATGAACTGCGGCTCGCCTGGGGCGCATTCGAATCCGCGGGATGGCCCTTCGGCCAGATCGGGAAGCTTCTCCTCCTCACGGGCGCGCGGCGCGACGAGGTCGGCGCCATGACCTGGGGAGAGGTCGACCTCGCCGGCAAGTTGTGGACTCTTCCGAAAGAGCGCGCGAAGAACGGTGCCGCCCATGAAATCCCGCTATCCGACGCTGCCGTCGCGATCCTGAAGAGCCTTCCCAAGATCGAAGGCGGGAAGGGAACGCCGGGCTACATCTTCACAACGACAGGAACGACGCCCGTCTCTGGTTACAGCCGGGCGAAGAATCAATTCGACGCCGCCATCCTCGAGGCGATGCAAAAGGTCGCGGCCAACTCGGAGAAGGTTACGCCGCCAGAGCGCTGGACACTGCACGATCTGCGTCGCACGGCGGACACCGGCATGGCCGGGCTCGGCATTCCGCCTCACGTCGTCGAAGCCGTATTGAACCATCGATCCGGCATAATCAAAGGCGTTGCACGGACCTACAACCGCTACTCCTACAGCGCAGAGAAGCGCCAAGCGCTCGACGCGTGGGCGCGCCGTGTCGAGGCGATCGTCGCGGGCAAGCCAGCCGGAAACGTCGTCGAGTTGGCGAAGGCGAGGGCCGGCGTATGATCGCTTGCTGTAGCGAATTACGAAAGAAGCTGACCGAAGTCTTTGAGCGGCTTCCTGGATGCACCGCATCGCCGCATGATATTTCGCTCGCTGTCGATCGCCTTATCCTTTTCTCCGTTTACCCTGGTTCGCCGAGTCGCGCGTTTCGCGTCGCATTAACGAAAACGACAAAAAAGGAGCTGTCGGAACTCGCGACCCGCGCGGCTTCGCTCGCCGGCGCTTTGCTTGATCCGAAATTACAGAAGAACAAAGCCCGCCAAAAACTCGCGGAGATAATCGAGACGCTGCATGGAACATCAATCGAAGCTTTGGCGAACGTCCCTCCATGGAATCCAGATTTTGTGGTCGACATGGGTGTGATGCGGAAGCTTCTTCCGACGTGGTTGCGAGACGAGACATCCGATCGCGCATCGTTGGCCGCCGACCTCAGGCTTGTGGCGGAATTGGCGCGCCGGGCCTGTCCGCGAGAGACACAAGACGAAGGCCGCCAAGCCGACCATCGCGCCCATGCGGTGGCACGGCGACTCGCTCTCGATTTTTTCGAAATGACGGGGAAGCGCCCGACGATCATCGTTCCGCCAGCGCGCCCCGCGCCGCACCTTGTGCCTTATGCAGGGGCTCCGCAGCACACGCGGCCAGCCGTCGCGGGTTATCCGCAGGGGGACTACCTCGAACTCGTCACGGACGTGTTTGGCTTCATCGGTGTAAAGACCGACGCCCTGCGCTGCGCGAGAGAGGCGCAGAAAAAATTCGACCCATATCGTCATAGCGGGAAAGGCGACTAACTCGCGGACGCTCGCCATTCTGCCCCTCGTCAATTCGAGACGAGGGAACCAATGTCTACACTTCCCGAATTTCCCACTCCGATCCGTCTTCGGGGTCGGCTCTTTTTCCGCCGCCACGACCTCGAACGCTACAAGCGAGCACTGCTCGTCGCACATGGCCTCGTGAAGCCAGACGAGCCAATGCCGGACCTCGGTCGCGAAGAGCTGGTGAATGCCGGCGACGCTGCGAAGGAACTCGGCTTCGGTCGCCGCACGATCGGCCGTCGCATTGCCGGCAAGCAGACGGAAGCCGCATAACGATGGTCTCTTCAAAGCTGAACCCGGTGGCGCGGGCAGGCGCCGACCGGGCTCGGGAATTGTTCACGGCAGCGAACGTCTCCGAGAATATCTTCTCTGCGCCTAACCTTCAAGCCTTCCGCGTCGCGCATCTCGCGCGTCGGTTCCGTCTGTCGCCTCTCGCCGCGAGCTTCGTCGCCGGCCTCTGCTATGGTGAGGCGCGCGGATGACCACCATCATCGATTTCGCGGCGGCGCGGGCCGAGCGCGAACAGCTCATGATCGCCGTCGCCGGCCTCCTCGCCGAGAACTGCGCCCATCCGACCGCTGACAGCGTGGCGATCTTTGGCGCCGAGGTGCGTTTCTGGAACGTGACGCGGCCGGACATGTTCTACGCCGATGTGCTGGCGACAATGTCTCATGACTCGGCGCTCGTGTGGGCGACGGAACTTCTCAGCGCGATTCCCCAATGGCGCGATGCATTGTTCGGGGAGGCGCGCGCATGAGCATCATAGCTTTTGACCCCGGCCTCTCTGGCGGATTCGCTATCCTCCGTCGCGACGGCGAAATCCGCGCGGCCGACCTCCCGATTATCGGCGAAGGAACGCAGCGCCGTATCGACGCTGCAAACCTCGCCGACGCCATCCGCGAGCATGGGCCGTATCGACTCGCGATCGTCGAGCAGGTCTCGGCTATGCCCGGCAACGGCGCCGCGGGAATGTTCCGGTTCGGTCAATCTTACGGAACGATCCTCGGCGTTCTCGGCGCTCTTGCCGTTCCTGTCCGGCTCGTTCCCGCGTCCAAATGGAAAAAAGCGCTCGGGCTCGATTCGAGCGCCGAAACCTCGCGCGCTCGGGCAATCGAGACTTGGCCGAGCAATGCGGCGATCTTCTCCCGCAAGAAAGATCACAACCGCGCCGAGGCTGCGCTGCTGGCGTTGTGGGGACAGAAGAATGGGGGCGCCGCATGATACGACACGCTCCTATCAGCGACGCCAGAATGCGCTACCTCGCCCGCCGGCTGCATGCGCTCGGCGAGCGTGCGGTCTATGAACTGCTACGCGAGATCGTCAACGGCGCCGATCCCGTCGACCGTCTCGAGGCGTATGTGCGGCTCGACCCGGCTATCGTCGCTGCCCTCGGCGGGCGCGATCTCCCGCCCGCGAGCTTCTACATGGTGGAGGCTCCCGCAGCATGAGCCTCGCACAGGATATCGCCAAACAGCTACACGGCATTCATTCGGGTGGCGGCTATCTGTGCCGCTGTCCCGTGTCGACTCACGGCAAGGGCCGCGGCGACCGCAACCCCTCGCTTCTTCTGTCGGACGGCGAGCGCGGCTTGCGCGTCAAATGCTTCTCCGGCTGTGATAGCCGGGACGTTCTCGACGAGTTGCGTCGTCGTGGGTTGCTCGACGATCGTCGTGACGACGAGCCTCGGCCCGAGCGTCGCCGCGTGCCCAAGCCGGAACGCATCGAACCGGATTCGGGCGCTCTTGCTCTATGGCGCGGGCGGGAGCCGATGCTCGGTTCGCTCGGCCATCGCTACTTGCGGGCGCGCGGAATTACGATCGATCCGCCGCCGTCCCTCGGCTTCCTGCCCACCTATGAGCACATGGCGGGACGCATCTATCTACCCGCGCTTGTCGCAGCCCTACAAGCCGGCGACCGGCGCATCATCGCCGTTCAGGTCACAATGATTGATCCGCGCGGCGATCGGAAGGCGCAAGTCTTCATGCCGCGCCGGACGTTCGGACGCATGGGCGACGCCGCCGTGAGGCTCGGCGCGGCCGGCGACGTTCTCGGCCTCGCTGAGGGAATAGAAACTGGCCTGAGCGCAATGCAGCTCTTCGGAGTTCCCGTCTGGTGCGCGCTCGGCGCCGGGCGCCTGCATCAAGTCTTCATCCCCGACGCGGTTCGGGAGCTGCACGTCTTCGCCGACAATGACGACGCGGGCCGCGCCGCAGTCGAGCGCGTTGTCGCAACACACTATCACCGCCGCGTTATCGTCCATCATCCGGCACCGCCGTCCAAGGATTGGAATGACGCGCTCGGCGCGCTCATGAAGAAGGAGCGCGTCGCATGAATGAGCACGCGCGCAAGATCGACGACAATGTCGAGATTTTCGACCCTCGGCCGCCGGCTTTCTCCGACGAAGCGCTCGCGCTGCGCTTCGCCGAACTGCATGCTGGCGATTTGCGCTATGTCGCCGCCTGGGGAAAATGGTTGTCCTGGACCGGAACGCACTGGCAATTCGACGAGACGCTTCACGCCTTCGACCTCGCCCGCGCTGTGTGTCGCGAAGCGGCGGCGGAGTGTAACAAGTCGAAGATCGCCAACGTAATCGCCAGCGCGAAAACGGTTGCGGCAATCGAGCGATTGGCGAAAGCCGATCGCCGGCTCGCCGCGACAATCGACCAATGGGACGCGGACCCTTGGTTGCTCAATACTCCCGAGGGCGTCATAGACCTGCGCACGGGAGCGCGTCGCCACGCTCGGCCCGACGACTATCTGACGAAGATCACCTCAGTTGCGCCGGGCGGCAGTTGTCCGAGGTTTCTGTCATTCCTCGACGAGATATCGGCGGGCGACGCGGAGCTTGTGGCCTACATCCGCCGCGTCTTCGGCTATGGGCTCACGGGCGACACGCGCGAGCACGCGCTCTTCTTCGGCTACGGCACAGGCCGCAACGGCAAGAGCGTGCTGCTCAAGACCGTCGCGGACATTCTCGGCGCCTATCACAAGACCGCAGGAATCGAGACTTTCACGGCGAGCAATTCCGATCGCCATCCGACCGACCTCGCCGGCCTACGTGGCGCACGCCTCGTCACCGCCGTCGAGACGGAAGAAGGGCGCCGCTGGGCGGAAAGCCGGATCAAGTCCCTCACGGGCGGCGACACTGTCTCCGCGCGCTTCATGCGACAGGACTTCTTTGAATATCGGCCTCAGTTCAAGCTCGTCATCGCGGGCAATCACAAACCGTCCCTGCGCTCTGTCGACGAGGCCATCCGCCGCCGCTTCCACCTGATCCCGTTCGCAGTCACGATCCCCGCCGACAAGGCGGACCCGGAACTCGCCGATAAACTCAAAGCCGAGTGGCCCGGTATCCTGCAATGGCTCGTCGACGGCTGTCTCGAATGGCAGCGCGACGGCCTGCGCCCGCCCCAAGCCGTCCTCGACGCCACGGCGGCATACCTCGAGGCCGAGGACGCTATAGCCGCATGGATCGACGACAAATGCGACCGCGACCCCAAAGCGTGGGAGCAATCGAGCGTTCTGTTCGCGAGTTGGAGTGCATGGGCCGAAAAATCGGGGGAAATAGTCGGAACTGCTCGCCGGTTCTCTCAAGTGCTCGAAGCCCGCGGATTCGCCTTTGAACGCCGCAAATATGGCCGAGGCTTCTATGGCCTGCGCCTCCTGCAATCGGACAGTGGGGGGAGCTGGTGACGCTTGTGACGCCAAATTGCATTATCCCCGTTACACGCGCGCGCGCATACGCCCTAATACCAGTTTCCCGTCACAAGCGTCACCCGACAGATTTAAGGGGTGAAAAGAGCGGCCCGAGACAGCCGCAACCCATCGATTTCGACGAGCGCGCCACGATCGGCGGCGCGAGAACATGCGCCGACTCGCGGCGAGGAAACATCGACACCTGTTCTTACAACAGGCGCTCTGTCTTAAAATGTCTTGTTATGTCAATGTAGTAAGCGCGAACATTTCGCGCTATTCTCTTGCGGGTAACAATCGGGGAGAAAATCGAGTGAGATCGCCCGCCGCCCGCTCTGCCGCGCCGCCCTCTCCTTCCGGCCGCATGCGCCTCATCGTGCCGTCGAAAACCAATCGCTCGCGGGCGGCCAATTGCATCGCCGCTTTGCCGGGCCTCGACGGCCGCTCGGCCGAGGCGCGCCGCTTTCGTGACCTCGTAGTCGCCCTCGCCTCCCCGCTCGGCAATATCGACGATCTCCCCGAGGAGACCATCGCCCTCGTCCGCACGGCCGCCGGCCTCACCATGCAGAGCGAGCGCCTACAGGCCGCCATCGTGAAGGGCGAGCAGGTCAACCACGACGACCTCACGCGCGTCGCCAACGGCCTCAGCCGAACGCTGTCCGCCCTTCGCGCCCGCCGCCGGCCGAAGAAGGAGCCGAGCCTCCTCGAGAAGATCATCGCCAGCCACAACGGGAACGCCGCGAAGTGAAGCCCCTCGTCAGCATGCGCCGCGCCATCGAGGACCCGAACATCTTCGGCTCGGTCCTGTCCGGCGAGTCGTGGGCTGCCTGGCGCGTGCTGCTCATTGCCGCCATGGGCGAGGAACTGACGGCCGACGAGCGCGTCACCTTCGAAAGCCTCACGGGCCGCCCTGCCGAGCCTGGGGAGCGCGTCGACGAGCTTTGGTGTATCATCGGGCGTCGCGGCGGGAAAACGCGCGCTGTGGCCGTGCTGGCCGCCTATCTCGCGGCCCTCGTCGACTACAGCGATGTGCTGGCGCCCGGCGAGAGGGCGTCGCTGCCGATCATGTCGGCGAGCGTCTGGCAAGCGACGAAGTGCAAACAGTATTTGGACGGCATTTTCGACAACGTCGCAGCCTTTCACGAACTCGTCACCAATGTGACCGCAGACACGATCTCGCTTTCCACGCGCGTCGATATCGAATGCCGGCCGGCGAACTTCCGCACGATCCGCAGCGGCACATTTGCGGCGATCATCGCCGACGAGGTCGCATTCTGGCGCTCTGAGAACAGCGCCAACCCGGACCGCGAAATCCTCGACGCCGCGCGTCCTGGTCTCGCGACGACGGGCGGCCCGTTGATCGCAATCAGCAGCCCCTACGCCCGCCGAGGCGAACTCTATCGCGCCTGGAAGCGCGACTACGGCCCGGCCGGCGATCCTCTCGTCATCATCGCCAAGGCCGCGTCGCGCGCGATGAATCCCTCGCTTCCCGAGCGCACGGTCGCCCGCGCCTATGAGCGCGACCCTGCCGCCGCTTCGGCGGAGTATGGCGGCGAGTTCCGCTCCGACGTCGAGGCGTTCTTGTCTCACGAGATCGTCGAGGCGGCCATTGTGCCGGATCGGTTCGAACTCCCGCCGATCGGCTACGACGAGACGCGGCACCGGCCTGAATACGTCGCTTTCTGCGATCCATCGGGCGGCAGCGCCGACGACATGACGCTCGCCATAGCGCACGCCGAGGGCGAGACGGCCGTCCTGGACTGCGTCCGCGCGATCCGCCCGCCTTTCAGCCCCGACGAAGTGGTGAAGGAGTTCGCGGGCGTGCTGCTCTCCTACGGCCTGACGAAGGTGACAGGCGACCGCTATGGCGGCGAGTGGCCCGCCGAGCGGTTCCGCGCGCATGGTGTGACGTATGAGGCCGCCGAAAAGCCGAAGAGCGACATCTACAAATCGGCGTTGTCCCTTTTCAATTCACGGCGCGTCGAACTGCTCGACCATCCGAAGCTCGCTGCGCAGTTGACTTCGCTCGAACGCCGGACGGCGCGCGGCGGGCGTGACAGTATCGACCATCCGCCCGGCTCGCATGACGACGTCGCGAACGCGGTCTGCGGCGCGATCATCATCGCCGCGAACGTGAACGGTAACAACTTCAATCTCGACCAATGGATCAAAGCCTACTCCTGAGGAGAACCGAACATGGCCTATACGAATGACGCGATGATAGAACCTCGCCCTCGTGCGAAGACGAAGCCGACGACGACGAAGATCATCATCGATGTTCGCCCGACGCGCGATGTTCTGCCGAAGAGGCCGGCGGCGAGGACGGCGAGCAAGCCCTCCTTCGATGGCAAGGCGTTCGGCCACGAGCAGCGCGAGCGCATCGAGCGCATTCAGGCGCGGAATGAGGCGTTGCGGGGGCGCAAATGACGACGACAATAAGCGTCGCGGCGCCGTTCACCTTGAACCTTCGCGACGACGGCGACTTTGCCGGCCTCGATACGTCGCGCGCGGCGGTCGAGGGCGGAGGTTACGACAATGTGGTCGGGCCGATTCACACTATCGCCTTCCCGGCCGGCACATGGAACGTTCCCGACGCGGTCGCGGCTCATTGGTATCTGCTCAAGCACGCGACGGTAATCGCCTACAACCCCGCTGCGCCGGTTCCGCCCGGCCTCTCGTCAATCTCATTTCCGCGGTGAACAAGGAGAACACCAGATGGAGACGACAAAAACCGAAGTCAGCATCCGTCGCGAAGAGCTGCGGGTCGCTATTCATGAGCGTGACGAAGCCGAACGCAACAAGGCGGATGCGCTGTCGGCGCTCACTGCGGCGCGGCAGCATCTCGCGGAGGCGGCCGAACATCTCGCCGGCTATGCGAGCATCGACTCCGAGATCGCCGAGGCGCGCGCGGGCGCGATGAAATACGCGATTGCCGCCGGCTACGATCTCCCCGACCTCGGCGAAATCCCGCCGGAGCTGGCAACGCGCAAGGCCGAGCGTGACGCTCTCGCCGAGAAGGTGAAGGCGCTCCAGGGCGTCGTCGCTTCGTTCGCCGGCGACGCCGCGAATTGGGACGCGACGATGAAGCGCATGGCCTACACAGTGCAACAGAATGCCGCGGCGATCATCGCCGATGAAGCCGAGGCGATGGCCGAGGAATTCGAGACGACGATCGCGCGCGCCCGGTCGCTGCAACGCGACCTCCACGCGATTGCGAATGTGCCGCTGGTTATACCGAATCCCGACGCGACGCGCGCGCGCGGCGCTTATTCGTCGACTGTGACGCGGCCGCAGGTCTCGGCTCGCGTCCTTGGGGCGACGGGCGAGAACATCGCCGGGTCGAGCTACATGCGGGAGCGGCCGGGCGCGCACGATGCGCAGATATTCTCGTGGACGCAGCATTTCCGCGAGCTGCAACACGACGCTGGCGCGACGCATCCGAGCCGGCCCGCGCCTATCAGCGCGGCGATGCTGCACGAGGACGACGCGCGTTTGTGATTTCCGCCCGGTTTTCGGTTTTACGAGCGGACGCCCAGCCGAAGGTGGCGCAAAACATCGGAAGCGGGAATCTCCATTCCCACGACGACGAGGGGCTGCCCACCAGTGCTTCGTCATTCCTCGCCGCGGCGCTGCGGAAGTCGCCGCGGCGGGGATTTATCGAGAGGTTCGACGATGGCGATGCGACAATTCGTTTTCGACGGCTCCACCTATCAGGCCGATATTTCGGGCGTCGAGAATGCACAATTGCTGCGCAAACTCGGGCGATGGCTCGAGGCGAGCGCGACAATGGAAGAAGGCGGCGACGCGGCCGACGAGCTGCATTCGGCAATCTGCGACATCACGGCCGGAGAATTCGTGACGATCGGCCGGCTCGCGAAACGCATCTGGTGGCGTGATGGCGTCGATTGGAAGCCGATAGACTGCGACATGAGGCGGCAAATGGCGCTGGTGGCGATGTTTCTCGGCGCAACTGTCGCTGAGGAAATGCTGGAATTCGAAGGAGCGCCGAACGCGTGAGTCAGCAAGAGACAATATCCGAGTTCTTGACGAAAATTGGCTTCAAGGTCGACGAGAGCAGCTACCGCAGATTCAGCGACGCGCTCGAATCGGCCACGAAGAAAGCCGTAGCGCTCGGCGCGGCCGTGGAAGCCGCTGCGGCGACTATTCTCGTGGGTGTGGAGCATGCCGCGAGAGGATTCGAAAAGCTCGCATATGCAGCTGAGAAGACGGGCGTCGCGACGAAGACGCTCAAAGAGCTTCAGTATGCTGCGACACAGCTCGGCTCGTCGGTCGATGATGCGACAGCCTCGGTCGACGCGCTGACCCGCAAGATGCGTCAGAATCCCGGCTATGGCGCATGGCTGAAGAATTTCGGCGTTCATTTGCAAAATGGACAGCTCACGGCGCGGAACTTCGTCGACCTGGGCAATGCGCTGCGCGCCATGCCGGAAGCGCGCCGCTTGATGTTCGGCGCCGAACTCGGCCTGTCGGAGGATTTCACAAGGGCCTTGATCTCCGGCGAATTCGCGACGAGATTGCGAGAGGCCGAGGGCGTCTATTCGAAATTCGGCGTCGACCTCAAAGCGACAAGCGAGCGCGGGCGCGAATTCGAACGTGTCTTCAATGCGATAGGACTGCGCCTCGAGGCGATGAAGGCGCGCATCCTCGATCGCCTCTTCGGCGCCGACGGCGTGTTGCGCGACTTCGGCCGATGGCTGGACGCGAACGGGCCGAAGCTCGCCGATGCGCTGGCGAGCCTCGCGGAATGGCTCATAAAGGCCGCGAAGTGGCTCGGCGAGATCGTTCTTCGCTTAGCCGAGTGGGCGGACAGTTCCGACAAATGGTTGTCGAAGATCACCGGAGTCGAAAACGCCTTCGCCAAACTCGCCGCCGTCGTGACGGCACTCGCGGTGACGAGCCTTCCGCTCTTGCTGGCGCGCATGGTGGCGCTGACCACGAGCGCGGCGTTTGCGGCCCTTACGGCGCTATTGAGCGCGCCCTGGGCGCTCGCCCTGCTCGGCGTTGGCGGAATCGCAGCGGCCAATAGGGGCGCGACGCTCGAGGATTTCAAGCGCGGTCATATGGGAGACCATGGCCTGACGACCGACGAGCCGAAGAATTTGCTCGAATGGGGAAAGCGCGCGTGGCGGCGACGGCCGAAATGGCTCGGGGGAGAAGGAGCGCCCGACAATTCCGCGAAGGGCGTCTTCAATCGCTTGCGCGGCGCCGATGCGTTCTTCGATGCGGTGATTGCGGCCGAGGGCACGGGGAAATATGGCGACCCCTACAACGCCTCCCTCGGCTATCTGAAGTCGCCGAAGCCGCTCACATCGATGACGCTCGACGAGGCGCTCGCCTGGGGTAATCACATTCGCAAGAATACGGCGATCGGGCAGCGAACGAATTCCTCGGCGCTCGGCGCTTTCCAGATCGTGGGCAGCACGCTACGCGCGGCGATGAAGGCGCTCGGCTTGAAGGGGAGCGACACCTTCTCGCCGGAGGTTCAGCGCCGCATAGCGCTGTGGATACTTCGGACGCAAGGCCTATCCGCATGGGAAGGCTTCAAAGCGCATCCCGAGCAGCGCCGGCGCGCCCTGGAGGCTCTTCGCGGCGGCGGCAGGCCGAGCAGCGCGCCCGGTTCGAACGTCATCCCGGCGCCCTGGCTTCCCGGGACCGGCATCTCGCCGAACGGCTCCTATCTGCCGCCGACGCCACCACCCGGCGCGACGCCGAACGTCTCGAATGACAACAGCCGGGCCTTGACCATCAATGCGCCCCAGACGCTCAATGTCACTGGCGCTTTTGACGCGCAAGAGGCGTCCCGTCATCTCGCGCTCGCCGGGTCTCGGATGAGTGCGAACTTGTTGAGAAACCTTCAGGGGGCGGCGCAGTAGGAGACGAGAGGCTGTGTCCACAACCATCGTGAAGGATCGCCGAGCGGAAATCATGCGGGCGATGCGCGCCCTCACGAAGAACGACGTCTATGTCGGCGTGCCGGCGGAGAACGCAGCGCGCGAAGAGCCGGGAGAGAAACAGCCGATTTCCAATGCCGCCATCGGCTACATCAATGAGAGGGGATTGCCCGAGCGCAATATCCCGCCGCGTCCGCACCTCGTGCCGGGCGTGCGAGCCGTTGAGAAAGAAATCGCCAAGCGGCTGAAGACGGCCGTGCAGCACGCCTTTCGGGGCGACCTCGCGCAAATCGACAAGGCGCAGAACGCGGTCGGGCTGATCGCCGTCAATTCTGTTCGCAAGATGATCGTCGACACGCTGTCGCCGCCCCTGGCGCCGTCGACGCTCTACCACAGGAAGCATCGCAAGGAAGCGCCGCGCGATGGCGAGCAGCCCTTGCTCGACACCGGTGGGTATTTGAAGAGCATCACCTATGTCATTCGCAAACGGTGACGCGTGCCGCCTCAAATTGATGTTGGCGGCGAAACGCCTTTGACATTCGGGCCGAAAGCCCACGCGAGGCACAGCACCCAAAACAGAAAAGTCCAGCCGAGAAATAGATTGATAACAAATATAGAGCCTATGGCCCGATGCTGTCGTGATGATGCAATTGTTGTCGGTAGAAAATATATTGACAGCGCAATTAGCGCGACGAAAAGAATGATCACTCCAAATGACGCTTCGTCCTTGTTTTGCTGAGCAGAAGAAACGGGGCGGCCATCCTCATTTTGTTGAATTCCGGTCTGCTCTTTCGCATGCTCTTCGGATGACGCCTCCGCCGGGTGACTCACGCTGCCCGCTAGCTTGTCGACGGTAGCCGTAGTTTCCTGCGCGAGCTGGTATTCTTGGGATGATGTCGGCGTGCTTGGTGCACGGGCCTCCTTCGCATCATAAACTGGAGGAGCCGGACAGAGTGCTTCTGTCTTTCCAACAAAACCTTTGCTCGCGTCATACAATAGTTCTGTGTAGACTGCGCTTCCATCGGCGCCGGCAACCTCCAGACGGCCAACCATTTTGATATTGTTCTTTTTAAAATGAATACCTTCCCATGAATAGCCTTCGTCTGAAGTGGTTTCGTAGAAATGATATTGCGACGTTCGCTCGTAAATTTTCCCGTTTGCTCCCGTGTGCGCAACTTCGACAATGTGGTCAGAAACGATTACATCGACCTCTTTTATCGCCCCTGCGACGGTTGGGTAACACCGGACAGTTTTTGTCTCTTCGGCGTGCGCGTAGAACGCAAATAGAGCGATGAGAGAGACGAACAAAACCCGCGCGATCATGAGAAATTCCTCGTCGCATCGGTATACTCTCTCGCGCCGTGGCCGAGCAAGCTATCCGGTAGCTCGCCCCTTCCGCAGCCTCACGCCCGGCCCCTCGCCATTCTCCTCGACGAAGATCACGCCAGCCGCCTCGAGGGCGCGCTGAAGCACGTCCAACGTCGCATTTCTCGGCTGAGACGCGCTCGCTTCGAATTGCCTCACGGTCACGACGCCGACCCTCGCGGCTTCGGCGAGCTGTTGCTGTGACCAATCGAGAAGGGCGCGTGCGGCCCGGCACTGAGCAGGATTCATGCTGACTCTTTATCATGAAGCATCGAAAAACGCCAGAACCGTTGAAAAGTGCTTGATGTATCCTAAATCGTCGATTAGCATCTAATCCGTCGTTTTTCGACAGCTTTGAGCGCAACCACGCCGGACATCCCCGTCTCGGCGAACGCTCCCGGCTTGCCTGAAGGAGAGAAAGAGAATGATCGACGACGACATCATCAAGAGGACGCAGGACGCCGCGCTCGCCTCTTTGACGCAGGAACAGCGCGACGCCATCGCGGCCGCGGCCGAAGCCCGCGAAATGGCCGCCCGCGCGCGCCGCGACGCCGCAGATCGGCTGAAGCGCCATCTCGACGGCGTGGGAGCGGCGCTCCACGATCTCTTTCCCGACATCGATGTGAAGATTCCGCGCACCTTCCCGACCGAAGAGGAGCTTGAACATCATGCGCAGCGCTTCCGAGAAGCGGGCCCGAGCGCCGAAATCCGCGTGATGATTTTCGGTCATTTGACGATCGCTTGATGAAGGGAAAGACCATGACCACCACCACCCGCCGCGCGATCCTCGCCGGCCTCGCCGCCGCGCCCGTCGCCGGGCTTCCTGCCCTCGCCCAGGCGCTTCCGGGCGCCGATCCGGTTCTCGTCGCCCTCGGCGACCATGGCCGCGCCCGTGCGGTTCTCGACGCCGCATACGCCCGGACTTCGGCCTTGTCCGACAAGGTCGAAGCGGCGCAGGAAGCGCTCGGCCACATCACCTACAAGGGAGAGGAAGTTCTCAATCTGCGCCAACTCGAAAGGCTTCGCAGCATGGAGCCGAGGGGGTTCAGCGATGAAGACCTCGAGCGGACGATCGCCGATCTTCGCAGGAACAATGCCGCCAAGCGCGCCGCGCTGGCCGAGCCGGATCACGAATATGAAGCTGCACGCGCCGCTCTCGTCGAGCGTGGCCAGCCCCTCGAAGCTGCCTTGCGCGAAGAGAGAGAAGCCGAAGCGGCGGACGAAAAATGGCTCGACGCGGTGAACGCGGCCGAGGTCGCCATCATGACGGCCGAGCCGACGACGCAAGCCGGAGCCGCCGCCTTGCTGCGGTTCATCGCCGACTGCTTCGAGGAACTGATCGACGATGCTCGCGAACTCGCCCCCGACGCGATCCGCGCGGCCGTCGCTGTCCTCGAGCGGGAGGGACGGGCATGAAATCGCAAACCCTCCCGGAACGCCTCGACGCCATCGCCGCAAAAATAAGCCTCGCGGCCTTTGTGGCGTCGAGCGAGGACGAACTCGGCGACGCTCCGAGACTCGGCTTTTATGTGCTGCTCTCCGACGCGGCGGAGGAGATTCGCGCGATATCGAACGTTCTCGGCGAGTTGGCGCAAGCCGAGGCCGATCGCGTGGAGATCGCCGAGGCGTTGGCCAATGTCCCGGACAAGGAGCCGCGCTCATGACCTCGCGCCCCTCTCTCCCCCGCATCCTCGCTGCCCGCGCCCTGCTATGGCTCGCCCGTCCTGGCGAGCGAAGGTCGCCCTGGCCGAGCCGACCATCCTGCGCACGGCGCTGGCCCGCCTCGCCCTGCGGGGCGCTCGTCTCTTCGCCGGGCTCGCCGAGTGGATCGCGCCGTGGATTCGGCAGGACTACGTGGAGCCACCCGAGCGCAGGCCCTCGACCTGGACGCTTGCCGCCGCGCTCGTCAGGCTGAAAGTCGCCCGCTGGCGTCTCGCGCTCGGGAGAATGACCTCATGACGCCAATCGAGGCGAAGATCGTCGCTCGCATTCGCCGGCCCGCGGCCGACTATTGGAGCGATAGAGTTCTGTCGGCGGGACGATGGCGTTTACGAGCTGCGGCGCCCGCTCTTGCATCACAGACCAGCCCCGCCTAATCTATGAGCAAGCCGAAGGTTTCCCGGAACCGGACGCAACAGCGAAACGCCCCGACCTCGGATGAACAGGCGGGGCGTTTTTGTATTCCAATTATCCACAGATTTGTAGAGCCCTGCTCGCCGCGCTATGCGGCAAGTGCGAATCCCCTGGCCGGAACCGCGCCACCCCGGAATCAGGAACCGCTTTTCCGAAAATTTTCCCTTGTGCCGTTACCCTCAGAGCTACCCCAAGCCGAAGCGGGCGGCGCCATTACCCTCAAGCTCGTTCTAAGTTGCTGATTTTATGGCGACCCCGGTAGGATTCGAACCTACGACCTACTGCTTCGAAGGCAGTTGCTCTATCCAGCTGAGCTACGGAGTCGGCGCTCGGCAATCTAGCATATTCAGCGGGGCGCGCACGCGCGTCGCGCGCTTGTTTCGCGTGGCGACCCCGGCAGGATTCGAACCTGCGACCTACCGCTTAGAAGGCGGTTGCTCTATCCGGCTGAGCTACGGGGCCGTGACGGCGGCGTCGCGTCTTTGAATTCGCATGTTCCCGAAAACCGCTTCGCACTTTTCGGGAACATGCGCTACTGCGTTTCCAGCCGAAGCGGACGCCGGTTCGGCGTACGGAAACGCGTCGAAACAAAAGCTTAGGGTCATTCCATGTTTCAATGAAACACGGAAAGACCCTAATGCGTCCACTGACCGACGCGCTGCGTCTTGAAATTATCGGCGTAGGAGATGATGCGGCGCGACGGCGAGCCGGGCTTGGGCTCCTCCACGCGATAGACGAGGGCGGCGCGCTCGGCATAGGCGATCGCCTCCTCCTTGGTGGCGAAGCGCAGCCTGATCTGCGCCTTGGCGTCGGACGTGCCCGTCCATCCCATCAGCGGATCGAGCTCGCGTGGTGTTTCGTTCTCGAATTCGAGCACCCAGGGCTTGGCCGGTCCAGGACCGGATTGCGTGGCGCTGGGAGACGGTCGGTGAATGCGTGCGGTCATATCGGCCTCGGCAAGAACTTGGCTCAACGCCATTCGAAACTGATCAGCGGCGCTGTGGCGGGGGCGCCGCGCCCGTGGTCGGGGCAGCAGGATTCGAACCTGCGACCTGAAGTACCCAAAACTTCCGCGCTACCAGGCTGCGCCATACCCCGTCTCGCGAATAGGCCGCGGAGCCAATTCCGCCGATCGCCTCGCTAGCACGAGGCCGCGCCGCTCACAAGCGCGAGAATGGACCGGCTATCTCTCGAAAATCGGATGTCTGACGACGTCGCCGACGGCGATCGACAGGCGCCGCGCCGAGCCGGCGGCAAGCTCGATGACGGCGAGCGCCGGGCCGCCGGACGAGATGACACGCTCCGAATAGGGCTCCGCGCCGAGCGCGATGGAGACGACGCGGCCGGCGCGCGACACGAAGATCATGTCGAGCGAGAGCGGCGTGTTCTTCATCCACATGGAGACCGGCCGCTCGTCGTGAAAATCGAACAACATGCCGCCGTCCGCGGCGAGCGACGTGCGGAACATCAAGCCTCTCTCGCGCTGGTCCGGCGTTCGCGCCACCTCGACGCGCAGCCGATGCGCGCCTGTCGTGGTGACGATCTCGAGCGGCTCCACGGCCATTTTGACCGCCGATGGCGAGGCGCCCGCGGCCTGCGCGCGGACGAGGAGGGCCGACGCGCACGCGCACAGGACGAGAAGCGCCATGAAGACGCGCGAAGCTGTCCGAGACGAACCACCCGACATGCTCACCCTCGCCGCACCCGATTCGCGCGCGCATCGCGATATCGTCGAAGCGCTCGCATTCGACGGCCATTCTGCCATTGCGATCGGGAAATACAAAGCGGCCCGGAAGCGGCCTCTCGCGCGGCTCTAATGAGAGGCCGGCAGAGCGGATTCGAGCGGCCGCACTTCGGTGGCCATGAGTCCCTTGGGGCCATCGCCATAGCGCACCAGCACGCTGTCGCCGGGCTTCAGCTCGGCGAGCCCGTAGCGCCGCACCGTCTCCATATGCAGAAAAATATCGTCGGTGCCCTCGCCGCGGGTCAGGAAGCCGAAGCCTTTCACCCGGTTGAACCATTTGACGATGGCGATCTCATAGCCGCTCGACGGCGTCACTTGGACATGGGTGCGCGGCGCGCCGTTCTGCGAGGGATGAACGGCCGTCGACTCGTCCATTCCGATGACGCGGAACACCTGCATTCCTTTGACGCGCTTCTGCGCCTCACAGACGACGCGCGCGCCTTCGTAAGCCGATTGGAATCCAGAACGCCGCAGAATGGTGACGTGCAGTAGAATATCCGCGCCGCCATCGTCCGGAACGACGAAACCATATCCCTTCGAAACGTCGAACCACTTGATGGTTCCAGACACTTCGACGAGATCGAGCCCGGCTTCGCCATTTTCGACATTGATGGTCGACGCGCTCAACTCATTCTGGAATGAAATTTTTGCGCCCAACAGACCAACTCCCCCTGCCGATCCGGA
Organism: Methylosinus sp. Ce-a6; assembly: GCF_009811655.1. Taxonomy (GTDB): domain Bacteria; phylum Pseudomonadota; class Alphaproteobacteria; order Rhizobiales; family Beijerinckiaceae; genus Methylosinus. The sequence goes on along the minus strand of NZ_BGJX01000005.1, from coordinate 119,564 downwards.
ACGATTGCGCTCCGCTCGCCCTCGAAGACTCGAATCGCGACGCTCGCCCGTGAATCACTGTGGTTAAGATATCATCGACGCGCTTTCCTCCAACCGACTTTTTTGTCCCGCGCGCTTTCGCTGTGGATACAAAGCCCGAAAATGCTTGGCGTTCCAGGGACTCGGCGCGAGTTACGCGAAATACCGTACGAGCGCCTTTCAGAGACGAATCGCCGCGTCGCGCGCGCTCTCGTCGTTCGAATCCTCGCCATGAAAGCGGCGCCTTTCGGCGCCAGAGCAGCGTTCGACGAGGCGGCGCGCGCCTTTTTATCCCGCATGGATCGGCGATCGCGCTGGACAGAGCCGCGCGAAGCAATATGCTCGCCCGAGCGTTGCGGTCGATGCGAAGCTGCGACATATTGCGCCGCCCGACGCAGATGGCGGCGCGGTTGACCGGCCGCAATTCCCGCGAGAAGATCGCGCGCCGCCCCATAAAGGACACGGACGCCGAACGCATGACCTTCATCACGCCCCGGGACGATCGCGATTTGGCGCAGGACGAGTCGGCGCAGGACGGGGCCGCCCCGATCTACGATCTCGCTTCCCTCTATTCGGAGCGCGAGAGCGAACGCTTCGCGCTGCACTCGCAGCATCTCAACGAGATGTGGGTGCGCGTTCTGAAAACGATCGGCTATGACGTCGGCTTCGTGCGCGGCTCGGGCCAATATCTCTATGACCGCAAGGGCGCGCGCTATCTCGATCTCTTGAGCGGCTGGGGCGTGTTCGCCGTCGGACGCAATCATCCGGCGCTGCGCGCGGCGCTGATGAGCGTGCTCGGCGCCGAGCTCCCCAATCTGGTTCAGCTCGACGTGTCGGTTCCGGCGGGATTGCTGGCCGAGCGGCTGCTCGGCTTCGCGCCCTGGCTCGACAAAGTCTTCTTCGCCAATTCGGGAACGGAAGCCGTCGAAGCCGCGATCAAATTCGCGCGCGCCGCGACGGGCCGCGCCGGAATCGTCCATTGCGCGCATTCCTTCCACGGCCTCACCTATGGCGCGCTGTCGCTCAATGGCGACGACATCTTCAAGAAGGGCTTCGGCCCGCTGCTCCCCGCGACGCGCGAGATTCCCTTCGATGATCTCGCGGCGCTCGAGGAGGCGCTGCGCCATCGCGATGTCGCCGCCTTCTTCGTCGAGCCCATTCAAGGCAAGGGCGTGAACATGCCCGCGCAGGACTATCTCGCGCAGGCCGCGGCGCTGTGCCGCAAATATGGGACGCTGTTTGTCGCCGACGAGATTCAGACCGGCCTCGGCCGCACCGGCAAATTCTTCGCCGTCGAGCATTATGGCGTCGAGCCAGATCTCGTGCTCGTCGCCAAGGCGCTATCGGGCGGCCATGTCCCCGTCGGCGCCGTGCTCACGCGCAAATGGATCTTCGACAAAATGTTCGACCGCATGGATCGCGCGGTCGTGCATGGCTCCACATTCGGCAAGAATGATCTCGCAATGGCCGCGGGCCTCGCGACTCTCGAAGTCATCGCGAGCGAGAGACTCGTCGAGAATTCCGCCGCCAGGGGCGAGCGTCTTCTCGCCTCGTTCCGCGCCATGGCCGAGCGCTACGAGCTCGTCGCCGACATTCGCGGCAAAGGGTTGATGATCGGAATCGAATTCGGCGAGCCGCGCTCGCTGAAGCTCAAAGCCGCATGGAACCTGCTCGAGACGGTCAATTCGGGCCTGTTCTGCCAGCTCATCAGCATTCCGCTGTTCGAGCAGCACAAGGTGCTGACGCAAGTCGCCGGACACGGCAATCATACGATCAAGCTGCTGCCGCCGCTCACCCTCGATGATTTCGATTGCGACTGGATCGAGCGCGCTTTCGACAAGGTCATCGCCGACGCGCATCACGCGCCGGGCGCGGTCTGGTCGCTCGGCAAGACGCTCGCGGGCCACGCCTTGAAGGCCAAGCTGGGCTGACGAAACAGCTCGGAGCGCTTCCAGCCGAAGTGGACGCCGGTTCGGCGTTGGAAGCGCGTCAAAACAAAAGCCTAGGAAACACGGAAGACTCTTGGTCGACGCATTCGGAACACGCCTTGCTCGGGGCAAGCGTGCGGCGGAAAGCCGCGCCGATTTGACACATCGGCGCGCGTTTTCGTCCTGCCGCGCTCCGCTTCGAGACGAAAGGCGTCGATCATGCGTATCCGTGCGTTTCTGTTCGCGGCCCTTTTGGCCGCGCTCGCCGGCCTTCCCGCTCCATCCTTCGCCGGCGCGCTAGGACCCGTCGTCATTCGCGGGCTCGGCCCCGATGATTTCACGCCGCGGGCTTTTGCGCGCTTCCGCCCGATTCGCCCCGTCGATCCGGCGCGCCGTTGGCGCGAGCCGGAGCCGACCTATGTCCGCGCCGCCTTCGTCGAGCCGCGGCGATTCCATGCGCCGACGGAGCAGGCGTCGCTCTGGCCGCAGCCTTCCTCTCATCCGTATGAGAGCAATCCTTACGACCGCAGCTATCGGCCGGGGGCCTATACGGCCGCCGATCCGATTCCGTCGAAGCCGGCGCCGGTCTACGGCTATTATCTCGACGAAGGCCCCTTCCCCGTGGCGCGATGAGGCGCATAGCGTCGACGACGAGAAGCATCTCGTCGTCTCCGAGGATTGGGATGCACGTCGCTGCCGATACGCTTCGGCGCGGCGCCGGAAGCCCACTGTCATTGCGAGGAGCGTCGCGACGAAGCAAATCCAGAGCCGTGGCGCGGCCCCGGGGTTGCTTCGCTGCGCTCGCGACGACGTATCACTCGCCGGCCGCCTTCAGCTTCTCGCCGGACTGGCTGCGCGCCAGCATCTCGCTGAGGGCGCGGCGATATTCGACCGGCATCACCTTGCGGAACTTCGGCTTGTAATTCTCCCAATCGTCGAGGATCGCGCGCGCGCGCGTCGAGCCCGTGTAGCGCAGATGATTGGAGACGAGCTGCTTCAAACGCTCGGCGTCGAAGCGCGTCATATCCTTCATCACATCGACGCGGCCATGCTGCTCGAGATCGCCGCTCTGATGATAGGCCTGCGTCATCGCGGTCTCCTCGTCGCGCACCGGCTCGAGATCGACCATGGCGAGATTGCAGCGTTCGGAGAAGCCGCCGTCTTCATCGAGCACATAGGCGACGCCGCCCGACATGCCGGCCGCGAAATTGCGGCCCGTCGGCCCGAGCACGACGACGACGCCGCCCGTCATATATTCGCAGCCATGATCGCCGACGCCTTCGACGACGGCGAAGGCGCCCGAATTGCGCACGGCGAAGCGCTCGCCGGCCACGCCGCGGAAATAGGCCTCGCCCGCAATGGCGCCATAGAGCACCGTATTGCCGACGATGATCGACTTCTCCGGAACGATCTGCTTGGCCTCGCGCGAGGGATAGACGATCACCTTGCCGCCCGAGAGGCCCTTGCCGACATAGTCGTTCGCCTCGCCCTCGAGCCGCAGCGTCACGCCGCGCGCGAGAAAGGCGCCGAAGCTCTGTCCCGCCGTGCCCGTCGCGCGAATGTCGATCGTGTCCTCGGGCAGGCCGGCGTGGCCATAGAGGCGCGCGACCTCGCCCGACAGCATCGCGCCGGTCGAGCGATCGACATTGCGGATCGCCGTCTCGATCGAGCTCTTCGCGCCGCGGTCGATCGAGGCGCGCGCCGCCTCGATGAGTCGATTGTCGAGGACCTTGTCGAGCCCGTGATCCTGCGTGAGGCTATGGCGGATCGCGCCGCCCTCGCCCGCGGGCTTGTGGAAGAGCTTCGAGAAGTCGAGACCCTTCGCCTTCCAATGGGCGAGCGCCTTCTCCTTGTCGAGCATCTGCATCTGGCCGATGAGCTCGTCGAAGCGGCGATAGCCCATTTGCGCCATCAGCTCGCGCACCTCTCCGGCGACGAAGAAGAAGAAATTGATGACATGCTCGGGCTGGCCGACGAAGCGCTTGCGCAGCACGGGGTCCTGCGTGGCGACGCCGACGGGGCAGGTGTTGAGATGGCATTTGCGCATCATCACGCAGCCCGCAGCGATGAGCGGCGCCGTCGCGAAGCCGAATTCATCGGCGCCGAGCAGCGCGCCGACGATGACGTCGCGGCCGGTGCGCAATCCGCCGTCCACCTGCACGGCGATGCGCGAGCGCAGATTGTTCAGCACCAGCGTCTGATGCGTCTCGGCGAGGCCGATCTCCCACGGGCTGCCGGCATGCTTGATGGAGGTCAAAGGCGAAGCGCCCGTGCCGCCGTCATAGCCCGAGATGGTCACATGATCGGCGCGGCCCTTGGAGACGCCGGCCGCGACCGTGCCGACGCCGACCTCGGAGACGAGCTTCACCGACACCGCCGCGCGCGGATTGGCGTTTTTGAGATCGAAGATCAGCTGCGCCAAATCCTCGATCGAATAGATGTCGTGATGCGGCGGCGGCGAGATGAGGCCGACGCCCGGCGTCGAATGGCGAACCTTGGCGATGACCGCATCGACCTTGTCGCCGGGCAATTGGCCGCCTTCGCCGGGCTTCGCGCCCTGCGCCATCTTGATCTGGATCATGTCGGCGTTGACGAGATATTCCGTCGTCACGCCGAAGCGGCCCGAGGCCACCTGCTTGATCGCGCTGCGCTCGCTGTCGCCATTGGGCTTGGACTTGAAGCGATCCGGCTCCTCGCCGCCCTCGCCCGTGTTCGACTTGCCGCCGATGCGGTTCATCGCCACGGCGAGGGTCGTATGCGCCTCGCGCGAGATGGAGCCGAAGGACATCGCCCCGGTCGAGAAGCGCTTGACGATCTCGCTCGCCGGCTCGACCTCATCGAGCGGAACGCTCGCGCGCCCATCCTCCTCCGCCGTCTTGACACGGAACAGGCCGCGCAGATTGAGCAGCTTCTCATCCTGCTCGTTCAAATGCTTGGCGAAGGCGCGATATTTGTCCTGCGCATTGGCGCGCACGGCGTGCTGCAGCAGCGACACCGTATGCGGAGTCCAGCTATGCGCCTCGCCGCGGATACGGAAAGCGTAATCGCCGCCGACGTCCAGCGCGTCGCGATAGATCGCCGCATCGCCGAAAGCGTCCTTGTGACGGCGCACCGTCTCCACCGCGATCTCGCCCAAGCCGACGCCCTCGACGCGCGTCGTCGTGCCGCGAAAGAATTCATCGACGAAGCTCTGCGCGAGGCCGACAGCGTCGAAAATCTGCGCGCCGCAATAGGACTGATAGGTCGAGATGCCCATCTTCGACATGACCTTCAAAAGGCCCTTGTCGACCGCCTTGATGAAGCGCTTGATCGCTGTATGGCCATCGACGTCGGAGGGGAATTCCTCGGTCGAGGCCTCGAGCGTCTCGAAGGCGAGATAGGGATTGATCGCCTCCGCGCCGAAGCCGGCGAGCAGCGCGAAATGATGCACCTCGCGCGCTTCGCCGGTCTCGACGACGAGGCCGACCGAGGTGCGCAGGCCACGGCGAATGAGATGATGATGCACCGCCGCCGTGGCGAGCAGCGCCGGGATCGGAATGCGATCCGGCCCGACCATGCGGTCGGAGAGGATGATGATGTTATAGCCGCCGTTCACCGCCTTTTCGGCGCGCTCGCCGAGCCGGTTCAGCGCCTCGCGCAGACCCGCGGCGCCGGTCGCGGCGTCATAGGTGATGTCGAGCGTCTTGGTGTCGAAGCTGTCCTCGACATGGCCGATGCAGCGGATTTTCTCGAGATCCTCATTGGTGAGGATCGGCTGGCGCACTTCGAGGCGCTTCTTCTTCGACGAGCCCTCGTGATCGAGAATATTGGGGCGCGGACCGATGAAGGAGACGAGGCTCATCACCAATTCTTCGCGGATCGGATCGATCGGCGGATTGGTGACCTGCGCGAAATTCTGCTTGAAGTAGGTGTAGAGAAGCTTCGGCTTGTCGGAGAGCGCCGAGATCGGCGTGTCCGTGCCCATGGAGCCGACCGCCTCCTGGCCGGTGACGGCCATGGGGAAGAGCAGGAGATCGAGCTCCTCCTGCGAATAGCCGAAGGCCTGCTGCCGATCGAGCAGCGAAACGTCGGCGCGGGACGCGCGCGGCTCGACGGGCTTCAGATCCTCGAGCACGATCTGCGTGCGCTCGAGCCATTGCTTGTAAGGATGCGAGGAGGCGAGCTCCTTCTTGATCTCGTCGTCGGAGACGATGCGCCCCTGCTCGAGATCGACGAGCAGCATCTTGCCCGGCTGCAGGCGCCATTTCTGCACGATCTTGTCCTGCGGGATCGGCAGCACGCCCATCTCCGAGGCCATGACGACGAGCCCGTCCTCGGTCACGAGATAGCGCGCCGGACGCAGGCCGTTGCGGTCGAGCGTCGCGCCGATCTGGCGGCCGTCGGTGAAGGCCATGGCGGCGGGGCCGTCCCAGGGCTCCATCAGCGCGGCGTGATATTCGTAGAAAGCCTTGCGGTCGCCATCCATCAGCGGATTGCCGGACCAGGCCTCGGGGATCAGCATCATCACCGCATGGGCGAGCGAATAGCCGCCCTGCACGAGAAATTCGAGCGCATTGTCGAAACAAGCCGTGTCCGACTGCCCCTCATAGGAGATCGGCCAGAGCTTTTCGATGTCATTACCGAACAGCGGCGAGGCGACGGACGCCTGCCGCGCCGCCATCCAATTCAGATTGCCGCGCAGCGTGTTGATCTCGCCATTATGCGCGACGAAGCGATAGGGATGCGCGAGGCGCCAGGACGGGAAAGTGTTGGTCGCGAAGCGCTGATGCACCAGCGCGATGGCGCTGACGAAACGCTCGTCCTTGAGATCGAGGAAATAGTCGCCGAGCTGCGAGACCAGCACCATGCCCTTATAGACGATGGTGCGCGAGGAGACCGAGACCGAGTAATGCTCGCGGGCGGCGGGCCCCCGAGCGTAGATTTCGTTGGAGGCCGTCTTGCGCGCGAGATAGAGGCGCCGCTCGAAATCGACCTCGTCGGCGACGGTCGGCCCACGGCCGATGAACACCTGCCCATGAACCGGCTCGACTGCCTTCACCGCCTCGCCGAGATCGCTCGAATCGACCGGCGTGTCGCGCCAGCCGAGCACGACGAGCCCCTGGCCGGCCGTGGCCGCCTCTATGCACGCCTTCGCATTGGCGCGCTCGCTCTCGTCGCGGGAGAGGAAGAACTGGCCGATGGCGTAATGGCCGGGCTCCGGCAGCGCGAAGCCGAGCTTCGCGCATTCCTCCTCGAAGAACTCATGCGGAATCTGCACGAGAATGCCGCAGCCGTCGCCGAGCTTCGGATCCGCGCCCACGGCGCCGCGATGATCGAGATTGAGCAGGATCTGCAGACCCATCTCGACGATCTCATGGGTCTTGCGATCGCGCAGATCGGCGACGAAGCCGACGCCGCAGGAATCGTGCTCCTTGGACGGATCGTAGAGGCCCTGAGCCTTCGGCAGGAGGGGGTCTCTGGCGTCGATCGCGGTCATAGCGGCGTCTCCCGGGCGAGTGCGGAGGCCGCCCGGCCCGATCGCCGCGCCTTGGGTCCCCGTCCCCTGTCGTCGAATTCATCGATTTGCTCCGAAGCCCCGCTGATGGGCCGTCGGAGGAGAATGGTCAGCAAGGCTGACATATCAGCGGGGAATATTGTTGCCAGATTTGGGCTCGGCGCACAAGCAATCTGCCGTCATAAAACCGAAATCCCGGCGCATTCCAGCTGGCCCGCCCGCTTTTCGCGTCCAAAGCTCGCCGCAATGGTCGCAGAAGCTCCGCCGTCGAGACAGGGCCAATGAACAGGGCCAATGAAGATGTGGAGCGGTTCATGACGCTATCGAGGCTGCGGCCGAGGATATTGCTCGCTGTCGCGAGCTTGGCGCCTTTCGCGGCGACCTATGCGACGCCGGCCGCGGCCGATTTCTTCTTTCGTCCGTTCGGCTATGCCTTTCATCAGCCGATCCCGGAGCCGGCGCCGCATGTCTCGCCGCGAGTGATCGCCGGAATTCTGGAGGAAGAGGGATTTCGCCTCGTCGGGGCGCTCGGCCGCCGCGGCGATCAGCTGGTGGCGACCGGCGTCGACTACCGGGGGCGCTACAGGCGTTTCCTCATCGATCCCTATGAGCGCGAGATTTTGCGGTCGTGGCGCATCGGGCCGGAAATCATCCGCGAGGCGCCCGGCGCTTTCGACGCGCCGCCAACCGCCTATGGCGCTCCGCCGGGACCCGAGCCCTATGACGCCTCGCGGACGGGCGCGGCGGAGGACCCGCTGGTCGTGCCGGGCCTCGGCGCCGAGCCGCGCCGTCCCGCCCCACGATCCGCCGACCCGAACCGTCGGGTCGACGAGCCGCGCCGGCCCCACGCCGCCGCCAGGCCCCAGGGCGCCGAGACGCAGCGCACTCCTCACGTCCCGCCCTCCCAGGCGACGAAGCCGCCGGCGCGGCCGACGCCGACGCGATCGGCCGCTCCGCACGGATCCGAAAGGCCGGCGGCGCCGAAACCCGCGGCCGTGACGCCCGCCGATCGCGAGGCCCCCGCCCCGCAGCAGTCCGGCGCGACTCCGTCCCCGGCCGCCGCGCCCGCCCCGGCTCCGCCGACCGAGTCGAAGGCGCCGCACGCGACGCCCGTCCCCGAACCCGCCGCCGTCGGCCATCAGCAAGCGGCCCCGGCGCCTCAGACGATCGTCCCGGCTACGCCGCCGGCGCCCTCGCCTCCCCCAGCGGCCGCGTCGGCCAATCCCGTCTCGGCGGAACAGTCGAAGGCGCCGCCGTCGGGCGAGCCGCCGAAGCCTGCGCCAGGGGGCTGACCGAAAAAAAGAGGCGCCCCCGCGGGGACGCCTCGGTTTTTTGCGCCTCGGAAGGCCGATCAGGCGGCCCGCTCACGCAGCCTTGGCGTCGATCGTCTGCGCCGGAGCGCCGCCGCCGATCTCGATGCGGCGCGGCTTCTGCGCCTCGGGAATCTGGCGAACCAAATCGACATGCAACAGGCCGTTGGCGAGGCTCGCCCCGGTCACGACGACATGATCGGCGAGCTGGAAGCGTCGCTCGAAGGCGCGCGCCGCAATGCCTTGATGCAGGATCTCGCGTTTGACGCCGGTCTCGGGCTGCGCCTCTTTCGCGCCCTTGATGGTCAGCGTGTTCTCGCGCGTCTCGATGGAGAGGTCCTCGCGCGCGAAGCCGGCCACCGCCAGGGTCACGCGATAGTCGTTCTCGCCCGTGCGCTCGATGTTGTAGGGCGGATAGGTCGGCGCCGCATCGGCGCCCACGCCCTGATCGAGCAGGGAGAACAGGCGATCGAAGCCGACGGTGGAGCGATACAGGGGCGAAAGATCGAAGTGACGCATGACATTGTCCTCCAAGAAGCGACAGTGGAAGCGCGATCGGGATCTCGTCCCCGCTCGCGCCGGGGATGAAGCGCGTCCGCTATGGCCCGCGCTGAAATCCATGTGGGAACGCGTTTTGCGGCGCGCAAGGCCTGCGAGTCCGAATCGGCCGGCTCACGCGTCGCGGCGGTGTTGCACGCGAAGCTCATGCTGCGACATTTTGGCGCTTGAGCAGCAAGCGCCGTATTCTTAACCATTCACGGATGGCCACCGAAGCGCATGGAATGGGACGAAGGACAGGCTGGACGAGGAGGCTTCTCGTCCTCGCGCTGGCTTGGTTCGCCCTCGCGACGGTTTTGCCCCGCCCCGCGCATGTCGAGACGGACGGCGCCGCCGCTTCGGGCGTTTCGACCTGTCCGAGCCAAAACTCCGGCGTCGCCGGGAATACGCCCGTCCAGACCAGCCATGCCCATGGCTGTTCCTCGTGCCTGCCATGGTGTCATGGCTTCGTAGCTATCGAATATCGCGCGATCGCCATCGAGGCGCCGACGCTCGTCTCCGTCGCCGAACCTCGGCCCGACGACGCGCCTCCGCCGCGGCTAGCGCGCGAACGCGCAACATTCGCCAGAGGACCGCCTTCTTTCTCCTGACGTCGCCGAACGCTCGCGGCCCGACGGCCGCTTCGACGCACGCCGCGCCTCGCGGCTTCCAGGAGATTCATAATGTTCCGCAACGCCTTGCTGCGCGGCGCTTCCGCCTGCGCGCTCACTTTCGCATTGTCTTCGCCCTACGCCGCTCTCGCGCAAGAGAAGCTGCCGCCTATCGAGATCAACGCCGCCGGCCGCTCGCCGGCCGCGCGGCCCGAAGGGAGCCTCGCCCAGCCCGCCGGCGTCTCGGCCGTCGTCGACAATCCCGTCGCCGAGCGGGCGACGACCAGCGACACGGCCGGCCTTCTGCGCGACGCGCCCGGCGTCTCCCTTCAGACCGCGGGGGGCGTCTCCGGCCTTCCGGTGCTGGACGGCTTGGCGGACGACCGTCTGCACATAGAGGTGGGCGGCGTCCCCTTCGTGTCCGCTTGCGCGAATCACATGAACCCGCCGCTGTCCTATGTCGCTCCCTCTCAGGTCGGGAGCATCCACGTCTATTCCGGCGTCGTCCCGGTGAGCGTCGGCGGGGACAGCGTCGGCGGCGCGATCCTGGTGAAATCGCCCGCGCCTTTGTTCGCGCAACCCGGACAGGGCGTTCTCGCGAAAGGCGAGGTCGGCTCCTTCTTCCGCAGCAACGGGAGCGCCTATGGCGGCAACCTGTCGGCGACCGCGGCGACGGAAGACTTCAGCATCACCTACAGGGGGTCCTATTCGCGCTCCGAAGACTACAAGGCCGGCGGGAATTTCAAGCTCCCCGGCCCAGCCTATCTCTGGACCGGCAACACGATCCCATTCACGAGGTTCGGCTCTCTGACGCCATGGCTGAGGGGCGACGTGGTCGGCTCGACCGCCTATCAGGCGCAGAACCATGACATCGCCATCGCGCTGCGGCGCGAAAATCATCTGCTCGAGTTCAATCTCGGCTTCCAGCACATTCCTTATCAGTTATATCCCAATCAACGCATGGACATGACGGAGAACCGGGCCATTCAGGGCAAGCTCCATTATACGGGACGGTATGATTGGGGAACGCTCGAAGCTCAGGTCTATCATCAGACCGTTCGGCACATCATGGATTTCGGCGAAGACAAGCAATACTACTATGGAAGCTTCGCGACCATTCTCGCGCCGGGCATGCCCATGGACACCAAGGCGCACAATACCGGAGCGAAGATCAACGCCGACATCAAGCTGACGGATGGGCGCCTTCTCAGGGTCGGAGGCGAATACCAGCAATACCGTTACTTCGAATGGTGGCCGCCGTCTCCCGCCATTCTCCCCGCCGGCAAGACCATGGGCGGAATGGCGCCCGACACGTTCCTCAACGTCAATGGCGGCCAGAGAGACCGCTACGACGTCTTCGCCGAATTGGAGTCGCGCTGGAACTCCGAATGGACGACCCAGCTCGGCGTCCGCAGCGATACGGTGGCGATGAGCACGGGTCCGGTGAAGGGCTACAACGCTATTATGTACGATGCGGCGCTGCTCTATCCGGCCACGAAATTCAACCTCGCGGATCGCGCCCGCACCGATCAGAATTGGAATGTGACCGCGCAGACGACCTACACGCCGAGCGCCACGCAGACCTATTCGTTCGGCTATTCGCTGAAGACCCGTTCTCCAAATCTCTATGAGCGCTATGCCTGGTCGAACGCGATCATGCCCATGGAAATGATCGGCTGGTTTGGCGACGGGAACTTCTATATCGGCAATCTGAGCCTGAAACCCGAAGTCTCTCACACGATCAGCCTGACCGCCGACTGGCGTGACCCTTCCGGCGAAATCGGCCTGCGGGTGACGCCGTACTTCACCTACATCTCCAACTACATCGACGTTCAACGTTGTCCGACGTACGTCTGCGGCGCGTCGTGGATGCACAATCAGTTCGGAAGGGCGGGATTTGCCTCCCTCCAGTTCGTCAATCAGGACGCGCGCCTCTTCGGCGTCGACGCTTCTGGGCGCGCGCTCCTGGCGAAGGACACGGCCTTGGGCGATTTCACGCTGAAAGGCGTCCTCAGCTACGTCAACGGCCAGAACACGACGACCGAAGACAATCTCTACAATATCATGCCGGTCAATGGACGCTTGTCGCTGGAGCAGAGACTCGGCGGTTGGCGCGCCTCCGTCGAGGGGCAATTCGTCGGCGCCAAGGACAAGGTGTCGCAAGTCAGAAACGAGGTGAAGACGAGCGCATACGCCTTGTTCAACCTGCGCGGCAGCTATGAGTGGCGGAATATTCGCCTCGACTTCGGCGTCGAGAATATCTTCGACACGTTGTACTACTTGCCGTTGGGCGGGGCTTATCTCGGCCAGGCCGCGACCATGTCCGGCCCTCTGCCTGTCGCGCCGCGCTGGGGCGTCGCAGTCCCCGGAATGGGCCGCACTTTCTACGTCGCGACGAATGTGACGCTCTGACATTTTCGCATATCGATCCGGCTCGCATATCGATCCGGCGAAGTTCCGACCTCGGAATTTTTGCGCCGTCGCGCGAGCCATGCGATAGATCGGGAGAGAGTAGCGATCAGCGACTTTCTCCCGGCCGCAGCTGGACGCCCGACATGCCGCTCACCGAACCGCAGCTCATCGCGACGCCTAACAATCCCACGCCGCCCAATGCGTCGGTCTTCGCCATTCGCACGGCGGACGGACGCATGTTGCGCGCCGCGAGCTTTTCGCCCGCGCGCGGGGCGATCGGCACGGTCGCGCTGTTCCAGGGCCGTGCGGAATTCATCGAAAAATATTTCGAGACGATCAACGAGCTGCTGGCGCGCGACTTCCATGTGGTGACGCTGGATTGGCGCGGACAGGGCGGCTCGGAGCGCGATCTCGCCGATCCGCGCAAGGGCCATGTCGACGATTTCGCGCTCTATCAGCGCGATCTCGACGCCTTCATCACCGATGTGCTGGCGCTCGCCTGCCCTTCTCCCTGGTATGCGCTGGCCCATTCCATGGGCGGCGCCATTCTGCTCGACCGCGCCCATTCGGCGCGCTCGCCCTTCGATCGCGTCATCGTCGCGGCGCCGATGATCGATTTCGAGGGCTTGCGCTTTCCGATCGGCGCGCGCGCCCTCGCGGACACGCTCGACATGTTCGGGCTCGGCGCGATGTATGTGCCGGGCGGCGGTCCGCAAGCGCTCAATGAGCTGCCCTTCGAGGGCAATCGGCTGACCTCCGACGCCGCCCGCTTCGCGCGCAACGCCGACGTTCTGCACGCCGCGCCGCAACTGGCGGTCGGCGATCCGACGGTCGGCTGGGCCAACGCGGCCTTCCGCTTGATGAAGCAATTCGCCGCGCCCGAATACGCCCGCGCCGTGCGCACGCCGGTGATGGCCTTTCTCTGCGGGCGCGATCGTATCGTGTCGTCGCGCGCGATCGAGCGATTCGCGCAGCGTCTAGCGGTCGCGAGCCTCGTCGAGGTTCCCGGCGCCCGCCATGAATTGCTGATGGAGCGCGACGAATTGCGCGAGCAGTTCTGGGCGGCTTTCGACGCTTTCGTCCCAGGCGAGGCGGTGGAGAGCGCGTGAGCGCGGCGCTTTAGAGCATGTTCCCGAAAAGCGCGAAGCAGTTTTCGGAAAAAAAACATGCGAATTCAAATAGGTCTGGAGCGGGAGACGGCGCTATTCGAAGGCGGTCTGGAAGCGCACGATCGCCCGCGCCACCGCCCGCTTCGGCAGATAGCAGAAGGAATTGGTGGCGATCCGCGCTTCTTTGCAGTGCTCGTGCTCGGCGTTCCAATCGTAGCCGAGCCGCTCCATGCAGCCGACGATATAGTCGTGGAGCACTCTGCTGTTCTTGTGCCGCTCCTCGGGCAGCCTGGTCTCTCCGTCCAGCTCGCAGTCGGTGACGTCGGTCTTCAACCCTGAGAAATAGCGCCCGCTGCTGCTGCCCGTCACGAAGACGAGCTCGGTGGCGACGATGAAGGCGAGGCCGATCGCGAATGCGACGCGCGCCTTGAACTTGGTGCCGAAATAATCGATCCCGATAAAGGACAGCGCGCCCAAGGCCAAAAGGCCGCCGCCGAGCATCAGCGTCAGCGGTGCCACGAAGGCGGCGATATCCTCGTTCATCGGCACGTCTCCCGTCAGTTCCCGACAGGGCGCCGCCATCCCCGGAGTCTCACGTTCAAATGGAGCAAGTCCTCCGGACGGCAAGCGCCCCGCGCGGGCGGAGAGCGAGCTTAGCCGCGCCATTGCGCTCCGGCTATTCGAATCTCAGTTGAAACGCGGTGATCGTGCGGTCGAAGCCGCCGAGCGGCAGATAGCAATAGGGATTGGTGGCGAGCGGCGCGTCCTTGCAGTTGCGGTGCTCGGGCGACCATTCATAGCCGGCCATTTCCATGCAGGCGAGGATATGCTTGTGAATGATGCCGGCGTCGCCGCCGAGACGCGCCTCCGGATGCGCCGATTCGCCCTTGAGCTCGCATGCGGAGGTCTGCACCTGTTGCGCCTTGAAGAAGGAGACGCTGCTGCCGGCGAGCACGACCTCCAACGCGCCAAGGACGATAAACCCCGCGGCAAGCGCCGCGACCGCCTGGAAGCGCGACTTCAGAAATTTGATGTCGATGAAATAGAGACCGCCCGCCGCGATCAGCGCGCAGCCGATGATGAGAGCGAAGGGGGTAATGAAAACCGAGAGATCCTGATTCATCTTGTTTCCTCCTGCGTTTTGCGCGCGAGCGCCCCCGGTCTGCGACCGGGAGGACCGCCGATTCATGCAGGAGTCATCAGCCTCTACGGCGGTTATAGGGGGCACCCCATCCCCTGGCGCGACGGCTTTGCCATCGCGGCCTTTTGTAGCTAATTCGATACCGAAAGGCGCCTGCGACGTCAATGCGCCCGCCGGCCGGTCGCGCCGTCGAGGGCGTCTCGGACCGATTAGCTTCCAGCAGGCCGGGCCGCGGGGCGCCTCGGGCGCGGCCGCGATCACTCCTTGGGCCGAGCCCTCACTTCGCTTCGGCGAAACCCAATGGCTTGACGGCGCTCTGCGCCGGCTCGGTTCGCGCGGCGGCGGCGATCGTCACGCCCGACTCGCCGCCCGCCGCCGCCGCGATCGCCTCGGGCGTATCGGAGAGAAAGGCCGCGAGCTCCTCGGCGCCGCGCGCCGCGACCTCGGCGAGCGTTCTGTCGTCGAGCAGCGTCCAGGGATCGCCTGCGCCCTTCACCGCGATTTCGTCGGTCAGACGGCGGGCCCGTCTTCCATTGCGATCGAACACATCGAAGACATAGGCGAAGCGCGTCGCCCCTTCGGCGCTCGCATAGGCGGTGAGATAGAAGCGCAAACGATAGGCCGCCTCGGGCTCGCCGGCCGAGACGATATCGCGGCTCTCGGCGGCGCGCGCGAACGCGGGGCGAAACCGCGCCAGCGCATCCTCCGGCGCGCCTTCGAGGCTGGTGAGCGCGACCGGCGCGCCGCGCGGACTGACGCCGGAGCGCGGCGTCGAACGTTGCCGCTGGGCGAGCTGCTCGGGACGCGGATGGCCGATCTCGACCGCCGTGTCGACGCAGCCGGCGAGCGTCACAGCGGAGAAAAGCGCGCAGAATGGCGCGGCAAATTTGCCGGCGAAGCGTTTCAGATCGCGCATCGTCGTCCCGATTCCCTCCGCCTTATGATGAACGAATTGCTAACAATGATCGGCGCGGCGGTCCAGCCCCCCGAGCTTCCCGTCCGCGCTCGCCTCGGCGACGGAAGCGACGCTTTTCGCGCCGCTTTTTCGCCTCACTCGCGCCATCGACCGCATCGACGATCAAGCTCACGTTAACCTTACCGACATCGAACGCGCGGCGGCAGGGCGCGACAAGCTTTCGTCAAGGTTGATGGAACCTTCGCTTAACCCCTGCGCAGCTAGGACTGGCGACGGTCGAGCCGTCGTCAGAGGAGTTTCGAGGATATGGGATTCGTTTCCGCCGCGCGCGCCCTGCGCTTCGCCGCCGCTTTGCTGGCGGCGGCCTCTCTCGCCGCCTGCGCGAAGAACGCCGAGGACGAAAACGCCGCGCTCGCCGGCGCCAATGGCCGCGGCGGCTATGCGGCGCCCGGAAGCCCGCAGGATTTCGTCATCAATGTCGGCGACCGTGTTTATTTCGAGACCGATTCGAGCGAGCTGACGTCCACCGCGCAGGCGACGCTCGACAAGCAGTCCGATTGGCTGCAGCGCTACGGCCGCTATTCCTTCACCGTGGAAGGCCACGCCGACGAGCGCGGCACGCGCGAATATAATTTCGCTCTGGGCGCCCGCCGCGCCGAGGTGGTGAAGAATTATCTCGCCTCGCGCGGCCTCTCGGCGGCCCGCATCCGCACGATCAGCTATGGCAAGGAGCGGCCGGTCGCCGTCTGCGACGATATTTCCTGCTGGTCGCAGAACCGCCGCGCCGTCACAGTTCTCTCGGGCGGCAATTCCTGACGCCGAAATGCGCCGGGAGCCGACCCGGCGCTTGCATCCGCGCCCATGATGCGGCATGGAGAGGCCCGACGGCGCGCCGTCACCGCAGGAGTGTAGCTCAATCGGCTAGAGCACCGGTCTCCAAAACCGGGGGTTGGGGGTTCGAGTCCCTCCACTCCTGCCAGCCTGCGAAATCTCCATATAAATATCAATGAATTGCGCCATATTTCCGAGACTGTCGCGGCGCGCGCCTATCTCAATTCGGATCGTCTCCATGCGCTTCTCTCTCGCAGGCGTCGTTTCTCTCCTCCTTCTGCTTTCCGCCGGGACTGCTCGCGCATGCGGCGGCGGCTATCCCACTCCCGGACGCTGGGCGCTCGATCAGAAGAGCTATGCCGAACAGAGCGGCATGCCCTTCCTCAGCCCCGGCAATGACACACGTCTCAATCTCCTCTTCCTGATGATGGACGCCGATCCGAAGCTGCGGCCGAAGGACGACGCCGTGTCGAAGGGCGACGAGAAGATCGACTTCTATTCTTCCGTGCTGTTTTCCAGGCCCGATTTCACCGACGCTTGCCGATCCGCCGCGACGGCGCGCGACGGGAAGGACGAGACCGTCGGCGCCTTCGCCGACGGCGAGGGAACGCGCTGCGTCTCGATGGACTCCGGGCGCCGCGCTTTCGCGGCCGCGGTCGAGGCCGAGCCCGCCCTTTCCGCCGAGGAGCGGCGGCTGCTGACGGCGGCGCGGGACAAGATCGCGCCCTCCTGCCGCGGCGACAAGGCCGACGCCGCGGCCTTGCCCGCTTCGCTCACGGGAATTGCGCCTTCCGCGGCCGCGGCGCAGGAATTCGCGTCCTATCTCTCCGGCGCCGACGCCTTCTATGAGGGCGATCTCGACCGCGCGCTGGAGCGCTTCGATAAGCTCGCGACCGTGCGCAACGCATGGCTGCGCGAAGCGGCGCGCTACATGATCGCCCGCGCCCTGCTCAACAAGGCGCAGATCGGCGCCTTCGCCAATTTCGACGGGACCGCCGAACCCAATGTGACCGATCGCGCCACGCTGACCGCGGCGCAAACCGCCTTTCAAACCTATCTGAACGCCTATCCGACGGGGCGCTACGCGGCCTCGGCGCAGGGCCTATTGCGGCGCGTCTATTGGCTCGCGGCGGATGAGGATAGTCTCGCCGCCGAATATGGGCGGCGGATCGCGCAAGGGAGCGGCGCGAAGACGAGTCTCGACAGCGTCGATCTGGCGCAGGAGATCGACTCCAAATATCTGACCGCCGCCAAAGACCACAAGAGCCGGGAGCCGATCCTGCTGGCGACGCAGATTCTGATGAGATTGCGCTCCGACGGAGCCGAGACGCGCTTTTCCGCAGCCGAGCTCGACGCTCAGGCGCCGGCCTTCGCCGGCCGCGAGGAGCTCTTCGGCTTTCTGAAAGCCGCGCGCGCCTATTACGCCGACGCCGATTTCGCGGCGACGCTGCAATGGCTCGGACCTCCCGTCCCTGGGCCGAGCAACTATCTCGCCTTCAGCCGCGAGACTTTGCGCGGCCAAGCGCTGATGGCCTCGGGCGAGCTTCCGGCGGCGATCGAGCATTGGACGAAGCTGCGCGGGACCGTCTCCAATCCCTTGTGGAAAGAGGCGGTCGAGCTCGGCCTCGCCATGAGCTATGAGCGCGCCGGCATGGCGAATAAGGTCTTCTTGGCCGAAACGCGCCTGTCCTCGCCCCGCATTCGCGCGATCCTCCTGCGCCACACCGCGGGGCCGATCCTGCTGCGCATGGCCGTCGCCGATCCTCGAGGGAGCCCGGCCGAGCGGCGGCTCGCGCGCTTCCTGCTGCTCTACAAGGAGGCGACGCGCGGCCAATATGCGAATTTCCTGCGCGATTTCTCGCCCGAAGGCCTCGCGAAGGACGACGCCGAGGCGCCGCAAATCTCCGATCTCCCCGAATCGGCGATCTTTCTGTCGCCGGCTGTGAACGAGCCCTATAAATGCCCGGCGCTGAGGGCTGTGGTCGCCGAGCTCGCCGCCGATCCGCGCTCCGCGCATGGGCTGCTCTGCCTCGGCGATTTCGTCCGCCGCTCCGACTTCGCCCGTTTCGACGCCTGGCGTCCCGCAGCGGACGAATTGGGCGGCGCCAAAGCGATCTTCCCCGGCGAGCCATTCGCGCGAGGCGAAGTCTATCAACGGCTGATCGCCGATCCGAAGACGAAGGACGACGACAGGGTCTATGCGCTCTATCGCGCGATCAGTTGCTATGCGCCCGCGGGCGGCAACGCCTGCGGCGGCAAGGATGTCGAAAAGGCGCAGCGGAAAGCCTGGTTTCAAATGTTGAAGTCGCGCTACGGCGCGACGCAATGGGCGCGCAACCTGCAATATTACTGGTGAGATCGCGGCGCCTCCTCCTCGCGCTCTGCGCCCTGCTCTGCGCCTTTGGCGCCGCAGCCGGGCCAACCGTGCGGGCGGCGGATTACGACGCCTTCTGGCTGTGGGCGGGCGTCAAAGGCCGCCCGGAGCTCGCCGAAGCGAAGACGATCTATCTGCACTCGGGCGAGATCGGGCCGGATCGCAACGGCTTCGTCCGCATGAAGGCGCAAGGCGGCGCCGAGCCCGGCCCGCATCGGGCGACGCTCTGGCTCGTCTATCGCGTGCGCAGCCTCGATTGGCCGCCCGAGATCATCGCGCACATCATCCGCCGGCTGGACGCCTGGCGGGCGCATCCGGGCCGCGTCGCCGGCGTGCAGATCGATTTCGACGCTTCGACGCGCGGCTTGCAGAATTACGCCGCCTTCCTGCGCGGATTGCGCAACGCGCTGCCGAAGGATTGCGCGCTCGGCGCGACGGGCCTCATGGATTGGGCGTCGCAAGCCGCGCCGGAGGATATGGACGCGCTTTGGGGCAGCGTCGACGAGCTCGTCTTTCAGACCTATCGCGGCGCCGAGACGGTCGAGAACATCGACGCCTATCTGGCGCGGCTCGGGCGGCTGCGCACTCCCTTCCGCCTCGGCCTCGCCGAAGGGGCGCAATGGTCGCCGCCGGCCGCTCTGGCGAAGCGGCCGAATTTTCTCGGCTATGTCGTGTTTTTGCGCAATCGCGGCGCGCCGACGGCCCGATGACGCGCCATGAGGCCGCGTCGCGTTTCGTCGGCGGCCTCCGGCCCGACGTGGGGTGGGCTTTCGTGGCGGAAGGGCTATAAGTCGCCTGCTCGGCCTCTCTCCGAAAGAACCGCTCTCCCGTGAAACGCCCCAAGCTCGACTCCTTCCGCCGCATCGTCGTCAAGGTCGGCTCCTCGCTGCTCGTCGATCCGCGCGAGGCGAAGGTGAAGCGCGACTGGCTGGCGCTTCTCGCCGGCGATCTCGCGGCGGCGCACAGGCGGGGCGCGGATGTGCTCGTCGTCTCCTCGGGCGCGGTGGCGCTCGGCCGCAGCGTGCTGGGCCTGCCCTCGGGAGCGCTGCCGCTCGAGGACAGCCAGGCCGCGGCCGCCGTCGGCCAGATCGCCCTCGCCCGCATCTGGGCCGAGACCTTGGGCGACCTCGGCATGACGGCGGGGCAGATTCTCGTCACCTTCGGCGATACGGAGGAGCGCCGCCGCTATCTCTACGCCCGCGAATGCCTGACTCGGCTCCTGGCGCTCCGAGCCGTGCCGGTCATCAATGAGAACGACACTGTCGCGACCTCCGAGATTCGCTATGGCGATAATGACCGGCTCGCCGCCCGCGTCGCGACAATGGCCAGCGCCGACCTCCTGGTGCTGCTCTCGGACGTCGACGGCCTCTACACCGCCCCGCCGGCGAGCGACCCAGATGCGCGGCGCATAGATATCGTTCCCCGCGTGACGGCGGAGGTCGAGGCCATGGCGGGCGGCGCGGCCTCGCAATTCTCGCGCGGGGGAATGCGCACCAAGATCGAGGCGGCCAAGATCGCGACCACCGGCGGCGCCCATATGGTCATCGCCGACGGCCGCGTGGAGGCTCCGCTCAGCCGCATCGCCGAAGGCGGGCCCTGCACCTGGTTCTTGACGCCCTCGACCCCGGTCACCGCGCGAAAAAAATGGATCGCGGGCTCGCTCGAGCCCAAGGGAGTCGTGCATGTGGACGAAGGCGCGGCGCGCGCGCTGTTTTCCGGCAAGAGCCTGCTGCCGGCCGGCGTCACCGCGCTCGAGGGGGGCTTCGCGCGCGGCGATTGCGTCGTCATCCGCAATCCTTCGGGCGGCGAAATCGGTCGCGGGCTCGTGACCTATGACGCATTGGACGCCGCCCGCATCATCGGCCGCTCCTCGCGCGACATCGAAGGGTTTCTGGGCTTCAAAGGACCGGACGAGATCATCCACCGCGACGATATGGCGCTCGCCGGCGACTGACGCCTCGAAACTGGGCTCGACCGCAGCCGCGGCTCTTGGCAGAGCCAAAAAGCGCTCCCATATTTCGGGCGCCACGCCCGCGAAGAGGGCTGGTTCCAACTGGGAGAGACCTATGTCACCCGAAGAACGCCAACTGCTCGCCGGTCTGTTCGAGCGTACGCGCAGCGCCGCCGGCGCCCAGCGCGATCAGGAGGCGGAGAGTTTCATCGCCGAGCAGCTGAAGTCGCAGCCCGCCGCGCCCTATCTGCTGGCGCAGACGGTTCTGGTGCAGGATCAGGCGCTGCAGGCGGCCAATCAACGCCTGCAGGAGCTCGAGAGCCGCGTGAGGGAGCTCGAGAGCCGCCCGCAGCAGTCCGGCGGATTTCTGGGCGGGTTGTTCGGCGGCGCCCAGCGCCAGGCCCCGCCCCCGCCGCGTCCTGCCCCGCCTCCGGGCTATGGCCAGCAGCCGGCCTATCCGCAGCAGCAGGGCGGTCCTTGGGGCGCGGCCCCTGGCGGCGCTCCCGGCTATGCGCCGCCTCCCGGCTACGCTCCTCCTCCGGGCTATGCTCCGCCGCAGCAGGCGGCCGCCGGCGGCGGCTTTCTGAAGGGCGCGCTGGGCACGGCGGCGGGCGTCGCCGGCGGCGTGCTGCTGGCCGATTCGATCCGCGGCCTGTTCCATGGCGGCGCCGGCGGCGCGGGCAACAATCTCGGCATCGGCTCGGGCTTTGATCATGCGAGCGGCGGCGGCGATACGATCATCAACAATTATTACGGCGACCAGGGCGGCCATGACCCGTCCTATCCGGCCGCCGGCTATGACGGCCCTGCCGGCCCCGATGTGCAGAGCGCCGATTACGACACCGATGCCGGCGGCTTCGACGACAGCGGCGGCGACGGCGGCTTCGACGTGTGATCGGCTACGGCTGCCGGGTAGAGTTCACGAGCGGCGCGCCTCTGGCGCGCCGACACATCCTTACTGTGTTAAGACCAGCAGTTTTTCAGACAGAGGCAACATGAGATTATTTTCCGACATACAGCAGCCAAGTCGCTGTATGTTCATACTCAAGAGATTGCTCATAAATTGGCGTAGGATAAATCGGGATTGAGCTATCCAACATGAGTTTTAGAAGCTTCTTCTGCTCCTCTTTTAGATGGCCTACGTCCGGAACGACCA
This sequence comes from Methylosinus sp. Ce-a6, assembly GCF_009811655.1. Lineage (GTDB taxonomy): Bacteria > Pseudomonadota > Alphaproteobacteria > Rhizobiales > Beijerinckiaceae > Methylosinus. Next base: position 97,776 of record NZ_BGJX01000005.1, on the reverse strand, counting down.
TATATAAACCGCTACGTCTCTCTGCTATTCTATCTGAGCAAGCAACAAGGCGATCTGCATATAGCTTTGCAGACTGCAATAACTGCAATAAATCATCAACAAACGATCTTGCAACGCTGTCGCACGTGAAGGCCAGCGTAATGTGTCCGCTGTTTACGAGTTCTCGGAATTCGTTGCCCTCGACCTTGATTCTGACACTTAAGTCGTCGGCCATTTTGCGGGTAAGCAGACTAAAAGGAACCTGAGATTTTAGCAAATCGATTACCTTATCGTTCAGCTCCCTCCACGCATTAAAACACGCTAAAAACAAGGCTATTGCAACAACGCCAGAATACAATTTGATATGAGCCTGTCCCTTCAGATAGAATCGTTCATACAGCCCGAACAGGACGATCAAAGTCCCTCCACCCAGTATCACTATCCATTGTGTAATTATCGCAGATAGGAAATCACCGAATGCAATGATCGTCAGCAAGATGGCCCCCGAGCTGCTTGTCCAATGGCGGTAATCCTAGGTCTGGTCACAGAAAATTTCAAATACGCGGTATATGCTCGATACCCGAGGACGTCTTGATAATGTAATCGACATCGGAATCGCTTCTGAGCCGACGGTCGAACTTCGTCTCCCGTGTGCCGCGAGGAAGTTCGCTCGCCCGCCTCGCCCTTGCGCCCAGCCCCCTTCCCCGTAACACGCTGCCTGGTTCCAGTGCACGGGCGGCAAGCCCCTGCCCCTCCTCGGCGGGGCACGGCGCTGCGCGCGTTGTTGACCCTTCCGGCAAGGACGAGAGCTGCTTTCTGGCCCTTTCTAGAAGGGTGGTCCTGTTACGCGATATCGCGACCTGCGTGACTCCGGCCGCGCGAATCAGCGCGCGTGCGGTTGGAGTTCCGCCTCCTTCTCGCCGACGGGCGCAGCAATCCGCTCCGGTCCCGCCAATAGCGCCGGCGCGACTGGCCGCCATGCCGAGATGTCCGCTTCCGCCAATCGCGCCAGCAGCGAAACGGGCATGCAGAAGGGGATTGCCGTATTGGTGCTGTGATGCGCGAGCGGCCGCGAATCCGGATGGTTGCCCCAGGAGTTGAGGAGGCCGAGCCCATCGAGCAGGCCGAGGAACTGCCGATAATCGGCGTCGTCCACATCCTTGGCCACCGGGCAGCCGAAGGTGACGATCTTCAGCCGATCGCTCGTCGGCGCGGGCAGATCGCGAATGGCGTTGTCGATGACGAGCGCCCCCTTGCTGTGGCCGAACACGCGCTCGATGAAGCGCGATTCCACAAGGACGGCGTGCAGCACGTCCGAGGAGCCGCTGCCGCGCCGGAACACCGGGGCGCCGGTCGTCTCGGCGGAGACATGGCCGGGAGCCGTCATCATCAGTCCGCGGCCGATCTTGGAGGTTTCGGGCGCCACATCGGCGAGGGCCTCCTGCGTCGCCTTCTTGATCCAATTGGTGAGACCAAAGCCGAACCACCCGCCGAGCGCCTGCTGGACGACGTCGGCGACGCCGTAGCCGGGCACGATGGCGGCGACCGGCTCGGCCAGCGCGACCGAGAGGTTCCAGGCGAAGGAGGCCGATCCGAGCGCCGAGCTGCCGACGCCCGTCACCGAGATGGTCCTCAGCTCGGCGCCCTCGCCATTGGCGTATTGCAAGAACCCGGGCACATCGTCGAAACGGCGCACATAAGGCGCGCGGCCGGCGTCGACGACGAGAATGGAGCCCTCGGGATTGGTGAGGGCGCCGAGATTCAGCATGGCGAAGGCCTGCGTCGAATGCGATGCGCCCGCGTCCGACGTCACCACGGCGGTCCCGCGCCAGAACAATTCCGTCCAGAACACATTCACATCGTAGAAGAGGCTGTCGAGCGCCGTATTGCCCATCCGCAAGACGCGGAGCGCAGGCTCGACAAAGGCCCGCGGCGCTTCGAAAAAGACGAGCGGATCGGTTCGGGTCATCGCCATGTGAGCGGCCCTCCCTATGGTTGAAAGCAAGGAGGCTGTAGCAGGCGCTCGTCTCGGTCAAGTGACGAGGGCGTCGCTCGTTCGCGATCGGTCTTCGAGGCGAAGGCTCGAGCGTGCTTCGATCGCGTTCATCGTCGCGGGCCGATCGCGACCCGCATCGAATGTCTCGAGGAGATGCGCGAGCTTGCGATATATCTCCCGCTGAACTTCGCGTCGGCCTTTTTCGAAACGCTTCATGCGCGCGCCATGCGTCGCGTCATTATGGTCGAAGGCTCTGCCGAAAATTTCTTCGAGGCGCTGATAGCGCCATTTTCCGGTTTCGAGACGATCCTCGAAGCCGAAAATTCCCTCGCCGCCGAGGGGGTGCGCGCGGCCGATGAAAGGATAGCGCTGCGAAATCGTGTTCACCACGCCGTCATTCTCGCGCCAGAGCTCCATCCTCAGCTCGCCGCTTCCCCAATCCGGCGTCGGGGCGACAGAGAATTCGGGCCGGGTCGCGATATAGGAGGCGGAGTCCCGTATCGTCAGATCCATGGATCGATCCGGCCGATGCGTCTTGCGCAAAAATGGAAGCCCCAGAAAGCTTGCCTCGCGCGTCGCGCTGGCGACCAGCGAGAGATAGAGACAGTTCTCGAAAGTCTCCATCGACTGGTTGAGGCGCGCGGCGCCTTGCAGAGTGACGTCGAAGCCGAGATTGTCGCAGCTCTCGATGAAGCGGGTGGCGTCGAGCCGCGGCGCGAAAGCCTCGCCGCTCCCCTCCTCCCGCGCCCAATGCTCGAGATGCAGATCGTAAAGGCGCGCGGCGCCGACCCGCGACAGCGCCGAAACGACGGCGAGCGCGCCAGCGACCAGCGCGCTCGGCAGCATCTTGGGCTTGCCCTGCTCTTCATCGCAAAACCGGTAGGCGAGAGTCGAGCCGTTGAGCGGGCCGGAGATGGCGACGATCGCCTCCACCCAATCGGCGTTGGAGCCGAGGCCCCAGAAATCCTGCGCCAGAAGATTTTGCAGCATCCGGCAGGTCTGAGCGCCGGCGCTGTGGCCGATCAGAACGACCGGGTTTTCGGCCGACCAGCCCTCGACGAAGCCGCGGCCGGAATAATCGCGGGAGAAGCGGGCGTGACCGGCTTGCGCGCTATGGCTCTCGCCATAGTCGATGCGCGCGCCGATGATCTGCGCGAAAAGCTCGCAGGCGCAATCATGGACCGAGTTGAGCGGACCGCATTTGGCGAGATGGGTGCGAAAGCGCGGCGAGAATTGCGCCGGCGCGTCGCCCCAATAGGGAAGCCCGCCGAGATCGTTCGGCCCCCAACCCATGAGCCCGTGGACGAAAATAATGTCGCTCGACTTCATCGACCGCTCCCGCCGAAATGGCGTCCCGCCTCGCCCTGTCCCGCCTCGCCCTTGCGCCCCGCCCCCATTCCCCGTAACACGCTGGCCCCATGTCCGACGCATTCCGCCCCAAATCCGACTTTCTCGCGACGCTCATCGAGCGCGGCTTCGTGCATCAATGCTCCGATTTCGAGGGGCTCGACGAAAAGGCCCGCTCCGGCGAGCTCGTCGCCTATGTCGGCTTCGACTGCACCGCGCCCTCGCTCCATATCGGCTCGCTGCTGCCGATCACCCTCCTCGCCTGGCTCCAGCGCACCGGCGGCAAGCCTTTGCCCCTGCTCGGCGGCGGCACCACGCGCGTCGGCGATCCTTCCGGCAAGGACGAGAGCCGCAAGCTCCTGTCGATCGAGACGATCGAGGCCAATAAAGCCTCCATCAAGACCGTCTTCGAGAAGTTCCTCTCCTTCGGCGATGGCAAGACCGACGCGGTCATGCTCGACAACGCCGAATGGCTGACCAAGCTCAACTACATCGACTTCTTGCGCGACGTCGGCCGGCATTTCTCGGTCAATCGCATGTTGTCCATGGATTCGGTGAAGCTCCGCCTCGAGCGCGAGCAGGAGCTCTCCTTCATCGAATTCAACTATATGTGCCTGCAGTCCTATGATTTCGTCGAGATCGCCAAGCGTTATGGCGCGAGCCTGCAGATGGGCGGCTCCGATCAATGGGGCAATATCGTCATGGGCGTCGATCTCGGCCGCCGCCTCGGGACGCCGCAGCTCTATGCGCTGACCTCGCCGCTGCTCACCACATCGTCTGGCGCCAAGATGGGCAAGACCGCGGCCGGCGCCATCTGGCTCGACGGGTCGATGCTCGCGCCTTACGAGTATTGGCAATATTGGCGCAACAGCGAGGACGCCGACGTCGTCCGCTTCCTGAAGCTGTTCACCTTCCTGCCGCTCGGCGAGATCGCGAAGCTCGCCGCGCTCGGCGGCGCGGAGATCAACGAGGCGAAGAAGATTCTCGCCACCGAAGCCACCGCGCTGCTCCATGGGCGCGAGGCGGCCGAGCGCGCCGCCGAGACGGCGCGCCGCACCTTCGAGGAAGGCGCGCTCTCCCTCACTCTGCCCAAGGTGGCCGTGCCGGCGAGCGAGGTCGTGGCGGGGATCGGCGTGCTCACCGCCTTTGTGAAAGCGGGGCTCGTCGCCTCCACCGGAGAAGCGCGGCGGCAGATCAAGGCCGGCGGATTGCGCGTCAACGACGCCGCCGTGACCGACGAGAAGGCGATCCTCGGCGAGACGGATTTCGCCGAGGGCGTCGCGAAATTGTCGCTCGGCAAGAAGAAGCATGTGCTCTTGGAGCAGGTATCGGAGTAGATCGTCCCTTCCCGCCCGCCCTTCGGATAAATCTATCTATAAGATAGATAACTGTCCGCGGCCGGGCACGCGGTGCAATTCCATAACATGCTGTAATAGTTGAAAATAAGCGGAGCGCCGATGTCGCGCGTTCCGGATTTCGTCACATAATTATATAAACTTTATAGACATAATCTGCATATCCCCTTACTAGGTAAGATATCGTACGAAGCGCCCGATGGCCCTGAGAAAAGGCCCTCGAACGCAGCGCGCGAAGGCGGATCGCGCTCGGGAAAGCTCGATCCTCGTCGAAACGCTAGGGGGATGAGCCCAATGGCAATGTGTTTTCGGGGAGCGTTTGTGCGCGGACGCCTGACGTCGAGCGTGTCGCTGGCGTCCATTCTGGTGGGGATTTCCGCGAGCGTCCCGGTCCGGGAAGCGCTCGCGCAAGAGCCCGCGGCGGCTGTGCAGCAGGCGGCTGCGCCCGGCCAAGGAGATGGAGCGAGCCTGTCCGCCCAAATTCAGGACGTCAAGGTCACGGGAGCCGAGGCCGCCGCCCAGAAGCTTCAGGAGCAGGTGCTGACGAAAACGCCGCGATCGGGAACCATCGTCACCGACAAGGTGATCGAGGAGCAGCAGATCGAGACGGTGACGGACATTTCCCGAAGGGTTCCGGGCTATCGTCCGAACCTCGTCCAGCCGCGACAGTCGCGCATGACGATCCGCGGCGCCGGCATAGCGGCGGCCTCGGCGGGAACGGGCTCGCCCTCGGACACGGGATATGTCGTCGACAATGTCTATTGGAGCTTCGCCGGCTTTCAATGGGGCGAGTTCGTCGATCTCTCCTCCGTCGAAGTGCTCTACGGGCCGACGGGGACGGCGGGAACGAAGAACACCAATGTCGGCTCCATCATCATGCACACGCAATTGCCGTCATTCGTCCCGAAGACCACGCTTCGAACGAGCTACGGCAATTACAACCACATCAGGCAGACCATCAATACGACCGGGCCGCTGATCGACGACGCGCTCGCCTATCGGCTGGCCTTCTACCTCGACAAGGGCGACGGCTGGATTCGGGACGCGAGGTCGGGCGCGACCTATCTCGACACCAACCGCCTCGGCCTTCACTTCCAGCTCTTCGGCGTCGGCGACGGCTGGAGCGATCGGCTGAGCGCGATCTACAACGGCTCCAACGAGCAGAACGGCTATCTCACCGCGGCGATCGGCGACACCTCCCTCGCCTATGCGAATGGGACCCGTCCCGCCCAGACCTATTTTCAGCGAGTCCAGCAGCGGCTCGGCAAGCCGATTTGGACGATCGACCCCAATACGCCCTATAGAGTGGCCATGGGCCGCAATCCGACCCATGTCGGCATGGTCTCCAACGAGCTCAACGTCGCCGTCGGCGACTATATATTGACGTTGATCACCGCCGGCGGCTTCGGCTCGTTCAAGAACTACGCGTCTCAGGACGATCAGCTGCTCGATATCGGCAGCAACGACATGGACACCATGGGGTGGCAGGTTTCTCAGGAGTTCAGGCTGTCGTCGCCCAAGGAGCAGGAGCTCGAATGGACGGTCGGCACATTCACTTATTGGGAGTTCCTCCAGGACCGCATGCATCATGCGACATTCGGCTATGACGCGCCGAAATGGTTCAAAGACCCGGCGGCGATACCCGGCAATATTTCCTGGTGGCTGAACAAGGCGGGGGATATTCAGCAGGCCGCCTTCGGGCAGGCGACATGGCATGCGACCGAGCAATTCGATCTCACCTTCGGCCTGCGCGACAGCTGGGATCTGAGATATTCGTCGAACAAGTTTCGCCCGACCTACAATTATTGGGTTCCCGTCTCCATCGCCGAGCAGGACCGCGCCCTCGCCTATCATCTGAACTACGGCTGGTCCGACACGGGCGGCGCGACCAAGGGCCACAATGCGGTCATCGGCATCATCAATCCGAAATATCAGATCACCGAGAATGTGCAGGTCTACGCCTTGATCGGCCGGGGCGACAAGCAGCCGGCGGTGAACACGCAGAACACGCCCAATTACCGGCGCAATTCGGCGACGCTCTCGGTGACGCCTCTCGGATGGAAGCCGGCCTTCAACAAGGCGGAGACGTCCTGGGACTATGAGATCGGCGCGAAGACCAACTGGTTCGACGGCGCGCTCATCTCCAACGTCAATCTCTATTGGAACGATCTTTATGATTTCCAGATCGGCCAGCAGCAGGTTCAGACGCTCGCGGACGGCGCCACGGTCACCATCGCCTATCTCGGCAATGCGCCGCACGTCCGGCTGCGCGGAGTCGAATTCGTCGAGCAATGGCGCCCGTTCGACGGGCTGACGCTCAACCTCTCGGGCGCCTACACGGAAGCCCGCTTCGTGAACTATGCGCAGGCGCCCACGCCCGAGGATTGGGCCTTCTCGGGAGGCCCCGCGACAATGTCGCTCAGCAACACGCGCATCACCCAGCTGCCGAAATGGCAGATCAACGGCGGCTATAGCTATGAGCGATCGATCGGAAATGTCTTCGCGGGCCTGGGGGATCTCGGGAACCAGCCGATAACGGCCTTCACCTATCTGAACGCCGCCTGGTTCGACAAGTCGCAGCTCACCCATCCCCGTTCGATCAGACAATATTGGCAGCCGGACTATGTGATGCTCGACGCCGGGCTCGGCCTCAAGACGAGCGACAGCAAATACAGCCTGACGCTCTGGAGCAAGAATCTCTTCGACAACCGTCCCTGGAGGAGCATCTCATTCGGGTCGGCGACCGCGCCGACCAATGTCGGCATATCGACGCAGGGGCCGCGGACGTTCGGCGTCACCTCCTCGATCACATTCTGATGCGGTTTCCGGCTGATCGGTTCGGCGCGTTCTCCTTCTCCCCGCTCGCGGGGAGAAGGAGCGGCGAATGCCGCGCGAAGCGATCGGCAGGAAAACATGCGAGACCTCGAAACGATTACCGGAGCAAGGAAACGATGAAGGCGTCACTCTCGATCGTCGTTATCGGCGGCGCGCTCGCGCTCGCCGCCTGCAATTCGACGAATTCGCCCAAGTCCGCCGTCGCCGCCAACGAGGATTATAAAAAGCTCGGCGGCGTCCACGCTCACCATACGCCGGAACAGCACGCGGCGTTTCTGAGGCGCGTCGGACAATTGTCGACAGACGACGAAGTCGAGGTCTCGGGCGGCGGAAGCGGCGGACATCATCACTGAGCGCGAGGACGCGCCTGCGCCTCTCGCGACGGAACGCGGCGCTCCGAATTCGCTCCGAAGGATCAAAGTCGGGTCTAACGCGATGGCGCGGCGCTCTCCGGCAGGCGGCCCGTGCCGGTCCCGTCTATGACGCCGAACACTTTGCGCAGCAGGCCCGGCGCGATGACCGACAGAGGATTGACGGTCAGCACGGGCGCGCTGAAGGCGCCGCTCACGCGAAAGCTCACCGCGAAGACGCCCTCGTGCTGGCCGCCGGCGAGCATCAGTCCGATGACTGGAATATTCGATACGAGACTATTGAGCCCATAGGCGGGAATGAACGAGCCGGACACGTCGATGCGGTCGCGCGCCAGATCGATGTAGCCGTCCACGGTGAGGCCGATTTCCGTGCCCGACATGACCGCGTCGCGCATGGCGAGGCGGCCGTTCGCCCAGGTGAAGGCGGATTGGACGCGCGCGAATTTCACCGAATCCGGATCGAAACGCGACGCGCCCTTGTCGTCTATGCGCGCCGCGCCCTGCAGCACGAGCTGGCGAATGGCCGGCTCGTTCTGCAAATAGAAATCACTGATGCGCATCGTGCCGTCGGAGCGGCCCTGATTGAGCAATATGGTCGCGGTAAGCGCGCCGCTCTCCATGCGATGATAGAGATCGAGGAAGGACAGCAGCGCGCCGCCGTCGCTGGTCGAAAGGTCGATCTGCGGCGCGCCGCTCGGATGGCGCGTCAGCATTGCGGCGAAAGGCTCGCGCCCGAAATTGCCGGTCAGCGACAATTGCCGCGGCTTGCCCGCGCGACGTTCGAATCTCAAATCGACATTGGAGAGGATCTGCTTGCCGTGGCCGGTGACGATCGGCGATTTGAGGTCGAGATCGAAATCGTCGGTCGCCGGCGGCTTGCCCGCAGCCGGGGCGGCGACGCCCTGCTCCGCAGACTGCTGCGAGAGATAGCGCAGCAGCGGACGCGCGTCGATATTCGCGCCGCGGACGACGAGCTTCAGCGCGTCGCCGCCGCGCGTCGCCTCGAGCCGCATGTCGTCGCCGGGCGAGAGCTTCAGCTGCGTCAGTTTCGCCGAGCGCAGGGCGCCGTCGCGTCCGAGCTCGACGACGCCGGAAAATTGCTGCGGGCCCGCCTCGGCCTGCAATTGCTCGAGCGCCGACCCCTCCGGCCGCCTCACCAGAGTGAAGCTCGCGCGTCCCGGTTTGCCCATCGCCTTGGTGACGCCGGGCAAAGGATGGTCGAGCGCGGCTTTCGAGAGATCGATCTCGATCAGCGATTCGGAATCCTCGATCGGGAGCTTCGTCTGCACCTGCACGCCGACGACGCCGGAGACGCCGGCAAATCCGTAGCCGGCGCGGACGCGCGCGGCGTCGTCGAGCGAAAGCGCCAGTTGCGCCTGCGCCTGCCCCTTCTCGCCGGCGGCGCGGCGCAGATCGAGCGAGATCGGCGCGCCGAACACATGGCCCGTTCCCGCGACGCGCAGCCCCTCGCGATCCGAGACGAGCCGCAGAGCGGCCCCCTCCAGCCGCTCCTTGCCGATGAAGCGCTCCATGGAGAGATTGGTCGCCTCCGCGTCGACGGCGATTCGCGTGTGCTCCTCCTTCGCCGCGAGGCCGAGCTCGAAATCGATGCGCAGCTTGCCGTCGATCTGCCCTTTCAGCGCATTGGCGTCCATGGGCAGGCTCGCCGCCGGGGCGACGCTCTCGAGCGAGAGAATATCGGCGACCGCCTCCACGCCGCCGGCGAGCTTCAGCTCGATCCAGGCGGGCGCCGGGTCGAGGCCGAGCGCGGGCGCGCGGAAGACGCCCTCCGTGATCGCGAGCTTGCGGCCCGGCGCGCTCTCCATGACGCCGGACGAGGCGACGAAAGAAGCAGTGCGCCCGGTGAGCGCGATATGGCCATTCATCCCATTGATCGGCCATAGGCCCGGGACGGCGTCGACGAGCGTCGCATTCTCGAGCTCGAAATCGCCGCGCAGCGCGGCGTCCGGCGGCGGTCGCTCATAGCGGCCGGCGATGATCGCCTGCTGATCGAGATCGGCGGAGAGCGCGCCGGCGCGCAACATCCCCGACGGAATATGCTGATCCATCCAGGCGCGCGTCGGCGCGGCGACATGAGTCGGCCAGATGCGCAGCACCGAGCGGAGCGGCGTCTGCGTCGCGCCGATCGCATATTTGACATGCGTCCCGTCCGGCTGCGCGCCGTCGACGGCCATCGAAGCCGTGGCGTGCAACTCCGGCCCCTCGAGGAAGATCCGCTCGACCGTATATTTCTTCGCCGCGAGATCGAGCCTCGCCGAAAGGCCGGCGTTTTCGACGACGAGCGCCGCCTCTCCATGACGCTCCGGCAGAAAAGCGCCCGGCCGCGCGAGATCGAAAGAGAGCGCGAAAGCCCCCGTCGCCTCCGCTGGCGGCGTCAGCACGCCCGTAAAGCTCAGCCGGGCGACGCTGGTGCGGATTTCCACCGGCTCGATGACGAGGAGACGGCGCTCCATGTCCCAGCGGCCGGAAACGGAGAGCTCCTGGAGCAAAAACGGTTCGGCGTCGGGCTCCTCGAGGCGGAAGAAGCCCTCGCCGGCGGCGAATTTCCCGCTCGCCTCGGTGACGCGGCCGTCGCCGGCGAGGGCGAAGTGCAGATCGAGCGACAAGGGCGCGTCCGTGTCGAAGGGCAGCGTGCGCGCGCTGGCGGCGAGCGCGATCTCCTCCATGGAGAGGCTGCGCAAACGGGCGTCGAGCGTGCGCCGCTCGCCCATTGCGCCCTTGGCCTCCACCTCCGCCCCGACATGGCCGGAGGAGCCTGTCGCGCCGAGGCGAAGCCGCCGCGCGCCGGCGGCCTTGTCGAAGCTCAGCGCCAGATCGTCATAGACGATCGTCCTGTCCAGCGTGCGGTCGTCGATGACGAGCCGGGCGTTGGAGACGCCGATCTTGTCGATCGCGGCGATCGGGCTTTCGGGATCGACGATGAAATCCATCACCGCGCGCAAGGCGCCGGCCGCCTGCCGCAACGACGGGACCGGCGGTCCCGCGGGGACGGCGGCGGCGGGCTCCGCGGGCGGCGGCGCCTCGAGGGGAATGGCGACCGGATCGGCGCCCGGCGCGGAGATCGCGAGCACGCCGTCCGGCAGCACTTCGAGCCTGAGCTCGAGGTCGAGCACGTCGAGCCGCCGAGGCGTCAATCGGCCGATGAGCAACGCGCGCGGGTCCACCGACAATTGCGCGCGCGGCGCGGCGAGAATGGTGCGCTCGCCGCTCTTCACGGAAAGGCCGTTCACCGTGAGCGTGAGGCCGTGATCCGTGCTGGCGATCGCCGCCGAGCTCAGCGCGAATTGGTAACGATGAATGTAGAGATCGTCGAGCGCTTCGACGATCTTGGGGGCGAGCCAGTCGGAGGCGATGGGGCCGCGGGCGAGCGCCGCGAAAAATGCGCCGATCGCCAGCACGACCACGAGCAGCGCCGACACGGCCACGACCGAAACGCAACGCGCGACGCAAAAGCCGCGTAGCCGGCGCGAGGTGGAGCCGCGTCGCGCAAATCCTAAAAAAAAGCGCGGGACCCGCGCTTCGACCGCCGGGCCTTCGTCTGTCCTTCGCGTCAAACGCCCGCCCTTCGGTTCGACCGCGCCCGTCAGCCGGGCGCGCCGGCGCCGAATCTGCACGGCGTCGAGAAGATCATATCCCGCACGGCGCGCAACTGGGGATTGTCACTGCAAACCCTTGCGAAGCGCGCCGTCCTCTGCAAGCTGCCGATTGTAACGGCGGATGAGACGAAAGGAAGGCGCAGTGACCGAGGCGAAGAAATCCACAGGCTTGCGCGAAGGCGACGCGGCCCCCTCTTTCGAGCTTCCCGGCGCCGGCGGCGAGACCATCTCTCTTTCGGGCTTCGCCGGCAAGAAGCTCGCGCTCTACTTCTATCCCAAGGACGACACCTCGGGCTGCACCAAGGAAGCCATCGAGTTCAACGCCTTGCGCGCCGATTTCGCGAAGGCGGGGACCGCGGTGGTCGGCGTCTCGCCGGATTCGCCGGCCAAGCATGACAAGTTCCGCGACAAATACGAGCTGAAATTCCCGCTCGCCTCGGACGAAACGAAGAACATGCTCTGCGCCTTTGGCGTATGGGTCGAAAAGAGCATGTACGGCCGCAAATATATGGGCGTGGAGCGATCGACATTTCTGATCGGCCCCGACGGGCGGATCGAGAAAGTCTGGCGCAAGGTGAAGGTCCCGGGCCACGCGGCCGAGGTTCTGGCCGCCGCGAAGGGGAAGTAGCGTTTTCAGCCTCTTCCCCTGGTCGGCGCGCGCGTCGATGCGCCGCTAGAGCGTTTCCAGCCGAAGTGGACGCCGGTTCGGCGTTGGAAACGCGTCAAAACAAAAGCTTAGGGTCTTTCCGTGTTTCAATGAAACACGGAAAAACTCTATTGCGCCGGCGCCGCGGCGCGGGCGGCGAGCTGCTTCGTCACCTCGTCGAGGGCCTTCCTCGCCGCGGCGAGATTGGGATCGAGCGTCAGCGCCTGTTCGAGATCTGGCTTCGCATGGTCGAGCTCGCGCTTGCCGCGATAAGCGTTGGCGCGGTTGAGGAAGGCGCGCGCATATCTCGGATCGATCGCGACCGCCTTGTCGAAGTCCGCCACGGCGCGGTCGAAATCGCTTTTGGCGTGCAGCGTCAGGCCGCGGTTGTTGTAGGCGATGGCGAGCCTGCCGTCCTGCGCGATCGCCTTGTCGTAATCGGCGAGCGCATGATCGAGATCGCCCTTCGCCTGATAGAGCGCGGCGCGATTGAGATAGGCCTGCGCGGATTTGGGCTCGAGCGCGAGCGCCTTGTTGAAATCGGCGAGCGCGCGATCGAGATCGCCCTTGGCGCGGAAGGCGCGGCCGCGATTGGTCAGCGCGGCGACGGATTTCTTGTCGAGCTCCAGCGCCTTGTCATAGTCGGCGACGGCCTTGTCGAGATCGCCCTTGCCCTGGAAGACGCCGCCGCGGCCGAGATAGGCGGCGGCCGATTTCGGCTGAGCGGCTATCGCGCGGTCGTAATCGGCGATGGCGCGGTCGAGGTCGCCCTTGGCGCGATAGGCCGCGGCGCGGTCGGCGAGCGCGGCCGCCGAATTCGGATCGATCTCCAGCGCCTTGTCGAAATCGGCGAGCGCGCGGTCGAAATCGCCCTTGGCGTGATAGGCGCCGCCGCGATTGACATGGGCCGCGACGCGATTTTGCTTCGTCTCCTTGTCGCCGCGGGCGATCACCTCGCCGCAGCTCACGATGCGCTTATCGGGATCGGCGGCGCGGCAGCCGACCCAGGCCTCGTCGCCCTTGGCGTCTGCCGCGGCGCAACCGAGGGAAAAAGCCGTCGCCAGCGCGAGGCGGAGCGGCGAATGAAACCGGGAGAAGAAAGCAAGGCGCGCCATGTGGCCGAGGGCTCCTTTAGGGGTCTTTCCGTGTTTCATTGAAACACGGAAAGACCCTAAGTTTTGTCGCGTTTCCGAACGCCGAACCGGCGTCCGCTTCGGCTGGAAACGCTCTAGTCGACTATTTCACTATGATTTCATTTCGCCGCTTCGAGGGCAATCGGAAAAACTGCGCAGCCTGCGCCATGCTCCGACTCGCGCAAATGGTCGCGGCCGCGGCCGAGGCGATTTCCCGCCGCCGAGGCTGATTCGCCCCGTCCGCGGCGCGCGCTTTGGCGACGGCTTCGGCGTCGGGACGCCGCGACGCCGGAGCTTCGAGCGCGGTTAGACGTCTGCGAGCCGGAAAATCGGTCGAAAACATATGCCAAGACTCCCAAAAGATGCGCGAAGACACTTCAGGACCAGAAAAAAGTACTCTAAGACTGCATGTCGATGAGCCTCTTGACCTCTACCGACGATCTCGCCGCCGCCTGCGGCCGCCTCGCCAGTCATCCCTTCGTCACCGTCGATACGGAATTTTTGAGGGAAACGACTTTCTGGCCCAAGGTCTGCGTCATTCAGCTGGCCTCGCCCGAGGAGGCCTTCGCCGTCGACACTCTGGCCGAAGGTCTCGATCTCTCCCCCTTCTTCGAGCTGATGGCCGACGAGCGGGTCGTCAAAGTCTTCCACGCGGCGCGCCAGGACCTCGAGATCATCTGGCGGCTCGCCCGCCTCATCCCCGCGCCGCTGTTCGACACGCAGGTCGCCGCAATGGTCTGCGGCTTCGGCGATCAGGCATCCTATGTCGAGCTGGCGAAGGCCATCGCCAAGCAGAGCCTCGACAAATCCTCGCGCTTCACCGATTGGTCGAAGCGCCCGCTGTCGGCGGCGCAGATCGACTACGCGATCGCCGACGTCACCCATCTGCGCCAGATCTACATTCATCTGCGCGCAAGGCTCGAGCGCTCCAACCGGCTCGACTGGCTCGCCGACGAGATGCGCACGCTCACCTCGCCCGAAACCTATGAGCAGAGCCCGGAGAACGCCTGGGAGCGGCTGCGCCATCGCGTTCGCAAGCCGCGCGACCTCGCCGTGCTGATGGAGCTCGCCGCCTGGCGCGAGGCGGAGGCGCAGGGCCGCGACGTGCCGCGCTCGCGCGTGCTCAAGGACGATATGCTGATCGAGATCGCGCTCGCCGCTCCCCGCACGCAGGAGGCGCTCGGCAATCTGCGCGCCTTTCCGCGCGGCCTCGAACGCTCGCGCTCGGGCGCCGATATCGTCGCGGCGGTAGAGCGCGCGCTCGCCCGCGACCCCGCCACTTTGCCGCGAATAGAGCGCGAGAAGCGCGGCGGCTCCAGCGGCGCCACGGTCGAATTGCTCAAGGTTCTGCTGCGGCAGGTCGCCGAAGAGACGGGCGTCGCCACCAAGATGATCGCCACCGTAGAGGACCTCGAGGCGATCGCCGCCGACGATGAGGCGGATGTCCCCGCCCTCTCCGGCTGGCGGCGGGCGATCTTCGGCGATAAGGCGCTGCAGCTCAAAGCCGGCCGGCTGGCGCTGGCGGTCGAAAAGGGCAAGGTCGTCACGCTCGACTGGCAGGAGACCGACGAGTCCGCGTCGCGCTGAGCCTGACCCTGACCTCCAGATAGGCCCGTTCCTCACCCCTTTTGCTATGCCTGATACTATCCTCTAGGGTAGGCGAGGGCGGCTGCGCGCCGACCCGGCCGCGCGTGCGCGCCTATCCATTCTTGCAGCGCACAACTCATAATTCGATCTCAATTCATTGGAAATACATATTGTTTGATAGGGCCTACCCTGCGACAAAGCGCGCCTTGCAATCCTGCTATTGCGATGCAACATACGCTCATGTTGCGACGCAACGTGACCTCGGCAGCTTCGGCGCGTCGAAGCGTTGCGGTCGCGGGGGCGCTTCCCGGCGCCCGCTGAAGAGAGGACGAGCATCATGACGACAGCAGGAAAACGCATCTTCGCTCTGGCCCTCGCCGCCGCGCTGAGCCTCTCGGCGGGCGTGGCCCTGCGCGCCGAGCCCCATGGGCGGGTGACTGCGCCGGTGACGCTGAAGCCGCTCGCCGCGGCCAGCTTCGAGGTGGGGCGGAAACATGTGCTGAGCTATTTCGTCGGCGCCGACGGCGCTTGCCGGCTGA
This sequence comes from Methylosinus sp. Ce-a6, assembly GCF_009811655.1. GTDB lineage: Bacteria > Pseudomonadota > Alphaproteobacteria > Rhizobiales > Beijerinckiaceae > Methylosinus. Next base: position 82,371 of record NZ_BGJX01000005.1, on the reverse strand, counting down.
CGGTGATCGTCTTCGACGCCGCCTCGCCCGTGGAGACGAGCCCGGCGACGGCGACGACGCGGTTCATCGTGCCGATCTCGAGCGGCAAATCCGCCAATCTCGATACGGCCGTGGCCAGGACGCTGCATTTCGCCTGCGCGCCCGACGCAACCGCGATGACGGTGACCGCGAGCGAGCGCGTCCCTTCCGGCGCCGCTTACTGATGAAAGCGCCGCCTCCGTCAGCCGACGGGGGCGGCGGTCTCTATGACGGCCTCGGCGCCGATGAGCCGGCCGAGCGCCTTCGAACGGCTCGCCAGCCGCTCGCTCGCGAGATCGGCGAGCTCCTCCGGCAGCGAGAGGACGAGACAGCCCTCCTTCACGACGAGCGGCGTGCGCGGCAGAAGTCCAGGCATGGCCGCGGTCAGCAGATAGGCGACGCGAAGCGCCGCCGAGAGCACGCGGGCGCGCTCCAGCAGGCGCGGCGACATGAGCCCGCGCACCGGCAGCGCGCCTTCGCTGTCGGGACCTGCGTGGCGCAGCACCGCGACCAGCGCGAGAAAGGCGCGGCCGGGGTGATCGACCGCCACGAAGGCGGAATTGGCGATGACGTTCATCGCCTGATTGGCGCGATAGTCCGGATGGGCGCGCCAGCTCACATCCGAGAGAAAACAGGCGGTATGACGCAGCCGCGCCTCCTCCTCGCTCTCCTGGAAGCCGGATGAGGCGACGAGCGCGTCGGTCCAGGCGATGAGATCGTCGCCATAGCCCGGCGCGCGCGCCATGGCGCGCTCGAGCTCGCGCGCCGCGGCGACGAGCGGATCGGCCGCGCGCTCGGCCGGCGACAGGCGCTCGTAGAGCAGCCCCTCGCGCACGCCCGCGGCGGAGATGACGATCTCCTTCGGCCGCGCCTTGCGAATCACCTCGTCGAGCACGATCGCCCCATAGGCGAGCAGCGGGCGGCGCGCCGCCGAGACGGCGGCGATGTCGGCGAGCGCCTCGCTGTCGACGCGTTCGAGCAGGCTCGCGAATTCGGCGGCGTCGCTCGTCGGAATGCGGTAATTGTGCATCATGTCGAGCGGATAGTTGCGCTGGCGCATATGCAGCCGCGCCAGCGCGCGCCAGGTGCCGCCCACGGCGTAGAAGGCGCGGCCCTTGAGCCGGTGCAGCGGGGCGGCGTCATCGATCGCCTTGCGGGCGATGCGCGCCGCCTGGCGCGTCGAACGGCTCGCGGCGTCCATGAGCGCGAGGCCGCCGAGCGGCAGCGTCACCCCCTCCCCCATTTTGCCGGCATGGAGATCGATGAGCTCGAGCGAGCCGCCGCCGAGATCGCCGACGACGCCATCGGGCTCGTGTATAGCGGAGATCACGCCGAGCGCCGAGAGCTCCGCCTCGCGGCGGCCGGAGAGCAGCGAAATCTCGCGCCCGATCGCCTCGCGCGCCGCGGCGAGGAAGGCGGCGCCGTTGACCGCGTCGCGCGCGGCCGCGGTCGCGATCACCTCGATGTCGGCGATCTCCATGATCTCGCAGAGCGCGCGAAAGCGGCGCAGCGCGGCGAGCGCCTTGCGGATCGCATCCTCCGGCAGACGGCCGGTGGTGACGACGCCGCGCCCGAGCCCGCACATGGCCTTTTCGTTGAAGATCGGCGTCAGCGCCCGCTCGAGCCCGGAATAGGCGACGAGGCGGACGGAGTTGGAGCCGATGTCGACGATGGCTACCGGCCGCTGCGCGGCGGCCGTCTCCGCCACGGGCCCGTCAGCCGTCTTCGCGCGGCTTGAGGAGAGAACGCGGACGCCATTCCTTGAGAGACTTGCCACGGCCGGAGAGACTCGGGTTGGTCATGAAGTATTTGTGGGCGTTGAACCGCTCTTCGCCCTCGGGAGGTGTTATGCGTAAGGACGAGCCGTCCGGCAAGACTCGATAGCTCTGCTCGTTGTCGATGAGATTGGCCAGCATGATCTGGTCCAATATCTGCTGATGGACGGTGGGATTGGTGATCGGCATCAGCACCTCGACGCGGCGGTCGAGGTTGCGCGGCATCAGATCGGCCGAGGAAATATAGACGTGAGCTTTGGCGTGCGGCAGCGTGTGGCCGCCGCCGAAGCAATAGACGCGGGCGTGCTCGAGGAAGCGCCCGACGATCGATTTCACGCGAATATTGTCCGAGAGGCCGGGAACGCCGGGTCGCAGGCAGCAGATGCCGCGCACGACGAATTCGATCGACACGCCCGCTTGCGAGGCGTGATAGAGCGCGTCGATGATCTCCGGATCGACGAGAGCGTTGCATTTGCCCCAGATCGTCGCCGGCTTGCCGGCCTTGGCGAAGGCGATCTCCTGCTCGATATGCTCGAGCAGCCGCGTCTTGAGCGAGATGGGCGAGACCGCCATGCGCTCGAGCCCGGCCGGCTCGGCATAGCCGGTGATGAAATTGAAGATGCGCGACACGTCGCGGCCGATGGCCGGATCGGCGGTGAAGAGCGAGATGTCCGTATAGATGCGCGCCGTCACCGGATGATAGTTGCCGGTGCCGACATGGCAGTAGGTGACGATGCCGCCGCCCTCGCGCCGCACCACCATCGACAGCTTGCCATGCGTCTTGAGCTCGATGAAGCCGAACACGACCTGCGCGCCGGCGCGCTCGAGGTCGCGCGCCCAGCGGATATTGGCCTCCTCGTCGAATCGCGCCTTGAGCTCGACGAGCGCCGTCACCGATTTGCCGGCCTCCGCCGCCTCGACCAGCGCGCGCACGATGGGGCTGTTGGAGGAGGTGCGATAGAGCGTCTGCTTGATCGCGACCACATTGGGGTCGCGCGCCGCCTGCTGCAGGAACTGCACGACGACGTCGAAGGATTCGTAAGGGTGATGGACCGCGAGGTCCTTCTGCTTGATGGCGAGGAAGCAATCGCCGCCATTGTCGCGCACGCGCTCGGGGAAGCGCGGCGTATAGGGCTTGAATTTGAGATCGGGCCGATCGAGCGCGACGAGCTCGGAGAGGTCGTTCAGCGCCAGCATTCCGTCGAGCACGAAAATCTCGTCCTCGCCGACGTCGAGCTCCTCGGCGACGAGCGCGCGCAGCGATTCCGGCATGTCGGAGGCGACCTCGAGACGGATGACCGAACCGCGGCGGCGGCGCTTCAGCGCCGTCTCGAACAGACGCACGAGATCTTCCGCCTCCTCCTCCACTTCGAGGTCGCTGTCGCGAATGAGGCGGAAAATGCCCTGACCTCTCAGCTGATAGCCGGGGAAGAGCTTCAGCGCGTTGATGGCGATCAGCGTCTCCAGCAGCATGAAGCGCTCGCGCCCCTGCCCCGCCCCTTGCGCGCTCGGCAGGCGCACGAAGCGTTCGATCTTGGACGGCAGGCGCACCAGAGCGTGGAGAGTCTTGCGGTCGCCCGGGCGCACCAGCTCCAGCGCCAGAGTGAAGCCAAGATTTGGAATGAAGGGGAAAGGATGCGCCGGATCGATGGCGAGCGGCGTCAGAACCGGGAAGACGCGCGACATGAAATGGTCTTCGAGCCACTCGCGATCGGCCTTGGAGAGATTGCCGGGCTCGACGATGACGATGCCGACATCCTCAATCTCGCGGCGCAACTCGCGCCAGCGCCGCGTCTGCGCCGTGGTGAGCAGGTTGACGCGCTCGTTGATCTTGACGAGCTGCTCAGCCGGCGTCAGCCCGTCCTGCGACAGCGTCGCGACGCCGGTGCGCACCTGGCCGCGCAGGCCCGCGACGCGCACCATGAAGAATTCATCGAGGTTGTTGGCGGAGATGGAGAGGAAGCGCAGCTGCTCGAGCAGCGGATGATTGCGATTGGAGGCTTCCTCGAGCACGCGGCGATTGAACTCGAGCCAGGACAATTCGCGATTGATGAAACGCTGCGGCAGAGCGGCGAGCTCGTCCGGACGCTCCAGCAGATCGCCGGGCGCCTCCATGACGGGAATGTCCGCGCCGGTGCGTTCGGCGTCGAGATTGTCCTGAATATGCTTCGTCATGCTTCTTCCACCTCTCGCGCGCCGGCGCGATTCTGACAGATTTCACGCCGCGCGTAAGCCCCTCAAACGGCCCTCTAGGCGTCGAGAAGCTGCAGCAGCTCGCCGGCGAGCGCGCGCGTGACCGGACGTCCGCGCGAGAGCGCCTCCTCGTCGAGCAGGCGCACAAAGGCGCGGGCCGCCTCGAGCGAACGCTCGAGGCGAAGCGCGACAAAATCGACGAGCGTCGTCTCGACCGCCAATTGGCGGTCGCGGAAGAGCTTCTCCAGAACGGCGCGAATCAGCGCATCGTCCGGCGCGCCGATTTCTACGACCGGCGCGCGACGTAACCGCGACAATAAGTCGGGAAGCGCGATTTGCAGCGCCGAAGGCGGCCGCTGCGAAGAGATCAGCAGCGATCCGCCGCTCTCGCGAATATAATTCATCAAATGAAACAAGCCGGTCTCATCCGTTACCGCCTCCAGCCCGTCGAGCAGGACGGCGGCGCCGGCGAGACGGCCGGGCTCGGGAAGCTCGGTCGCCGGCGCGACGATGGCGCCATTGCGGCGCGCGAAGATCGCGCCGAGATGGGTCTTGCCCGATCCCGGAGGGCCGACGAGCAGCAAAGCGCTGTCCGGCCAGTTTGGCCAGCGCCCGATCATCTCGAAGGCGGCGCGATTGGCGTCCGAAATCAGGAAATCCGCTTCGCCATAGCGCGGCTCGCCCGCCAGATCGAGGACGAGCTGGGCGGGGCCGCTGCGAGCGTCGCCTGCGCCGGGCATGAGCTCAGCTCTCCCCCGGCGCGGCGGGTCCGAGAAACAGCGCGCTCTCGCGATAGCGCCGCACCGCGAAACGCAGGATCACGCCGAGCGCCGCCGCGACCGGCGCCGCCAGCAGCAGGCCGGTGAAGCCGAACAGCGATCCGGCGGCGAGCAGAGCGAACATCAGCCAGACCGGATGCACGCCGATGGAGCCGCCGACGAGCCGCGGCGACAGAACATTGCCGTCGAGGAACAGGCCCGTGGAGACGACCGCCACCGCCATGGCCGGCAGTCGCCAGTCCGGCCAGCCCTGAACCGTGGCGACGATGATCGACAGCACGAAGGCGGTGATCGAGCCGACATAGGGCACGAAGCTCAGCACGCCCGCGCTGACGCCGATCAGGAAGCCGAAATTCAAGCCGATGAGCGACAGGCCGATGCTGTACCAGAGCCCCAGGAACAGGCAGACCAGCGCCTGCCCGCGCAGGAAGCCGGCGAGCGCCCGGTCGATGTCGCGGGCGATGGCGCGCACATCCTCGCGGCGGCGCGGCGGCACCAGCGAGTCGAGCGTCGCGACCATAGCGTCCCAGTCGAGCAGAATGTAGAAGGCGACGACCGGCGTGATCACCACGAGCGAGGCCATGTTGACGAGCGCAGCGCCGCCCGAGACCAGCGACTTCAAGAACGCGCCGCCCATATGCGCCGCTTCGCTCGCCAGATCGTTCACATATTTCTGCGTGTCGAGCGAGGCGTCCGAGATCGGCAGCCCGAGCTTCTCATAGACGCTGCGCACGAAATCGCCGGTCGTCTCGCGGCTCACGCGCGCGAGCAGCCCCTGCAGAGTGGTGAGATAGCCCGGCAGGCTCTCGATGAAATCCGTCAATTGCCGGGTGAGCACAGGCGCGAGGAGCAGCACGACCGCCGCCGCCAGCAGGACGAACACCGTCAATATCGCGAAAGAGGCGCCGAGGCGCGAGAGCCCCAGATTTTGCAGCCGGTCGGCCACCGGATCGAGCAGATAGCCGAGAGCGATTCCGGCGAGGAAAGGCGCGAGGACCGAGCTCAGAAAGTAGAAGAGCGCGAAGAGGAGAAGGATCGCCGCGGCCCATAGCGCCAGCAGCCGCTCGAGCCCGAGCCCGTCGCGCGCCTGCGCCCCCGCGATCTCATCCTCCGACATCGTCCGGCCCCATGAGCTTGACCCAGCGCAAGAGATAGACGGCGGCCGAAGCGACGGTCAATGCCGCGACGACGCCCACGACCAGCGTCGTCACTCCGGCGAGCGGAGTGGCGAAGGCCTCGCCGGCCAGCGTGATCGCGGCGAGCAGGAGCTGCGTCGCCGTCGTCGCCTTGGAGACCGGCAATGGGCGAAGGTCCATGGGTCGCCGCAGCAGCCAGGTGACGAACACCGCCCCGACGATCATCACGTCCCGCGAGATCACCAGCAGCGCGAGCCAGGCGGGCAAGACGCCTTTGATCGCCAGCGTCGCATAGATCGAGACGATGAGCGCCTTGTCGGCGACGGGATCGAGCACGGCGCCGAGCTCGGTTCGCAGATCGAAAGTCTTGGCCAGCCAGCCGTCCAGCGCGTCCGACGCCCCGGCTATGACGAAAATCGCGAATGCGGCGCGCCAATTCTCCGCGACGATCATGTCGATCGCCGCGGGCGTCAGCACGAGACGCCCGATGGTGATGAAATTCGGCAGCCATCGCAGACAGAGGGAGCGCATGAGCATCATATGTGGCGCGTCGGGGGCTCGGCGCTAGAGCGTTCCAGCCGAAGCGGACTTTCGGCGTTGGAAACGCTTCAAAACGAGCCCGCGAAAGCGTCGGCGACTCTACCGGCGATCCGGAACCCGCGAAAGATCGAGCGGGCGCGGACCGGCCGACTCGTTCATCTCGACATGCAGGCCTTGATATCGCTCGAGGCCTTCATCGCCTCGAAAGTGTCGGCGCAGAAACTTTCGAGGCTCGGGCGCAGCTCGGGATTGGCGGCGTTGGCGCGCAGGCTCATCGCGCCTTCGAGCAGCTCTTTCTGCGCGGCGTGGACGCGCGCCGGCGGCAGCTCGATCGTGCATTTCTCATAGCGCTCGAGCAGTCTGTCGCAGACCGGAATGCCGGTCGGATCGACGGCGAGCGCCGGCGTCGCCAGGAAGAGAGCCGCCACGAGAGTCACGAGTCGTTTCACTGCCGAATTTTCCTCGAGGATCGCCCAACCAGGCCGTCCCTATAGAGGCTCCGGCGCGAAAAGAAAACGGGCGACGGGCGCATCGCGCGGCCCGTCGCCCCACTCTGGCGCAAGTGTCTCGCGAACGCCCGAGATTCCTCTCGCGGAGCGCGGTCAGAGCCCCGCGAGGTAACTGGTGGGATCGACCGGCGTCGAGCCCTTGCGCAGCTCGAAATGCAGCTGCGGCGAGCCGACATTGCCCGACTGGCCGGATTTGGCGATGGTCTGGCCGCGCTTGACCTGGTCGCCGCGCTTCACGTCGAGCTCGCCATTATGGGCGTAGGCGGAGACGAAGCCGTTGGGGTGGCGGATCAGCACCAGATTGCCATAGCCCTTGAGCTCGCTGCCGGCATAGGCGACGACGCCGCCCTCCGCCGCCTTCACCTGCGTGCCCTCCGGCACGGCGATGTTGATGCCGTCATTGCCGCCCGAGGCGAAGCCCTGGATGATGCGGCCGCGCGCCGGCCAGCGGAACTCCGGACGCGCGTCGGCGGCGGCCGGCGCGGAGGCTGCCGCCGCGAGCTTCTCCTCCGCCTGCTGCGGCGGGATCGAGGCGGTCGGGGTCTTGTCGACATTGCGCTGCGGAGCCGGAGCGGCTTCTGCGACGCGCTGCGGCTTCTCGACCTGCGGCGCGGCGCGGGCGATTTCCTTCGCCGGAACCGGCTCGGGCTTCTTCTTGGCCGTCTTCTCGGGCTCCGGCTTGCGGAGCTCCGCCTGGGCGAGCTTGCGCTGCGGCTCGGCCGGCTTCGCCTTGACCGGCTCCGCCTCCTTCGTCCGCTGCGCGAGCTGCGCGCGGGCCGGACGGCTCTCGGCCTGGATTTGCGCCGGAGCGGGCTTGAGCGCCGGAGCGGCCTTGAGCGCCGGAGCGGCCTTGGCGGGCTGCGCCTGCGCGATCTGCTTGGGCGCGGACTTCACCGGCTGCGCCTCGGCCTGGCGCGGCGCAGGCTTCGCCTCCGCCTGCTTCACGGGCGCGGGATGCGGGCGCTCGGCCACGACCGGCTTGGCCGGCGCGGGCTCCGGCTCGACAGCCGAGGTCTTTTTCCGGGCCTCGGCGGCTTTCTTCTCGGTCTTGCGGTCGCGCACATCCGCCGTCGTCGCGGCGGGCTGCGGCTGCGGCCCGGGCTGAGCCGCAACCCTCGCGGGGGCGGGAGCCGCCGCCGCGGGAGCGGCGGCGGAGGCGCGATAGATCGGAATCACCAGCCGGGAGCCGGGACGCACCTCCGCGGCCTTGCCATAGCCATTGACGCGCACCAGCGCGTCGACTGGCACGCCATAGCGGGTCGCGATCACGCCGGCCGATTCGCCCTCGGCGATGACGATGGGCGTGCCGCCCTCCGCGCTCCAGTGATTATAGGCGCCCGCCGTCGGGGCGGGAGCAGGCGCAGCGGCTACGGGCGCGCTCTGGCTCGCCGGCTGCGGCGGAGCGAGCGGGCGCTGCTCGACGACGCTGCGGCGCGCGGGAGTCGTGCCCGTCGGCGCGTGATCGACGCGGCTCGCCGGCGCGGAATCGTGGAACGGATTGGTGAAAGGATCGGCGAAGCGAGACGCGTCCGAACAGCCGGCGAGCAGACCGGCGGCGCCGGCTGCGAACATGAGCCGCTTAGCGACCCGCGACAGAATAACACGACGCTCAATTGCCATGACGCGACCCACACTCGAAACGCGACCCCGTTGCGCTCATCTAGCCACAGGCCGGTTAAGGGAGCGTTTAAGATGAATGCGGGTTCACGCGCGGCTCGATGATTTTAGGTAAATGCGCGCATTCACAGAGCTTTGGCGCGCCCGACGAGCGCCGCGCCGAGCCGGCAGGAGCCGAGGTCGGCCTCGCTCCACAGAGCGTCCGACTGACGCCGGGCGAGACGCAGCCGCTCCGCCTGACGAGCGTCCGGCTCGGAAGGGGGCTCGAAACGGCCGAACACCGCCACGCCGCCCGGCGCGAGCGCGGCCAGCGCCGCCTGCGGCGGCTCGTGGAAAGACATATGCAGCACGATGCGGTCGAAACAGCCCTGCGTCTCCTCCGCCGCGAGGCCATCGCCGAACAGCGTTTCGACATTGGCGATCTCGAGCTCGGCGAGACGCCGCCGCGCCTCGATCGCCAAAGTCTCGTAACGCTCGATCGACACCACCTCGCGGGCGAGGCGCGACAGCACCGCCGCGCCGAAGCCCGAGCCCGTTCCCACTTCCAACACGCGGTGATGCGGCTCGACGCCGAGCGCCTCGAGCCGGCGCGCGAGATCGGCCGCCGCCGGCATGGTCTGGCCGCAGCCGATCGGCAGCGCCATGTCGCGGGCGGCGAGATCGCGGAAGCGATGCGGCGCGAACAGCTCGCGCGGCGTCGTCTCGAAGGCGCGCATGACGGCGAGGTCGCGCACGCCGGCCCGCCGCAATTGCAGGAGAAGCGCCGCGCGAGCCTCGATCGACTGTTCTTCGACGGCGCGCTCCTCCATTTCATCCCTATTCGAAAACGGCCGAGAGCCGCGTCAGCGTCGGATGGTCGGTGAAGTCGAGGCGCAGGGGCGTCACCGAAATCTTATTGGCCTCCACCGCCTCGAGGTCGGTGCCCGGCCCCGGCGTGAAATTGCCGCGGCGGAAGGATATCCAATAATAGGGAATGCCGCGACCGTCCTTGCGGTCCTCTATGTGCATCAGATCGTTGCTGCGCTGGCCCTGCATGGTAACGGCGACGCCCTTCACCTCCTCCGGCCGGCAATTGGGGAAATTGACATTCATCAGCACGCCCGGCGGAACGCCCGCCGCGACCAGCCTGCGAATCACATCGGCCGCGTGAGTCTCGGCGCAGGCCCAGTGGATGTGTTGGCGGCCGGCGAAGAAATCATAGACCTGCGAGAGGGCGATGGAGGGAATGCCGAGCAGCGTGCCCTCTATGGCGCCGGCGATGGTGCCGGAATAGCTGACGTCCTCGGCGAGATTCTGGCCGGAGTTGACGCCGGAGAGGATGAGATCCGGCGGCTTGTCGGCGAGCAGCTTGCGCACGGCCATGATGACGCAATCGGTCGGCGTGCCCTTCACCGCGAAATGGCGCGAGGAGATTTCGCGTAAGCGAAGCGGATCGTTGATGGAGAGCGAATGGGCGACGCCCGACTGCTCGCTCTCCGGCGCGACGACGAAGACATCGTCGCTGATCGCGCGCGCGACGCGCTCGGCGAGCGCGAGGCCCGCGGCGTGAATGCCGTCGTCATTGGTGATGAGGATGCGCATCGTCTCACAAAGGCTGATCGTTGGCGCTCCTTCTCCCACTCGTGGGAGAAGGTGGCCCTCGCGTCAGCGAGGGTCGGATGAGGGCTCGTCGAGCTCGCGTCCTCTTCGTGTCCTTTGTGTCTTTGTGGTTGAACTCACCACGAAGACACAAAGAACACGAACGCCCTCATCCGACCCCGCTTCGCGGGGCCACCTTCTCCCGCGGGCGGGAGAAGGAAGCGCGCACGTAGATTGCGGTAAGGGCTACCTCGCCGCGGCGATTCGCTCCAGCCCGCCCATATAGGGGCGCAGGACCTTCGGCACTGTGACGGAGCCGTCGGCCTCCTGATAATTCTCCAGCACGGCGACGAGCGCACGGCCGACGGCGACGCCAGAGCCGTTGAGCGTATGCACGAAGCGCGTCGCCTTGCCCTCGGCGGGACGGAAGCGCGCATTCATGCGCCGCGCCTGGAAATCGCCGCAGACCGAGCAGGAGGAAATCTCGCGATATTTCCCCTGCCCCGGCAGCCACACCTCGAGGTCGTAAGTCTTCTGCGAGGCGAAGCCCATGTCGCCGGTGCAGAGCGTCACCTTGCGATAGGGCAGCTCGAGCATTTGCAGCACTTTCTCGGCGCAGCCGGTCATGCGCTCATGCTCCTCGAGCGACTGCTCGGGCGTCACGATGGAAACGAGCTCGACCTTGTAGAACTGATGCTGGCGGATCATGCCGCGCGTGTCGCGCCCCGCCGCGCCTGCCTCGGCGCGGAAGCAATAGGTGCCGGCGGTGAAGCGCAGCGGAAGCTGTGATTCGTCGAGGATGGATTCGCGGACGAGGTTCGTGAGCGGAACTTCGGCGGTGGGGATGAGCCAATAGTCGGCAGTGTTCGAATCCGACTGCCCATTGCCGATCTGCCGACCTGCCGTCACCGAAAACTGATCGTCCCTGAACTTCGGCAATTGCGCCGTGCCGAACATGGCGTCGTCGCGCACCAAGAGCGGCGGCGCCACCTCCGTATAGCCGTGCTGATCGGTATGCAGATCGAGCATGAATTGCGCGATCGCGCGCTCCAATCGCGCGATGGCGCCCTTGTTCACGACGAAACGCGCGCCGGAAATCTTCGCCGCGCTCTCGAAATCCATGAGCTTCAGGCCCTCGCCTATGTCGAAATGCTCTTTGGGCGGAAAGTCGAATTTGCGCGGCTCGCCCCAGAGCAGAACCTCGACATTGTCGTGCTCGTCCTTGCCTTCGGGCACTTGCTCCAGCGGCGTATTGGGAATTTCCGACAGCGCCTTGTCGAGCGCCGCGCTCGCCTCGCGCTCCTTCTGCTCGAGCTGCGGGAAATCCTCTTTCAGCTTCGCGACTTCCGCCTTCAGCGCCTCGGCGCGGGCGGCGTCCTTGTCGCGCATGGCGAGGCCGATCTCTTTCGACGCCGCGTTGCGCCGCTCCTGAGCGGCCTGCAGCGCCGCGATCGCCGTGCGTCGCTCGTCGTCGAGGGCGAGCAGTTCCTGCGCTTTCGGCTCGAGGTTACGACGGCGGCGGCCTTCGTCGAAGAGGTCGGCGTTATCGCGAATCCATTTGATGTCATACATGAGAAACTATCCGCCGCTCGTGCGCGCCCTCATCCGACCCGGCTTCGCCGGGCCACCTTCTCCCACGAGTGGGAGAAGGATTCGCTCACCACGTTTACGCGAAACGTCGGCCGCTCCCTTCTCCCGCCTGCGGGAGAAGGTGGCCCCGCGAAGCGGGGTCGGATGAGGGTCCTTCTCCCGCAGGCGCGAGAAGCGGTCAAGCCGTCGTCGTCGACTGCTCGTGTTCCCGCTTCTTCTCGATCCAGCGCACGGAAATGATCGACGCCTCGTAGAGCAGCAGCCCCGGCACGGCGAGCGCGAGCTGGCTGAACACGTCGGGCGGCGTCAGTATCGCCGCCACGATGAAGACGAGCACGATCGCATAACGGCGCTTCTCGGCCAGAAATTTCGATGAGACGACGCCGATCTGTCCGAGCAGCGTCAGCGCCACCGGCAGCTGGAAGACGACGCCGAAGGCGAGCACCAAAGTCATGATGAGCGAGAGATATTCCGACACGCGCGGCAAAAGCTCGATCTGCGCTTTCCCCGGCTCATTGGCCTGCTGCATGGAGATGAAGAAATGCAGCAGATTGGGCATCACCAGAAAATAGACCACGATCGCGCCGAACGCGAAGAAGACCGGCGTCGCAATGAGATAGGGCCGGAACGCCGCGCGCTCGTGGCGATAGAGGCCCGGCGCGACGAAGGCGTAGATCTGCCCGATGACGATCGGACAGGAGACGAAGGCCGCCATGAACATCGCCACTTTGATCTGGGTGAAGAAATATTCCTGCGGCGCCGTATAGATGAGCTTGGCCTCCGGCCCCGCCGCGATCGTATAGGGCACGACCAGGAGATTATAGATATCCTTGGCGAAGAAGAAGGAGAGGACGAAGGCCCCCAAGAACGCCAGCAGCGCGCGAATGAGCCGCTCGCGCAGCTCCATCAGATGCTCGATGAGCGGCGCCTTGGTGGCGTCGATGTCGGCGTCGGTCATCGCGCCTGACTCTCCGAGGGCGTCCCGGCCGCGCTCGCCGGCGCAGGCGCGGATTCTGCGGCCGTCCCCTGCTCCGTCTCGCTCGGAAGCTCGATCTTGCTCTCATGCGCGCCGGCCGGCGGCGCGGCGGGCGGGCCCTCGATCGCGCCGACGATCTGCTCGCGCGCCTCTTTGAGCGGATCGAAGGCGACGTCGCGGCCGACGCCGGAGAAGGCCGAATCGACCTCGCTCTTCAAATTCTTATTGAGATCGGCGAGCTCGGCCTCGCGCATCGCATCCATGAACTGGCCTTGGAACTCGGCCGCCATGCGCCGCATACGGCCGGTCATTTGGCCGATCTGCCGCAGCACGCGCGGCAGATCCTTGGAGGGAATCGCGATGAGCGCGACTATGCCGATGACGATCAGCTTTCCGGGATCGAGATCGAACATGGTCTTCTCGAGAGCCTGCCTGCGGCAGAAGGTGAAGGTTGGGCGTCAGGCCTTTTTCGCGTCGACCGGCTTGTCGGCGTGATGAAGATCGTGAGACTGGCTCGCGACCGGCTGATGCTCGAGCGTCTTCGCCGGCTCCTCGGCCTTGGCCTCGCTGTCGTCCTCGGCGAGGCCTTTCTTGAAGGCCTTGATGCCCTTGGCGACGTCGCCCATGACATCGGAAATCTTGAATCGTCCGCCGAACAGGATGAAAGCCACCGCGCCGACGATAATCCAATGCCAGATCGACAGACCGCCCATGGCGCGAACCTCCACTCGTCTTTCGTGGGCCGGCGCGGCCGGCCGAAACTGTCCGGAACCTAGGACGCCGGACGCGCAAAAACAAGGCGGATCGCGGGCCCCGCGTCGAATTCTCCCAGTGCGCCGATAGGATTTCGCCCTCCCCGCCGGCGGTCGCAGGCGGGGAGAAGGAAGCGGTCGGCGCCTCAGCCTTATTCCTCCGGCGCGTCGGGCTCCTCCGGCGCCTCGGGCGCCTCCAGAAAATCCAGATCGAGCGCCGCCTCGGCGTCGCCGTCCAGAGGATCCTCGTCCTCCTTGAGCGTCGCGTCGTCGGTCGGCTGCGGCACGTCGAAGCCCTTGGGCAGGCGGCCGTCGAAGAGGCCCGCGCCCTTCAGCTCCTCGAGGCCCGGCAGATCGCCGATCTGCTCGAGGCCGAATTGCATGAGGAAACTGTCGGTCGTGCCATAGGTGAGCGGCCGGCCCGGGGCGCGGCGGCGCCCGCGCAGGCGTATCCAGCCCGTCTCCAGCAGCACGTCCAGCGTGCCCTTGGCGACGGCGACGCCCCTGATCTCCTCGATCTCCGCGCGGGTGACGGGCTGGTGATAGGCGACGATGGCGAGCGTCTCCAGCGCCGCGCGGGAGAGCTTCTTCTGCTCCACCTGCTCGCGGGCCAGCACCCAGCCGAGATCGGCCGCCGTGCGGAAGAACCATTTGCGGCCGGCGCGCGTCAGATGCACGCCGCGGCCGGCGTAATCGTCCTTCAGCCGGGCCAGCACGGCCGCGACATTGGTTCCGTCGGGCAGCCGGCGGGCGATTTCGCTCTCTTCCAGCGGCTCGGCCGCCGCAAAGAGCAGCGCCTCGGCGACGCGAGCCGCCTCGCGCAGCGCCGCCTCCTCGCGGGCGAGCGCCGCCTCGTCGTCGAATAGTTCGATGGGTCGCAAGGCCTGCGCCAAATGATCCCTCCTTGCCCTACGGTCCGCGAGCCTTCGGGCTCGCCTCGCTTTCAGCTTTCGCCCGGCGAGCCTGAAGGCTCGCGGTCCAATTGCTCTCGCCCCTCGCGCCGCCGCAGCCAGATCGGCGCGAAGGCGCGGTCCTGCCGAATGTCGAAACGCCCTTCCCTCACCATTTCGAGCGAGGCCGAGAAAGACGAGGCGCGGACGGTGCGCGCCGTTTGAATATCCACACAAAAAGCCAGGAGATAATCGTCGAGCGCGGTCCATTGGGCGGCGATTCCGGCGAGCCGCTCCAAGGCCTCGCGCGCCTCCGCCAGCGACCAGACATTGCGCTGGCGCAAAGTCACTCTGGACGCCGCCTGCTTCTGCCGCTGGCGGGCGTAGGCCGAAAGCAGATCATAGAGGCTCGCCGTATAGGTCGCGGCCGTCGTCGTCTCGACGCCCTCGGGACCGCCGCGCAGGAACATGTCGCGGCCGAGCCGCGCCCGCTCCTGCAGCCTGTCGGAGGCGGCGCGGATCGCCTCGAGCCGGCGCAGACGCTCGGCCAGAGCGGCGGCGAGATCGGCGGCGGACGGCTCCTCGCCGGTCTTGGGCTGCTCCGGCAGCAGCAGGCGCGACTTCAGATAGGCGAGCCAGGCGGCCATCACCAGATAATCGGCGGCGAGCTCGAGGCGAACGCGCCGCGCCTCCTCGACGAAAGCGAGATATTGCTCGGCCAGCGCCAGAATGGAAATACGCGCCAGATCGACCTTCTGGCGGCGAGCGAGCTCCAGCAGCAGGTCGAGCGGGCCCTCGAAACCGTCCACATCGACGAGAAAGGCGGGCTCCGCCTCGGCGCGCTCATGTTCGCCGGCGATGTCGAAAGCCAAATCCTGCGCCATCTCGCCTCACGGCGTCCTCTCACGCCTCCACGCCCCGCGGGGGTGAGGAGAGATTGGGCCGATCAGACGCCGGCCGCAAGAGCCGCGTCGAGCCGCCGGGCGCCGTCCACAGGATCGAAATCCTTCGGCTGGACGATTCGCGCGAGCGCGGCGCGGGCGCGCTCCCCGGCCCTGCCGGCGAGAGCCCCCGCCCCTTCGGCGACCGCGCGGGCCTCGGCGAGATCGCCGTTGCAGTGGAGCGCCAGGTCGCAGCCGGCGGCGATGGCCGCCTCGCTGCGCTCCCGCAAACTCCCCGAAAGCGCCTTCATGGAGATATCGTCGGTCATCAGCAGGCCGTCGAAGCCGATGACGCCGCGCACGATTCCGTCGATCACGGCTCTGGACAGCGTTCCCGGCCGCTCGGGATCGATCGCCGTATAGACGACATGGGCGGTCATGCCGAGCGGCAGATCGGCGTCGGCGCGGAAGGGAATGAAATCCTGCGCCTCCAGCGCCGCGCGCGGCGCGTCGACGATCGGAAGCTCGAGGTGGCTGTCCGCCCGCGCCCGGCCATGGCCGGGAATATGTTTGATGACCGGCAGCACGCCGCCGTCCATGAGGCCCTCCGCCGCCGCCCGGCCGAGGCGGGCGATTTCGGCCGGGTCGCGGCTATAGGCGCGGTCGCCGATGACATTGTGCGAGCCTTCGACCGGAACGTCGAGAACCGGCAGGCAGTCGACGGTAATGCCGACCTCGCGCAGATCATGAGCGATGAGCCGGGCGCCGAGACGCGCCAGACGGGCGGTTTCCTCGGGGAGAAGGCGCAGCTTCTCGAAGGCGGCGGCGGCCGGATAGGCGCGCCAGACCGGCGGGCCGAGCCGCTGGACGCGCCCGCCCTCCTGATCGACGAGGATGGGGGCGTCATCGCCGAGCGCCTCGCGGATTTCCGCGGCGAGGACGACGAGCTGCTCGCGCGAGGCGACATTGCGCTTGAACAGGATCGCGCCCCAGGGCCGCGCCTCGCGCAGGAAGGATTTCTCCTCCGCCGTGAGGGCGAGGCCCGAGCAGCCGCAGATGAAGGCTCCTGTCACGCTGCGCCGATCCTCAATTGGCGGCGACGAAGCAGGAGCCGCCGGACGCCTTGACCTTCTCGCAGACGCCGACCGCCGCCTCGCGGCTCATGCCGGCCGCGCGCACGCGATAGACGGATTTCTCGCCGACCTTGGCGAGGCGGAAGCCGAGCCGCCGGCCGCCGAGCTGCGAACCATATTTCGAGTTCACCGTCTGAATCAGCCGGCGCGCCTCGTCCTCCGAGCCGGCGGCGCCGAACTGCACCGCGAAACCGCCATTGCCGGCCGGAACGGCCTCCTGCGCGGCGGGCTCGATCGCCGCTGTCTGCTCGGGAGCGGCCGCCGTCGGGGCGGCAGCCGGCGCGGGGCGTGGCGGCTGGGCGGGTTTGGGCGTCGTCACGGCCTTGGCCGGGCTCTTGGGCGTCACAGTCGGAGGCTCGGCGTCGGGGTCGACCGCGCCCGGCTTGGCGGCGAGCGACAGCGGCCGCGCCGGGGGCGCGACATTGGCCGGCGCGGGACGGGCGATCGCCGGCGTCGGCGCGTCATTGTCGATGACGGTGCCATCCGGCCGCACCGACACGGTCTTCACCCGCCGCGGCTCCGAACCGTAGGGATTATTGGCCGCCGCCGGAGCCGGCTCGTGCGGCGCGTCCACCGGCCCGTCGCCGAGCTTGACGACGCGCATGGCCGCCGCCGGATCGACCGGCTGCTCCTGCTTGGAGACGACCTTCTTGACCGGCGCGTTCTGATTGCGGTCGAGCACGGCGGCGCCGCGCTGGGGAGCCGTCGCCTCGGCGATCGTGGAAGGCTGCACCTTGGCCGGCCCCTCCGGCGCCTTGATGGTGGCGAGCTCACGCGGCGCGACGACGCCGCCGCGATGGCCCAGGGCCAGGCCGACGCTCACCGCGCCGATGGAAGCCAGAGCGACGACGGCGTGCCATGGCCGCAGCCGATCGCGCAGCGAGGCGAAAAAGCCCTTGCGCGCGGGCGGCTCGTCATAGGCCTCGTCCATCTCGACTCCATAATCGAGATAGTCCTGATGCTCATGATGCGCCCAATCCGTCTCGGGCGCGCGCACGGCGTAATAATCGTCCGCCTGCGATTGCCGCTGCGCGGCCGGCGACGCCGGCGGCAGCGCCCCGCGCAGCTCGGCCGTGTCGAAGACGTCTTTGTCTCTATGCCCCACGGACGACTCCCGGCTCTGCGGTTCGGCGAAAACTTTCCCATAAGGGTCGGCCGCCGCCGCAGCCTCGTCGCCGTGCAGCAGCCGCGCCAGCTCGGCCAGCGGATCGCTCTTCGCCGAATTGTTCTTGGCAGGCGTCTCCTCCTGCTCGCCGCCGCGCAGGCGTCGCTCGAACTCGCTGATGTCGATGGAAGGCCCTCGGGCCGTCGCCTCGCGCATGATGCACCTTCCTGCTCACTACCCGACGGACGCTGCTCGTCGTTCCCGAATGCGAGCGCGCGCCGCGCATAGGCGCCGGCCGCGATCACCGCATCTCGTCGGGGGCGCTCACGCCGAGGAGTCTCGAACCCGACGCCAGGACGCAAGTCAAAGATACGACCAACGCCATTCGCGCCGAGGTCGAATTTCTATCATCGGAATTAACAAAGCGTAATTGTGGCCGATCTTTGCCTTTGTTCCAATGGGAGTGGAAGACGCTGGCGAGGTCGTAGAGATAGAAGGCGATTCGATGCGGCTCATGCGCCGCCGCCGCCGATTCGATGAGCCGCGGATATTGGGCGATGGCCTTGGCGAGCGCGATCTCGCCTTCGTCCTGCAAGAGCTCGAGCGGCGCGCCGGCGAGCGCTTGCGGCGTCAGATCGAGATCCGGAAAGGCGGCGAGCGCCTGCCGCACCGCCGATTTCGCCCGCGCATGGGCGTATTGCACATAGAAGACGGCGTTGTCCTTCGACTGCTCGATGACCTTGGCGAGATCGAATTCGAGCGGCGCGTCATTCTTGCGATAGAGCATCATGAAACGCACCGCGTCGACGCCGACCTCGTCGACCACTTCGCGCAGAGTGACAAAATCGCCGGCGCGCTTCGACATTTTCACCGGCTCGCCACCCCGCATCAGCTTGACGAGCTGGCAGAGCTTCACATCGAGCGCGACCTTATTGTCGGAGAGCGCGGCGACGGCCGCGGACATGCGCTTCACATAGCCGCCGTGATCGGCTCCCCAGATATCGACCAAGGTCGTGTAGCCGCGGTCGATCTTCGATTTGTGATAGGCGATATCGGCGGCAAAGTAGGTATTGGAGCCGTCGGATTTCTTCAGCGGCCGGTCGACGTCGTCGCCGAAATCGGTGGAGCGGAACAAGGTCTGCTCGCGATCCTCCCAATCATCCGGCAATTGCCCCTTGGGCGGCGGCAGGCGGCCGTCATAGACGAGGCCGCGCGCGCGCAGCTCGTTGATCTCCTTGTCGATCTGCGAGAGGCCGTTGATCTTCTCATGCAGCGTGCGCTCGGAGAAGAACACCTCATGGGCGATGTCGAGCGCGGCGAGATCGTCGCGGATCATCGCCATCATGGCGTCGATGGCGGCGCGCTTGACCGGCTCCAGCCATTCGCTCTCGCTCTTGTCCAAAAGGCCGCGGCCGTATTGTTTCGCGATGGCTTCGCCGGCGGCCTTCAGATAGTCGCCCGGATAGAGGCCCTCTGGAATGGCGATCGTCTCGCCGAGCGCCTCGCGATAGCGCAGGAAGGCCGAGCGGGCGAGAACATCGACCTGCGCGCCGGCGTCATTGATGTAATATTCACGCGTGACCTCGGCGCCCGCGAAGGCCAGCAGATTGGCGAGCGCGTCGCCGAAGACCGCGCCACGGCCATGGCCGACATGCATGGGCCCGGTCGGATTGGCCGAGACATATTCGACATTGATCCTGCCCGCGAGCGCCCCCCTGCCCTGCGGCCTTCCATAGGCTTCGCAGTCGTTCAGCACGGCGCGCAGGACATCCGCATAGACGGACGGTTTCAGGCGGATGTTGATGAAGCCCGGCCCCGCCACCTCGGCCTCGGCCACATCGGGAAGATCGGCCAGCGCCGCCGCGATCTCGACCGCGAGCTGGCGCGGATTGGCGAAATTGGCCTTGGCCTCCTTGGCGAAGACCATGGCCGCATTGGTGGCGAGATCGCCATGGGCGGCGTCCTTGGGCGGCTCCACGACGAAGCGCGAATAATCCAGCGTCTCCGGCAGGCGGCCGGAGGCCGCGATGGAATCGAGGATGGCGGCGATGGCGGCGTGGAAGGCGGAGAAAATGTTCATCGAAGGTCCGGGCCGAAGCGATTGCGGCCGGCGGTTTAGCAGAATGGGGGGCGGAACGCATCTTTTCGCATTTCCGCCACGGCGACCTGCCTTTGACGCCCCCTCGTCGCGCCGAGCGGCCCTCGTGGCCCGACGCGTTTCCTGCTATCTTGACCGTGAACCGTTCTCTAACATTTATTCGACCGCCAGGGATACCGAATGAGCAATTCCGTTCCGTTCGACACACTGAAGTTCGTCGAGAAGCTCGAATCGGGCGGGTTCACTCATGCGCAGGCGAAGGCCGCGGCCGAGGCCTTCGCGGAGGCGACGAGTCAGGAACTCTCGACGAAAACGGATATTGCTTCGGTTCGATCCGACATAGAGATCGCCAAGCGTGACCTGCAGATATGGTTCGGCTCGGTCATGGTTGTCGCCGTCGGCGTCATTCTCGCCGCGATCCGCTATCTTCCGCCTGGAAATTGAAGCGCCGGCCTGGCGTTTTATCGCCGATCACTCGTCTATGCTCCAGCTCGCGACCTCCCTGCCGTCGCTGTCCAATATGCGGAAGCCATGCGGCAGCGGCTTATGGGTGCGCTGAACGATCACATTCGAAAACAGCGACTTGGCGTGCGCAATAGCCTTGCGCACGTCGCTGATGTCCGTCTTCATCCGGTCGATGACCTGCGCGCTCGCTCCTTCTGGAGCGGCGCCGACGAATTCGATGACGAGCATGGGAGCCTCCCGGTCAGAAACAGGAGGTCGGGCGCGCAAGGGCCGCCGTCAAGGCGGTTGCGGTCCGCCCTCAGCCCAAGGACATCTTCTCCCCGAACAGCTTTCGATATTCGCCGAGCGCATAGCGGTCGGTCATGCCGGCGATATAGTCGGCGACATGGCGCGCCCGCGCGGCGCCCTGCTCGGCGCGGGCGAGCTCGGCCCATTCGGGCGGCATTTGCGCCGGATCGACGAAATAGACCGGAAACAGCCGCGAGATCACCTGCTCGGCGCGGTCCCAGACGCCCACCACTTTCTCGTGCCGATACATTCTCGGGAAGAGAAAGGCCTTGATCGAGCGGTCGGCCTCGGCCATGGGCGGCGAAAAGGCGATGGTCGCCACGCCGGCGCGGCGCACATCCTCGACGCTCTTCGCCCCGACCAGCCGCAGCCGCTTCTCGGACTGGATGATGGCGTCCTCGACGAAACGGGTGATGACGCGCCGGCCGAGCTCGTGAATGACCCGCGTCCGCTCGAGATCGCCATAAACGGCTTTGATCTCGTCCAGCAGCACGCCGATGAAGGGCACGGCGGCGATGTCGTCGAGCGAGAACAGGCCGGCGCGCAACCCGTCGTCTATGTCATGGGCGTCATAGGCGATGTCGTCGGCGAGCGCCGCCGCCTGCGCCTCGGCGGCGGCGAATGTGTCGAGCTCCAGCGGAAACAGCGCGTCGAATTCCGCCACATAAGGCGCGAGCGCGCGTTCGGCGCGCGGCCCCCGCAAGGGGCCATTATGCTTGACGAGGCCCTCCAGCGTCTCGAAGGTGAGGTCCAGCCCGTCGTAACGGGCGTAGCGGCGCTCGAGCAGCGTGACGACGCGTAGCGCCTGGGCGTTGTGGTCGAAGCCGCCATAGGCCTCCATGCAGCGCTGCAGCGCATGTTCGCCGGCATGGCCGAAGGGCGTGTGGCCGAGATCGTGGGCGAGCGCCACCGCCTCGGCGAGATCCTCGTCGAGAGCGAGCGCCCGGGCGAGCGCCCGCGCGATCTGCCCCACCTCGATCGTATGGGTGAGACGCGTGCGGAAGTGGTCGCCGTCGAGCGGCACGAAGACCTGCGTCTTATGCGCGAGGCGGCGAAAGGCCGTCGAATGGATGATGCGGTCGCGATCGCGCTGAAACTCGCTGCGGGTCGGCGAGGCCGACTCCGGGAACAGCCGGCCGCGCGAGGCGGCGGGATCGCTGGCGTAAGGGGCGCGGCCGCGGGCGCCGGAATCGGGGATCGCCAATCGGCAGCTCCTGTCATTGCAAGGTCACGCGGGCGGCCATATTTTCGCTTCGCATAGCCCGGCCGCGCGGCGCCGCGCAAGGGCGCGGCCGGCGCGGCGCGAGGCGGGAAAGAGGAAGGCGAGCCGAAATGAGCGACACCGGGACGATTGCGAAGATGGAGATGAGCGAGCGGGCCGCCAAGCGCATCCTCGCCATTCTCGCCGGCGAGGCCGCGGGCGCGGCGCTGCGCCTCGCGGTCGACGGCGGCGGCTGCTCCGGCCTGCAATACGCCTATACGGTCGAGGCCGAGCCCAAGGCGGACGACATCGTCGTCGAGCGCGACGGCGCGAAGCTCGTCGTCGATCCCGTCTCCTCGGCCTATATCGCCGGCGCCCGCATCGATTATGTCGAGGATCTGATGGGCCAGTCGTTCCGCGTCGAGAATCCCAACGCGACCGCCTCCTGCGGCTGCGGCTCGAGCTTCTCGGTCTGAGCGCCTCCCGCTCGTCGCGCTCTCCCATCGGAGTCCTCGCTTGCAAACTCTGTTCATCGGCCATTCTTATGTCGACGTGACCATGCGCACGCATGTCATGCCCAAGGGCGACGAGAAGGATGTGGCGGAAGATTACGCCGTCTCCTTCGGCGGCAATGCGGTGACCGCCGCCTTCGCCTGCGCCAAGCTCGTCGGGGAAGGCGTCGATCTGTTGACGCAGCTCGCGCCCGACTGGCTCGGCCATATGTTCATGGATATGGCGGCGACCTATGGCATTCGCGTGCATCCGCGCCGCGTGCGCCGCTCCTCGCTCTCCTTCGTCCTGCCGCAGGACGGCAAGCGGGCGATATTGCGCGCCCGCGACGGCGATTTCCTCGAGGACTTCCCGCGTCTCGACACGATTGGCCTGCGCGCCCTGCATTGCGACGGGCATATCGCCGACGCGGCGCTCCATTACGCCCGCGCCTGCCGCGAGATCGGCGCGCTGACCTCGCTCGACGGCGGCGCGCTGCGCCCGGGAATCACCGATCTGCTGGAGTTCATCGACGTCGCCATCGTCGCCGAGCGGCTCTGCGAGCAAATGGCGCTGCCCGAAGCCGACATGCTGGCCTTTCTCAAGAGCAAAGGGTGCCGCATCGGCGGCGTCACCAATGGCGAGAGGGGCATGTTGTGGTACGACGAGAGCGGCGAGGTGCAGCGCCTCGCCTCGCTTCCCGTGCCGGCGGAGCGGATTTTGGACACTTCGGGAGCCGGCGACGTGTTCCACGGCGCCTATATGGCCTCCTATCTCGAGCGGCCGGAAGCGCCCTGGCGCGAGCATTTCCGCTTCGCGCGGGCGGCCTCGGCCTACAAGATTCAGCATCTCGGCAATGAGGCCGGCCTGCCCTCGCAGAATGACATCGTAGCGACACTCGCGCTTTTTCCCCCTGCCGATTGAAAGGCTTGTGGGAAGCCGCGAAGGAAATCGAGAAAGGCGGCGAACGGGGCTTGGCAAGAGTGCGTAGAGCTTGCTATATGCCCGCCACCGTTCCCCGATAGCTCAGCCGGTAGAGCAAGCGACTGTTAATCGCTGGGTCGCAGGTTCGAGTCCTGCTCGGGGAGCCAGCAAAATCAGACAGTCGGGATAGCGGCGAAGGTCGGATCGACGCCGCGCTGGACGCGGAAGCGGAGCCGCGCCGATATCGACGACCGCCATGTAAGGCAATACCTTACAGCCATGATCCGATCCTTTCGCAGTAAGGCTCTCGCGAAATATTGGGAGCGCGGCGAGGCGAAGGGGATCAAGCCCGAATGGCGGAACAAGACGCCGAATCACTTTCGCATGGGACGGCGAGGATGCGATCGACGTCCATGAGGACCTCGAGCCGGCGACGCCGGGCGAGCTCTTGCGCGAGATCGTCATTCCCGCGACCGGCCTCTCGAAGACGGCCGTCGCCGAGGCGCTCGGCGTCTCGCGCCAGACGCTCTATGACGTGCTGTCCGGCAAGCAGGCCGTGACGCCGGCGCTCGCGCTGCGTCTCGGCAAGCTCTTCGGCGACGGGCCGGGGCCCTGGTTGCGCATGCAGCAGGCGCATGACGTCTGGCGGCTGTCGCGAGAAATGAAAGACGAGCTGGCGGCGATCGAGCCGCTCGACGCGGCATGAGGCAGGGCGCGGCGCCCGACCTGTGCAAATCCTCCGATAGCGCCTAGATTGCGGGAGCCGGAGGCCCGCCCATGCAGAAATCCATCGTCGTCACCGTCTCGCACGATCTCGGGGTCGAGACCGCCCGGGCCCGCGTCGCCGCCGGCCTCGAGCAACTGCGGCGGGACTATGTGGACAGGCTCGCCCATTCCGAGGTCGCCTGGACCGACAACACCGCCGCATTGAAGATCGTCGCCTTCGGCCACGCGATGCAGGCGCGTATCGACGTGTTGGCCGATGCGCTGCGCATAGAGGTCTGGCTGCCATGGATTTTCGCCGCGCTGGCGGGTCCGATCCAAGCCGCTCTGGCGCAACGCGCCGGCGAGACGCTGCAGATCGAGCACAAGCCGAAAGGCTGAAACGGTCAGCCCTTCCCGACGGCGAGCGGCGCCGCGCGGCGACGATAATATTGCAGGCGCGTGGCGCGCAGGCCGTCGACGCCATGGCGGTCGATGAAGGTCTGCCAGGCCTCGAATTCGTCTCTCGTGAGGCTATAGCGCCGGCAGACCTCGTCGAGCGAGATCGCGCCGCTGCGCACCGCCGCGACCACCTCGGCTTTTCGGCGCACCACCCAGCGCGTCGTCGCCGGCGGCAGGCTCGCAAATTCGAATCGGCTCTCGACGCCGGCTTTGTCGCCGGTCGGACCAAGCGTCGTCATGGCGCCGCTCCCTAAGAAGATTTCCGCACCACATTGCGAAAAGGGCCCGCCTCTGGGGACGGAGATCGCCGAAGACTTTCAGCAAAGACTGAAAAAAGTCTTGCGTCGCGCAAAGGCGCTACAGGGAAGCTTAACCACATCCGTCCGAGCGCCGAGCATTCTGCGCGCCATGGTCTAGACTAGAGCGTTTCCAGCCGAAGTGGACACCGGTTCGGCATCGGAAACGCGTCAAAACAAAAGCCTAGGGTCTTCCCTAGGCCTCGATTCGGAAAGGAGGCCTCCATGTCGAAAGCCCTGCTCGTCGCGACGGCCGTCGCAGGCCTCTCCCTCGCGACCTCGGCGCTCGCCGAGCCCTTCGGCGCCGGGCGCTCCCGCGAGGGGAGCCTCGAACCTTCGCCGCGCGCCGAGGCGGAGCCGCGCCACGACCTCCGGGAAGGAGGCGACGACCGCCACGCCGAGCGACGCCATCGCCGGCGCCACGCGCCCACGACACAGGCTCCCTCGCCCGGCTACCCGGACCAAGCGCCTTACGGTTACGACGCGTATGGCGCCGCGAACGGCTATAATTACGGCGGTTATGGCGGCTATGGCGGCTATGGCGGTTACAATTACGGTGGCGACTATTTCGGCGATTACGATGCGCCGCCTCGTCCCGCGCCCCCGCCATCTCCGCGCGGGCTGCACAACGGCCTCTGGTATTACTGAAGCGTCGGCGGAGCTGCTTCCCCGTCGCGCCGGCGCTCGAGCGCCGAATTCACGATCTCGAGCGCGATGGCGAGCAGAGCCTCAGCGTCGTTCGGCTTCACGAAGACCTTGTCGGCGCCGGCGCGCATCGCCTCCTCATGGATCGAGGGCGCGGTGGAGGTCGTCAGCACGAATACCGGCAGATCCTTCAGCAGCAGCGAACGGCGCAGCGACTTCAGGAACTTCACGCCGTCGAGGCGCGGCATATTGAGGTCGAGCACCAGCACATCCGGAAGCTTGTCCGTGATCTCCTCGCGCGAGACGAGGAAAATCGCGTCCAGCCCATTGTCCACCTGCTCGCATTCTATGTCGCGCTCCAGCATGGAGCGCACGGAATCGAGGGCCCGCTTGAACAAGAAGACGTCGTCTTGATCGTCTTCGATGATTAATACGCGGCAAGCCCGGTTCTTCGTCTCGACAGCCGACATGGGAATCCCCATCTTCTCGATCGCGCTCGTTTCTCCGACGCTGTTTCCTCTAAGATAGGATGCGGCCGCCCCGCGCGCAGCTAACGAGCGCGTCCGGCGCGCGCGACGAGGGATGCGAGGATGAGCTTCGACAGCATAGGCGAGGACCAGTTTCGCCTGGCGGTGGAATCGGCGCCGGCCGCCATGATCGTCAGCGGCGCCGATGGCCTCATCCAATTCGTCAACGCGGAGACCGAGCATATGTTCGGTTATCGTAGCGACGAACTGGTCGGCAAGTCCATCGATATTCTCGTGCCGGCGCGATTGCGGGCGACGCACTCCTCCTTGCGCCAGAGCTTCTTCGCCCGCCCGAGCAAGCGGCCGATGGGCGTCGGCCGAGATTTGAAGGCGACGCGCCGCGACGGCAGCGAATTCGCGGTCGAGATCGGGCTCACGCCGATCGAGAGCGAGAGCGGCCCTATCGTGCTCGCGACCGTGCTCGACATCACCGCGCGGCGCGAGGCCGAGAACGCGCTGTCGCAGCGCGCGGCGGAGCTCGAGCGCGCCAATGAGCGGCTCGCCCAATTCGCCTATGTCGCCTCGCATGATCTGCAGGAGCCGCTGCGCAAGATCGCCGCCTTCTCCGATATTCTCGAGCAGGCGATCTCCTCGGCCAATCAGACCGACATGGTCTACGCCAACAGCGTGATGCGCTCCTCCGCGCTGCGCGCGCGCGAGCTCGTCGACGATCTCTTGACCTATTCGCGCGCCATCAATGACGCTCAGCATCTCCAGGAGCTCGATCTGCGCGAGGAGATAGAGCTCGCGGTCGACGATCTCTCCGAGACGATCGCAGAGACCGGCGCACGGCTGCACATAGACGCGCCGCATGTCACAATTCGCGCGGACCGCTCGCAATTCGCGCGGCTCGCGCATAATATCGTCTCCAACGCGCTGAAATATCGCAAGCCCGATCACGCGCCGGAGATCGTCATCAGGGCGACGCAGAACGGGCGCGAGATCGTCATCGCTTTCGCCGACAATGGCATCGGCTTCGAGAGCAAATATGATCGGGTCGTCTTCGAGCCGTTCAAGCGCCTGCATTCAAAAGGCAAATATCCCGGCACC
The DNA here is from genome assembly GCF_009811655.1 of Methylosinus sp. Ce-a6. Taxonomy (GTDB): domain Bacteria; phylum Pseudomonadota; class Alphaproteobacteria; order Rhizobiales; family Beijerinckiaceae; genus Methylosinus. The sequence continues at coordinate 55,752 of NZ_BGJX01000005.1, read as the reverse complement.
GGCATCGGGCTCGCGATCTGCAAATCCATCGCCGATCGCCATGGTTGGCGGCTCTCGGTGACGTCGCAGCCGGGACAGGGCTCGACTTTCTATGTCGCGATTCCGCTGGATCAGGCCATGGGGAGTGGGCAGTAGGGAGTAGGCGGTAGACGATCGCCCTCCTCCTGCCTAACGCCTAACGCCGACTGCCCATTCGCACGGAGAACACGATGATGATCGACCTCCATTATTGGCCGACGCCCAATGGCCACAAGATCACGATCTTTCTCGAGGAGGCGGGGCTCGCCTATCGGATCGTCCCGGTGGACATTTCGAAAGGCGAGCAATTCTCTCCGTCTTTTCTCGCCATCTCGCCGAATAATCGTATGCCGGCGATCGTCGACCATGCGCCGGCCGACGGCGGCGCGGCGGTCTCGGTGTTCGAATCCGGCGCGATCCTCGTCTATCTCGCCGAGAAGACGGGGCGCTTCCTGCCATCCGATCTGCGCGGCCGCGCGCGCGTTCTGGAATGGCTGTTCTGGCAGGTCGGCGGGCTCGGGCCCATGGCCGGGCAGAACCATCATTTCCGCAATTACGCGCCGGAGAAAATCCCTTACGCGATCGATCGCTATGTGAACGAGACCAATCGCCTCTATGGCGTGCTGGATCGGCGGCTCGCGGGGCGCGACTTCCTCGCGGACGATTACTCCATCGCCGACATGGCCTCTTATCCCTGGGTCGTTCCTTATGAGCGACAGGGGCAGAACCTCGATGATTTTCCCAATCTGAAGCGTTGGTTCGAGGCGATCCGCGCGCGGCCGGCGGTCGAGCGCGCCTATGCGAAGGGCGAGGCCGTCTCCCGCCCGCGCGACGGATTCACGGAGGAGGAACGAAAAATCCTCTTCGGCCAGACGGCGGCGAGCGTCGGCGGCGCCGGCTGAGCGCGCTCACTCGCCCCGTTTTTTGGCCTCTTGCGCGAGGCGCCGCTTCTTGTTGCGCCAAGACACGAAGAAGATGACGGCGAGAAAGACATTGATGGCGAGGACCCATTTGTCGCTCCACGACAAATGCGTCCAGATCGTCTGCACAAAGGACACTTCGCTCTCCCTTTGCGGGCGCTCGCCGCCCGCTTTTTCTCGTTTGTCGCCGCCGCAGCGGCGTCGATCCGGAATTTACGCGCAACGGCGCTTTCGATAAAGGCCCGGCGCGCTCATCCCGCCCGCAGAAGCTTCACCGCCTCGTCGCGCTCGAAGAGATAGAGCAGCGCCCTCAGCGCCTCGCCGCGCGGGCTCGCAAGCTCGGGATCGCGGCGCAGGATCAGCTCGGCGTCGTCGCGCGCCGTCGCCAGCAGCCGCGCATGGGCCGAGAGATCGGCGAGGCGGAAGCCCGGCAGGCCCGATTGCCGCGCGCCGAGGATCTCCCCCTCCCCGCGCAGGCGCAAATCCTCCTCCGCTATGCGGAAGCCGTCCTCGGTCTGGCGCAGCATGACGAGCCGCGCCTTGGCCGTCTCCCCGAGCGGGCCCTTGTAGAGCAGCAGGCAGGAGGATTTGCCCGCGCCGCGGCCGACGCGCCCGCGCAGCTGATGCAATTGCGCGAGGCCGAAGCGCTCGGCGTGCTCGATCACCATGACCGTCGCCTCGGGCACGTCCACGCCGACCTCGATCACCGTCGTCGCGACGAGAATGCGCGTCGCGCCCTCCTTGAACGCCTCCATGGCGGCGTCGCGCTCGGCGGCCTTCATGCGGCCGTGGACGAGGCCGACGATCTCGCCGAATATGCGCGTCAGATCCTCATGGCGATCCTGCGCGGCGGCGAGGTCGAGATCCTCATTCTCCTCGACGAGCGGGCAGACCCAATAGACGCGCGCGCCCGCGGCCAATGCGCGGCGCACGCCCTCCACGACATCGCCGATGCGCGAGACGGGCAGCGCGCGCGTGTCGATGGGCGAGCGGCCGGGCGGCTTCTCGTCGAGGATGGAGCTGTCCATATCGCCGAAATAAGTGAGCGCCAGCGAGCGCGGAATGGGCGTCGCCGTCATCACCAGAACATCGGCGTTCGCGCCCTTGGCGCCGAGCGCCAGACGCTGCTGCACGCCGAAACGATGCTGTTCGTCGACGACGGCGAGGCCGAGATCGGCGAAAGCGAGATCGCTCTGCACCAGCGCGTGGGTGCCGATGACGATGTCGACGCCGCCCGCCGCGATCGTCTCGTAGAGGCGCGCGCGCTCGGACGGCTTGGCGCGGCCGGTGAGCAGAGCGAGGCGCAGCCCGGCGCCTTCGGCGAGCGGCAGCAGGCGCTCGTAATGCTGGCGCGCGAGGATTTCCGTCGGCGCCATCAGCGCCGCCTGTCGCCCGCATTCGACGACGCTCGCCATGGCGAGCAGCGCGACGATCGTCTTGCCGGCGCCGACGTCGCCCTGCAGCAGCCGCAACATGCGCCGCGAGGAGGCGAGATCGTCGCGTATCTCGGCGAGCGCGCGCTGCTGCGCGCCGGTGAGCGCATAAGGCAGCGCCGCCTCTATGGCGCGCGCGATGCGTCCGTCGCCGGCGTTCTCGCGGCCCGGCTCGCGGCGCATCTTCGAACGGATGAGCCGCAGCGCGAGCTGCTGCGACAAGAGCTCGTCGAGCGCGAGGCGCTGGCGCGCCTTGCTCATGGGCTCTATGTCGGCCGGCGACCTCGGGTGATGCGCCTCGGCGAGCGCCGTCACGAAATCCGGGAGTCCATTGGCCGCCAGCACGGAGGCGTCCTGCCATTCCGGCAGCTTCGGCAACCGCTCCAGCGCCCCCGCGACCGCGCGCTGAACAAAACGCTCCTGCAGCCCTTCCGTGAGGCCATGCACCGCCTCGGCCGGCGGCAGGCGGGCGAGCCCCTCCTCGTCGAGCACGCGATCGGGATGCACGATCTGCCGGCGCCCGTCATAGAGCTCGATCTTGCCCGACACCCAGCGCGTCGCGCCTATGGGCAGGCTGCGCTCGATCCAATCGGCGTTGGAGAGGAAAAAGACCAGCTCCGCATCGCCGGTGTCGTCCTCGACGAGCACCTTGAACGGCGCCTTGGAATAGCGCCCCTGCGGCTTGCGATGCTCGGCGACGCGCACCTTCAGCACGACGACGCGATCGTGAGGCGCCTCGGCGATGGTCGGGCGCAGGCTGCGGTCGACGAGATTGATCGGCAGATGAAACAGCACGTCGATAAGGCGCGTCTCCTTGCCCGGCCTGGCAAGCAGCCGGTCGAAGTGCTTGGCGGTCTTCGGGCCGATCCCCGGAAGCGAGGCGGCGCGGCCGAACAGCGGATCGAGGATCGAAGGACGCATGCCGCGCCTTTTCTCCTATCGGCGGCGCTTTGTCATGTTCGGCGGCGCGCTAATCGGGCAGCACGTCCGGCGTCTCCCAGGCGAGATGCTGGCCGCCGTCGACGGCGATCATCTGGCCGGTGACGCTACGCGCTTCCGCGAGATAGACGACGGCGTCGACCACCCCCGAGACATCCGCCGCACGACGCAGCGGCACGCCGCGTGCCTCCGTCTCGAAACCCTTCTGCCCATGCACGGCGTTGGGAAACACCGGCCCCGGCCCCACGGCGTTGACGCGGATGCGCGGCGCGAAGGCCTGCGCCATGGTGCGCGTCGCCGTCCATAGCGCCGATTTGGCCAGCGTATAGGTGAAATAGCGCGGCGTCAGCCGGAACACGCGCTGATCGACGATATTGACGATCGCCCCTTCCGCGTCTTGCGGCAATTGCGCGGCCATGTCGCGCGCGAGCAGCAGCGGCGCGCGCAGATCGACGGCGAATTGCCGGTCGAACACCTCGACCGAGAAGTCATGGGCGGCGTCGAGCTCGAACACCGAGGCGTTGTTGACGAGCAGCGTCACGGGCCCGAATTGGCGCGCGGCGAAGCCCATCAGAGCCTCGGTCTCGCGCGCGTCGGAGAGATCGGCGCCGACCACGGCGGCGCGGCCGCCCTTGGCGCAAATCGCCGCGGCGGCGAGCTCCGCCTCCTCCATGGAGCGGCGCGAGGCGTGCAGCACCACGGGGCGGCCCGATTGCGCCAGACGCGCGGCGATCGCCAATCCGATCCGCCGCGCCGCGCCCGTCACCAGAACCGGCCCCGACCTGCCTGCGCCGCCCGCGCTCATCGCCCGCTTCCCCATCTTGCTCGCGAGCAAGGCAATTCTCACGCCACGGCGCCGAGGTCAATGCGCGACCCGGACGTAACCGCAGGCATTTTTACGCATTATTAAGCAATCTGACGACACGGATGCGCCATGATAATCTCAGATCGCGCCAATCGTGTCGGGATAAACTCGGTTAATTCTAAATATATCATGGTTTCGACACAATCAATACATTGTGGAGCCCGCAGGTTTTGCTTCGAGACGAGCGCGGGCTCGGGCGCGGCAAGAATCCATTAACGTGAACGTTTTTAATTCGACCGAGCTCTGGCTGGGCCTCGCCCCTCGCCTGCGCCTCAGTTTTGTGACCGCGAGCCCGAGGGCCTCGAAGGCGCGCGAATGTGGAGTCGAGTTCGATGAGACCTATGCTGTTTCCCGCGCTGCTGGCGCCCGCCCTGCTCTGCGCCGGCGCCTCCGCCCTCGCCGCCGATCTGCCGCGACGCGGCGCGCCCGTCGCCGACTATTACAGCCCGCCGCCCGCCTTCAGCTGGCAGGGCCTCTACATCGGCATAAACGGCGGCTATGCGTTGAGCGCGTTCCAGAACGGCAGCAATCGTCTGCTCGGCGAGCCGAACGGCTGGGTCATCGGCGGCACGGCCGGCTACAACTACACTTTCGCCCCGAACTTCCTCGTCGGCGTCGAAGCGGATTTCGATTTCAACAGCTCGAAGGACGGCCGCTCGCCCATCGCCGGTCTCTCGGGCAGCGGCTCCGTCGACAATACACTGACCATCCGCGCGCGCGGCGGCGTCACCATCGATCGCGCCCTATTGTTCGTCACCGGCGGCTTCGCCGGCAGCAACACCACCGCGAGCGTGAACAACGCTTTCCAAGGCTTCTACGGACAGCAGTCGAAATTCCTCGCCGGCTGGGCGCTCGGCGCCGGCATAGAATTCGGCGTCGCGCCCAATCTCTCCGTCAAGGCGGAATATCTCTTCACCTCTGTCGGCGGCGACCGCTATTTCGATTTCTCGACCAATGCGCTGCAGACGAACATCGATACGTCGACGATCCGCGGTGGCGTCAATTATCATTTCTGAGCACATGCGCCGACCCCGTCGAAAGCGCGGGGTCGGCGTCATTCATTCGCATGAATTTCTCGGACGATCCGTCGCCGCGCGCTCGAAGCGCGTTTCCGAAAAGCGCGGAGCGGCTCTTCGAAAAGCACATGCGCGTTCGAATAGCTCGAGCGCGCTTTCGGACATGATTTATCCGAATGCGCTCTAATGCCCCTGCGGCTTGCTCAATGCGCGAAAGCCGGCCTTGCAAAGCAGATAGCCGACGATCGACACGGAGACGACGGCGATCACGACGGCCTCCGCGAGCAGGGTGAAGACGATCGGATCATTGGCGCCGTAATTCGACATTGCCGGTTCCTCCAGTCGCCTGCGCGTAAATTGGCGACGCCAGGCTTGCGTGAAAGATTAAGCCTTCGGCTCGATGCGCGACGAGCGGGCGCATAGCCGCAGCGTCAAACGACCGCAGCGGCGGCGCGAACCATGTCGATTTTCGTCGAATAGGAACGCGTCACGGCGACGAATGCGCCGCAAAAAAACTGAATGAACCCTCCACTCGTCGATTCGAATTGCCGACATAGTTTTCTCCCTCGTTGGTAGGAGTCGCAGCGACCGCGCAGATTGGTTCGCAGCGAAGATGAAGGAGGATCGCACCCATGAGCACAGTCGTGAGATTGTCGGCGATCGGCGTCTCGGCGCTCGTTATCGGCCTGTTCAGCGTCGACGCCGCCGTCGCGAAACAAATATGTCGGCAAGTGTGCGAAGAGAGAAGCGCGTACGAGCCGCCGACATGCGAGCACAGGACGAGCTATGTGCGCCGCATCGTCGAGCGCAGGACCGTCTATGTCTCCCGGCCTGCGATCGTTGCGACGCCGGTGGTCGCCTACCCCGCCTATTCATATGGGTACGCCTACCCATACGGCTATGGCGCAGGCCTCATCGGAGCGAGCTTCGGCGGCTGGGGCTGGGGCTGGTAAGCCGGCGTCAGGCGAGCGCGGCGCGAAGGTTTCGAGCGCCGCGCGAACGCAAGGCCCATTTGACAATGTCGAGGCCGCGCCTGATAGTTCAAGCGGGGAATTTTTCAGGCTGGCGAAGATGATCGATGAGCTCGACAGTGAATTTCATGGCGAACCCAATTCCGAGACTTCGCCGAAACTCTCTCGCCGCTCGGTGCTGACGGGACTTTTCGCGCTGCCGATCGCCGCGCTCGGCGCCGGCCCCGCCGAGGCGCAATATATCGGCTTCGGCCCCTTCCGGCTGCATCTCGGCCCGAACGGCGGATATGGCGGCGGCTATCGCGCCCGTCGCCCGCGTCCGGTCGTCCGCCGCCATAGCGGCGGCGGCTCGCGCCACGCCTCGGGGCGCGGCCGTCATGGCGGTGGGGGCGGCGACAATGGCGGCGGCGCCGCCAGCAGCGCGACCGGGCTCGGCAAGGCGGATTACTGATCCGCCTGCGGCCCCGTCAATATTTGCCGGATTTGCGGAGCGCCTCCAGAGCCTCAGCGGCGCCGGGAAAATCCTGCGCCTTGGCGAGGCGGTAGAGATCGCCCGCCTTCTTCGCGTCCCTCTTCAGCACATTGGGCACACCCTTCTCATAGGCCCTGCCCAGCCAGAACTGGCCGCGCGGATTGTTCTGCTCGGCCGCTTTCATATACCAGCGCACCGCCTCCGTGACATTCTCGCCCCCGTCGGCGTCGCCGTTCTGAAACATATTGCCGAGCAAGGCCTGCGCTTCGGGAAATTCCTTCTCCGCCGCCTTCCTGATCCATTTGAAGGCCGTGGGAAGATGCTGGGGACGTCCCTGCCCTTTCAACGAAATCATGCCGATGATGTATTGCGCCTCTCGGTCGCCCGCCTCGGCGAGAGGCTCGCCGATCGACGAAGCGCGATCGAACTCCTTGTCCTTCACCGCTCGGCGCAAATCCGCGATCGTCGGCGACGACCCGAGCGCAGCCTTTTCGACGGCGGCGGTCTTCTGGCCGGGCACGGTGGATGGCTGGCAATCCGCAATGCTGAATCCGTCATTGCATTTGGGCTTGGCCGCCGGCGTATCGTTCGCCGACAGAGCCGGGCGGTCGATCTCGCCCCGCGCCGGCTTGATCTCGGCGATCTGGCCGTAATCCAGCGTCTTCGTCGTCTGGCGACGGTCGCCGTCGAGCTCCGTCGTCGCGCGGCGGTCTCGCTCGATACGGTCGATCTCCCGCTTCTTCGTCCCGCCGTCGGAATCGCCGCCGCCGAACAGCAAGGGCGCGACGGCCGCGAAGGCGAGGATCGCCACCGACACGCCCTGCAGCGCCGGGTGAAGCGATTTGAAGCGCCGAACCAGCGAGGTCGAGCGGCTCTTGGCGACCGCCAGAGCCGCCGAGGGCAAGGAGGAGAAGGCGGCGGAGGCGGAGCCGGCGGAGCCGGCGCTCGCGGTCTGCGTCGTTCTGTCGAGCAGATGGGCGGGGCTCTCGACGATCGCCGTCGCGTCGACGCGCAACGCCGTCGCGCCGATCGCGTCGCTGAAAGCGCGGATCGACGGATAACGCTGCTCCGGCCGCTTGGCGAGCGCTTTCATGATCGCCGCCTCGAGCTCCGGCGTCACGCCGGCGACGCGCGGCGCCAGCGGCGGCGGATTTTTGCCGATCTGCGCCTGCAGCAGCTCCACCTCGTCCAGCCCGGCGAAGGGCGGCGCGCCGGAGAGGATCTCATAGAGCACGACGGCGAGCGAATAGAGGTCGCTGCGCTCGTCGCCCTCGCTGCCGCGACGCTGCTCCGGCGCCATATAGAGCGGCGTGCCGATCGCCGTGCCGGCGCGCGTCATGCGCACGCCGCCTTGCACGCGGGCGATGCCGAAATCCATGATCTTCACGCGCCCGTCATTGCCGATCATCAGATTCGACGGCTTTATGTCGCGATGGATCACGCCCATCTGATGCGCATAGGCGACGCCGTCGGCGGCCTGCGCAACGATGGCGAGGCTCTCCTTGACGCCGAGCGGTCCGCCACGCTCGCGCAGCACATCGTCCAGCGCGCGGCCGCGCACCAGCTCCATCACCATGAAGAACTCGCCGCCTTCCCGCAGGAGCGAGTGGAGCATGGTGATGTTGGGATGATTCAAACGCGCGAGGCTCTGCGCCTCCGCCTTGAACCGCCCGACGAATTCCGGATCCTGCGTCAGCTCCGCGCGCAGGGATTTGATCGCCACCTCGCGTCCGTCGATAAAAGTGTCGGCGGCGGCGTACACCTTGCCCATTGCGCCGGAGCCGAGCAGCTCGACGATCCGGTAATGCCCGATCATTCGTTGGTCGCTCATGACTCTCTGCCTCTATCGAATGGCGACGACGCGCGTCGGCGGACCGCCGGCTCGCCCATCGTCCGCGACGACCGCAATTTTCTGCGTCGCCGCCTGATCGGCCCGCCCGCTCTGCGGCGGGGCGACGATCCGAAACACGCCGACGGAAATATTGTCGTGCCCGCCCGCCGCGAGGGCGGCGTCCACCAGCAGCCGGCAGGACTCCTGCGGCGCGCGATCGGGAATGATCGCGGCGAGCTCCGCCTCGCCGACGAGATTGGAGAGGCCGTCGGAACACAGCACGATCGCGTCGCCGACGCGCAGCGGCAGACCCTCGGACCAGATCGTCGGCGCGATCTCGTTGCGTGTCCCCACCGCCTGCAGAATGACATTGCCGCCGGGGCTGCGCTCGGCTTCCTCCTTCGTCATCACGCCCTCGCGCACCAGTTGCGCATGGAGAGTCTGATCGTCGGAGAGCTGCGAGACCTCCCCGCTCCGGATAAGATAAGCGCGGCTGTCGCCGACATGGGCGAGCCACAGGCTTCCGTCGCGAATGACGATGGCGGTGCAGGTCGTGCCCATGCCCTTGCAGTCGGGCTCGCGCGCGCTCTGCTCGAAGATGGCGCGATTGGCGGCCTCGAAGGCCGCCTTCAGCGCGCGCGGCGGCTCCACCTCCAGCGAATAGAACACGCGGCGCACCACTTCGGTGGCGAGCGCGCTCGCCACTTCGCCGGCGGCGTGGCCGCCCATGCCGTCGGCGACAATGGCGAGATAGCCATGCTTCGCCTCGGGCGCGCCCGGCGCCGGCGCGACGAAGGCGACGCTGTCCTCATTGGAGGAGCGCACGCGGCCGACATCGGTCTGCATCGCGCCGACGACGCGGAAAGCGCCGCCAGCGGCCCCGAGCTCCGTGGCCATGTCTCGCAACCTTTAGATCAGTTGCGCTGCGCGCGCAGCAAATCCCGCCCGAATTTGATCGGCACGGCCAGCGTCACCCGCGCGTCGCCGCGGCTGCGGCTGTAGGTGAACAGGCCGATGACCTTGCCATTGGCGTTGAACACCGGCCCGCCGCTATTGCCGGCGCCGGTCGCCAGCACCGAGAGCTGAATGCGCTCGCCGGCGCTGGTCAGCGTCACGCCGTCCTTTTCCTTATAGCCGGTGGAGAGCTTCGAGACGATGCCGTCCGTCACCGTCGCCTCCGGAATGACCTCGTTCTGAACGCGCGTCAGGCCGTTCTCCACCGTGACCTGCCGCTGCACATTCTCCACCGAGACGCCCGGATAGCCGAGCACGACGACCTTCTCGCCGATCGTCACCTGATCGTCGTCGGCGAGCTCGACCTTGTCCAGGAGCTGCGGCGAGTCGATCTTGATGAGCGCGGCGTCGGAATCCGCCGAAGCGCGCACCAGAGCGGCGTTGACGCCGAGCCGCGCGCCGGGGAAGCGCACTTCGAGCTGCTCGTTGCGGCCTTCGAAAGTGCGCTGCTCATTGCGCGTCATGTCCGGAATATTGTTGCGGCCGATCGGGATCGCGACAGTCGACGGGAAAATGACGCCGCCGGCCTCCGGAACCCACATGTTCAAATCGGCGTAGTCGTCGGACTCGAGATCGATGATCCCGTATTTGCGCAATTTGGCGTTCTTCGCGCCCGGGCCGCCGCCGAGATCGAAGAGATAGCCGAAGCGCGGCGACTCATAGGTCACTTTCCAGCCGGCGGCGACATGCTTGTTGGTGAGCAGATAGCCCTGCTCGCTGATGACGAAGCCGGAACCGCGCCCCGAGCCGGCGATCTGCTGATTGGAGCGAAGGTCGTCCTCGAGCGTCAGCCAGCGCACCACCTTGCCATTGGGCAGGCGCACATAGGCCGGCAGCGTGTCCTTGCCGATCTTGAAGGTCTGGTGGAAGATCGGCTTGCCGGTCTGCGTGTCGAACAGACGCCAGCGAAGATCGATGCGCGCCGTGGCGTTGGCGTATTTGTTGTAGATGTCGAGCGGCGTCATGCCGATGAGATTGGTCTTCACCTCGCTCTGCAGGGAAGCGCTGCGCTGATCGGCGTGCTTGGCGTCGGCCTTCACGTCGGCGAGCTCGGCCTGGTGGCGCTCGTCGTCCTTGAGTTGCTTCCAATAGACGGCCCCGCCGCCGAGCGCGATGAAAGCGAGCAGTCCGGCCGCCACCGCGCCCCAGATGCGGCTCGTGGAGCGGCGCTCCTCGACGATCAGCCGCTGCACCGTCTCCTGGCCGACGCCGACCTTTTGCGGCGGCGGCGGCGCCGACGCCGTCACCTCGGCGACGGCGGTCGAGGCCGCCGTCTGCGCCGTCTCGATCAGCCGCGTCGCGGCCGAATCGTCGACGCCGATGACGCGCGTGCGGGCGGCGAAGCTCGCCGGCCGCGGCTGCAGATCGAAGGTGAATTTCGGCCCCTTGGCGCCGCCGAGCTCGATCTTGTCCTCGGGAAGCAGCTCGGCCTCCTGAGAAATGCGCTGCCCGTTGAGGAAAGTGCCGTTGCTGCTGTTCAGGTCGAAGAGCTTGAATTTCAGATCGTCGCCTTCGCCCTCGATGCGGATCGCCGCATGTTGGCGGCTGACCACCCCATCGATGGTGGGGTCGAATGCGATTTTCGAGGTCGGATCGCGGCCGATGGTGATCTCCTGGAGATCGCCGATCGGAATCTGCTCGATCTGATTTGCCTTCGACCCCGACAAATGCCGAATGACGACGCGCTCGACGACTCCGCCCATGACCCCGCCCCTGAAAAATCCGCGACTTGGTTTCGGCGCCGGAAAAAAAGAAAAAATGCGCCTTTTGCCGCCATGATTTACACAATACCAAGGGCGAGAGCCGCCTCGCAAGAGGAGTTCGCCGGCCAAGGCGGCGTTCGACTTGCGCCGGGCGGGCCGATCGTATAGCACGGTCGCGCTGGACGATGAGCCTGGAGTCCTTCGCCCAATGAGCAAGAAGCCCTTGAACCTGGTGCATTTGTCGACTTTGGCCGCAGTGGCGATCCTGGTCGGCACGGAGCTCGTCGGCGCCTCCTGGGCGGCCGGCTGGGCGCTCGGCGGCCTGTTTCAGCTCGATCCGGCCGTGAGCCGCATTTTCGAAATCATCTTCGCGCTGGCGGGTTTCGTCGGCCTTTATTTCTTCATGCGCACCGCCGTCCGCAACGAGCCGATCCGCTGATTTCACGCGCCTTCGGCCGACGACGGGCGCTTCCCCGCGCCGCGAGGTTCCCTGCATGAACGACGACACGGATCGCCGCTCCTTTCTCAAGGCCGCGGCGGCGACGAGCGCGCTCGTCGCGGTTCACCCCGCCGAGGCCGAGGCCGGCTCCGGCCGCCTCGATCTCGGACCGCCGGAGCCCTTCACCTTCGAGCGGCTGAAGGAGACGGCGCGTCGCCGCGTCAAAGAGCCCTATCGGCCGCCGAGCCAGCCCGATCCCGAGATCACCTCGAAGATCGACTATGAGGCCTGGGGCAAGATCAGCTACGACACGGATTACGCTCTGACGACCGGCGCCGGCCGCTTCCCGGTCGAATTCTTCCACCTCGGCATGTTCTTCAAAAAGGCCGTCCGCATGTATGCGGTCGATGGCGGCCAGGCGCGCGAGGTGCTCTACAGCCCGAAATATTTCGACATGCCGGAGGATTCGATCGCCCGCCTTCTGCCGCCGGGCGCGGGTTTCGCGGGCTTGCGCATTCAGGAGCCGAAGGATGGCCCGCTCGACTGGCGCAAGAACGACTGGGTCGCCTTTCTCGGCGCCTCCTATTTCCGCGCCATAGGCGAATTGCGCCAATATGGGCTCTCCGCCCGCGGCGTCGCGCTCGACACCTGGGTCTCCGGAAAGCCGGAGGAGTTTCCGGACTTCACCAATGTCTATATCGGCCCGGAGACAGCGGACGGGCTGACGCTGCACCTCCTGCTCGAAGGCCCCTCCATCGTCGGCGCCTTTCGCATTCTCGCAAAGCGCGACAAGGGCGTGACGATGGACATCGACTGCTCGCTGCATCTGCGCGGCAACTTCGAGCGCTTCGGCATAGCGCCGCTCACCTCCATGTATTGGTTCTCGGAGACCAAGAAGCCGACCGCCGTCGACTGGCGGCCGGAGGTGCACGATTCCGACGGGCTCGCAATGTGGACCGGCCGCGGCGAGCGGCTGTGGCGGCCGCTCAATAATCCCGAGCGCGTGATGGCCTCGGCCTTCTCGGACGAGAATCCGAAGGGTTTCGGCCTGCTGCAGCGCGACCGCAATTTCGATCATTATCTCGACGGCGTGTTCTACGACCGCCGCCCGAGCGTGTGGATCGAGCCCAAGGGCGACTGGGGCAAGGGAGCGGTTCAGCTCATCGAAATTCCGACCGACGACGAGATCCACGACAATATCGTCGCCATGTGGGTTCCGGAGAAGCCGGCCGTTCCCGGCTCCTCCTTCGATTTCTCCTATCGCCTCCATTGGCTCGCCGACGAGCCCGCCCCCACTCCGCTCGCGCGCTGCGTGGCGACGCGGCTCGGCAATGGCGGCCAGCCCGGCAAGCCGCGGCCGAAGGGCGTGCGCAAATTCATGGTGGAGTTCCTGGGCGGGCCGCTCGAGCGCCTGCCCTTCGGCGTGAAGCCCGAGCCGGTGCTGTGGTCCTCGCGCGGGACCTTCTCCTACATCTACACCGAGGCCGTGTTCGACGGCGTGCCGGGCCATTGGCGGGCGCAATTCGACCTCGCCGTCGACGGACGCGAGCCGGTGGAAATGCGCCTCTTCCTCAAGCACAAGGACGAAGTGCTGTCGGAAAACTGGCTCTTTCAATATCACCCGTTGTGACGCGCCCTCTTCAGCGCGCGTCTTCGAGCCGCGAGGGATAGGCGCCCTCGCGCAGGATGCGCGCCAGTTCCTCCGCCGATCGGCGCCAGGAGATGATCTCGCGCGGCGGCGCCGAGACCGGCGCGGCCATCGCCTCCTTCATGCGCGCGAGCAGCGCGTCGCTGTCGGCCGGATCGAAATAGGACGCCCAATCGCCGCCGACCTCCCGAAACACGCGAATGTCGCTCGCGATCGCCCGCGCGCCGAAATGCGCCGCCTCGACGAGCGGCAGGCCGAAGCCTTCCGCGATGGACGGAAACACCAGCGCCCGCGTGCTCTGGTAGAGATGGCGAAGATCGGCGTCGCTCACGCCCTGCAGCCAGAACAGGCGCCGTCCGAATTCAGGATGCGTGAGGATGCGCCGCTGCAATGCGCGCACATTCCAGCCTTTCGAGCCGACGATGACATAGCGGACGTCGGCGCCTTCCCGCCACCAGCGATCGAAGGCGTCGAGCGCGATCGCATGGCCTTTGCGCGGCTCGAGCGTGCCGACGCTGAGGAAGAGCGGCGCGGGCCCCGCGGCGGCCTGCATCGCGCGCGCCGATGGAGCCGCATCGCTCGGCGCCTGAAAATCGGCGCCGAGCGGCCACCAGCCGAGACGCAGGCCCGGCTTGCACGGCAGGCGACGCGCCCGCGCATAGGCATCGAAATCATCGATGACGGCCTTGGAGATGCCGACGATCGCGTCGCTCTTTCGAACGAGCAGATCGAACCATTCCACAAAGGCGCTCTGCGCAGAATCCGTCACCACCGACGGATAGAGGATCGGAATGAGATCGTACAGGCAGCCGATCGTCTCGCCGCCGGCATCCGCCACGGCGTCGATCATATGCGAATATTCCGCGGTGAGATGCCAGCCGGCGTCGAGCAGAAGAAATTTGTCGCCGGCCGCAGGCGTCACCTCGTCCGGCAGCTTCTCATGCGTGAAATGGGAGAAGAGGCGTCCCTCCTCCATGAAGACGGGGATTCCGGCGCCGCTCTCGACCATCGCGCGCGCGATCTCGCGCACGACGCGCTGAATGCCGGTACGGCCGATGGTCCGATGCGTCGACGTCATATCGACGAGCAGCCGTCCGCTCGTCGCTGGCGACGCAATATCGCCCGTGAGTGCGATGCGCCAGGCGCTCGCTTTCTCGGCGCTCGGCTTGCGCCACAAGCCGTCATGCAGACGGCCGAGCCCGAGCAGGCGCGTCACCGTCCAATAGAATTCGCGGGCCCTCGCATAGAGGAATTTCGTGTAGTCGTCGACCTCCTCGCGCGCGAGCTCGTCGATCTCCGCTTTCATCTCCTTCAGCAGAAAGGCCTCGATCCGGCCTCCGCCCGTCGTCGTTTCGACCATATGTTCGCGACCTCTCTCCGATTGTCGCGAACAATAGCGGCGCGCGCGCGCAAATCCAAACCGTCGAGCGACGAAGCGAGCATCGAATGCAAAACGCCGGCCATGATCCAGCGATCATGGCCGGCGTCGCCGAAACGAAAACGTTCTTCTCAGAACGCCCCGTGAGAAATGATCGGCGCATAGTGGATGAGGGTGAGGATCAGCGCGATCGCGCCGACGAACCACGCCACGGACTTGACGATGTCCTTCCCGGAAGTCTGCAGAGCCATACTCTTCTCCTTTAGACGCCGCCGCTCGTTTTTTTGGCTTGGCTGCGTGCAGAGGCGTCGAGACGTCGCAGCTTGATCTATCGAATGGCGACATATTTCGTCGCGCGCAAGTTAAATTTTCGGGAGGCGACGGGAAAAACGCGTCACTGCGCTCGCTGCGGCTCGCCCGCGCCCGGCTGCGCCTCGCCTTTGCCCTTCATTTCCTCATGACCGGAGCGATGCTCTTCGCCCTGAGCGTCGGCGCCGCGACGATGCGCCTTCTCCCATCGCTCCATGGCCTCCGCGTCATGCGCATGAGCGGCGTCCGGCGCGTCGATCGCCGCCTCGATCCGCAATTCCCCGGCCTTTTCGAACACGAGCGTGAGCTCGAAGCCCCGACCGACCGGATTGATCTTCTCGATGCCGGAGAGACGGATGTAGGAGCCGCCGGGCGCGAGAGTCACTTTCGAGCCGACAGGAAAGAAGATCGCATCCTCGGTGACGGCGAAATGAGGCGCGACATGCAGCTCGAAGCCGCCGATGTCGGGCGATTTCACCGCGATCAGACGATCGGGCGCGTCGGCGCGATTATAGACGACCATGAAGAAATTGGCGTCGCTCTCGCCGTCGCGCGGCGTGCGCAGCCAAGGATGCTCGACCTTGATTCCGCCTTTTTCATATTCATGCTCGCTCGCGAGGCCGAAACCGCTCGCCGCGAGCGCGGCGCCTCCGCTCAGCAACAGCACGCGTCGTCGATCGATAGACATGCCCGCCTCCTCTCCGACGGGCCGCATGGGTCGCGGCGCCGCTCGTGACGAACGAAAGCGCCGCCCCGATCACGCTCGCGGCGTTTTCGCTTTGAACGAATTCTTGTGCCAGAGTCCGAATCCGACCAGCCCCAGCGCCGCAAAAAATGTCATGACCGTGATGTCGCGGCTCTCGGTAGCGCGAGACATATTCCTTCGTCCCGTCGTCGCTTCGCGCCTTCGCCAGTCCGATGAACGCGCCTTTGCTCTCGAAGTCATATTCGAAGACGAGCGCGCTGGCGCGATATCTCTTCGGCGGCGCATAGGTCTCGGTGTCGCGCTCGAGATTTTCGTCATCGCTGGACTGGCCGACGTCACGCAGAATGTGGATTTCCAGATTCATGTCGCGCGGCTCGTCCCGCACGGCGTCGTTGATAGCCCATGAAACTCATCTGATCGGACCCGGCCTTCATCTCGCGCTGGCCCTCGATGCCGACGCCGCCATGCGCCTGCGCTTGCGACCCCGAGCCGATGCTGGCGAAAATCGCGGCGACGAGAAATCGGACGGTCATTCAACTCCTCCCGGTTTCGCGCGCATTTTTCCGAGCGCCGCCGCCATTCGAACCATATATATCGGTATACGATAATTATATATCGTATGCCGATATACGTGCAAGCCGCGGCTTCCCGCAAAGAGGCCGCCCGCCTGCGCGCCGTGCCGCGCCGGCCTTGACCGGGCGCAGGGCCGAGGCCATCATTGGCGTCTGGCCCAAGATCGCCGCAGCGAATCCGAGGGGAGCAAAAAAAAATGACGACGGCGCTCGAGAGCCGCCCTCGGGAGGCCGAGGAAGAAAGCCGCCCCTCGGAGGAGGAGCTACGCGCGCTGGCGAATTTCCGCTATGCGCTGCGGCAATTCCTCGCCTTCAGCGAGCAGGCGGCGGCCGATGTCGGCCTCACCATGCAGCGCTATCAGGCGCTGCTCGCCATCAAGACGTTTCGCGCAGGGGCGCATATAAGCGTCGGCGAGCTCGCCGAGCAATTGCTGATCCGCGATCACAGCGCGGCCGAGCTCGTATCGCGCCTCGAGCACGCCAAGCTCGTCAAACGCAAGAACGATCCTCTCGATCGGCGCCGCTCGCTCGTCGTCTTGACGACGCTCGGCGACCGCCGATTGGCGCATCTCGCTTTCGTGCATCTGCGCAAGCTGCGCGCCGAAAAAAGCGCCTTTCTGCGTCTCTTCGAGACCGAATCCCACAACGAGTGATGCGCCGGGCGAGGCGGCGCCGCGTCGATGTGGCAAGCCACGCTCGCCGCTTCGCTCACGTTGCTGTCGTCGTCTTTGCGCGCCGCGGGGAGGCCGCTTCGCGCCCTGCGCATCTCTTCGGGCGCGACGCAGCCTCGTTTCCATCCGACGTGGACGCCGGTTCGGCGTTGGAAACGTCTCGAAACGAAAGCCGAGAGTCTTTTCATGTTTCAATGAAACATGAAAAGACTCTAGAGGACGACCCCCGGAGTCGTCTTTCGCGACGGCTCCGAGAGACGGGCGGCCGGCAAGAGTCGAGTCAAGACTGCGACGACGGCCAGGGACGCATGAAGCTCAACACCGTGGCGCTCAGCGTGCTGCCGGTCAGGACGACCGTGGCGCCGAGCGCGAGCAGAGCGACGAGATTGAGGACGAGATCATTGGTGCTTCCCGCGACGGCGAGCACGCCGAGCACGATCGCCGCCAATCCGGCGAGCGCCTGAATGCCCGCGGAGCCGGACGCCATCTCGCTCGCCAGAAACTCGCCGGCGACGCTCTGCGACTGCGCGGCTTCGCTTCTCGCCTGCGCGTGACGCAGCGTGTAGAGATGCCACACCGCATTGCTGCTCAGCACGAGCGCCGTTCCGAAAGCGATCGTCGCGATCGGCGTCAAAACCCCGGAGTTGATGCCGAGCAGCGAGAGAACGCCGAGCACAATTCCCGCCGCTCCGACGAGGAAGACGGCTGAGAGGCTGCCGCCTCCGAAATGCTCGAAATTCGCGGCTTTGCCGCCTGCGGGGAAAATGATCTGCGCATATTCTGACAGCATGGCGCCGCCTTGAATGAGCAGCGCGACGCCGAACACGACCGTCGCGATGCCGGCCATGAGCGGCGGATTGACGCCGGCGAGCCCGCAAACGGCGAGAACAATCGTTGCGATGCCTCCCACCGCATCGACGAGGCCGCCATAGACTGCGGCGTTTTCTTGCGCTGTCGCCTCTCGGAAGGTCATGGACATGAGGACTCTCCATTCCTGCAGCCCGTCCTGCAACCCCGCGCTCCATCTAGTTGCGCGGTCCGAGCCGGCAAGAGACCACAGCTCGAGCGGAGCGTCGCCGATCCCCCTCGCGTCGAAACCGCAGGAACCAATCACCGCCGAACGTGTTCAGTGGAATCGAGGATTTGTTTTGCCGGGCGGATGGCCCCATTGGCGACGGAGGGCGTGATGAAATACAGAACTCTCGAAGAAATCACTAAACTTGCAGGAGTCGAGCCCGTCGAAGCGCGACGAGACGAGATCTCGCTGCGTCGTCAGCGTCTCGAGCGGCTCGCCACATTGATCGAAGCGCATGTCGGACGCATTCGCCTCTTCTCGATGATGGAATATGTCCCGCTCAAGGAGCGCGTGAAACTGCGGCAGGACGAGTCGCCGCTGTCGATCGCTCATCGCGACGCTCTCTTCCGCGAGCAGGGTCTCGCCGGCGACCGCCTCGGCGACGCGGTCGACTTCTTCCAGCTGTCCATGCGCGAGGCGCATCACATTTTCTGCGATTGCAACTATTCCGGCGCGATCACGCCCGCCGCCGTCGCCGCGCGCACGCGCTCGGTCGCCGCGAAGAAGACATTCGGCGAGCTCTGGCGTAGCTTCACACGGCGCTTCGGCCTCGCGTGATTTGATCGGAGCGCGGCGCATAGATCATGTTCCCGAAAAGCGCGAAGCGGTTTTCGGAAGAGAACATGCAAATTCGAACCTCTCTAGAGCGCAGTCGGGCGTGACGTGTCCGAACGCGCTCTGAGCGCGCTGTGCTACGCCGCCATCACGCGGCGTCCGGCGTTCATCAACGCGAAGGGCGCGCCGGACAAAAGAATGTCCAGCGCGGCGAGCGATTGGTGCCGCCCGTTCACCGAGAGCCGAGGCAACGCCAGGAGATGATCGCGGTGCTCGGGAAAGATCGTTCCCGGACGCGTCGTCACGGCGCTCGCGAAGCCGAGCCGCGCCGCGAGCTCGAATTCTCTGCGTCCGGCCGATGTCGGATCGCCGACCGGATAGCAAAAATGCGGGACCGGCCGCGCGAGCTCGGCCTCGAGCCGCAACCGGCATTCGGTCATTTCGAAGATCGCGCTCTCGCAATTCACTTTGGCCAAGCGCGCATGGGTCATCGAATGCGCGCCGATCGTCGCGAGCTCGTGACGCGCGAGCGCGCGCAGCTCGCTCCATCCGAGACACAGTCGCCGCGTCAGCGCGTAAGGCTCGAGCCGCGCCTCGGCGGAGAGAGCGGTGACGACGCGCAACAGCTCCGCCTCATCGCCCGCCCGCAATTGCGCATAGACCTCCGCGAAGGCGCTTTGCTTTTGAGCCGCCGTCGCGGCTTCGCAGAGAATGCGCCGGCCGCCGGCGATCACATCGAGGCGATCGAGACGCCGGATCGCCTCCTCGAGCTCGACCCACCACAGCCGCGCGGAGGCGTCGGCGTATCCGGCGGTGAGATAGAGGGAGAAAGGCGCGTGATGGCGCTCCAGCACGGGAAGCGCGTGCTCGACGAAATCGCGATAGCCGTCGTCGAAGGTGAGCACGGCGAAAGGCGCGCCGGGCGCCCCTTCCCGCAGCCGCGAGAGCGCCGCCTCGAGCGGCAAAATCTCGACGCCGCGCTGGCGCAGCCGCAGGATCAGCGCATTCAGGAACTCCGGCGTGATCTCCAGCGGCTGATTGGGCTCGAAGGCCTGCTCGAGCCGCGGCCGCACGCGATGGAACATCAATATCGCGCCGAGCCCGCGCGTATAGGGCTCGGCCAGACGATGGGCGCCGCTCGCGCGGAAGAACTCCATCCCCGCCTCGATCGCCAATCGACGCCATTTCGTCACGGCCGCGCCTCCTCGCGCAATTCGTGTCCTCGAGTCTTTCATGTATCGAAAGACTCGAGGCCTTTGTTTCGACGCGTTTCCGACGCCGAACCGGCCTCCACTTCGGCTGGAAACGCTCTCACGACACAATCTCGAGGTCTCGTTGACCTTTCCTTGCTAGTGTCGCCGAAAGCGCAAACATCCGCAATGCGGCCACGATATGGTTAACGCAAGAGCAGAAGACCTCATGGAGCTTTCGCGGTTCGAAGCGGCCGCCGACGATCTCGAGCTCGACGTCTTCGCCTCACTCGAGGCGGCGCGCGAAGATTGGGAGCGGCTGTTCGCCGGCGCGCCGGCGAGCGCCTATCAATCCTTCGGCTTCGCGCGGGATTGGTTCGAGACTTTCGGCCGCGGCCGCGGCATGCGCCCGATGATCGTCGTCGCGCGCCATACGAAAGGCGCGCGTCCGCTCGCTCTCCTCGCGCTCGCGACGTCCCGCCTCGGCCCACTCGGCATCGCGCAATTCCTCGGCGGCAAGGAGAGCAATTTCAATCTCGGCCTCGTCGCCACGGACGCGCGCCTCGACGCCGCGGCCATGCGCTTGCTGCTGCGCCGCGCGGCGCGCGCTGCGGGCGTCGATCTTTATCGTCTCGGCAATCAGCCGCTGGTTTTCGATGGCTTCGTCAATCCGCTCGCTCTGCCAGGCGCTGCGCCGAGCCCCAGCTTCGCCTATGGAACGAGCCTGCCGGAGACGGCGGGCGAGCTCGACGCGCGGCTTTCGAGCGACGCCCGGAAAAAGCTGCGCAAGAAGCAGGCGCGGCTCGAGAAAATGGGCGCGCTCGCCTTCGAGCATCGCGCGACGGGCGAGCGCGCGCGCGAAATCCTCGAGGCGCTGCTCGCGCAAAAGGCCGAGCGATTGCGGGATCCCAGTTTCGCGCGCGGCGCCATGCGCGACTTCGTCCTCGGACGCTGCGGCGGCGCGCTCGAGGCCCATGCGCTGACGCTCGACGGACGCATCATCGCCGCCTACGCCGGCTTCGTCCATCGCGGACGTTTTTCCGCAATGCTCAACTCCTTCGTGGCGGACGAAGAGATCGCGCGCTCCTCGCCCGGCGATCTTCTGCTGCATTCGCTGCTGCGCGATCTCGTCGCGCGCGGCGTCGCCCGCTTCGATCTCGGCGTCGGCGAAGCGCGCTATAAGAACGCCGTCTGCGACGAGACGATCGCGCTCGTCGACGTCGTCGTTCCGGCGACGGCCCTCGGCGCGCTCGCCGCGCCCATTCTCGCCGCGCTCACGCGCGCCAAGCGCGCCATCAAGCAGAACCCGCGCCTCTTCGCCGCGCTCGCGCGCCTGCGCCGCCTCGCGCGTTGAGTCTCTAGAGCGTTTCCAGCCGAAGTGGACGCCGGTTGCGTCGGAAACGCGTCGAAACAAAAGCCGAGAGTCTTTCCGTGTTTCAATGAAACACGGAAAGACTCTCTAGGCGGCGGATGCGCCGGCCGAAGCCTCCTCCTCGAGCAGGAAGGCGTCGCTGACTCCGGCCCGAGCCAGTTCGTCGATGATCGCCTCCGCCGCGCCTTCGCCGCCGCTCACCAGCACGATGTCGAAGGACGGCGCGAGGAACATCGCGCGGTCATAATCGCGCGTGACGAAGACGATGAAATCATAGGTCTGCGCCAGCGCCTCGAGCACGGGCTCGGCCTCCTGATCATATTCCGCCGCGGCGCGTCCGCCCGGCATTACATGCAGGCGCGAGTCGAGATCGCGGTGAATGGCCTCGGCGAAGGTGGCGGCGCCGCTCGTAAGATCGGCGAGTCCGAGCGGTCGGGCGCGATCGACGTCCGGCACGAGCCGGTCATAGAGCTCGCCTTCCGCCTCGGCGTCGGCCGCGACCAGAATGGCGAGGCCCCGCCGCGCCAGAGAGCGCGACAGAGTCACGGCGCTTTCGAAGCTATGCTCGGCGTCGGCGCAGCCGACCATCAGCACCTTTACCGAGAGCGCGGCCATGCGGGCGGCGTCGATCCTGCCGACGACGCTCGAATGCGGCGCGCGCGCCGACCGATCCTCGAGCTCGGGCGTGCGCCGATCGGACGAAGCGGCGATTGCCGTCGTCCGCGGCTCTTCCTCGAGCTCGGCGAAAGCAAGCTCGCGCCGCTCCGCCGCGAGGCGAACCTGCGGCGGCGCTTCGAGCGCCTCCTCCTCGGGCGGCGCCGCGAGCGGCGAAGGGCCGGCGACGCGGGCGCGGCCGGAGAGGAGCTCCATGGCGACGATCGAGCCGGTCGTGAGAACGAAAGCGGCGATCGTCGCGAAGGCGGTGATCGGGACCTTCTTGGGGAAGGAGGGCGTCGGCGGCGCCACGGCGCGCTGAATCACGCGCGCGTCGGCGGGCGAGGACTTCGGCCCCTCGCGCGCGAGCGCCTCCTGATATTTGGCCGAATCCGCCTCGAGCTGGTCCTTGAGCACGCGGGCGGCGCGCTCGAGCTCGCGCAGCTGCACCTCGTCGGCGCCCGCCACTCCGGCGACGCGCTTCTGCTCCTCCATCGCGCTTGTCAGATTCTCGACGCGCGCCGAGGCGATACGGGCCTCGTTCTCCAGCGTGCGCGCGGTGCGCTCGGCCGCGCGGCGCCAATCCGCTTCGAGATCGGCGAGCTGCGCCTGCAGCTCCTTTATGCGGGGATGGCCGGGCAGCAGCGTGCGCGATTCGAGCGCGAGCTGAGCGCGCAGCGACACGCGCTGCTCGCCGATGCGGCGGATCATCTCATTATTGGCGACGTCGGGAATCTCGCCGACGCGATTTTGCCGGAGCATGTCGCGCACCAGCTTGGCCTTGGCCTCGGCGTCCGCCTGCGCGGTGCGCGAAATGGAGAGCTGATTGGAGAGATCGCCGAGCTGCTGCGTGGCGATCGAAACATTATTGGCTCCGGAGAAGAGGCCCGAGCGCGAGCGGAACGCCTCGACCTTGGCCTCGGCCTTGGCCAGCCGCTCGCGCAGATCGGCGAGCAGCGGGCTCAGCGACTGGGCCGCGTCGCGCGCATTCTCGCGCTTCGCCTCGCGCTGTATGTCGATATAGAAAGCGGCGATGGCGTTGGCCGCCCGCGCCGCGAGATCGGGATCGCGGGCGGAGAACTCGATCTGGAGCACGCGCGTCTTGGTCGGCGAGAGCACGAGCAGCTTGTCGAAATAGGCCTCCAACATGCGCTCTTCGGGCGCGAGCTTGGTAGGATCGCGCGCGAGGCCCAGCATCACGCCGATCTTCGCGCCGAGCCCCATGCCGTCGGCGAGCGGATCGAATTCCGCATTTCCCTGGAGATCGAGCGATTTCAACACGCGGCGCGCGAGATCGCGCGAGGTGAGCATCTGAATCTGACTCTGCACCGCCTCGGCGTCGGGCGCGGCGGCGGGATCGCGCTCCTTATCGGCGCGCGTCAGATAGCTCTCCTGATTCTCGAGCAGCACGCGCGCCTCGGCCGTGTAGCGCGGCTTGACGACATTGACGAAAACCAGCGCGCCGAGAAAGGCCGAAAGCGTCGCGCCGATCACGATGCGGCGACGGCGCGACAGAGCGCCGGCGATCTGCCCCAGGTCCATCTCCCCCTGTGCGCTCGCGTCATCGTGCGTATGGCCGAAACTCATCTTTCGAACTCCGTCTGGCGCGCAGACCATGTACCGAGATTATGGTACCGAGATTATGGTTTCCGCGGGGTTAACCGCGGGCGGCCGCCCTTTTCCGGTCGACCATGGCTAATCGGAGCATGAGGCTTTTGTTAACCATGAGTGCTTAAAAAATTCCCCCGGAACGCCGTTCGTTAGCTGTTCCTAGAGCTCGAGATTCTAAATGCCGAGATATGGCTTTCTCCTTTTCTGGCTGATTATGTGCGCGACTTTGTCGGGCTGCGCCCTGCCCGGCGCCTATAGACCGGAACTGCTGGCGACCTCGACGGAGGAGCCCTACACGCTCGCCGCCGGCGATCGGCTGCGCGTCATCGTGTTCGGGCAGGACGCGATCTCCAACAGCTATACGGTCGACGGCTCCGGCCATATCTCCATGCCGCTCATCGGCCTCGTTCCGGCGGCCGGGCTCACCACCCAGGCGCTGCAACATGAAATCGCCGCACGTTTGCGCAACGGATTCATCCGCGATCCTCGCGTCTCGGTGGAAGTCGAGGCGTATCGGCCCTTCTTCGTGCTCGGCGAAGTGGTCAACGCCGGACAATTTCCGTTCGTCGAGGGTCTCACCGTACAGAAGGCGATCGCCATCGCCGGCGGATTCAGCCCGCGCGGCTATCAGGGAGAGGTCGATCTGACGCGCGACTTCGGCGGCGTCCAGGTCATCGGCCGGGTGCCGCTGCTGCAGGCGGTCCGGCCGGGAGACACGATCACGGTTCGCGAGCGGATTTTTTAAGAATCGAGATGCGAGACGAGCGGCAGAGCGAGGCGAGTGACGAGAAAGCCCCCGGACGGCTGCGCATCGTGCATGTCATGCGCGCCCCGATCGGCGGCCTCTTTCGCCATGTCGTCGATCTCGCCGGCGCGCAGGCCGAGCGCGGACATGCGGTCGGACTCATCGCCGATTCCTCGACCGGCGGCGAGCGCGCGGAGGCCGCGCTGCGAATGCTCGAGCCTTCGCTGGAGCTCGGCGTCACGCGTCTTCGCATGCGCCGCCTGCCGAGCTGGAGCGATCCGATCGTCGCCTTTCGCATCGCGGCGGCGCTGAAGCGTCTTGCGCCCGACGTCGTGCATGGACATGGCGCGAAAGGCGGGCTCTATGCGCGCCTGCCGGCGCTGCTCCCCTTCCTCCCGTCGCCGCCGCATCCGCATATTCGCGTCTACACGCCGCATGGCGGCAGCCTCCATTTCGACCCGGACGCCCTCGTCAACCGTGTGTATCTGACGGTCGAGAGGGCGCTCGAGCGCGTGACCGACTTCATCCCTTTCGAGAGCGCCTATGCCCAAGCGCGTTTCGCCAAGTCGATCGGCTTTTCGAGCTCGGCGTCGCGCGTCGTGCCCAACGGGCTACGGCCCGGGGAGTTCGAGCCCGTCGCGCCGATCACTGACGCCGCCGATTTCCTCTATGTCGGCGAGTGGCGCCGCTTCAAAGGCGTCGACACGCTGATCGAGGCGCTGGCGCTGATCCGCGAGGAGAAAGGCGAGGCGCCGCGACTGGCGCTCGTCGGCTCCGGGCCGGACGAAGCGGCCTTGCGCGCGCTCGCCGAGCGGCGCGGCGTCAGCGACAGGCTCTCTTTCGCTCCACCCATGCCGGCGCGCGAGGCGCTGCGACTGGGGCGCATATTGGTCGTGCCGAGTCGCGCCGAGTCGCTGCCCTATATCGTGCTCGAGGCGATCGCCGCGCGCACGCCGCTCATCGCCACCAATGTCGGCGGCATCCCCGAAATCTTCGGCGAATATGCGGATCGGCTCATCGCGAGCGACGATGCCGCCGCGCTCGCCCGCGCGATGATCGCCGCCGGCCGCATGGACGCGGCCTCGCGCCGCCGCGCCAGCGACGCGCTCGCCGAACGCGTAGCAGAAAATTTCTCTTTGGCGGCGATGGAGGAGGCGGTGCTGCGCGGATATCGCGAGGCGCTGGAGGTCGCCGGACGTCGCCGCGCCGCGGAGACCGTGCTGCCGCAGCGAGCCTGACGAGTGGAGTGACGTCATGTGTGCATTCGCCCTACGCGACATCAAAGCGGCCGCCCCCGCCGATGACGACAGTGGCGCCGCCTCGAGGCTCGCGGAAGTGTCCACCGACGCGCGGCCGACGCCCGCCTATTCGCCGATCGTCCTCGCCGGCCTCGTCCGCATTCTCGAATTTCTGCTGATCGCGGCGTCGGGCTTCGCCGTGCATCGGCTGCATGTCGCGCCCGCCTATGGCTATGCGATCGAATATTTCATCGTCATCCCCGGCATGGCGCTGCTCGCCATCCTCGCCTGGCAGGCGCTCGACCTCTACACGCCCGCAGCCTTCCGCTCGCCGGTCGGCCATGGGCTGAAGCTCGCCGGCGGATGGACGCTGGTCTTTCTCGGCGCCCTCGCGGCGATCTTCTTTTTGAAGCTCGACAACGCCCTGTCGCGCGTCTGGCTGCTCGGCTGGTACGCGGGCGGGCTCGGCGTATTGGCGGCGGAGCGCTTCGCCGTCGCCGCGATCGTGCGCGCGCTGACGCAGCAGGGCAAGCTCGATCGCCGCACCGTGATCGTCGGCGGCGGCCCCGCGGCCGAGCCGGTGCTGCGCGATCTCGCCGCCGCCCAGCAGGACAGCGATCTGCGCATTCTGGGAATATTCGACGATCGCCGCGACGACCGCTCGCCGGACGTCGTCGCCGGCTATCCCAAGCTCGGCACGATCGACGACCTCGTCGAATTCGCGCGCCACACGCGCCTCGATCTCGTCATTTTCACCCTGCCGATCTCGGCGGAGACGCGCCTTTTGCAGATGCTGCGCAAGCTCTGGGTGTTGCCGATCGATATCCGCCTCGCCGCTCACACCAATAAGCTGCGTTTCCGCCCGCGCTCCTATTCCTACATCGGCAATGTTCCGGTGCTGGACGTCTTCGACAAGCCCATCGCCGATTGGGACGTGCTGATCAAAGCCGCCTTCGACAGAATCGTCGGCGCGATCTGCCTCCTCCTCTTCGCGCCGGTAATGGCGGCGGTGGCGCTCGCGATCAAGCTCGACTCGCGCGGCCCGGTGCTGTTCCGCCAGACGCGCTACGGCTTCAACAATGAGCGGATCGAGGTCTACAAGTTCCGCTCCATGTATGCGGACAAGCTCGATCCGGCCGCGGCCAAGCTCGTCACCAAGGGCGATCCGCGCGTGACCCGCTTCGGTCGTTTCATCCGCAAGACCTCGCTCGACGAGCTGCCGCAGCTCTTCAATGTCGTGTTCAAGGGCAATCTGTCGCTGGTCGGCCCCCGCCCGCACGCCATGCACGCCAGAGCGGCCGAGCATCTCTACGACGAGGTCGTCGACGGCTATTTCGCCCGCCATCGCGTGAAGCCTGGCCTCACCGGCTGGGCGCAGGTCAATGGTTGGCGCGGCGAGACCGACACGCCGGAGAAGATCCAGAAGCGCGTCGAATGCGACCTCTACTACATCGAGAATTGGTCGATCATGCTCGACATCTACATTCTCGCGCTCACGCCGATCGCTCTGCTGAAGACCGAGAACGCCTATTGACGCGGGGGCGCCTCGCGACGGCGAGGCTTCCGCCCTCCTTGGCCGCCGCTCCTCGCTATGCGAGCCCGAAGGCTCGCGGTCCAGGGCGCGCGTCGGACCGCGAGCCTTCAGGCTCGCCTGCCCACCGCGAGCCCGATCATACGATTTTCGGCTGGTTACTTCACAAACAGGGGCGTCATCGCGAGCCGAAGGCGAAGCAATCCAGAGCCATGGGGCGGCTCCTGGATCGCTTCGTCGCTCCGCTCCTCGCGACGCGCGAACAGATCGACCGGAAATCGTCTCGTTTGATCCATCCCGCGCCCAGGCCTATCCTGGCTTACGCCAACGAGCTCGGATTCGGCTCCGGAACGCTGCCGCTCGCGACTTCGTCCAGAACATCAACATGAACAGAATTAATCATATTCTGCTTATGTTTGCATAGAGTTTCTAATGAAACGCTCGACTCTTCTCATCGTCGCTCTCGGCGCGCTCCAAGGCGCCGCCGGCGTCGCGCTCGCCGCCGCGGCGGCGCATATTTCGAGCGCCGCCGATCTCGACACGGCGAGCCGCTTCCTCATGATTCACGCCGCGGCCGCGCTCGGGCTCGCCGCTCTGCTCGCGGCCGAGCCGCCGCTGTCGCGCTGGCTCGCGGGCGTGAGCTTTGCGCTCGTCGCCGGCGTCGCGCTGTTTTCCGCCGACCTCGCCTTTCGGACCTTTGCCGGCGTCCGGCTGTTTCCCTATGCGGCGCCGATCGGCGGCTCGCTGACCATCGCGAGCTGGCTCGCCTTGGGCGTCTGGGCGCTCGCGGCCCTGCGCGGCCGATAGCAGCTTCGCCGCCCCGGCGAGAGAGGAGACTATCCCGGTCTCGACAGGCGCTGGAATCGCTCCCACCATCGCGTTTCATGTCGAAGGCGAAGAAACATTGGCGCGCGGAGGCGCCGGCCGGTCGGCGTGTGCTCGTCGTCGAGGACGAGCCGCTGATCGCGCTCGCGCTCGAGGAGACGCTCGCCGAGCATGGCTTCGCCGTCGTCGCCTGGGCCCAGACCGTCGCCGCCGCATTGCGACACATCGCCGATACGCGGTTCGACGTCGCGCTGCTCGACCTTCGCATCGGCGCCGAGAGCGTGGAGCCGGTCGCCGATCGCCTCGACGCCATCGGCCTTCCTTTCGTCTTCGCGACCGGCTACGGCCGCGCCGCCCTGCCGCGGGCGCATTCGGCGAGGCCGATCGTCGAAAAGCCGTTCCACGCCGAGGCGCTGATCGACGCGCTCGCCGCCGCCGCCCGCCGCGCCGCTCGAGAGGCCTGAAGCAGGGGCGGCTTGTCTCTCGCGATCACGCTCCATGTAAGGGGGAGTTGCGTCAAAAACGGGTGCCGCGTCATGTCCTCGCGTAAAAGCGGCGTTCGGGGAAAACCGCCCCGACGTCGCCAGGCCGCCCTCGGCGGCATGGTTCTGGCCGCCGCTCTCTCCTCCGCTTTCGACATCTCTTCAGCCTCGGCCCAGGATTTTTTTCAGCAATTGTTCGGCGGAGGCGGCGGCGGCTATTCCGACTACGGCGGCGGCTATTACCCGAGCCATCGCCGCCATGCGCGCGCTCGTTCGCCGGGCCATTCCTACACCGCGCGGGAGCGGCGAGCGGAGCCGCAACCGAGCTCGCGCCACAGAGCCGGCGGAACCGGCGGCGAGCCGGAACGCTCGGTCTACGCCGAGACCGGGAGCGGCGGACGCTCCTACTGCGTGCGCGAATGCGACGGCTATTTCTTCCCTGTCGGCCTCTATTCCAGCTCGAGCGACACGGCGAGCCATCAGCGCGCCTGCGGGCGCCTCTGCCCCGGCGCGCGGACGACGCTCTATGTGATGCGCGGCGGCTCCGACAAGATCGAGGATGCGGTGGCGGCGCGCGGCGGCGGCGCCTATGCGCGGCTCATGGCCTCGCTCCAGCGCAAGGGCGATGGAGAGAAGGACAAGGACTGCTCGTGCCATTCGGGCCGGGTCCATGAGAGCGCGATCGAGGCCATCTTTCTCGATCCGACTCTGAGACGCGGCGACGCCGTGATGACGGCCCACGGCGTCGAAATCTTCCACGGCGCCAGCCGCTATCCCTATGCGAAGAGCGACTTCCGTCCGCTCGCCCGCTCCCCGGACCTCGACGAGCCGATCCGTCGCCGCCTCGCCGCATTGGAGCGCGCCAGCAAGCATGGACGCGGGGCCGCGGAACGTCGCGCCGCGCGGCCGCTCGACGAGCATCGCAGCCAGACTCGCGGGCGCGAGTGAGGCGCGAGAGCGTTTCCAGCCGAAGTGGACGCCGGTTCGGCGTCGGAAACACGGAAAGACTCTCGGTCAGTCTGGCCGCTCCTCCTCCGCCTCCTTCTCCACGCCGGCCGCCGCTCGCTTGCTCCGCCGTTTGGGCTGCCGCGACCACGGGCGGTCCTCGTTCGGGCCGCGCGCCATGCGCCATTCCACCGTCTCGCCGGTAAAGCGCAAGGTCACCGCGCCGGTTTCGGCGAGCTTGCGGCGGTCGATGAGGATCGGGGCGCCGCAGCCCTCGGGCGCATAGAAGGGCGCGATGACGATGGCCGCGCGGGCGCAATCCTCGATCAGCGCCTGGCGATCCGTCACCAATGCGACGGCGCGGCCGTCGACCGCTCTCGCCACGCAGCCGAGCTCGTCGCAGGCGACGCCGCCGCGCGCGTCGGCCGGCGCGCGCGCATCGGCGTCGGCGCGCAGCCATTGCTCGCCGACGAAGGAGAGCCGCCCGCGGCCGAGCAGAGCGAGCTCGCCCGAAGCGAGCCGCAGCGCCGCGGCGTCGCCGCCGGGGGCGACGGCGAGATCGAATCCCTCGCCATTGGCCGCGCCAAAGAGGCCGAGCGCCGCAAAGGGAACGGCCATCGCCCGAAAGAGCCAGGTCCGCCACAGAACGAGCGACAGGACCGCGAGCGCCAGAAAGACGATCGCGAGAGGCGCGAAGCTCTTGACCGGCAGGCTCGCTCCCGGCGCGGCGGCGATCAGCCGCGCGATCGCCGTCACGAGGTCGATGCCGAAGCCGACATAGCGCCAGACCGGGCCGTCGAGGCCGAAAGGATAGAGGAAGGCGCCGACGAGCGCGCCCGGCACGGCGAAGAATTCGATGATGGCGAGCGTCAGCGGATTGCCGATCAGCACATAGGGGCTCAATTCGTGGAAATCGCCGGCCATGAAGGAGGCCGTCGCGGAAGTGGCGCAGAGCGTCGCGAAAATCGGCGCCGCCGGCCCGCGCAGCAGCAGCTCGGCGGCGCTCTCGCGCCATCTGTCGAAACGGGAGGGCGTCCTGCCGAAAGCCTGCGGCTCGCGGCGCCGCTCGATCGATGCGCCGCGCGCCTCATAGACGGCGACGAGCGCCGCCACCGCGGCGAAGGAGAGCTGGAAGCTCGCGCCCAGCAGCGCCTCCGGCTGGAAGGCGACGATGAAGACGGCGGCGAGCGCGAGATTGCGCATCGACAGCGACGGCCGGTCGAACAGGACGGCGACGAGCATGATCGTCGTCATGACCAGCGCGCGCTCCGTGCCGACGCGCGAGCCGGCGCCGATGTCGTAGAGGACGGCGCCGACAATGGCGAGCGCCGCCGCCCATTTCTTGATCGGATAATTCAGCGCCAGCGTGCGCGAGAGCGCGAGCAGCCGCCGCAATCCGACGAAGAAAATGCCGGCGACGAGCGTCATCTGCACGCCCGATATGGTGATGATATGGAATATGCCGGCGCGGCGGATGAGCTCTTTGGCCTCCTCGCTCAGAAAATCGCGTTTTCCCGTCACCATTGCGGCGGCGATGGCGCCCGTGTCGCCGCCGAGCGCGCGATAGACCCGCGCGGCGAGATCGTTGCGCAGCCGATCGACGGCGGCGAAGAAGCGCAGCGACCAGGGCGCGGGATCGGGCGGCGGCATGATCTCGATGCGGCCGAGCGCATTGCCCACCCCGCCGAGCCCGGCGAAAAAAGCGTCGCGCGAAAAATCATAGCCGCCCGGCAGAGCGGCGTGCGCCGGCGGCAGCACGCGCGCCTTGAGGCCGATGAAATCGCCGGCCGCGAATTTCGCGTCGCCGCGCGTCGTCAGCCGGACGCGGCGCGGAACGACATCCGCGGGCAATCCTTCGGCGCTCGCGACGCGCAGGATGAAGCGCGCGCCATTGGGGCGCGGATCGACCTCCTCCACGAAGCCGGTCAAAAATCCGACGCCCGCGCGCGAGACGATCGGCGCGTCGACGCGCGCGGCGCGCCAGACGGCGGAGAAAAACCCGCCGGCGACGCAGGCGAGCACGAGAAACAGCGCCTGCGCGCGGCGATGCGATCGCGCGGCGAAAGCGAGAGCCGCGAAAATGGCGAAGCCGCCGGCCGAAAAGGCGAAGGACGGTTCGCGATCGGCGGCGAAATAGAGAAGGACGCCCGCGCCCGCCGCGACCGGCAGCCACAGAAAGGGACGCCGGAGCGCGATCTCTTCTTCGAGCGCCGCGCGGGCGGCTGCGGCGAGAGACGCGAATAGGGCCGAAAAGGCGGGGCGGAAGACGCCCCTCGCCCGATCGGCCGCGCCGACGACGGCTTTCGCGCTCCAACTCAAAAGGGCCTCGGATCGAACAGCTCGAATGAAGTCGAGCCCATGCTATATCCGAAACCGGCGCCCGCGCGAGCGCCGCAACGTCAAAAACGCGTCGTCAGCTCGGTCAGCCATTGCGGCGAAGCGGCGACGAGCGCCGCCTCGAGCGGCTTGTCGAGCCCGGTCGCGATCAGCAGCCCGATGGAGGCGAGCGCCGCGCCGAGCGCGCCCTTGCCCCATTTGCCGCCGACGAGCAGCGAATGACGCAGCCGCATCGAAAGGCTGCGCGAGGCCGCGCCGAGCGCGACGAGCGGCAGGCCGGCGCCGAGACCGAAGAACGCCATCACCAACCCGACCTCTCCGAAATTCCGCCCCTGCGCGGCGAGCAGCGAGGCGGCGCCCAGCGTCGGGCCGGCGCAGGGGCTCCACACCGCGCCGAGCAGCAGGCCGAGGCCGAACTGGCCGCGCAGCCCATGCGTCGAGAAGCCGGAAAAGCGCCGCTCGATCCAATCGGCCACGGGGCCGCCCGCGGCGGCGAGCCGCACTTGCAGCGCCGGCGTCGCGAGCAGCACGCCGAGCGCGATCATCAGCAGCGCCGCGCCAAAGCGCAGCGCGTCGCCGTCGATCCCCGCTCCGAAGCCGATCAACGCCAGGAACAGGCCGATGGCGACGAAGGAGGAGGCGACGCCGACGGCGAGCGCCGCCGGCCCCATTTTGTGCTCGGAGGCCGCGGCGCCGAGGATGATCGGCAGCAGCGGCAGCACGCAGGGCGAGAGAATGGAGAAGAGGCCCGCCAGAAAGGCGAGCCCCGCTCCGGCGAAATCCGCCGCCATCACAACGCCTTGTCGAGCAGAGCGGCGATCGAGGCCGCATTGGTGTCGCCGGTCGAACGGCCGGTCTCGTTCTTGCCCTTGAAGACGATGAGCGTGCTCTGCGTGGTCGCGTGGAAATTGCGCACGGCGTCCTTCTGGCTGTCGAAATCGACATGGAACACCTGCAGCGCCCCGAACTTGCCGTCGCTCTCGAGCTTCTCGAGGATCGGCTGCTGCGCCTTGCAGGTGGGGCACCAGGGCGCGTGAATCTCGACGAGGATCGGCTTTCCGGCGGCCTGCGCCGCCGCGAAGGCCTGTGGCGTGAAAGCGTGTTTCTCGGCGGCGAAAAGGGGCGTTGCGATGAGCGCGGCGGAAAAAAGCGCGGCGGCGAAGCGTAGCGACATGGGTGAAATCCTCTTCGATCGGCTCCACGGGGAGCAAGCGGCGGCGGAACGGAAATCGCCCGCCGTCGTTCACCTCTACGCGCGCGAGCCGCCCTATGTTACGGGCGGCGATCGATCGCTGAAGCGCGAGAGCGCAAAGCAATCGTAACGGCCGCTCGCCACGCCCTCACGCTGCGACGGCTCCGCAGAATGAGAAAAGCGCCTGCCGAGTCCCGGCCCCTCCCCCGCAGTTCCCCCCTGGCCCGCAGCGTGCTAGACGGGCCTCCTCTTAAGATTCCCCAGGACCATCCGCCGCGCTCATGTCTCAAGTCGTCACGCGCTTCGCCCCCTCTCCCACCGGCTTCCTCCATATCGGCGGCGCGCGCACGGCGCTGTTCAACTGGCTCTACGCCAAGCGCCACGGCGGGCGCTTCCTGTTGCGCATAGAAGACACCGACCGCGAGCGATCCACCGAGGCGGCGATCGACGCCATTCTCGACGGAATGCGCTGGCTCGGCCTCGATTGGGACGGCGACGTCACCTATCAATTCGCGCGCGCGCCGCGCCATCGCGAGATCGCCGAGGAGCTGCTCGCCAGAGGCAAGGCCTATCGCTGCTACGCCAGCGCGCAGGAGCTGGAGGAGATGCGCGAGACCGCGCGCGCCGCGGGCCGCCCGCCCCGCTATGACGGGCGCTGGCGCGACCGCGATCCGTCCGAGGCGCCGGCGGGCGTCGCGCCGGTCATTCGGCTGAAGACCCCGCAAGAAGGCGAGACGGTTATCGAGGACGCGGTGCAGGGCCGCGTCGTCTTTCCGAATAAGGATATCGACGATTTCGTGCTGCTGCGCTCGGATGGCGCGCCCACCTATATGCTCGCCGTCGTCGTCGACGATCACGATATGGGCGTGACGCAGATCATCCGCGGCGACGACCACCTCACCAACGCGGCGCGGCAAAAGCACATTTATGACGCGCTCGGCTGGGAGCCGCCCAAGCTCGCCCATATTCCGCTCATTCACGGGCCGGACGGCGCCAAGCTTTCCAAGCGCCATGGCGCGCTCGGCGTCGACGCCTATCGCGCCATGGGCTATCTGCCGGCGGCGCTGCGCAATTATCTGCTGCGACTGGGCTGGAGCCAGGGCGACCGCGAGTTCTTTTCCACGCGAGAGATGATCGAGGCTTTCGATCTCGAGAGCATTCATCGCTCGCCGGCGCGCTTCGACTTCGTGAAGCTCGAGAATATGAACGGTCATTATCTGCGCAGCAGCGACGACGCCGAATTGCTCGACGGGCTCGTCGCGACGCTGCCCTATCTCGAGGGCGGCGCGGCGCTCGCCGCCAAGCTCGACGAGACGCGCAAGGCGCAGCTCGCCGCCGCCATGCCCGGCCTCAAGGCGCGCGCCAAGACGCTCAACGAGCTCGTCGACGGCGCGGGCTTTCTCTTCTCCGAGCGGCCGCTCGCGCTCGACGCCAAGGCCGCGGCGCTGTTGTCGCCGGCCGCGCGCGCGCATCTTTCCTCGCTGACCGAAAAGCTCGCCGCGCTCGAGGAGTGGAGCGCCGCGGCGACGGAGAATGTCGTGCGCGAGACCGCGGCCGCGCTGGGCGTGAAGCTCGGCGATCTCGCGCAGCCTCTGCGCGCCGCGCTCACCGGGCGCACGACCTCGCCCGGCATTTTCGACGTGCTGGCGATCCTCGGCCGCGACGAGAGCCTCGCCCGTCTGCGCGATCAGGCGCGACCCGCTTGAACGGCCTGCGTGGGATGCTATAGTTTGTGCAATGCACAAACGGGTCTTCTGCTCGACCATTTGCGCCGCACCACCCGCGCGTCGTCTCGCGCGAACCCCGACGCGGCGCGTCGACCGGCGCCTTTCCGCCGGCCAGCGCAGGAAGATTTTGAATTTCTCGAGCGGGTTTCGTTCGATCGAGAGGCCCCTCGGTCCGTCGGCGCGTGAGCGCCGAGCGTTCGAACGAAAGTCGTTTCCGCATCCGGGCTAATCGAAACGCGGCTCGGGCGCGGCGCAAAATATGCTGCGGCGTTTCGCCGGAAGCCGCGAATTGCGCGGATAACGCGAGAAGGTGGGGCCATGACGAAAAACGAAGCGTCCTTTCAGGCCGGCGACAAATCCGTGAGCCTTCCGATCATGGAGGGCACGATCGGCCCCAGCGTCGCCGACATTCGCAAGCTCTACAACGACACGGGCATGTTCACCTATGACCCGGGCTTCACCTCGACGGCGAGCTGCGAGTCGAAGATCACCTATATCGACGGCGACGAGGGCGTGCTGCTCTATCGCGGCTATCCGATCGACCAGCTCGCCGAGCACGGCGACTTTCTCGAGACCTGCTATCTGCTGCTCTATGGCGAATTGCCGACGGCGACACAAAAGGCCGATTTCGACTATCGCATCACGCGCCACACCATGGTGCATGAGCAGATGGCGCGCTTCTTCCAGGGCTTCCGCCGCGACGCGCATCCGATGGCGGTGATGGTGGCGTCGGTCGGCGCGCTCTCGGCCTTCTATCACGACTCGACCAATATCGCCGATCCGGTCGAGCGCATGGTCGCCTCGACGCGCATGATCGCGAAGATTCCGACGCTCGCGGCCATGGCCTATAAATATTCGATCGGCCAGCCCTTCGTCTATCCGAAGAACGACCTCGACTATACGTCGAATTTCCTGCGCATGTGCTTCGCCGTGCCTTGCGAGGAATATAAGGTCAATCCGGTGATGTCGCGCGCGCTCGACCGCTTCTTCATCCTGCACGCCGACCACGAGCAGAACGCCTCCACCTCCACCGTGCGTCTCGCCGGCTCCTCGGGCGCCAATCCCTTCGCCTGCGTCGCGGCGGGCATCGCCTCGCTGTGGGGCCCGGCGCATGGCGGCGCCAATGAGGCGGTGCTGAAGATGCTCGCCGAGATCGGGACGCCGGAGCGCATTCCGATCTATGTCGCCAAGGCCAAGGACAAGAACGATCCGTTCCGCCTCATGGGCTTCGGCCATCGCGTCTACAAGAACTACGATCCGCGCGCGAAGATCATGCAGCGCACGACGCGCGAGGTCTTGGCCGAGCTCGGCGTCAAGGACGATCTGCTCGATGTGGCGATCGAGCTCGAGCGCATCGCGCTGCACGACGAATATTTCATCGAGAAGAAGCTCTATCC
The DNA here is from genome assembly GCF_009811655.1 of Methylosinus sp. Ce-a6. Taxonomy (GTDB): domain Bacteria; phylum Pseudomonadota; class Alphaproteobacteria; order Rhizobiales; family Beijerinckiaceae; genus Methylosinus. The sequence goes on along the minus strand of NZ_BGJX01000005.1, from coordinate 19,971 downwards.
CAATATCGACTTCTATTCCGGCATCACGCTGAAGGCGATGGGCCTGCCGACGACCATGTTCACCGTGCTCTTCGCGGTGGCGCGCACGGTCGGCTGGATCGCGCAATGGAAGGAGATGATCGAGGATCCGGGCTCCAAGATCGGCCGTCCGCGCCAGCTCTACACGGGCGAGAAGCAGCGCGACTACCTGCCCATGTCGAAGCGCTGACAACCGTTTCCGTATGATCGGCTTCGCTTGACGCCCCGGCCGTCATTGCGAGCGAAGCGAAGCAATCGAGAGCCATGGGGCGGCTCTAGATTGCTTCGTCGCTCCGCTCCTCGCAATGACGACCTTGCGGAATGCGAAGCATTCATGCGGAAATCGTATGATCCTATCCTCAGCGGCCGTCGCGTCGAAGCGACGGCCGAAAATCATTGTGCGCGAACGCACAGCGTTCCAGCCCCGCTCCCGTCATTCTCCGCGCATGAACGGCAGGGAGGCGGAGATGATCGAGACGGGGTCCTATGAATTGCTCTCATTCGAGGAGGCGCTCGGCAGGCTGCGCTTCGATCGCGAGATCAGCCTCGGCCTCGTCGATCTCTCCTCTTTCCGCATCGCCTATTGCGCGCGCGATTTCGTCCATATCGGCGACATGGAGCTCCACCAATGGATGTGGCGCGACAAAATCGCCGGCCTCGTCGTCGACGGCGACATGTCGATCCACGGCGATCTCATGGACGATTCCTTCGACGGCGCGGCCGCTTTCGTGCTCGCGCGCGGCAATCTTCGCGCGCGCGCCGTGACGCTCGGCGGCGCGGAGGTCGTCGTGCGCGGCGATATGCGCGCGGAAGGCCCCGTCTTCAATAATTCGAGCGCCGGCCGCTGCGAGATCGGCGGCTCGCTCTACGCCAGCCATTTGGTGACGGACGATCATGCGACCGTCGTCGCCGGACGCGCGCCCACGCATTCCTTCGCGCTCGGCTATGTCGATCCGACGATGAGCGAGAAGCTACGCCCGGTGAACTCTTATCTGGACATTCTGACGCCCGAGGCGGCGGCGGAGTTGCTCGACGCGCGACGCGGCGCCGGGCCAAAGGTCGTCGTCCGCATTCTCACGGCGATTCGCGCCGGCCGCTCGGTCCTGCGCGACTGAACGCCAGGGCTCCGAACGTCGGAAGCGCGAGCGAGCCCGACTCGAAAAAGACATGTTCGTCGCCGCCAATGCCGACGTTCGCTTCTCGATTCGAGCTGCTTTTTCATCGACCCCGAGCGTTTTCGTCGCCCGCGTTTCATTCGCCGATTTTTTTAGCCCCGAGCGAATCGCAGCGTCGCGTCTCTGGCGATTCGCGTTTGATCGGATCATCGTCATGAGCGAGACGCCTCCGCCCCGCCAGCGGCCCAATCCCCCGCGCCCCCAGGCGCCGCCTGTGAACTCCGTCATCGCCGCCGCGGTGACGGCGCGCGATTTGGACGAGCGCCGCAAATTCGTATTAGAAGCCGAACGCGATCACAAGATCACGAAGCGGCAGACGAGACGAAGCGGGGGAAAACGATGGGGGCAGTGAACGACTTGCTGCGGAACGATTCGCCCCGGAACGAGGCGAGCGCCCCCGACGCTCGGCATTCATGGGACGAGGTCGAAGCGCGATATCGCGAGGAATGCGCGACGATGCTGCGCGACGCGCGTCGTCACTTCGCGCAGCGCGCGGCGCGCGAGCAGACGACGATCGAAAATGTGCTCGCCGTCTTCGAGCGCGATTTCGACGCCTGGCTCGATCGCGAGAGCCGCGGTATCTCCTCCCCCAAGCCGAGCCTCGCCACGTTGTTCGAGATCTGGCTGGAGCGTGGCGCGCGCCGTTTCGACTCCCAGGGCGCGTCGCCGGAAACGAGCCTGCGGCAGGAGGCTGCGGCCGAAGCGCAGGCGCTCGCGCTGCAGCAGCGGCTCGACGAGGAGAGCCGGCGCATTCAGGAATTGGAGCGCCGCCTCGCCGACGCCGAGAGCCGCGAAGGACGCCGCGCGACGGAGACAACGACCCCGCTCGCCGCCGCATCGCCCGCGCTCGCTGCGGCGGCGCCGGCGGCGCGACGCCCGCGCCGCGGCGCGGGCCTTTTCGCGACGCTCGTCATTCTCGCAGCGCTGTTCGGAGCGGCGCAATGGGCGCGACATTCGGAGGCGACGCCTCCAGAATTGCGCGCGGCGCTGGCGCGGCTCGACGGTTTCGCGGCCGAGGCGGAAACGCGCGCGCGCGCGGCGCTCGGCCGGCTCGCGGCGAGCCACGCCCGCGAGGACGCGCTCGAAACGCTTCTCGCCGAGAATAAGGAGCATGTGATCGCGCGAGCGGTCGCCGCCGATCCGCAACTCGCCCGCGCCAAGATCGAGGCGATCGCGCCGAGGCAAAATGAGCCCGTAACGACGCCGCCGCCGGAGCCACCGGCGCCGACGATCTCCGCCCTACCCGAGGCCGCGGCGCTCGAAACGCCGCCGACGCCCGCGCCGCAAGAGGAAGCCGAGCGGCTTCCCCCCGCCATCATCGGCGCGAAGCCCGCGGCCTTTCGAAGCTTCGACAATCGCGACATCACAGGGGCCGCCCTCGCCACTCTGCGCAAGCTCGATCAGCCCGCCTGCGTCGCCGCCTGCCGCAGCCGCGCCGATTGCGCCGGCTATTCCTTCGACCGATGGAATCGCATCTGCCGCTTGAAGACGAATATCGGCGCCTTCAGGCTCAATCCGCGCATGACGAGCGGATTGCGCGACGTCACACGCATTCCGCGCGCGCCCTCCGGCGCGCTCTCCATGGAGCGCTACCCGTCCAAGGCCTTTCCGGGCTCTGGCTACAAGACGACGACGGCGGAGGGGCCCGAAGCCTGCGAGACCGCCTGCCGCGAGGAGGAGGCCTGCGTCGCCTTCACCTTCCGTCTCGACGAAGGCGCCTGCCATATGTTCAAGACGACGGGAGAATATTTCTCGAATGAGCTCGCCGACAGCGGCGGCAAGCGCCAGGACTAGCCCGGAGTTTTTTTCATATCTCGATGAAATATGAAATTATTCCAACGATCGGGAAAATACTGTCAACCATGTTTCAAGAGCGACCTCGCCGCTCTACTCGTCTATCGCGATTCGCCGCAACCACATCCCCCATTTGGGGGATGCCTGTAGGTCAGAGCTCGGTTATTCACCAAGTGTTGCTCGATTTGTTCTTAGCGAGGGGAGGTCGCGGCGTCGAGCTTCGGCCTCCCCTCTTTTTTATTGCCGAAGCCCGAGCCGCCTTCTCAGCGCAGGACCAGCCTCGCCAGCAATGCCGTGAGCTCGCTCTGGCGGGACACGCCGGTCTTGGCGAAAACGCTCTTCAACACGGCGCGCGCCGTGCTTTCGGCTATGCCCAGCTTTTCGGCCGCGCCTTTCGGTGGGAGGCCCGTCCCGATGAGCGCGGCCAGGCGCGCTTCGCCCAGCGTCAATCCCAGCATGTCTCGCAAGAGCGCCGGATCGGCCATCGCCCCCGAATGCGGATCGATGACGAGCGCGATGGCGCGCGTTCGCATGAGGAAAGGGGCCAAATTCCTCAGTTCGGCGCCGTTCTCGGCGATCGGCAGCAGATAGACGGCGAGCGGACGCGCCGAACGCTCACGGCCGATCATCAATGGTTTCGGCGCGGAGCCCACATCCTCCGGCGCTCCGCGGACCATCCGTCGAATGGCGCTGTCGAGCGCGCGCCGGTCTTCCGCCGCGCTGGCCGAGAGACGGCCGTTCGCCAGCACGAGCCCATCGCCCAGCAGCAAGGAGGCCGCGGGATTGGTGAAGACGATGCGGCCGACGGAATCGAGCGCGAACACGCCGACGCCGACACGAGCGAGCGCATCGACGAGGCCGAGCTTGGAAAGCTCCGCGTCGAATAATTTCACGCTGAGACGCAGCGCCTGCTCGACGTGTCGGGCGAGGCGCGCGAGCGTCTCGAGCTCCGCATCGGCGAAGGGGTCTTTCGTTCGCGCGCGTTGAATGCTGACCCAGACCAGTATTTGCGGATCTGGCGAGAGCTTGGCGGAAGCGAGCCAGCGAAGGCCGTTGGAGGCGAGAAATTGCGTGTAGAAGGGATGCTCCTCGATCTCGCGAGGCGAAACGAGGTGCCGATCCGTCACGACGTCCAATTGCGCCAGCATGCTGTTTTCGGCGGCACAGCGCGCACGAATGTCGAGGTGCTGCCACTTCTCGTAGTCTTGGGCCATAGGCGCGAGCCCGGGGGAGAGAACCGTGCCGAAGCCGCCGTCGTCGCGCACCCACAGCAGATTGGCGCCGACGTCTCCGAACACCTCCGCCACGGCTTGGAGAGCTTGCGGCCAATTCGAAAATTCGACCGCGGCGCCGTAGATCGCTTCCACAGCCGCGAGGAATGCGTCGCCTCCGTCATCGCCCTGCGCCATCCGGCCTCCCGAAACTCTAAAACTCGCGTCGCCGCATAGATTGCAAGAATTGCGCTACAACCCGCGATCCGCGCGTCTCGCCGCCATACGGGCGAGCACGCGTTCGGCGGCGCGGGCGCTCGGGCTGCGGCCTTCCGCCAGCATGAGCGCGCGGACGCGGGCGAGGCCGGCCGTCTGCGCCGCGCGCGCCGCGCCGCCACGGATGAGCGGCTCCAGCGCCAGAGCCAGCCCCTGCGGCGTCGCCCGCCCTTGCAGGAACTCGGGAACCAGCCTTTCGCCGAGGACGAGATTGGGCAGCACGATGCTGTCCACGCTCACCAGCGCGCGCAGCGGCCATTCGACGGCCGCGACCTTATAGGCGACCGCCATGGGAACGCCGGCGAGCGCCAGCTCCAGCGTCGCCGCGCCCGATGCGACGAGCGCCGCGCGCGCCCGGCGAAACGCGGCCGGCTTCTCCTCTTGCGTCAGCAGTCGCGGAGGAGCCGCCCATGCCCCCAGATTTCGCTCGATCTCCTCGGCGACATGCGGCACGACCGGCAAAGCGAGATCGAAAGGAGGGCATCGTTCGCGCAGAAGCGCGAGCGCCTCGCCGAAGACCGGCGTCAGCCGCGCGACCTCGGCGCGGCGCGAGCCGGGGAGGACGAGGACGAGCGGCGGCTCCGCCTCGCGCGCCGCCAGATCGGCGGAGGACGGCGTGAGACTGTCGAGACAGTCGAGCAGCGGATGGCCGACATAGGAACAGGCGGGGCCGCCGAGCCGCTCATGCGCCGCCGGCTCGAAGGGCAGCAGCGCCAGCACCTCGTCGACATAGCGGCGCATCGCCCGCGCCCGGCCGGGCCGCCAGGCCCAGACGGTCGGGCTCACATAATCGACGATCGGCAGAGCCGGCCGCGCGCGACGCACCCGACGCGCGACGCGATGGGTGAAATCCGGCGCGTCGATCAGCACGAGGCAATCGGCCTCCGCCGCGAGCGCCGCCCGCGCCGTTCGCTCGATGCGCTCCAGCAAGAGCGGCAGACGGCGCAGCACCGGGACGAGACCCATGACGGCGATATCGGCGAGCGGAAACAGGCTCGCCAGCCCTTCGCGCGCCATCGCCTCGCCGCCGACGCCGGAAAAGCGCATGTCGGGCCGCTCGGCGCGCAGCGCGCGCATCAGCAGCACGCCCAGCAGATCGCCCGAGGCTTCCCCGGCGACGAGAAAGACATGGGGCGGCTTCTCCACCGGCCTACCCCCGCCCTGGACGTGGCGCGCAGAGCGGACGCGCCCGCTCGGCGCGCAGAAAGTCGAGCACGGCCTCGACATCCTCGACGCCAGCGAAATCCCGCGCGACCGCCTCGATCCGCTGCGCCAGCACTTGCGAGCCGGCCTGCGGCGGAAACAGCCTCCGGAACGCCTCGCGCAGCACGGCGAGGCGCGTATCGGCGAAGCCGCGCCGGCGCAGGCCGACGAGATTGAGCCCGAACAGATGCGCGCGATTGCCGCCCGCGAGGCCGAAGGGAACGAGATCGCCCTCGAGCCCCGAGAGCCCGGCGACGAAAGCCTGCGCGCCGATGCGGACGCGCTGATGCGCCACTGTCGCGCCGCCGATCGCCGCGTGATCGCCGATGCGCACATGGCCGCCGAGCAGCACATTGTTGGAAAGCACCACGCCATCGCCGATGCGGCAGTCATGGCCGACATGGGAATAGGCGAGGAAGGCGCAATCGTCGCCGATGCGCGTCTCGCCGCCGTCGGCCAAAGTCCCGGCGTTGATGGTGACGCCCTCGCGCACCAGACAGCGGCAGCCGATGACGAGCGCGCCCGTCTGCTCCCTCGACTTCAGATCCTGCGCCGGCGCGCCCAGCGAGGCGAAAGGATGGATTTCCGCATCCGCGCCGATGCGCGTGCGCCCCGAAAGGACGACATGCGAGACGAGGCGCGCCCGATCGCCGAGCTCGACCTCCATCCCTATGTGGCAGAAGGGGCCGACGACGACGCCCTCGCCGAGGCGCGCGCCGTCCTCGACGACGGCCGATGGATGGATGCGCGCGCTCGAGGTCATGAGGCCCGTCCGGGCGTGGCGGCGGCTCTCAGCCGCCGATCATCACGCTGAGCTCCGCCTCGCAGACGAGCGTCCCGTCGACCAGCGCCCGGCCGGCATACCAATAAATGTCGCGCTTGCGCGCCTTTTTGGTCATGTGCAGCTCGACGCGGTCTCCGGGCGTCACCGGGCGGCGGAACTTCGCTTTGTCGATCGTGGTGAAGAACACTTTGCGCGTCGAGCCGCGGGGCTGCGAACGCGCGGCGATGACGCCTGCCGTCTGCGCCATCGCCTCCACCAGCAGCACGCCCGGAAACACCGGATTCTCCGGAAAATGGCCCTGAAACTGCGGCTCGTTGAAAGTGACGTTCTTGATTCCGACGCCGCTCTCGTCGCCGCGAATATCGACGACGCGATCGACGAGAAGCAACGGATAGCGGTGCGGCAGCAGCTCCAAAATCTGGTGAACGCCAAGGGATTCCGGCGCTTGCGCCGAGGTTTCTTCGTTCATCTTCTTTCCTCCCCTGCGGGCCCGTTCGTCTCTTTCGCCGGGCCGTCTCTCATTGGTCGCGGCGTCACGCGCCGCTTTCGTTTTTCTCGCGTCGCGCCTTGCGGTCGAGCCACAGCTCGCCGCGCAAATGGCGACGCGCCGGACGCGCCGGAGCGCCGCTCCAGCGGGCGCCGGCCGGCACATCGCGCGTCACTCCGGATTTGGCGGCGATCTGCGCGCCTTCGCCGATGCCGAGATGGCCGCCGATGGCGGACTGGCCGCCCAGCGCCACGAAATCGCCGAGCTCGCAGGAGCCGGCGAGACCCGATTGCGCGACGATGACGCAGCCGCGCCCGATGACGACGTTGTGGCCGATCTGGACCAGATTGTCGATCTTTGTCCCCTCGCCGACGATGGTGTCGCGCGTCGCGCCACGGTCGATCGTCGTATTGGCGCCGATCTCGACGTCATCCTGCACGATGACGCGGCCGAGCTGCGGCGCTTTCACATGGCCTTGCCGAGACAGGGCGAAGCCGAAGCCGTCCTGCCCGAGCCGCGCGCCGGGATGGATGATCACCCGGTCGCCGACGAGCGCGCAGAGAATGCTCGCATTGGCGCCCACCGAGCAGTCGCGGCCGATGCGCACGTCCGGGCCGATCACGGCGTGCGAGCCGATGACGCTGCCCGAGCCGATTTCCGCGCCTGGACCGACGACGGCGCCCGGGTCGACGGTCACGCCCGGCTCGAGCCGCGCCGTCGGATGAATAATCGCGCCCGGCGAGACGCCGCTCGCCGCGAACAGCGACTGCGGTCTGAGGGAGTCGGGAAAGAGCCGCGCCATCACTTTGGCCATCGCTCTGTGCGGCTCGGAGGTCACGAGACCAATGACGCCGCTCGGCAGAGCGTCGAGATCGCGCTCGCGCAGGAGACAGGCGGTCGCGCGGCAGAGCCTCAGCGCCGCAGCGTAGCGTCTCTTGTCATAGAAGGCGAGCTCGCCCGGCCGCGCCAGATCGAGCGGGGCCACGCCGATGATGACCTCCGCCTCGCCCGAGCCGGTGGCGTGAATGCGCGCGCCCGCGATCTCGGCGGCCTCGCGCGGCGTCAGCGGCCGGTCGAGCCGGAAAAAACCAGCGGCGCTCATGCCGCGCACCTCCCCAATCGTCGCGCTCCGTCGCCGCGGGCGCGAAACAGGCGGAAGAGAACGGCCGCCGCCCGCCTGGGAACATCGGGGCGCTCTCGACAAAACAATCCCCGAGCAGCGGGTCTCGCCGCTCGGGGATCGCAAATTCCAGAGCGTTTCCAGCCGAAGTGGACGCCGGTTCGGCGATGGAAACGCGTCAAAACGAAAGCCGAGAATCTTTCCATGTTTCAATGAAGCATGGAAAGATTCTAGTCGCTGCGTCGTCGGCGCGCCAGCGGCGCGCGGTCAGAAATTCGTTCCGCCGGAGAAGCGGAAGCGCTGCGTCACGTCGCCATAGGCCTTGGACAGCACCACCGCATAGTCGAAGCGGATCGGCCCGAGCGGCGATTGCCACAGCGCCGAAGCGCCGACCGAGGAGCGGAGCTGCGCCGCATCGCCCGAGACGACGATACAGGTGCCCTGGCCGAAGGTCGGGGCCGCATAGGGATAGACGCAAGGCAGGTTCGGTATGCCGAACAGCGACTTGCTGAAGTTGGTCTGTCCCTTGTAGCCCCACAGGGTGCCGGCGTCGGCAAAGAGCGCGCCGCGCAGGCCGATATCCTTCGGCAGGCCCCAGATCGGGAACTGCACCTCGAGCGAGCCGCCGATGTAGTTGGTGCCGCCGAGCGAGTTGCCGCGCCAGCTGGTCCAATTGGAAATGTCGCGCGGGCCGAGGCCGCCCGGCGCGAAGCCGCGCACCAAGGTCGGACCGAGGTTGAAATTGTCCATCACCCGGAACTGATAGTCGCCGAGCGCGAACATATTGCCGCCCTGCACGCGGGCGATGCCGACGACATCGTCCACGAAGGGAATCTCGTGGAAGTAGCGCAGGTCGCCGGTCGTGCGCACATAGCGGCTGTTTCCGCCGAGACCGGCGATGTCCTGCGACAGCTGCGCATGGATGCCGTTCTTCGGATTACGGAAATTGTCGAGCGAATTATACGCCAGCGAATAGCCGATGAGCGAGGTGAGGCGCGAACCCTGCGATTCCTTGATGGCCAGCGACGCTTCGCCATTCGACTGGCAATTGTAGAGAACGTTGAGATCAGCCGGCGTCGGCGCGAAGACATAGCCGAAGCCCGGCGTATATCCCGGCAGCGGCGTCTGACAGTCGTTGTAGGGCCGCCTGCTGTCGTTGGGGATGGAGATCGTCGTGTTGTAGAGCGAATAGCGCGGCGAGAAGCTGATTTCCTCGGTGATCGGCACGCCGAAGCGCAGCGTGCCGCCGATCGAGGTGGTCGAGTAGTACGAGTAATAATAGGCGTCCGACTTTTTCGCGAAAAGATCGAAGCCCGCCGAGAAGCGCTGGTCGAGGAAATAAGGCTCGGTGAAGCTGAAGGACACGCCGCGGGCGCGCTGGCCGGCCTGCACCGACAGGCGCGTCGCCTGGCCGCGGCCGAGGAAGTTGCTCTCCGACACGGAGACTTCGCCGATGAAGCCCTCCGTCGTCGAATAGCCGCCCGACACGCCGAAATTGCCGGTCGCCTGATCCTCGACGTCGACATTGATGACGACGCGATCGGGCGCCGAGCCCGGCTCGTTGGTGACGCGGACCTTCTTGAAGAAGCCGAGGCCGTTGAGGCGACGCTCTGCGCGGTCGACCAGCACGCGATTGTAGGCGTCGCCCTCGCCGATGTCGAACTCGCGGCGGATCACATAGTCGCGCGTGCGCGTGTTGCCGCGGATGTTGATGCGCTCGACATAGACGCGCGGCCCCTCGTCCACGACGAAGCGGATCGCCACCGTCTGAGCGGCGGGATTGCGCTCGCCGCGCGGGCGCGCTTGGGAGAAGGCGTATCCCTTCCTGGCGATCTCGCGCGTCAGCGACTCGACCGTCTTCTCCACCGCGTCGCCATTATAGACGTCGCCGGGGGCAAGACGCAGATAGGGCTGCAGAGAAGCGGGATCGATGTCGGGCAGATGCGATTCCACATCCACGGCGGAGACGCGATATTGCGGCCCCTCCTCCACGACGACGGTGACGACATAACCGCCCTTGGCCGGGTCGAACACCGCGTCGGAGCTGACGACGTGGAAATCCGCGTAACCGTTCTTCAGATAGAATCGCCGCACCAATTCGAGGTCGGAGGCGATGCGGTCCGGATCATAGACGTCGCTCGTCTTGATGAAGGACAGGAGATTCATCTCCGTCGTCTCCATCAGATCGACGAGACGCCCCGTCGAAAAAACGTTGTTGCCGACGAATTTGATCTCCTTGACGCCGGTCTTGTCGCCCTCCTCCACGGTGAAGACGACGTCGATGCGCCCATTGGGCAGCTCGACCGTGCGATAGGCGACCTTGGCCGCGGCGCGGCCGGAGCGCTTGTAGATCTCGAGCAGGCGAGCGATATCCTGCTGGATCACCGTCTGATTGAACGAGCCGTGCGCGCGCGTGCGCACCTCGGAGGTCAGCGTCTCCGTCTTGACCTTGCTGTTGCCCTCGAAGACGACGCGATTGATGAGATTGCTCTCGGAGACGCGAATGACCACACGCCCCTTCTCGCGGCTGGCGCTCACACTGGCGAATCGGCCGCTGTTGCGCAGCGCTTCCACGCCCTTCTCGACCTCCTCCGGGCTCGTGCCGGAGAAATAGGAGCGGATCACGTCGGTGTCGCCGCGGGCGTTGCCGACGACGACGATGTCCTGCGCGAGAGATGGAAGAGAGAAACCGAGGACCGCCGATACGACGGCTGCCATGAGATAGGAACGATTCCGAAAAGCCTCGATGGACCGCATTGTCAATCCTACGTCCTCGTCGCGCCGTCGCCCGCCCGAAGGCGGCTGGGCTCACGAACTGGGACAACGCACGCACGCTACCGTACGCCGTCCGATCCGATGTTCACCTTCTACAAGGTTTACGGTTTACTGCAAATGCCGAAGGCGACGAGTTTCCTCGTTTTGCCCGGCTCGTTGCCGCGAAGCCACGTTTTATGGTCAGCGTCGCGTTAACGATGAAAACCCGCGACGGAAAGCCGCGAGTCGCCGATGAGCGATCCTCCCCAGAATGATGGCGAAAAGCGGTCCAAAACGCCAGGCCGAACGAATTCCCTTCGGATTTCCGTGGGAAGAGACACGGATGAGCGTTCAGTCGACGCCCGCGCCCGTCAGCCGACGCAAGAGCCGCGCGAGATCATTGTATGTGGAAAACACCATCAGCGTGCACACCATGGCGAGCCCGACGCGGAACGCGTATTCTTGCGTACGTTCGGCGAGCGCGCGGCCGCGCGCCGCCTCGATCACGTAGAAGAGCAGATGGCCGCCATCGAGCAGCGGCACCGGCGCGAGATTGAGCAGGCCGATCGAGATCGACAATATGGCGATGAGATTGAAGAGCGGGCCGACGCCCACCTTGTCGATCGCCTTCGCCATCTGGCCCGAGACTTGCGCGATGCCGATCGGACCGGACAATTGGTCCGACGCCTCGCGGCCGACGACGAGGCCGCCGAGATAGGAGGCGGTCCGCTCGACGATCGTCCATGTCTCGTCGACGGCGAGGACGAAGGACTGGCCGACATTATAGCGCTCCTCGCGCTGGTCGGCCGGATCGGAGCTCGCCTGCAGGCCGATCATGCCGATCTTGGCCTTGCCGAGCGCCGTCTCGATCTCCCGCAACTGGGGGGTGGCCAGCAGGCTCACATCCTCGCCGCCGCGGCGCACCACTATGGCGAGCGCCCTGCCGGTGGAGGAGGAGACGATCTCCTGCATCTTGCCGAAACTGTCGATCGGCTCGCCGTCTATGGTGAGGACAAGATCGCCGGGCTTGAAGCCCGCCAGTTCGGCCGCGCCGCCCGGCTGGACCGAGGCGACCTTCGGCAAAAGAATATTGCGCCCCAAGGAGGCGTAGAGAATGGTGAAAATGACGATCGCCAGCACGAAATTGGCGAGCGGCCCCGCCACCACGATCGCCGCCCGCTTCCACACCGACTGGCCGAAGAAGGTGAGCTTGCGCTCCTCCTCCGGCATCGCCTCTATGCGCTCGGGATCGGGCACGCTCGCGCCATTGGCGTCGCCATGGAATTTCACATAGCCGCCGAGCGGAATGGCCGCGAGGCGCCAGCGCGTGCCGTAGCGGTCGTCAAAGCCCCAGAGCTCCGGGCCGAAACCGATGGAAAAAGCGTCGATCTTCACGCCGCACCAACGGCCGACGAGGAAATGGCCGAGCTCGTGGAAGAACACCACCATCGTCAGCACGAAGACGAATGGGACGACGTAGATGAGGATCGTCATGAGCAAGTCCAGCAAAGCGATACTCCCGGCAAACGCTGCTCCCCGAGAGTCCGCCTTTCGGCCCTGCTCTCTTGGTTACTGAAGCGTTAACATGCCCGAAGCCCGGTTCATCGCCAAGGCGCCGCGCGATCTTTCTCTGACAATATGGTCAATGTCGAGGGCGTCCTCAACGCTCCCCGGCTCGCGCGCCGTGCCATCCTCGAGCGCGGCTTCCAGCGCATCCGCGACATGGCGGGCGATGCCGCTGAAACCGATGCGGCCGGCGAGGAAAGCCTCGACCGCGATCTCATTGGCGGCGTTGAGGACGGTCGGAAGCCCCCCGCCCGCCCGCATCGCCTCGAGCGCGAGGCCGAGCGCCGGAAAGCGCTCGAGATCCGGCTTCTCGAAAGTGAGCGCGCCGATGGCGACGAGATCGAGCCGCGGCGCCGGGGTCTCGACCCGCTCGGGATAGGCGAGGCAATGGGCGATCGGCACGCGCATGTCGGGACGGGCGAGCCCCGCCGTGACCGAGCCGTCGGAAAAGCTCACGAGCCCGTGGACGATGGATTGCGGATGCACGATCACGTCGAGCTTTTCCGCCGGCACGCCGAAAATATGATGCGCCTCGATGAGCTCGAGCCCTTTGTTCATCAATGTGGCCGAGTCGATCGTGTTCTTCGGGCCCATCGCCCAATTGGGATGGTTGAGCGCCTGCTCCACCGTCGCCGCCTCGATCGCCTCTCTGGTCCAGGTGCGGAACGGCCCGCCCGAGGCGGTGATGGTCATTTTCTCGATTTTCGAGACGTCCTCGCCGCCGAGCGCCTGGAAGATCGCATTATGCTCGCTGTCGATCGGCAGCAGACGGGCGCTCCTCTCATGCGCCGTGCGCATGAACGGCGCGCCGGCGCAGACGAGACACTCCTTATTGGCGAGAGCGACGTCGCGCCCGAGCGCAAGAGCGGCGTGGGTCGGCTCGACGCCGGCGGCGCCGACAATGGCCGAAACCACGAGATCGGCCTCGCGAGTCGCAGCCTCGATCACCGCCTCGCGCCCGGCCGCGACCTGGATGTTCGTGCCGGATAGCGCCTCCTTCAGCGCCGCATAGCCCTCTTCGTCACGGATGGCGACGAATTCCGCCTTCACCGCGATCGCCGTGCGGGCGAGAGCCGCATGGTCGCGCCCGCCCGCGATCGCCGCGACGGAAAACCCTTCCGGGTCGCGCGTCAAAAGATCGACCGTCGAGCGGCCGATCGATCCCGTCGCCCCGAGCAGAACGATGCGCTTCGGCCGCGCGCCGCGCGCCCGAGTGACAAACTGCTCCGATCCCGCCCCTGTCGCCATATGCCGCCTACCAGATGAAAATTCCGGCGGCCAGGGACTCCTGACCGCGCAATCCGCCGAGCATCGCCGCAAAGGCGCTCGCAAAGATGAAGCCGTCGACGCGATCCATCACGCCGCCGTGGCCGGGAATCAAATGGCTCGAATCCTTGACGCCGAAACGCCGCTTGATCCAGGATTCGAAGAGATCGCCCGCCTGCGCCAGCGCCGCCGCGACCAGTCCGACGCCGAACAGCGACAGGGTGGCCGCGGCGCTCCAGCGACTGAAATGGACCACGGCGACGCCCGCGAGCGCGCCGCTGGCGACCCCGACGAGCGTTCCCGACCAGGTCTTGCCCGGCGAGACGCGCGGCCAGAGCTTCGGTCCGCCGATGAGCCGCCCGCCGAAATAGGCCATCACATCGGTTCCCCAGACGACGGCGAACAGCCAGGCGATGGAGATCGCGCCATAGCCGGGCGAATGGCGCAGCATGTTGGTGGAGACGATCAGCGAGCCGGCGTAGAGCAGCCCGGCCGGCGCCCAGAGCCTGCGTCCGGGCCCCGCCAGGATCGCGAGAATGATCGAGAAGAAGCCGAGCGACGCCAGCGCGAGCGGGCCGCCGCCATGGGCGGCGAAGGCTGTCGCCGCGGCCAGCGAGGCGCCGCCCAGGGCGAATCGGGCGAGCGCCAATTCGCCGCCGACGATGCTCTGCCATTCCCAGGACACGGCGAAGCCGGCGAGCAGCCAGAACAGCGCGAAAGCGTCGCCGCCGACATAGAGCGCGACGAGGGCGGTGGCGATCAGCGTCGCCGCCGAGCCGATGCGCGGACCGAGATCCCCGAATCGCGCGCCCTTGTCGCCGGCGATGGCGCCGCCCGGCCGTGAAGGTTCTCTCATGAGGCGGTCTTCGCCCTGCAGTCGCCGGGCGCCAAGCCGCCGAAGCGCCGATCCCGCTGCGCGTAGTCGTCGATCGCCGCCTCGAAGTCGGCCCGGCTGAAATCCGGCCAATGAACCGGCACGAACAGCAATTCCGCATAGGCGGCCTGCCACAGCATGAAATTGGACAGCCTCTGTTCGCCGCTCGTGCGGATGATGAGGTCCGGGTCCGGGATATCCGCCGTGTCGAGCCGCCGGGCAATCGCCTCCGTGTCTATGTCCTGCGGACGCAGCCGGCCGGCCGCGACCTCCTCGGCGAGAGCGCGGGCCGCCGCCGTTATCTCCTGACGCGCGCCGTAATTGAAGGCGACGACGAGCGTGAGGCCGGTGTTGGCCTCGGTCGTCTGCTCGGCCTCCAGCAGCAGCGCGGAGATCTCGGGGGCGAGACCCTCGCGCTCGCCGATCACCTTCACGCGCACATTATTGGCCTGCAGCTCCGCCAAATCGTTGCGGATGAAGCGATGCAGCAGCGCGAGCAGGCTCTGCACCTCCTCGGGCGGACGCGACCAGTTCTCCACGGAAAAGGAATAGACGGTCAGATAATCGATCCCGAATTCGATCGCCGCGCGCACCGTCTTGCGCAAGGCGTCGACGCCGCGTCTGTGGCCCTCGAACCGCGGCAACCCCCGCGCCGCCGCCCAGCGGCCATTGCCGTCCATGATCAAAGCGACATGACGCGGCGCGGAAGATCGCGGCGCCAGGGCCGGCGCTCCCAACTCCAATATTCCACCATCTCCCATGTTTTTTTTCCGCGATCCTCGAGGCTCGAACCGGACCAACCGGCTCTTCGCGACAAATCGATTGAAAAATCAAACCTGCATGATCTCTTTTTCTTTTTGCGTGAGCGCGGCGTCGACCTCGCGCACCGCCTCGTCGGTGGCCTTCTGGACCTCGCTCTCGTGCCGCTTGGCGTCGTCCTCCGGCAGAGCGTGATCCTTGAGCAGCTTCTTCAATGTGTCGAGCCCGTCGCGCCGCACATGGCGCACGGAGACGCGCGCGTCCTCGGCGTATTTATGCGCGACCTTCACCAGCTCCTTGCGGCGCTGCTCATTGAGCTCCGGCGTGCGAATGCGCAGCACCTGGCCCTCGACCGTCGGCGAGAGGCCGAGATTCGAATCGCGAATCGCCTTGTCGACGGCGGAGACGAGGCCCTTGTCCCATACTTGCACCGCGAGCATGCGCGGCTCCGGCACGCTGATCGTCGCGACCTGGTTGAGCGGCGTCGCCTGTCCATAGGCCTCGACGTGAATCGGCTCCAGCAGGCTCGCCGAGGCGCGCCCGGTGCGAAGCCCGCCGAGCTCGTGCTTGAGCGTCGCCAGCGCGCCCTGCATGCGGCGCTTCAGTTCGGGCAGATCGAAAGTCTGGGCCATAGGAAACTTTGCCTATTCGTGAAGTCTGTCGGTTCGAGCGAGCGGGCCGCGCCGGCTCGGGGTCCAAGTCTCATAGAACATAATCGGCCGAGGCGGAAATCCGCGCGCCATCGAGGCGTCGTCCTTTTCAGGGAACGATGCGAAACGTCGCCCCTCTTCAGGGAACGACATGGGTGGCCCGTCCTCGTCCTTCCAGCACTGCGCGGATCGCGCCCTCCTCGGCGATGGAAAAGACGATTATGGGAATCTTGTTCTCGCGAGCAAGAGCAAAGGCGGCGGTGTCCATCACGGCGAGGCTCCTGGCGATCGCCTCGTCATGGGTGAGCTGCTCGTAGCGCCGCGCGGAAGGATCGCGCTTGGGGTCGGCCGTATAGACGCCGTCCACCTGGGTCGCCTTCAGCACCGCATCGGCCGAGAGCTCGGCGGCGCGCACGACGGCGGGGGTGTCGGTGGTGAAGAAGGGCAGGCCCGTGCCGCCGGCCGCGATGACGACGCGGCCCTTGGCGAGATGATGCAGCGCCGCGCGGCGCGAATAGGATTCGCAGAGCGAGGGCATGGGGACCGCCGACAGCGCCCGCGCCTGACGGCCCTGCGCCTCGATCGCCTGCTCGAGCGCGAGGCCGTTCATCACGGTCGCGAGCATGCCGATCGAATCGGCGCGCGCGCGCTCTATGCCTTTGTCGGCGCCCTGAATGCCGCGAAAGAAATTGCCGCCGCCGACGACGACGGCGATCTGCGCGCCGAGCTCGGCCGAGGAAGCGAGATCTTTGGCGATCCGCTCCAATGTCGGCGCGTGCAGGCCATGCGGCGCGTCGCCCATCAGCGCCTCGCCCGAGAGCTTGACGACGACCCTCTTCCATTTCGGCGGGTTCGACGGATCCGTCATCGGCGCCTTTCTCTGGCTGGTCGACCTTGGTTCGACCTTAATAGGAAACCGCCGCCGCCTGGGCAAGACTACAGGCTCCGACTACAGGCTCCGAGGCTCGAGCGCGCGCCGCTCGCGCGAGCGGTCAGAGGCCGCCGACGAATTCGTCGATCGCGCGAAAGAAGGACGGCGCGTCGCGGCGCGGAAACTGCGCGAGACGACGCAAGGCCGCGAGACGGCGCGGCGAATCGGCGTCGCGATAGGCGAGAACGGCGTCGCGCCAGCCCGGCCCGTCGAGCGGATCGACATAATCGAGCGCCTCGCCGGCGATCTCGCGAAAAGTCTCTATGTCGGAGGCGATGACCGGCGCGCCGCAGGCCGCCGCCTCGGCGACCGGCAGGCCGAATCCTTCCGCGAAGGAAGGCGCGAGCGCGGCCCGCGCGCCGGCGAGCAACGCGCGCAGCGCCGGCGTCGACAGGCCGGAGACTTCGACGACATGCGGCCGCAGCGCCTCGCAGCGCTCCAGCATGTCGAGCACATTCTCATTGTGCCAGCCGCGCTTGCCGACGAGGACGAGCTTGGGCGTCGCCCGCCCCTCCCGCTCGGCGAGCTCGCGCCAGACATTGAGCAGCAGCAGATGATTCTTGCGCGGCTCGATGGTCCCGCAGAGCACGAAATAGGTTTTGTCGGCGAGGCGCGGATCGATGGCGGCGGCCGTCTCGAAGACGGGCGCGACCGGCAGGCCGGCGAGGCGGAGGGGCAGATCGGCCCTGCCCTGCTCCCGAGAAAAATCCGCGACGCGGCGCGCGACCGCGCGTGAGCCCACGACGACTCCCGCGGCGCGGCGCGTGATATTGCGCATGGCGGCGCGATGCTTGTCCCGTTCGGCCGGGCGAAAGAACTCCGGCGCCTCGAGCGGCAGCAGATCATGGACGAAGAAGACGGGCTTCACATCGGGCCGCGCGTCGAGCCAGCGCGAATGCCAATCCTTGTCGAGGGGAAACTGGCTGGCGTTGACATAGATCGCGCCCTTCGGCGCCGTCGAGGTCGGCCTTCCGATGCGAAAGGCCCAACGCCGCATGGCGCGCCAATTCTCGGGAATCGCGCCCCATCCCCTCCTGCGCACCCGCGCCGCGCCGCCGCGCGCGGGCGCCTCCGCGAGCGCGGCGACGAGAGTCTCGAACACGGCGTCCTCGCGCGGGTCGAGGAATTCGTTCCAATAGGTCTCTATATCGGCGAGCGTGCGCAGCGCCTCTTGCGCCGAGGCCAGCCGCGGCCCGAGCGCCGCGCAGGCGAGCGCGACGCTCCCCTCTCCGCCCATGGTGAGAAAATGGCGCGCCAGGGCGAAATCGACGCGATCGATGCCATTGGGCGTCGGATTGAGCGCGCGCGTCACGAGACGCGTGACGTCATAGACGATCGGCCGCGACAGGCCCCCGGCGCCGGCGGTCATTTGCGACACCGCTCGCCTCGCTCGCGGCATCGCCAATGGTCGATGACGTCGTTCGATTCGCGAATCGCCCGCTCGCCCTCCTTGGCGAGACATTCGCGATAGCGGAACACCGAGGCGATATAGGCCTCGACGTCGCGTCCGCAGGCCTCGGTCGGCCGGCCCGGCGTGAAGACGCAAGCCGGCTGTCCCGGCTGCACGCAGAGCGTGAAGCCCGCGGAGGCCTGCGAGAAAGCCGGCGCGGGAAAAGCGGCGCCCGCCGCCGCCGTCGCGGCGAGAATGCCGAGACGAAACAGCGCGCGCCCACGAGCCCCGCGCGGACGCCGATCGATGATCATCCGACGCTCGTCGAGAGAAGAAGCTGCGCGAAGGATTGCCTTGTTGCGGGCCGGCGCGCAAGAGCGGGAGCGCGGCGCTACTCGCCGGGCGCGCCGCTCGGCGCGCGGCGCGCGTCCCGCGGCGCGCGATGCTTGTCGACGGCGCGCGCGCCGAACCATTCGATCGCGTCGACGAGCGCGTGACGATAGGGGCGCGAGCGATAGCCGAGCTCGCGACGCGCCTTGGAGTCGTCGAAGAACATGGTCGTCGCCGACAGGCGAAGGCTCTCGACATTGAGGAAAGGCTCGCGGCCGGTGACGCGCGCCAAGGCCTCGTTGACATGGGCCATCGGCCAGAGCGGCCAGCGCGGCAGCTTCACGAGCGGCGGACGGCGGCCGCTGAGGCGCGCGACCTCGGCGAGCAATTGCGAGAGCTCGACATTCTCGCCGCCGAGAATATAGCGTTCGCCGATGCGCCCTTGGCGCAGAGCGGCGAGATGGCCGGCGGCGACGTCGGCCACATGGACGACGGCGAGGCCGGTGTCCACATAGGCCGGCATATTGCCGCGCATCGCCTCGAGAATGATGCGTCCGGTCGGCGTCGGCCGCACGTCGCCGGGGCCGAGCGGCGCGGAAGGATTGACGATGACCGCCGGCAGAGCATGGCGCTCGATCATCTCCTCGACCAGACGCTCGGAGAGAAGCTTGCTGCGCTTATAGGCGCCGAGCCGGTCGCAGACCTCGAGCCGCCGCGTCTCGTCGCAGAGACCGGAGGCGTCGGGCGCGAGCGTCGCGACGCTGCTCGTATGGACGATGCGCTCGACGCCGGCGCGCAACGCCTCCTCCATGACGATGCGGGTCCCCTCCAGATTGGTGCGCATCACGATGCGGGGATCGGGTGCCCAGAGACGATAGTCGGCGGCGACATGGAAGAGATAGCGCGCGCCGGAGAGCGCAGCGCGCAGGCTCTCACGGTCGGTGACATCGCCTTCGAAAATCTCAAAGTGAGGGCGGAGATTGGCGCGCGGGCTCGTCGGCCGCACGAAAGCGCGCACGCAAAACCCCTGCTCATGCAGCAGGCCCGCGACGGCCCCTCCGATGAAACCGCTCGCGCCTGTGACGAGGGCGATGTCGCGCGTGTCGCTCGTCATGGGCAAAGCGCCGATAGGCTCCGCTGCGCAGGCGCGGGGGGCGCCGCTCTCTCGAGACATCTGGGGCGTGAGGCTCGAAAGGCAAGGCCCGCCGCCTGCCGCCCGAGCACTGGGCGAGCGCCCTTCTGCGCGCCGTCGCCGCCGAATATGTCGCGAGTCGCCAAGACCGGGCCTGTCGTCGCGATCCGCCGCCTCAGCCGGCGGAGGCGCCGTGGAGCTCGCTGTCGAGCTCCTGCGCGGCGTCGGCCGGGGGGGCGTCGGCGGAGCGG
>NZ_BGJX01000004.1 GCF_009811655.1 Methylosinus sp. Ce-a6 | reverse complement strand
GCGCATGACCGCCGCCTGGGACGACGACTTCCTCGCAAGTCTCGTCGCCGCCTGAAATCCTTCACCCGATTCCCCTGTGGCTGCGTCGCCTCGAGCTGCAAGGGCGTCGTCATTGAGGGCGTCGTCATTCCCGGCAGGCCGACGGCCCGACCGGGAATCCAGATCAACGACAAGAAGGCTCCGCCTGTTGCTCGAGATTCTCGATCGCTGCTGTGCGAGCGTCGGGAATGACGCTCCTTCCAAATGAGCGGACGCCGCCGACTAATCTGGCCGCAATTCGTCCGCCGACGGCGCGCTCGAGCCCGCGCTCGCAGCGGCGCGCCGCCGCGAGCGAGAGGTCTCCTGCGCCAGCGCATAGATCGCCGGAATGACGATGAGCGTCAGCACCGTCGAGGAGGCCATGCCGCCGATCATCGGCGCGGCGATGCGTTGCATCACCTCCGAGCCCGCGCCCGAGCTCCAGAGGATCGGCAGCAGGCCCGCGATGATGGCTGTGACCGTCATCATCTTCGGGCGCACGCGCTCGACCGCGCCGCGCATGATCGCCTCATGCAGATCGGCGCGCGTGAAGGGGCGGCCCTGCGCGGCGCGCTCGGCGGCGATCTCCTCGCGGGCCTGATCGAGATAGATGAGCATGACGACGCCGGTCTCGGCGGCGACGCCGGCGAGCGCGATGAAGCCGACCGTCGCCGCGACCGACATGTCGAAGCCCGAGAGCCACATCATCCAAACGCCGCCGACGAGCGCGAAGGGCAGCGAGGCCATGACGATCAAGGTTTCCGTCAAGCGGCGGAAATTGAGATAGAGCAGCAGGAAGATGATCGCGAGCGTCAGCGGCGCGACGATGGCGAGGCGCGCTTTGGCGCGCTCCATATATTCGAACTGGCCGCTCCAGGTCACATAGGCGCCGGCGGGAAATTCGATCGATTGCGCGACGGCTTTCTGCGCCTCCTCGACATAGCCGCCGAGATCGCGGTCGCGCACATCGACGAAGACATAGACCGCGAGCTGGCCGTTCTCGGTGCGAATCGAGGTCGGGCCGCGCATGAGATCGATTCTCGCGACCTCGCCCAGCGGCACGGCGCCGCCGCGCGGCAGCGGCACGAGAACCTCATGCGCGATCGCCTGCGGGTCGGAGCGGAAGTCGCGCGGATAGCGTATGGTGACGCCGTAGCGCTCGCGGCCTTCGACGGTCGTCGTGATCGTCTCGCCGCCGAGCGCGGTGGCGATCACCTCCTGCACGTCGCCGATCATGAGATTATAGCGGGCGAGCGCCGCATGATCGGGGACGATGTCCAGGAAATAGCCGCCATTGACGCGCTCCGCATAGGCGCTGGCCGTGCCGGGAACGCGCTTCAGCACGGTCTCGACGCGGCGGGCGAGCTCTTCCATCTGCGTGAGGTCGCGGCCGAAGATCTTCACGCCGATCGGCGTTCTTATGCCCGTCGCGAGCATGTCGATGCGCGCCTTGATCGGCATCGTCCACGCGTTGGAGACGCCGGGAAACTGCAGGGCCGCGTCCATTTCCGCGATGAGCCTGTCGGTCGTCATGCCGGGCCGCCACGACTCCCTCGGCTTCAGCGTGACGACCGTCTCGAACATTTCGAGCGGCGCCGGATCGGTCGCCGTGGCCGCGCGGCCGGCTTTGCCATAGGTCGATTGCACCTCGGGGAAGGATTTGATGATGCGGTCCTGCGTCTGCAGCAGCTCCGCCGCCTTGGTCACGGAGAGTCCGGGCAGAGTCGTCGGCATATAGAGAAGCGCGCCTTCGTCGAGCCGGGGCATGAACTCGCTTCCCAAGCGGCGCGCCGGAGAGATCGTCGCGACGAGCGCGGCGATGGCGAGGAGAATGGTCGCGGTCTTCGCCTTCAGCACCAGAGCGATGATCGGCCGATAGAGGAATATCAGCGCGCGATTGACCGGATTTTTCGCCTCCGGCGCGATCTTGCCGCGCACGAAGACGACCATCAGCGCCGGCACGAGCGTCACCGAGAGGAGCGCCGCCGCCGCCATTGCGAAGGTTTTCGTATAGGCGAGCGGCGCGAACAGGCGCCCTTCCTGCGCCTCGAGCGTGAAGATCGGCAGGAAGGACACTGTGATGACCAGCAGGCTGAAGAACAGCGCCGGCCCGACCTCCGTCGCGGCCTCGATCAATATGTCCACGCGGGGCTTTTCCGGCGGAGCCCGCTCGAGATGCTTGTGCGCGTTCTCGATCATCACGATCGCGGCGTCGACCATGGCGCCTATGGCGATGGCGACGCCGCCTAAGCTCATTATGTCGGAGCCGAGGCCGATCGCCTTCATCGCCGCAAAGGCGACGAGCACGCCGACGGGCAGCATGAGCACGGCGACGAGCGCGCTGCGCAGATGCATGAGAAACAGCGCGCAGACGAGGGCGACGATGACGCTCTCCTCGACGAGCGTGCGGCGCAGCGTCTCGATCGCCGCATGGATGAGCTGCGAGCGATCGTAGACGGTGGCGATCTCCAACCCTTTCGGCAGCGCCGAGGCGAGGCGGGCGAGCGCCGCCTTCACATTATCGATCACGTCGAGCGCATTGGCGTGATAGCGCTGCAAGGCTATGCCGCTCGCGACCTCGCCCTCGCCGTCGAGCTCGGCCACGCCGCGCCGCTCGTCCGGCCCGAGCTCGACGCGGGCGACGTCGCGCAGCAGCAGGGGCGCGCCATTGTCGGCGCGCAGGCCGATATGCTCTATGTCGGCGGCGCTCTTCAGATAGCCGCGACCGCGAACGATGAACTCGAACTCGGAGAGCTCGATGGTTCGCCCGCCGACGTCGGCGTTGCTGGCGCGGATCGCCTCGCGCAGCTGCTTCAAGGAGACGCCGAGGCCGCGCAGCCGATTGGGATCGACGATAACGTTGTACTGTTTGACGAAGCCGCCGACGCTCGCGATCTCGGCCACGCCTTCCGCCTTGGAGAGGCCGTAGCGCAGCGTCCAATCCTGGATCGAGCGCAGCTCGGCGAGGGTCATTTCCTTGGCGACGAGCGCATATTGATAGACCCAGCCGACGCCGGTGGCGTCGGGGCCGAGAGTCGGCGTCACGCCCTGGGGAAGCTTCTTGGACGCCGCATTCAAATATTCGAGCACGCGCGAGCGCGCCCAATAGATGTCGACGCCATCCTCGAAAATGACATAGACGAAGGAGACGCCGAAGAAGGAGAAGCCGCGCACGACCTTGGAGCGCGGCACGGTCAGCATCGCGCTGGTGAGCGGATAGGTGACCTGATCCTCGACGACTTGCGGCGCCTGCCCCGGATATTCGGTGTAGACGATGGCCTGAACGTCGGAGAGATCGGGAAGCGCGTCGAGCGGCAGCGTTCGCAGCGCATAGACGCCGGCGGCGATCGCAAAGCCGGCGCCGATGAAGACGAGCATGAGATTGCGCGCCGACCAGGCGATGAGACGGCCGATCATCGCGCCGTCTCCGTCCCCTCGAGCGCATGAAGCGCGGACTTCAGATTGCTTTCCGCATCGATCAGGAAATTGGCCGCGGTCACGACGCGGTCCGTTTCGTCGAGGCCGCTCTTGACCTCGACGAAGCCTTCGCCGCGCCGGCCGAGCGTCACCTCGCGCGGCTCGAAGCGTCCGTCGCCTTTGTCGAGGAGCACGAGCGAGCGTTTGCCGGTCTCGATCACCGCGCTCTCGGGCGCGGCGACGAGCTCGTCCTTGTTGTCGGCGAGGATTTCGGCGTCGACGAACATGTCCGGCCGCAAGGCGAGATCGGCGTTGGCGAGCTCGACGCGCACGCGCGCGGTGCGGGTCTCGCGATTGATCTGCGGATAGACGACGGTCACATCGCCGGCGAAGACTCGGTTCGGAAGGCCGCGCGCGGTGATGCGGGCGCTCTGGCCGACGCGCAGGCGCGCATAGTCCTGCTCGGAGACGTCGGCGAGGACCCAGACCACCGAGAGATCGGCGATGCGGAAGAGCGCCTGCCCCGGCTCGGCCTTCATTCCGTCGACAGCGTTGCGCTCGAGAATGACGCCGCCGCGGGGCGCGGGCCAGGAGATGTTCGTCGGCACGCGCTGCTGGCGCGATATTTCGGCGATGAATTCCGGCGGCGCATTCAGTGTCTCGAGCCTGCGGCGCGCGCCTTCGAGCAGCGCCGGGTCATTGGCGCGCCGGCCCGAGAAAGTGAGATAATCCGCCGCGGCGGCGGCGATCGCCGGCGAGTAGAGGCGCAGGAGCGGCTGGCCCTTGTCGACGCGCGCGCCGGTCGTCGCGTCGAAGACCTTCTCGATGAAGGCCTCGGAGCGCGTCGCCACCACGGCGACGCGCCGCTCGTCGACCTGCACGACGCCGGGAACGCGTATCTTGGCGGCGAGCGCGCGGCGCCGCACGGGCTCCGAGCGCACGCCCGTTCGCTGGATTTTTCCCGGCGCTATGCGCACCGAGCCGTCCTCGTCGCCGGCCTCGCCCTCATAGACGGGCATGTAGTCCATGCCCATCGAATCCTTCTTCGGCGTCGCGGACACGTCCGGCAGGCCCATCGGATTGCGATAATAGAGAATGCGTTTCGCCGGCGCCGGCGCCGGCGGCCGCGCGGAGAGCTCGGGGAGGATCGCGCGCAGATCGGCGGGCCGCGCCGGCAGATAATCCATCCCCATGCCGTCCTTGCGCGGGACGAGCGAGATGTCGGCGCCGCCCATCGGATCGCGATAGAAGAGCGGCTCCTCGCGGGAGGGCGTCGGCGCAGGGAGCCTGCCGAGGAGCGGCGCGATCTGCGATCGTCGCACGGGCAGAAAATCCATCCCCATGCCGTCCTTTTTGGGATGGCGCGAGAGTTCCGGGCCGTCCATCGGGTCGCGATAGAAGAGAATGGGATCGTCCATCTCCATGCGTTCCGGCGGATGGTCCGGTTGGACGGCGTCGGAAGGGGACGTGTGAAACATGGTCGCGGTCACGCTCGCGGCGAGCGCGAGCGCGCCGACGAAGGGTGCATAGGGAGGCATGGAATCGGTCTCCGGCCGCTTCTCGCGGCGAATCGCTTTGAAAGTCGCTGGAAAAATTCGCGGCGCCCGCGCGAGCGGGAGGCCGGCGGCGAAGGCGGCTTCAGGCGATCGGAGGTCGAAGATCGGGCGGGGCGATCAGGCCGGCGAGATCGGCGTCGCTCGGCGGCGCGATGGGCGCGCAGGCGAGGCGCGTCCGAAAGGGGCTCGCGGCTTCGGGCGGAGCGGGCGCGGCCTGCATCTGCGCGCAGAAAAGGGCGGCGCAGTCATCCGCAGCCAGCGAGGCGTTGCCGCCGCCTGACTTATGGCAGTCCTCCATGGCCGCCGCGCTCATCCCCTCGCAAGAATGGCGCTCGCGCGCGGTCGGTCCGCCGAGGAGGAGCGAGGCCAGAGCGAGCAGGGACAGCATATTGCGGAGCAGGCGAAGCATGGCCTCTTCCAACTGGCGCGCCGGTTCGAACTTCGTTCGAACCCTCTTTGCATAAGGGCGGCCCATTCCCGGAGGGAATGGCGCGCCCGAGAGGATTCGAACCTCTGACCTCTGCCTTCGGAGGGCAGCGCTCTATCCAGCTGAGCTACGGGCGCGTGGGTCCTGCATCTTCACTATCGCAACCCGGCTGCGCCTGCAATCGGGGTCGAGCGGCTTTCGGGCTTTTCGCCCATTGTCTCGTCGCGCGTTCAGAGTTCTATGTCCTCGTCGAAAATCTCGAGCGGCAACAGGCGGCGGAAGCGGACGGCGAAACCGTCCTCGGTCTGGCGGATGACCTCCGCCTGAGTTCGCTTCCCGATCGTGACTTTTTCGCCGGGCGGAACCCGCACTTCGGTGCGCAGCGACGCGCCGCTGCGCGACAGATCGAGAATTTCGCAGGGCAAAATGACCTGCGCCACGGTGAAGGTCGTGAAGCGCTGCTTGGGACGAAGCCGCTCATGGGAGCGGTATTGCGCGCCGTTCGGCGCGAAATGACGCGTCAGCCAGGCGAATTGCATCGCGACATGGGCGCGCGGCCGATCCGATAGCTCGAGGTCCAGAGTGAAACCGCCGTCGAAGCGACGAATCACGGAGCCTTCGAAACAGCCCCAACGGTCGAGATCGAGGGTGACCTTGTCGCCCACCGTGGGGCGAAAATCGCTGCGCAGCGCGACGATCTCCGACGACATGTCGATGGTGCGGCAGGGATAGCGGCGCTGGTCGGGCGGCAAGAAGAAACGACCGTCGAATCGCGGCTCGGCCACGGTCTCGGCCGCGAGGCGCTCCTCCTCCTCCTGCTTCAGGCGCAGATCAGATCGTCTCACGGCCGTCGCTCCACATGCGCGGCGCCCGCCAGTCCCGCATGGACCGGAGCGCTGACGAGTTTCGGCCGCTGCACGACCGGTAAAAGATTTAGCAATCTCAACAGGTTCAACGTGGCGGCGCGCGCGCCGTCACGTAGAGGTTACACGTTTTACTGCCGATACGTAAATCCGGCTTGAATCGAAGCGCCGCAATTGGCGCGATCGCGCTTCGTGACGCGGGAGCCCGCTTGCGCTAGAAGGCGATCCATGCGCGCGCTTGTTCTCATCTTTCTCGGGGCCGGATTGGGCGGACTCCTCAGGCATTTCGTCAATATCTGGTGCCAGCGCTGGCTCGGCGCGCAACTGCCCTGGGGCATTTTCATCATCAATGTCACCGGCTCTCTCGCCATGGGGCTGGCGGCCGGCTATTTCGCCTTCAAGGCGGGGACGGGGTGGTCGCAGTCGATGCGCCTGTTCGTGACCACTGGCGTGCTCGGCGGCTATACGACTTTCTCCGCTTTCTCGCTCGACGCCGTCACTCTGATCGAGCGGGGCGATCCGCTCTGGGCCGGGCTCTATGTCGGCGGTTCCGTCGGCCTCTCCATAAGCGCGCTCTTCCTCGGACTCTTCATCGTGAGGACGCTGACGTGAGCGCGACCGGGACGCCGGCGCCGCAATCGACGCCCGTGCAGACGCTGACCGTCGAGGCGGACGAGGCGGGGCTGAGGCTCGACCGCTGGTTCAAGCGGCGCTTTCCCTCGCTCGCTCTGTCGCATCTCGCCAAAATCTGCCGCAAGGGAGAGGTGCGCGTCGACGGCAAGCGGGCCGATACGTCGACAAGGCTCGAGCAGAATCAGAAGGTTCGCGTGCCGCCGCTCAAGCTGGAGACGATCGCGGCGCCGGCGGTCCTGCGGGCGCGGCCGGAAGACGCCCGCGCGCTCGCCGAGATGACTTTGTTCGAGGACGCGCATCTCATCGTGCTGAACAAGCCCTATGGCCTCGCCGTCCAAGGCGGCTCGGGCATGAAGCGGCATATAGACGGTATGCTCGCATCGCTGGCCGAGGGCGACAAGCGGCCGGTGCTGGTGCATCGGCTCGACCGCGACACGTCCGGCGTGCTGCTCATCGCCAAGAATCGGCGCACGGCGGCGGAGCTCGGGGAGATCTTCCGCTCGCGCCAGGCGCAGAAGATCTATTGGGCGCTGGTCGAAGGGGTTCCGAAGCCGGCGCAGGGCCGCGTGTCGCTCTATCTCGCCAAAGGCGCGGATATGGGCGAGGATCGCTCTCGCCGCGGGGCGGGCGAGCGTCGCGCGGGCGACGCCGACGCGCGCGAGAAGATGCGCGTCGTCCGGCATGGCGAAGAGGGGGCGCAGCATTCGCTGACCTATTACGCCATCGTCGACAAGGCGGCGCCGCGCTGTTCCTGGCTGTCGATGAAGCCCCTGACCGGGCGCACGCATCAGCTCCGCGCCCATGCGGAGGCGATCGGCTGCCCGATCTTCGGCGACCCGAAATATGGGCACAGGCCCGAGGACGAGGCGCGACGCCGCGATCCCATGCGCGCCATGCCGGCCGAGCTCGAGGTGAAGCTCCATCTTCTGGCGCGGCGGTTGATTCTGCCGCATCCCAAGGGCGGCGCGCTCGACGTCACCGCGCCGTTGCCGCCGCATATGCAGAAGAGCTGGGATTTCTTCGGCTTCGACGCGGGGCAGGACGACCCCATATTGGCGGCGCCGGACGCTTGACGCGCCCCCGCGCCCGAGGAGACCGCCCCATGTCCTCAGATAGCGAAAATCTCGCCGACGGCCTGTTCGTCACCAATGCGGAGCGCAATCCGTTGCGCATAGCGGCGCAATCCGCGCGGACGGAGGCGCCGAAACGATTCTACCGCTCCGCCGGAGTGGGCGAGGCCGATGGCGGTTACGCCGTGCTGCTCGATGGACGGACGGTCAAGACGCCGGCGCGGCGCATTCTGGCGACGCCGTCCTCGCCGCTGACGGGGGCTATCGCGGCGGAGTGGGAGGCGCAGGGCGAAAGGCTCGACCCTTCGTCCATGCCTTTGACGAAACTCGTCAATTCGGCGATCGACGGGGTCGCGGACCGGCTCGATGAGGTCGCCGCCGACATCGCCAAATATGCGGGCTCGGACCTCGTGAGCTATCGCGCCGAGGAGCCTGCGGGCCTTGCCGCCGCGCAGGCCGACGCCTGGGACCCGTTGCTCGCCTTCGCCAGGGAGCGGCTCGGCGCCGAGCTCGCCGCGACGGCGGGCGTGATGTTTCTCGCGCAGGCGCCAGAGGCGACGGTCGCGGTCGCCGAGGCGGTGCGCGCCTATGCGGGGGAGGGGGCGGGGGCGCCTTTCCGCCTCGCGGCGCTCCATTCGATGACGACGCTGACGGGCTCCTGCCTCATCGCCCTTGCGGTGGCGCTCGGCCGAATGGACGTCGAAGCCGCTTGGGCCGCCGCCCATGTCGACGAAGATTATCAGATGAGAGCCTGGGGCGCGGACGCCGAGGCGATGGAGCGCCGGGCGCGGCGATTCGAGGAGATGAAAGCCGCGGCCAAGATCGCCGAATTCTTCGGCGGCGCCGCCTGATTCACGGGCGCCGGCGCGCAATTTCTCGTCGCGCCCGGGCGCCCGTAAGGCTCGCCGGCCCAATCCCTTCGGTAAAGAGGCGCTCGGCTCTTGCTTTGACCTATACGCTGGGTTACGGAACGCGCGGTCAGACGGCGCCCGGGGCTCTCCGCCCCGCGACACAACGCGCCGCCCCCGCCGCAAACGTCGGACATCGCCATGCCGAGCCTGCTCGAACAATATTTGCCGCTCGTGATCTTCGTCGCCCTCGCGGCGATCATCGCCGGCGCGCTGCTCGTCCTCCCCTTCCTGGTCGCCTTCAAGGCGCCGGATCCGGAGAAGCTCTCCGCCTATGAGTGCGGCTTCAATCCTTTCGGCGACGCGCGCATGAAATTCGACGTGCGCTTCTATCTCGTCGCGCTGCTCTTCATCGTCTTCGACCTCGAGGTCGCCTTCCTCTTTCCCTGGGCCGTCGCCTTCAAGGAGGCGGGCAGCTTCGGCTTCTGGTCGATGATGTTCTTCCTCGGCGTGCTGACCGTCGGCTTCGTCTATGAATGGCGCAAGGGAGCGCTCGAATGGGATTGATCACTCGCCAGAGCCAGACGCAGATTCCGACCCTCGTGGCGCCCTCCGCCAAGGGTCTCGTCGATCCGCGCACCGGCAAGCCGGTGGGCGCGGACGATCCCTTCTATCTCGGCCTCAATGACGAGCTCGCCGACAAGGGCTTTCTCGTCACCGCGACCGACGATCTCATCAATTGGGCCCGCACCGGCTCGCTGATGTGGATGACCTTCGGGCTCGCTTGCTGCGCGGTGGAGATGATCCAAGCGGCGATGCCGCGTTACGATCTCGAGCGCTTCGGCTTCGCGCCGCGCGCCAGCCCGCGCCAGTCGGACGTCATCATCATCGCCGGCACGCTGACCAATAAAATGGCCCCGGCGCTGCGCAAGGTCTACGATCAGATGCCGGAGCCGCGCTACGTCATCTCCATGGGCTCCTGCGCCAATGGCGGCGGCTATTACCATTACTCCTATTCTGTGGTGCGCGGCTGCGATCGAATCATTCCGGTCGACATTTATGTCCCGGGTTGTCCGCCTTCGGCCGAGGCGCTGGTCTATGGCGTTCTGCTCCTGCAGAAGAAGATCCGCCGCAGCGGCACGATCGAACGGTGATGTGATCGCGCTGTTTCGAAGAGAGCGCGCAAAAACGAAGAATGCGATGCGAGCCGCCGCGCGATGAGCCGTCGGTTTCTCATGACGCGAGGGTGAGACATGAGT
Organism: Methylosinus sp. Ce-a6; assembly: GCF_009811655.1. Classification (GTDB taxonomy): domain Bacteria; phylum Pseudomonadota; class Alphaproteobacteria; order Rhizobiales; family Beijerinckiaceae; genus Methylosinus. The sequence goes on along the minus strand of NZ_BGJX01000004.1, from coordinate 209,297 downwards.
GCGGAACTCGAAAAGCTCGGCGAGAAGGTCGCCGCGGCCCTTCCGGGCGTGGTGAAAGGCCTTGAGATCGCCTATGGCGAGCTCACCGTGGATGTGGAGCGCTCGCGGTGGCTGGATGTCGCCCGCGTGCTGCGCGACCATCCCGAATTCCTCTTCGTCAGCTTCACCGACATCACCGCGGTCGACTATCCAGAGCGCGACCAGCGTTTCGACGTGGTGCTGCATCTCCTCTCGCCTAAGCATAATCAGCGCATCCGCGTGAAGACGCAGACCGACGAAGACACGCCGGTCGCCTCCTTGACGAGCCTCTATCCGGGGGCGGACTGGTTCGAGCGCGAGACTTACGACCTCTTCGGCGTGCTGTTCGACGGCCATCCGGATCTGCGCCGCATCATGACCGATTACGGCTTCGACGGTCATCCGCTGCGTAAGGATTTCCCCATGTCCGGCTATGTCGAGGTGCGCTACGACGACGAGCGCAAGCGCGTCGTCTATGAGCCGCTGAACCTCACACAGGAATACCGGAAGTTCGATTTTCTATCGCCGTGGGAGGGGGTGGAATATGAGCTGCCCGGCGATGAAAAGGCGAGCAAGTGAGAGCGCCCGTCATGAACATCGGCGCTTCTGCTGATTCTCGCCATTCGCTCTTCCTCCGCCTGGGACTGTCACGATGAACGACCAGAGCCTCCGCAACTTCAACCTCAACTTCGGTCCGCAGCATCCGGCGGCGCATGGCGTGCTGCGCCTGATCCTCGAGCTCGACGGCGAGGTGGTCGAGCGCTGCGATCCGCATGTCGGCTTTCTGCATCGCGGCACCGAGAAGCTGATGGAGGCGCGCACCTTCCTGCAGAACGTGCCCTATTTCGATCGGCTCGACTATTGCTCGCCGATGAATCAGGAGCACGCCTTCTGTCTCGGCATAGAGCAATTGCTCGGTGTCGAGGTTCCGCGCCGCGGCCAGCTCATCCGCGTGCTCTACGCCGAGATCGGCCGTCTTCTCTCGCATCTCCTCAACGTCACCTCGCAGGCGATGGACGTCGGTGCGCTGACGCCGCCGCTCTGGGGCTATGAGGAGCGCGAGAAGCTCATGGTGTTCTATGAGCGTGCGAGCGGCGCGCGCATGCACGCCAATTATTTCCGCCCTGGCGGCGTCGCCCGCGATCTGCCGGACCGGCTGGTCGAGGATATCGGCGCTTTCTGCGACCCGTTCCTGAAGCTCTGCGATGATCTCGAAGAGCTGTTCATCGGCAACCGCATCTTCAAGCAGCGCAATGCCGACATCGGCGTCATCTCGCTCGAGGACGCCTGGAAGTTCGGTTTCTCCGGCGTGATGGTGCGCGGCTCCGGCGCGCCTTGGGATTTGCGCAAGGCGCGTCCCTACGACTGCTATGAGGAGATGGAGTTCGACATTCCCGTCGGCAAGAACGGCGACTGCTACGACCGCGCCGTCATCCGCATGGAGGAGATGCGCCAGTCGACCTACATCATGAAGCAATGCGTCGAAAAGCTTTTGAAGGCCGAAAACCGCGGCCCGGTGGCGACGGTGAACAATAAGATTTGTTCGCCGCCCCGCGCGGAGATGAAGCGCTCCATGGAGGCGCTCATCCATCACTTCAAGCTCTATACGGAAGGCTTCAAAGTGCCGGCCGGCGAGGTCTATGCGGCGGTCGAGGCGCCCAAGGGCGAGTTCGGCGTCTATCTGGTCTCCGACGGCGGCGACAAGCCCTATCGCTGCAAGATCAGAGCGCCGGGCTTCGCGCATCTGCAGGCCATGGATTTTCTCTGCAAGGACCATTTGCTCGCCGACGTCTCGGCGATCCTGGGTTCGCTCGATATCGTCTTCGGGGAGGTCGATCGCTAAATGTCCATACGTCGTCTCGCCGAACAGCAGCCCGAAAGCTTCGAGTTCACGCCCGAGAACAAGGCGTGGCTCGAGGGGCAAATCGCCAAATACCCAGACGGCCGTCAGGCCTCCATGGTGGTGCCGGCCTTGTGGCAGGCGCAGAAGCAGAATGACTATTGGCTGCCGCAGAAAGCGATCGAGAAGGTCGCGGATTTGCTCGGCATGCCCTACATTCGCGTGCTCGAGATCGCGACCTTCTATACGATGTTCAATCTCGAGCCGGTCGGGAAATACTACGTCCAGCTCTGCGGCACGACGCCCTGCATGTTGCGCGGCTCGGACGAGCTGATCGCCGTGCTGGAGCGCCGCGTCGGCCCGCAGCGTCATGTGACCGCGGACGGGCTGTTCTCCTGGCTCGAGGTCGAATGCCTCGGCGCCTGCTGCAATGCGCCCATGGTGCAGATCAACGACGATTATTATGAAGATTTGACGGCCGAGAATTTCGAGAAGCTGCTCGATGATCTCGCCGCCGGCCGGCCGGTGAAGACCGGCTCGCAGACGGGCCGCGTCTCCTCGGAGCCGGAAGGCGGACTGACGAGCCTGACCTCCTTCTATGGCGACGGCGCCAAAGCGCAGGCGGAGTGAACTAGAAATGCTCGCCGATAAAGATCGCATTTTCACGAACCTCTATGGCATAGGCGACAAGAGCCTCGCCGGAGCGCGCTCGCGCGGCGCCTGGGACAACACCAAGGCGCTGCTCGCGCTCGGCCGCGACAAGATCATTCAGGAGATGAAGGATTCGGGGCTGCGCGGACGCGGCGGCGCCGGCTTCTCCACCGGCCTCAAATGGTCCTTCATGCCCAAGACGCCCGATCCGGCGCGTCCCTCCTATCTCGTCATCAACGCCGACGAGTCGGAGCCCGGCACCTGCAAGGATCGCGAGATCATGCGCAACGATCCGCAGACGCTGATCGAGGGCGCGCTGATCGCTTCCTTCGCCATGGGCGCGCACGCCTCCTACATTTACGTGCGCGGCGAGTTCATCGCCGAGCGCGTCGCGCTGCAGAAGGCGATCGACGAGGCCTATGAGGCGCGGCTCATCGGCAAGGACAATATTCACGGCTATCCCTTCGACCTCTACGTGCATCACGGCGCCGGCGCCTATATCTGCGGCGAGGAGACGGCGCTGATCGAGAGCCTCGAGGGCAAGAAGGGAATGCCGCGCCTGAAGCCGCCGTTCCCGGCCAATGTCGGCCTCTATGGCTGCCCGACCACCGTCAACAATGTCGAATCCATCGCCGTCGCGCCGACCATTCTGCGCCGTGGCGCGAGCTGGTTCGCCGGCATCGGCAAGCCCAATAATACGGGCACCAAGCTCTTCTCCATTTCCGGCCATGTGAACAAGCCGTGCAATGTGGAAGAGGCGATGTCCATTCCCTTCCGCGAGCTCGTCGACCGCCATTGCGGCGGCGTGCGCGGCGGCTCGGACAATCTGCTCGCCGTCATTCCCGGCGGCTCCTCGGTGCGGCTCGTGCCTGCGGATCAGATCATCGACTGTCCGATGGATTTCGACAGCCTCGTCAAGCTCGGCTCCGGCCTCGGCACGGCGGCGGTCATCGTCATGGACAAATCGACCGACATCATTCGCGCCATCGCCCGCATCTCTTATTTCTACAAGCATGAGAGCTGCGGCCAATGCACGCCCTGCCGCGAGGGCACGGGCTGGATGTGGCGCGTCGTCACCCGCATGGCGGAAGGCCGCGCCCATAAGCGCGAGATCGACATGCTGTTCGACGTGTCGAAACAGATCGAGGGTCACACGATCTGCGCGCTCGGCGATGCGGCGGCCTGGCCGATCCAGGGCCTCATCAATCATTTCCGTGGGGAGATAGAGAAGCGCATCGACCGCTATGCGGCCAATCCGCATCCCGATCCGGTGCGCGTGGCGGCGGAGTAGAGATCGATGGCCGAGCCGGAGACTCTCGTTCTGGAGCTGCTTCGCGAGATGCGCGCCGACATTCGGAGCATTCGGGAGGAGCTGAGCGAGCTGCGGGAGGGCCAGCGCGGGATCAAGGAAGATATTCGAGGGCTGCGCGTCGTTCAGGACAGTCACACGCTGAAGCTCGACTTTCTGGAGGATCGCGGCGAAATGCTGCGCGAGTCGACGATGACTGCTCTTGGTTTCGCGGTCGACGCGAGCGAGCGGAAGAAGAAGATCGAGACGCAGATCGCCGATTTGCGCGAGCGCGTCGAGAGGTTGGAGAAGGCCAAGTGACCAGAATTCTCGTCGATGGCGTCGAGGTCGACGTTCCGGCCGAATATACGCTGCTGCAGGCCTGCGAGGAGGCCGGCGCCGAGGTGCCGCGCTTCTGCTTCCACGAGCGTCTGTCGATCGCCGGCAATTGCCGCATGTGTCTCGTCGAGGTGAAGGGCGGCCCGCCCAAGCCGCAGGCTTCCTGCGCCGTCGCCGTGAAGGATCTGCGTCCCGGCCCGGACGGCGCGCCGCCGGAAGTCTTCACCAAATCGCCCATGGTGAAGAAGGCGCGCGAAGGCGTGATGGAGTTTCTGCTCGTCAACCATCCGCTCGACTGTCCGATCTGCGATCAGGGCGGCGAATGCGACTTGCAGGATCAGGCGCTCGCCTTCGGCGGCGACAGCTCCCGCTATTCCGAGAACAAGCGCGCGGTCGAGGACAAATATATCGGGCCGCTCGTCAAGACGGCGATGAACCGCTGCATTCATTGCACACGCTGCGTGCGCTTCACGGCGGAGATCGCCGGCACCAGCGACATGGGCGCGATCGGCCGCGGCGAGGATATGGAGATCACCACCTATCTGCAGACGGCGATGACCTCCGAGCTGCAGGGCAATGTGACCGATCTCTGTCCCGTCGGCGCGCTGCTTCCCAAGCCGCAGAATTTCCGCGCGCGTCCGTGGGAATATCAGAAGACCGAGACGATCGACGTGCAGGACGCGCTGGGTTCCGCGATCCGCGTCGACGCGCGCGGCCGCGAGGTGATCCGCATCCTGCCGCGCCTCAACGAGGCGGTGAACGAGGAGTGGATCTCGGACAAGACCCGTCAGATCGTCGACGGCCTGAAGGCGCAGCGTCTCGACCGTCCCTATATTCGCGAGAACGGCCGCTTGCGCCCGGCCTCCTGGCAGGAGGCGCTCGCCGCCGTCGCCGCCAAGGCGAAGGCGACGCCGGCGGAAAAGATCGGCGCGCTGGTCGGCGATCTCGCCGCGCTCGAGGAAATCTTCGCGCTGAAGCTCCTCGTCGAGGGGCTGGGCAGCGTCCATCTCGACGCGCGCCAGGACGGGGCCAAGCTCGATCCGCGCTTCGGCCGCGCTTCTTATCTCTTCAACGCCACGATCGCGGGCGTCGATGAAGCGGATTCGCTGCTCGTCATCGGCTCCAATCCGCGCAAGGAAGCGCCCGTGCTCAATGCGCGCATCCGCAAGCGTTGGCTGAAGGGCGATTTTCCCATCTCGGTCATCGGCGAGAGGGCCGATCTCACTTACGGCTACGACTATCTCGGCGCCGGACCGGACGCGCTGGCGCGCTTCATCGAGAGCGCGCCGACCGGCGCGTCGAAGCGCATCGTGCTGATCGGGCAGGGCGCGCTGACGCGCGCCGACGGCCGCGCCATTCTGGCGCTCGCCGCCCAGGCCGCGAAGAAGCATGGCGGTCTCTCCGAGGGCTGGAACGGCTTCAGCGTGCTGCATACGGCGGCGTCGCGCGTCGGCGCGCTCGATCTCGGTTTCACGCCGGGGCAGGGCGGCCTCGAGGCGGCGGACATCGCCAAGGCCGGCGCGCTCGAGCTCGTCTTCAATCTCGGCGCGGACGAGATCGCGGTCGAGCCCGGCGCCTTCGTCGTCTATATCGGCACCCATGGCGACAAGGGCGCGCATCGCGCCGACGTCATCCTGCCGGGCGCGGCCTATACGGAAAAATTCGGGCTCTATGTGAATACGGAAGGCCGTGTGCAGGAGGCGCTGCGCGCCGCCTTCCCGCCGGGCGACGCGCGCGAGGATTGGGCGATCCTGCGCGCTCTCTCCGGCGCCCTCGGCGCGCCTCTGCCCTTCGATTCGCAAAAGCAGCTGCGCGCCAAGCTCGGCGAGGCGCATCCGCATCTTCTGCGGCTCGACCAGATCACGCCGGCCTCGGCCGCCGATCTCGAGGCGGTGGCGCTGCAGCCGGCGACGGCTTGGAAGGATGATTTCGTCCCCGCGATCGCCGATTTCTATCTCACCAATCCGATCGCGCGCGCCTCCGCCACAATGGCGGAATGTTCGGCGCTGACGCAGGGCCGTCTCAGCCGAGCGGCGGAATAGGAGCAAGGACGTGATCGACGGCTGGCTGCTGAACCTTCTCCTGATCATCGTGAAGAGCGTCGTTCTCACCGTCGCTCTGCTGATCTACCTCGCTTATGCGATCTACATCGACCGCAAGGTCTGGGCCGCCGTGCAGCTGCGCCGCGGTCCCAATGTCGTCGGACCCTGGGGCCTGCTCCAGAGCTTCGCCGACATGCTCAAATTCGTGCTCAAGGAGCCGGTGATCCCCGACACGGCGAACAAGGGCGTGTTTCTGCTCGCGCCCTTCGTCACGGCGATGCTCGCGGTCGCGGCCTGGGCGGTGATCCCGGTCGCCGACGGCTGGGCGGTCGCCGATCTCAATGTCGGCATTCTCTATATTTTCGCCATCTCCTCGCTCGGCGTCTATGGCATCATCATGGGCGGATGGGCGTCCAACTCGAAATATCCCTTCCTGTCGGCGCTGCGCTCGGCGGCGCAGATGGTGTCCTACGAGGTCTCGATCGGCTTCGTCATCATCACCGTTCTGCTCTGCGCCGGCTCGCTCAATCTCACCGAGATCGTGCGCGCGCAGGATACGCAATATGGAATTCTCGGCTGGTATTGGCTGCGCCTGCTGCCGATGTTCGTCATCTTCTTCATTTCGGCTCTGGCCGAGACGAACCGTCCGCCTTTCGATCTCGTCGAGGCGGAGTCGGAGCTCGTCGCGGGCTTCATGATCGAATATTCGGCGACGCCCTACATGCTGTTCATGCTCGGCGAATATGTCGCCATCCTGACCATGTGCGCGCTGCTGACGATCCTCTTCTTCGGCGGCTGGCTGCCGCCGGCGAATATCGCGCCGCTCACACTGGTGCCGGGCGCGGTGTGGTTCGTGTTGAAGGTGACCTTCTTCTTCTTCTTCTTCGCCATGGTGAAGGCCTTCGTGCCGCGCTATCGCTACGACCAGCTCATGCGGCTCGGCTGGAAGGTCTTCCTGCCCATCTCGCTCGTCATGGTCATCCTCGTCGCGGCCGTGCTGCAATTCGCCGGCTCGGCGGGCGCGAATTAAGGGAGTGACGTCATGAAGCTCGACCAAGCAGCGAAGTCGCTCTTTCTGACCGAGTTCATCGCCGCCTTCTTCCTGTCGATGCGCTACTTCTTCAAGCCGAAGGCGACGCTGAACTATCCGCATGAGAAGAACCCGATCTCCCCGCGCTTCCGCGGCGAGCATGCGCTGCGTCGCTATCCCAACGGCGAGGAGCGCTGCATCGCCTGCAAGCTCTGCGAAGCGATCTGCCCGGCGCAGGCGATCACCATCGAAGCGGGCCCGCGCCGCAATGACGGCACGCGCCGCACGACGCGCTACGACATCGACATGGTGAAATGCATCTATTGCGGCTTCTGTCAGGAGGCCTGCCCGGTGGACGCCATCGTCGAGGGCCCGAACCAGGAGTTCGCCGTCGAGACGCGCGAGGAGCTCTACTACAATAAGGAGCGCCTGCTCGAGAATGGCGCGCGCTGGGAGCGCGAGATCGCCCGCAACATCGCGCTCGACGCTCCCTATCGCTGAGAACGAACGAGAGCCAAACGCAACGAGACGCTCGAGAGAGGACGACAAAGTGGCTGTGGCATTCTTCTATCTTTTCTCGGCGGTGCTGATCGCATCGGCTTTCGCGGTGATCGTCTCGCGCAATCCGGTCCATTCGGTGCTCTATCTCATCCTCGCCTTCGTCAATGGCGCCGGGTTGTTCCTGCTCGCCGGGGCCGAATTCCTCGCCATGATCCTCGTCGTCGTCTATGTCGGCGCGGTCGCCGTGCTCTTCCTTTTCGTGGTGATGATGCTCGACGTCGACTTCGCCGAGCTGCGCCAGGGCTTCACCAAATATCTGCCGATCGGCGCGGCCGTCGGCGCGGTGGTGCTCGGCGAGCTCGGCCTCGTCGCGCTCGGCTGGCAGAGCGCGCCCGGCGCGAAGGAGGCGGCCGCCGCGCCCATCGCGGCGGGGGTCTCCAATACGGCGGCGCTCGGCCAGCTGCTCTACACCAAATATTTCCTGTTCTTCCAGGCTTCGGCCCTGGTGCTGCTCACCGCCATGATCGGCGCGATCGTGCTGACGCTGCATCACCGGCCCGGCGTCAAGCGGCAGAAGATCGAGGAGCAGAACGCGCGCACGCGCGACAATGTCATCGAGATCAAGAAAGTGCCCTCGCGGGCGGGCGTCTGAGGGAAAGCAGCAATGGTCGTCGGCCTCACCCATTATCTCGTCGTCGCGGCGATCCTGTTCACGCTCGGCGTCGCGGGCATCATCCTCAACCGCAAGAACATCATCATCATCTTGATGTCGGTCGAATTGATCCTGCTCTCGGTCAACATCAATCTCGTGGCCTTCTCGGCCTCGCTCGGCGATCTGACCGGACAGGTCTTCGCTTTGTTCATCCTCACGGTGGCGGCGGCGGAGGCGGCCATCGGCCTCGCCATTCTCGTCACCTATTTCCGCAACCGCGGCACCATCGCGGTCGAGGACATCAACTCTCTGAAGGGCTGAGCGCCGATGATCCAAGCAATCGTCTTCCTGCCGCTCATCGGCTTTCTCGTCGCGGGTATTCTCGGGGGGCGCATCGGCGCGCGCGGCTCCGAGCTCGTGACGACGACGCTTTTGTTCATCGCCTGCGGCTTCTCCTGGATCGTGTTTTTCGATGTGGGGCTCGGCCATGGCCACGCCAGCACGGCTGTGCTCGGCAATTGGTTCGCTTCGGGCAAGCTCAGCGTCGATTGGGCGCTGCGCGTCGACACGCTGACGGCGGTGATGCTGATCGTCGTCACCACCGTCTCGGCGCTCGTGCATTTCTATTCGATCGGCTATATGCATGAAGATCCGGACCGTCCGCGCTTCTTCGGCTATCTGTCGCTCTTCACCTTCGCCATGCTGACGCTGGTGACGGCCGACAATCTCGTCCAGATGTTCTTCGGCTGGGAGGGCGTCGGCCTCGCGTCCTACCTCCTCATCGGCTTCTGGTATCAGAAGCCTTCGGCCAACGCGGCCGCCATCAAGGCCTTCGTCGTCAACCGCGTCGGCGACTTCGGCTTCGCGCTCGGCATCTTCCTCGTCTTCCAGCTCACGCAGTCGGTCGGCTTCGAGCAGGTCTTCGCCGCCGTTCCCGGCATCGCCGGGCATAAGATCCATGTGTTCGGCGCCGATTTCGACGCGCTGACGCTCGCGACCTTCCTGCTGTTCACCGGCGCCATGGGCAAATCCGCGCAATTCCTGCTGCACACCTGGCTGCCGGACGCGATGGAGGGCCCGACGCCGGTCTCCGCGCTCATCCACGCCGCCACCATGGTGACTGCCGGCGTCTTCATGGTCGCGCGCCTGTCGCCGATCTTCGAATATGCGCCCGACACGCTCGCCTTCGTCACGCTCATCGGCGCGATCACCGCTTTTTTTGCGGCGACGATCGGCCTGGTGCAGAACGACATCAAGCGAGTCATCGCCTATTCGACCTGCTCGCAGCTCGGCTATATGTTCGTGGCCGAAGGCGTCGGCGCCTATTCGCTCGGCGTGTTCCACCTCTTCACCCACGCCTTCTTCAAGGCGCTGCTGTTCCTCGGCGCGGGCTCGGTCATCCATGCGATGCATCACGAGCAGGACATGCGCAACATGGGCGGGCTGTGGAACAAGATTCCCTTCACCTTCGCCATGATGACGATCGGGACTCTCGCGCTGACCGGCGTCGGTATTCCGGGGACGGAGCTCGGCTTCGCCGGCTTCTTCTCCAAGGACGCGATCATCGAGGCCGCCTTCGCCGCGGGCGAGCATCGCAGCGTCGCCTATCTGGCCTTCGTCTCGACTGTCGTCGCGGCGGGCCTTACTTCCTTCTATTCCTGGCGTCTCGTCTTCATGACTTTCTTCGGCAAGGCGAAGGAGGTTCATGGCGACGCCCATGCGGCCCATGACCACGACGATCACGCGCATGCTGACGCCCATGGCGACGATCATGCTCACGACTCGCATGGCCACGGCCATCATGCGCCGCACGAATCGCCGCTCGTCATGCTGATCCCGCTCGCCGTGCTAGCGGCAGGAGCGGTGGTCGCGGGCGCCGTGTTCATGGGAGACTTCGCCGGCCACGCCTATGACGAGTTCTGGAAGGGCGCGCTGTTCACCGGCCACGAGAACCACATTCTGCACGCGATGCATGAAATCCCGCATTGGGTCTCCTATGCCGCGACGGTGATGATGATCCTCGGCTTCCTCGTCGCGCTGTTCGTCTATCAGCTCGCGCCGGGCACGGCGCAGAAGATCGCTCAGGCCTTCCCGCGGCTCTATCGCTTCCTGCTCAACAAATGGTATTTCGACGAGCTCTATGACGCGATCTTCGTGCGGCCGGCCTTCGCGCTCGGAAGGCTGCTGTGGAAGGGCGGCGATGGCCGCATCATCGACGGGCTCGGCCCCGACGGCGTCGCCGCCCGCGTCGTCGACGGCGCGCGCCTCGCGGTGAAGCTTCAGACCGGCTATGTCTATCACTACGCCTTCGCCATGCTGATCGGCGTCGCGGCGGTCGTCACCTGGTTCGTCGCGGGAGGTCTGCGCTGATGTTCGGTTTCGGCATTCTCACGGGCCTGACCTTTCTGCCGCTCGTCGGCGCGGCCTTCATCCTCACCTTGAAAGGCGAGAGCGAGGCGACGCTGCGCAACGCCAAATGGGCGGCGCTGCTGACGACGATCGTCGTCTTCCTGCTCTCGCTGGTCGCCTGGGGTCGCTTCGACACGGCGAGCGCGGCTTTTCAGCTCGTCGAGCAGAAGGCGTGGTTCGGCTCCGGTCTCACCTACAAGCTCGGCGTCGACGGCTTCTCCATGCCCTTCGTCCTGCTGACGACCTTTCTGACGCCCTTCGCCATTCTCGCCTCCTGGGACTCGGTGAAGTTCCGGCTGAAGGAATATCTCGTCGCCTTCCTCGTGCTCGAGACGCTGATGATCGGCGTGTTCTGCGCGCTCGATCTCGTGCTCTTCTATCTCTTCTTCGAGGGCGGCCTCATTCCGATGTTCCTCATCATCGGCATTTGGGGCGGCAAAAGGCGCGTCTATGCGAGCTTCAAATTCTTCCTCTATACGCTCGCCGGCTCGCTGCTGATGCTGATCGCCATATTGGCGATCTATGGCAAGACCGGCACGACCGACATCGCCACTCTGCTCGAGACGCAGTTCCCGCCCGCCATGCAGACCTGGCTCTGGCTCGCCTTCTTCGCCTCCTTCGCGGTGAAGATGCCCATGTGGCCGGTCCATACCTGGCTGCCCGACGCCCATGTCGAGGCGCCGACCGCGGGCTCCGTGATCCTCGCCGCCATCCTGCTGAAAATGGGCGGCTATGGATTTATCCGCTTCTCGCTGCCCATGTTCCCGGACGCCTCGGCCGATTTCGCGGCGCTCGTCTATGCGCTCTCCGTCATCGCCGTCATCTACACCTCGCTCGTCGCGCTGGTGCAGGAGGACATAAAGAAGCTCATCGCCTATTCCTCGGTCGCGCATATGGGCTTCGTCACCATGGGACTGTTCACGCTGACGCCTCAGGGCGTGCAGGGCGCGATGTTCCTGATGATCTCGCACGGCTTCGTTTCCGGCGCGCTGTTCCTCTGCGTCGGCGTGATCTACGACCGCATGCACACGCGCGAGGTCGCGGCCTATGGCGGCCTCGTCAATCGTATGCCGCTCTACGCCGTCACCTTCATGATCTTCACCATGGCGAATGTCGGCCTGCCGGGGACCTCCGGCTTCGTCGGCGAATTCCTGACGCTCGCCGGCGCCTTCGTCGCCAACAGCTGGGTGGCGTTGTTCGCGACGTCGGGCGTCGTCCTGTCGGCGGCCTATGCGCTCTATCTCTATCGCCGCGTCGTGTTCGGTCCGCTCGACAAGCCGGCGCTGCAATCGATCGCCGATCTCTCGCCGCGCGAGCTGCTGATTTTCGCGCCGCTCATCGCGCTCACCATCTATTACGGCGTGCGGCCGGGGCCGATCCTCGAGGCGTCCGCGGCTTCCGTCGCCAATCTCCTGCAATCTCACACGGCCCTGGCCAATGCGGCGAAAATCGTCGCCCAGGCCGCTCAATGATCGGTCGCTGACGATGTCGTTCTCAACCGCGCTCGCGCATCACTTCCTGCCGGAAACCATCCTCGTCCTCGGCGTTCTGGCGCTGATCCTCATCGGCGCCTGGCGCGGCACGCGGGCCTACGGCCTCGTCAACGAGCTCGCCGCGGGGTTGATCGGCCTCGCCATTCTGGCGCTGTTCTTCGGCCAGACGTCGCAAGCCTCGCTGTTCGAAGGGGCCTTCGTCGACGACGCCTTCGCGCGTTTCATGAAGGTGCTGACGCTCATCGGCTCGCTGGTGACGATCTTGATGTCGCGCGACTATCTGCAGCGCGCGCGTCTCGGCAACTTCGAATTCCCGGCGCTCGTGCTGCTCTCGACGATCGGCATGTTGCTGCTCGTGTCCGCCGACAATCTCATCGCCCTCTATCTCGGCCTCGAGCTGATGTCGCTCGCGCTCTATGTGGCGGCCGCTTTCGATCGCGACGACGCCCGCGCCTCGGAAGCCGGCCTCAAATATTTCGTGCTCGGCGCTCTCTCCTCCGGCATGCTGCTCTACGGCGCCTCGCTGCTCTATGGCTTCGCCGGCACGATCTCCTTCGACGGCGTCGCCAAGTCCATCACCGGAGCGCCGCCGCTCGGCGTCATTTTCGGCCTCGTCTTCGTGCTCGCCGGTCTCGCCTTCAAAATGTCGGCGGCTCCCTTCCATATGTGGACGCCCGACGTCTATGAGGGCGCGCCGACGCCGGTCACCGCCTTTTTCGCCTCGGCGCCGAAAATGGCGGCCGTCGCGATCACCGCGCGCATCGTCGTCACCGCCTTTCCGGGCATTGTCGCGCAATGGCAGCAGATCGTGATCTTCATCGCCGTCGCCTCGATGCTGCTCGGCGCCTTCGCGGCGATCGGCCAGACGAACATCAAGCGACTGATGGCCTATTCCTCGATCGGCCATATGGGCTTCGCTCTGGTCGGGCTCGCGGCCGGCAATGAGGCGGGCGTGCGCGGCGTCGCCATCTATCTCGCCATCTATCTGGTGATGACGCTCGGCGCCTTCGCCGCCATTCTGCAGATGCGCGTCGAGGGCCGCCCGGTCGAGAAGATCGCCGATCTCTCAGGCCTCTCGCGCAACAATGGAACCGCGGCTTTCTTCCTGGCGATGCTGATGTTCTCGCTCGCCGGCGTGCCGCCGCTCGCCGGTTTCTTCGCGAAATACTACGTCTTCCTCGCGGCGGTGGACGCCGGTCTCTATGCGCTCGCCATACTCGGCGTTCTGGCGAGCGCGATCTCGGCTTTCTACTATCTGCGCGTCGTCAAGGTCATCTATTTCGACGATCCGGCTCCGGCCTTCGATCATTCGCCGCTGTCGCTGCGCGCGGTGCTCGCGGCGTCGACGCTGTTCCTCCTCGGCTTCTGGCTCTATCCGGCGCCGGTGGTGGAAGCAGCGACGGCCGCTGCGAAATCCCTGTTCTGATCCGCGGATGGGGCAAGTGAAGCTCGGGGAGCGCGCGCGCTCGCATGGCGTTCGTCTCGAGATTTACGACGAAATCGACTCGACGAACGACGAGGCCAAGCGCCGGGCGGAGGCGGGCGACATGGGGCCGTTGTGGGTCGTCGCCGCCCGCCAGACCAAAGGCCGCGGCCGGCTCGGACGCAGCTGGAGCTCGCTCGAAGGCAATCTCCATGCGAGCCTGCTGATCTTCGATTTCGGGCCGGCGGCTCTCGCGCCGCAACTCGGCTTCGTGGCCGGGCTCGCGACGATCGGCGCGCTGATCGAAGCGACTGGCGCGTCCGAACGTCTCGCGCTCAAATGGCCGAATGACGTGCTGCTCGATGGCGAAAAGCTCGCGGGCGTGCTGCTCGAGGGGACGCAGCCGGGCGGCCCGGGCGCGCCCTTCGGCTGCGTCATCGGCATAGGCGTGAATTGCGTCGCCGCGCCTGGCGATCTCGCTGCGCCGGCGAGCGATTTGTCGCGCCTCGGCGGCTCCGGCCTCGATGCTGGCGCGATCTTTGCTCTGCTTTCGGACAAAATGGTGGAGACGCTGGCGCTCTGGGCGGGCGGCTCCGGATTTGCGGCTTTGCGCGCGCGCTGGCTCTCCCATGCGGCGGGGCTCGGCGGCGCGATCGAGGCGCGGCTCGCGCGCGAGACCGTTTCAGGTATCTTCGAGACGATCGACGGCGACGGCCGCCTCATTATTTCGACCCGCAGCGGCCGTCGCGCCATCGAAGCGGGAGACATCTTCCTGCCGGCCCTCGCGGCGGCCCGGCCCGAGCCGGAGCGGCGTCAATGAATGAGGAGACCAACGAATTCGTCTTTGCGCCGCTCGGCGGCCTGGGCGAGATCGGCATGAACGCGGCGCTCTACGGCTTCGGCCCGCCGAAGGCGCGGCAATGGCTGATGGTCGATTGCGGCCTCGCCTTTCCCGGACCTGAGCTGCCGGGCGTCGATCTGCTGATGCCGGATGTGTCTTTCGTGGAGAAGATCCGCCGCGATCTCGTGGGGCTGGTCATCACCCATGCTCATGAGGACCACATCGGCGCTTTGTCCTTTTTGTGGCCGAAGCTGCGCTGCCCGGTCTACGCCACCCGTTTCGCGGCGGGGCTCCTCGAGGCGCGCCGGCTGCAGGAGCCCGGCGCGCCGGATGTGAAGGTCGTCACAGTGGCGACCGGCCAGCGCCTCGACATCGGTCCCTTCGATGTCGAATTCGTCGCCGTGGCCCATTCGATTCCCGAGGCCAATGCGCTGGCGATCCGCACGCCGCTCGGCCTCGCCATCCACACGGGCGATTGGAAGATCGATCCCGAGCCCGGCGTCGGCCATCGCATCGACGCCGCTCGGCTGCGGGCGCTCGGCGACGATGGCGTCGACGCGCTCATCTGCGATTCGACCAATATTCTGCGGGAGGGCGACAGTTTCTCCGAGAGCGACGTGGCGCAGACGTTGCGCCGGCTCGTCGGCGCGGCGACAGGGCGGGTGTTGGTGACGACATTCGCCTCCAATGTCGCCCGCATCCGCGCCGTCGCCGAAGCGGCGCAGGCGGCCGGCCGCAGCGTCGTCATCGCCGGCCGCGCCATGGAGCGGGTCATTCAGGTCTCGCGCGAATGCGGTTTTCTGGACGGCCTGCCACCCTTTCTGTCTCTGGACATGTTCTCGGCGCTGCCGCGCGGGAAAATCGTCGTGCTGGCGACGGGCAGCCAGGGCGAGCCGCGCGCGGCGATGGCGCGCGTCGCGGAGAAGGAGCACCCGGTCATCAAGCTGGCCGCGGGCGACACGGTGATCTTCTCGTCGCGCGCCATTCCCGGCAATACACGGGAGGTGCATCGGGTCGTCAACAAGCTCTGCGACCAGGGCGTCGAAGTGATCACGGATCACGACCATCTCGTCCATTGCTCCGGCCATCCTCGGCGGGGCGAGGTGGCCCAGCTCTATGATTGGGTGCGGCCGCGCATATCGGTGCCGGCGCATGGCGAGGGACATCATCTCTCCGTCCACGCCGCCTTCGCCAAGGCGCGCGGAGTGGAGCAGACGATCGGCGCGCGCAACGGCGATATCGTGCGCCTCTTCCCCGGCGATCCCGCCGTCGTCGGCAAGGCCCCGACCGGACGCCTTCTCAAGGACGGCGACGTGCTGATCTCCGAAACCGACGGCGCCGTGCGGGAGCGGGCGCGGCTCGGCTTCGCGGGCGTCGTCTCTCTGGCGCTCGCCATCGACAAGCGCGGCGATCTCGTCGGCGATCCCGATGTGCTGATGTCGGGCCTGCCGAAAAAGGGCCGCGACGGCGAGGATATGGGCGAGGTGGTGGATGACGCCATCTTCCGCACCTTCGACAATCTCCCGCGTCAAAAGCGGCGGGATGTCGACGCCGCGGCGACCGCGGTCGAGCGCGCCGTGCGGGCGAGCGTCAACGCCGTCTGGGGCAAGAAGCCACAGGTTCACGTATTGATCATCGAGGCGTGATGACGCATCTAGAGCAGATTCGATCCTTTTGGATCGAATCTGCTCTAGGGTCTTTCCGTGTTTCGACGCGTTTCCGGACGCCGAACCGGCGTCCACTTCGGCTGGAAACGCTCTAATTCGTCGTTTGGAGCGAATTCTGGTCGCTCGAACGATTCCGTTCGAGCGGAAAGCGCTCTAGGTTTCTGGAAAGAGTTCAGGAAAACGTCATGATCGGACGCTTGAATCATGTGGCGATCGCCGTCTCGGACCTCGCGGCGGCGACGGCGACCTATAGAAACACGCTGGGCGCGAAGGTCTCCGAGCCCGAGGCCATTCCCGAGCATGGCGTCACGGTCGTCTTCGTCGAGCTCCCCAACACCAAGATCGAGCTGCTGGAGCCGCTCGGCGAAGCCTCCCCGATCGCCGGCTTCGTCGCGAAGAATCCGTCGGGCGGCATTCACCACCTCTGCTACGAGGTCGACGATATTTTGACGGCGCGCGACCGGCTGAAGGCCTCCGGCGCGCGCGTGCTGGGCGACGGCGAGCCGAAGATCGGCGCGCATGGCAAGCCGGTGCTGTTCCTGCATCCGAAGGATTTCAACGGGGCCCTGGTCGAGCTCGAGCAGGCCTGACCTTCGGCCGCGGACGGCATGATCTCGAGGAGCGTGGACATTGCCATTCCAGACGCCGCTCGCCATTGCGATCTATCTCACCATCTGGTGGATCGTGCTGTTCGCGATCCTGCCCTTCGGCGTTCGCTCCTCGGAAGAGGAGGGCGACACGCCGACGGGCGGCGATCCAGGCGCGCCCGTTGCGCCGAAGCTCTGGATCAAAGCCGTCGTCACGACATTCGTTTCCACGATCCTGTTCGCGCTCTTCGTGCTTTATGTGAAGTGGATGGGATAGAGGAACGATCCTGCCGAGGCGGGGTTGACCGGTGGGTCGGCAACTTGTAGGGGTCCAACGCCAGGGTCGTGACGATCCGCCGGGCGCAGCCCTGCGGCGAATTGCGACTTTCGAGCGAGCGCGTAGCTCAGTCGGTAGAGCATCTGACTTTTAATCAGAGGGTCATGGGTTCGAGTCCCATCGCGCTCACCAAGGAAATCAATAGCTCATTCTGCTATTGGCAAGGCGGGGGCCAGAGTCTAGCGCCTCGTGTCGCCATGGGTGTGGAAATCGCCGCCTCGACCCGTCTCGGCCGTTGGTGAGCTGGCGCGGCGAAGGCATTCGTCCAAGCCACTGGACAGCTCGGCGTGATTCTCTTCGACTGCGCGACGCAGTCCTTCTTACGGCTATGGAGTTTATTGCGCTCGATGCGAGCGCCAGATGAAAGCGCAACCATATTACGGATTGTTAACCGTGTCTGGCTCGTTCTTTTGTCCGAAAGCGCCGCGATGGCGGGCTCGCCCGTCCGATACAACGCCCCCCCCCGACTCCTTCTCCGCTTCCCGCCTATCCCATTGGCGAACAGTTGCGTGAGCGCGGGCGAAAAGACGACGTGACCGGCTCCGTTGGCGGGCGATCATATAGTGGCCGAACATTCGCGCCGATGGTCAGCAAAGATGGCGTCGTGGCGCCGCACCCCTTTGCCCCTCCGCCGAGCTGGACGGGATTCTATGTCGGCGCGATCCTCGGAACCGGGTGGGCGAAATTCCGGCTTTCCGATAAATGGTCGAATTTCGATGGCGTCGGCATGTTCGGCGCGAGTGTCGGCGCGACGGCCGGCTTCGACTATCAATTCGCGCCGTCGATCGTCGCGGGGATCGCCGTCGACGGCAATGTCAACTCTACTGCGGCGAAGGCGAGCTCTTCCGGCGAAACGACGTTCAGAGAGGCCCCCTCTTGGGCGTTGCGCGGGAGGCTCGGTACTCTCATGTCAGACGACACGCTCGTTTATGTCACGGCCGGCGTCTCGGAAGTGTTCACCAGTTTGAGCCTCCCGAACAATGCGCCGGGCGGCGGCGATGCGCGATACGTCGGCGGCGTGTTCGGAGCGGGTGTCGAGACTCGATTGGCGAGCGATCTCTATGGCCGGGTCGAATATCTCCATGGCGTTTATAGCAAGCGAAGCTTCGACGGCGGCCTCTATGACGCTCGGCCGGACACTGGAATCGCGCGCGTCGCTCTAATCTTCAGGCCGTCCGAGTTGGACGGGCGAGACACGCCGTTCGCCTCCACTGGCGTGAGGACGTCGCTGTTGCGTGAGTGCTGGACCGGCGCACATATCGGCGCTCATGGCGGCGTGGCCTGGGCCAGCACGAAGCTTTCCGCCCCGAACGGTTCGGCCGATGGCGTCGGCGGCGTGGGCGGCGGCGGGGGCGTGCTGCTCGGTTACGATTATCAATATGGCCGGTCGGTCTTCGGCCTCGAAATCGACGGCGGCGCGGGCGGCGCGAAATCGACCGCGAGCAGCGCGTTTCCGCTGTTCTGCGCCAGCGCGCTAATCGCCTACGATTGGGATTATTCCATCCGGGCGCGCGCGGGCCGCTTGTTCGGCGATACGCTCTTGTTCGGAACGGCAGGATGGACGCAGACCTATGGGCGTCTCGCGACGGCGGGTTTTTTCGGTATCGGCGCGTCGCACGCTTTCGCCGGCTTTCAGCTCGGCGGCGGCATGGAAACGATGCTGACAGAGCACGTCGGCGCTCGCCTCGAATATCTCCACAGCTTCTATGACAAATACGCCGCCGTGCTCGGATCGGCGATCGATGCGCGGCCGACAACCGGAAAGTCCCGCGCGGCCGTCATCTATAAATTCTGACGGCGCGCACGAGTTTGGCTGGCGTTGTCATGTCGTGACGCAGAGCGCACGCTACGCCAGTGTGGCGACGGCGCGTCTATCGCGCGATGGGCGATCTCGTCAGAAGAGTCTTTCCCTATTTCATTGGACAATTAGATCAGTCTCCGATCCAGAAGGATCGGAGACTGATCTAACTGGCCGTCGCCAATTCCGGCTCCCGAGACGCCTCGTTATTGGCGAGGAACCAGCGGTAGGCTCCTGCAATTCCATCTTCGAGCGATATCTCGGGCGCCCATCCGAGCGCTCGCAGGCGACTGGAGTCCATGATTTTGCGAGGCGTTCCATCTGGCTTCGCGGTGTCGAAGACGAGACGACCGACATAGCCGACGGCGCGCTGAACGGTCTCCGCCAATTCGCGAATGGAGATTTCCGAGCCCGCCCCACAATTGATGTGCTCGTATCCGTCGTAATTGTCGAGACAGAAGACGACGCCGCGCGCGAGATCGTCGACATGCAGGAATTCGCGAAGCGGCGTTCCCGTACCCCATACCACGACCTCCGAGCGTCCCATCTTCTTCGCTTCATGAAACTTGCGAATGAGGGCGGGAAGCACATGGCTCGTCTGAAGATCGAAATTATCGTTCGGGCCATAGAGGTTGCAAGGCATCACCGAAATATAGCGGCGGTTATATTGCTTTCGATAGGCTTGGCAGAGCTTGATGCCGGCGATCTTGGCGACGGCATACCATTCGTTGGTCGGCTCCAGAGGCCCGGTGAGAAGCGCATCCTCTCGAATGGGCTGCGGCGCGAACTTCGGATAGATGCAGGACGAGCCAAGGAAAACGAGCCGGTCCACATCGGCGGCGTGGGCGGAATGAATGATGTTCGTCTCGATCGCCAGATTGTCGTAGATGAAATCGGCTGGATAAGTATCGTTGGCGTAGATGCCGCCGACTTTCGCCGCCGCAAAGAGGATCGCGTCGGGCCTATTCTGCTTCAGCCAGACTTCGACCGCGATCTGGTTGCGAAGATCGACGACGGAACGATCCGCCTTGAGGACGTGATCGCCGCGCGCTTCGAGATATCGCGTCAGCGCCGATCCGACCATGCCCCGATGTCCGGCCACCCAAATTCGGCGATTGCTCATGTGCAAGAACCACTTCAAAGAAACGACGCTACGGCCCGCGCTATTACGTGGCCGGCGCCATGAATAATACAGATCTATTGCACAGCGCAATCGAAAACCGAGTGTTGCGAGCGACGTCCGCGCGACTCGGTCAATGCGCCGAGCGACTGGTCCGTAACGGTGAACGCCGCGCGGGCTGCATGCGACCGATGGCGTGTTGCGAATCGATCGCGGAACGTCGGGGCGCGTCGCGCCGGCCGCCGATACGAAAGACGGGGCTTTGCGGCGCCGTTAGACCGACGCTGCTTTGCGCCGATGCGGTAAACGCGAGTCGCCGGCCGTCGTCAGAGGCTTGCTTTAACGAAAAGTTTAGATAAAATTACTCGAGTTATATTTTTGGGGTTGATGAGTATGGGGTTGGATTTTTGCGACGTGCGGGATGTCGCCTGGCCGCGCCGATCGACGCGCAAGTCGACTAGAGTTTCTCCGTATAATTTCGCCGCTGGATTCCTGGTGTTCGACACAGTCGCGATCGTCGCGGTCGGGTTCGCATGTGTCGGCCTTGTCGGGCCGACGAGTCCGGCGTCCGCCTGGTCCCTGCCGGAATGGCAGATTTGGGCGATGATTTTCGTCGCTGTCCTGCAACTCGGATTGGCGCATATCTTCGAGGTCTATCGAATATCGACCGTCTTGGACCGCCGACATGTGCTGCGGCGCGCTTTCTTGTCTTTCATGTGCGCTTTCGCTTTCATGATCTGCATCGCCGCGGCGACGAAATCCGCGGAGAGCTATTCCCGGCTCTGGTTCTTCACCTGGGCTGGGATCTGCGTCATCCTCGCCGTCGCCGTGCGGGGAGTGGTGTTGACGCGCTTGCGGCGGTCGCTCGCCGAGAGAGCGTTCGTCTATCGCGCTCTGTCGGTCGGCGTATTCTGCGAGCCGCTGCGTCCGCGCGAGATCGAGCGCCAGACCCGCGATGAGGAGTTCGTCGTCGGACAAGCCGAATTCGACGATCTGGGGGAGCTCGCCGAATTATCGGACCGGATCGTTCAGGATGAGATCGACCATGTGTATCTCGCGGCTCCTTGGGACAAAATTCCAACGGTTCTGCGCAATCTCGATCTGCTACGGCATCTGTCGGCCCGAGTGTTCGTTCTGCCCGCCGATCGTCGCATTCTCAACAATGTTGTCGGCGTCGCCAAATTCGGCGGTCGCGTCTCCTTCTGCGGCATGGAAGAGCCGATTCACGGTTGGAGCCTATGGTTCAAGCGGCTCGAGGACCTTATTCTCGCGAGCTGCGCTCTGGTCCTTCTCGCGCCTTTGATGGCGCTGACGGCTCTCGCGATCAAGATCGACACGCAAGGTCCGGTCTTCTTCCGGCAAAGTCGCGTCGGCTTCAATGGCCGAATATTCGAGTTGTGGAAGTTCCGCTCCATGTTCGTCGAGAAAACCGATCCGCACGCTTCGATTCAAACCAGCCGAGCCGATCCGAGAGTGACGCGCGTCGGGCGCTGGATCCGGCGTCTGAGCATCGATGAGTTGCCTCAATTGTTCAATGTGATCCAGGGCGACATGTCGATCGTCGGCCCGCGTCCGCACGCTTTGTCGACGAAGACCGAGGGTCGAAATCTCGAGGAGCTCGTCGACTACTATGCCGTGCGCCACAGGGTGAAGCCGGGAATGACGGGCTGGGCGCAGGTTCATGGGTTTCGCGGCGAGCTCGACACTCTGGACAAGCTCCGGAACCGGGTGGATTACGATCTCTATTACATCTATAATTGGACGTTGTGGCTGGACGTCGGCATCATATTTCGAACCATGACGATGGTGCTTCACGATTCTCGAGCATATTGACCGTCAGAGGCGCACGGCCGGTGCGATAATGCGCCGCGACCTGCGGCGGCGCGAGGGCGGCGGGCTCTGGAGCCGTCTCGGCGCCGGTCAGAATTCTCTGATCGAATCCTTGATGACCACGACGCCGACCGCCTTGTCGGCGTCCATGCCGCTCGACAGTCGATGCGGACCGAGATGGTCTTTGCTGTCGGGATATCGGTTCAGCATCACCAGCTCGATCATCGGCGCGCCGCAATCATAGAGACTGTCCTCCTCGCCATGGACCATGACGCGCGCCGCGGCGGGAAGCTTTTGTAGCTCCTCGATCAGATCGCCGACCGTCTTCGGGCGATTTCGGGTGAATTCGGGCGCATCGGCCAATTCCGCTCTCCTCTCGCGCTTACGCCGCCGTCGTCTGCGGCGTCGAGCGGCTCATGCAAGAAACGGGGCGCGTGCGATCCCGCGGGTTTCGGCGCAGGACGCTCGCGCGATGAAAAAAGGCCGCCCTTTCAATGGGCGGCAAGGGCCTTCACCGTCGCGTTCGAGGCCGGCTGTGTATTGAAGCATTGGCGCGCGACGATATCTGTGATTCTGGCGCTCTGCCGAAGTCCGGCCAGGCGTCGGGAATGACGGCATTGTTTCCGCTCGTCGACTTCCACATTCAGCCGAGCCGGCGCATCGACGCGGCCCGATCGCCAGCGACGATCCGTATCGCGCGATCTGCCGAACGACACGATCGAATCCGAGAGACGAGGAGACAGGCACATGGGGTCCGGCGACGAGATCAGCGAAGTTCGCGAAGCGGTCGGCGTGTTCGACACCGCCGAGACGCTCCAGGAGGCGATCGACGATTTGCAGGTGTCCGGCTTCGACCTCGCGGACATAAGCCTGATGGCGAGCGAACATGCGGTCGAGGAAAAGCTCGGTCATGTCTACCGTAAGGCCGCGGATCTCGAGGATAATGTCGATGTTCCCCGCGCGGCCTACATCTCGCCAGAGTCGATAGGCGAGGCCCAGGGCGCGCTGGTCGGCGGTCTCGGCTATATCGGCGCGATCGGCGCCGCCGGGCTCATTTTCGCCAGCGGGGGGACGATGGCGGCCGCGCTCGCCGCCGCGGCGATCGCCGGCGGCGGCGGCGGCCTCATCGGCGCCTTGTTCGCCAAGTTGATCGGCGAACATCATGCGCAATATCTGCAAGAACAACTCGATCGCGGCGGGATTTTGCTTTGGGCGCGCACGCGGGACGAAGTTCATGAGAAGCGCGCCGTCGCGATACTCACGAAGCATTCCGGCCGCGATGTGCATGTCCACGGCGTGCCCGACGCGCCGACGTGACGGCGTTCTGCGCTCGACAAACGCTCGCGTCTTCGGCCGACTGGGGTTTTGCTTCGAAATATCGGCGCCATGGAGCTTGCCTGCGCGCTTTGTCGGCGTCGCGAGCTTGACGGCGTCTCGAAAAAGTCGGATTTAAGCAAAGGTACGGACATCGATTGGAAACTTTGCGGCTTGCACGTCGGGACTCGGGTCGGTGAAAGAGAAAAAAATCAGCGCGCTGGCCCTTGCTGCCTGGGTCCTGTTCGGGACGGCGGGCGCCTCGGCGCAATCCGAGCCGAATGCCGAGCTCGAGCGTCTGGCCGCTCATGTCCGGACCCATCCGAGCGATTACGAGCAGACCTACGCCTATATTCGGCTCGCGACCGAGTTGCATGACGAAGCGGCGATCGGCGCGCTCGAGCGGCTTCTCATGTACAATCCCGAACTCGGGCGCGCGCGCGAACAGCTGGGCTTCCTCTACGCCCGGATCGGAGCTTACCAGAGCGCCGTGTTCAATCTGCGCGCCGCGCTGAAATCGCCCGATCTCGACGCCGCGCAGAAGGCGCGGATCGAGGCGCAGCTTCCCGATCTGGAGATGCAGACGAAAGCCAGCCGCTTTTCGGGGAGCCTGCAGATCGGCGTGAGGACGCAGTCCAACGCGGCCTATTTGCCCTCGAGCGGTCTCTATGATGTCGGCGGCGTGCAGACGCTGGGCGGGGTGACGGGACGTCAATCCGACGCCAACACATTCGAGCATGCGCAGATCACGCATGACTATGATCTTCAGAACCAGCGCGGCGATGTGATCGAAACGCGAGGACTGGCCTATGCGACGCAGCAATTCGCGCTGCCGCAATATAATGTCGCTTTGTTCTCCGTCTCGGTCGGGCCGCGCCTGGGCCTCGCGGAAATCGCCCCCGGCCTCACGGTGAAACCCTATGTCGCCGGCTCGGCTTCGCTCGTCGGCAATCTGAACTATCTCAACACCGGCAGCGCCGGCGTCAGCCTGAGACAGACCTTCGGCGGCCGGCTGGTGTTGGAGCCGGGCTTCGAATGGACGCGGCTCTGGGTCAATTCGGCTTCGTCGCCCGGAAGCAACACGCAAACGGTGGCGACGATCGCGACCGGCGACGTGTTCACCGGCTCGCTCGGCGGCAGTCTGCGCATTTTCGACAATATCCGGCTCGAAGGACGCGCCGCCTTCTCGCGCGCCGAGGCCTATGTCGCGACGCAGGCGACGAGTCAATTCGATGTGCAGGCGATGTTGCGCGTGGAGGTCGATCCTCCGCTCGCCGAGATGCCGCGGCGCTGGACCATCGCGCCTTATGCGCGCTTCACGCAGATCGCTTTCGACATCGCTAATCCCGTGCTCGACCCTTTCCGCGCGAGGCGCGACGACGCCTGGGTCTATGGCCTCGCGCTGGACGCGCCCATCACGGCGCAATTGGGAGTTTCGGGCCATCTCGAATTCCTGCGCAACGATTCGAATATTTCGAGCTTCAAAATGCAGAACGTCTCTTTGACGTTCGGGCCGACCGCGAGGTTCTAGGAGGCTATGCGAAATCTGCCCTCCGTCGCGCTGCTCGCGCTCTTTTGCCTCGGCGCGCCGGACCTCCGCGCCGATGTCGTCGGCAATGTCGGGGCGGTCAACCAGTCGGCGCAGGGAACGCCGCCCGGCGGCGCGCCCAAGGGACTGGCGCTCGGCGCCGGCGTCGTCGACCGCGAGCGGATCGAGACCAAGGCTGACGGCAGAGCGCAGATCGTCTTTCTCGACAAATCGACGCTCGGCGTCGGGGCCAACAGCTCGGTGACGATCGACCGTTTCGTCTACGACGCCGCGGCAGGCGCCGGCAAGCAGAGCCTGTCGATCACCAAGGGGGCGCTGCGTTTCATCGGGGGCGAGGTGAGCCATGGCGCCGGCATGGAAATCAAGACGCCCTCGGCGACGATCGGCGTGCGCGGCGGCATGGTGCTGGTCCGCGTCGGCGGCGCCGAATGCGGCGACATCGCGCGGCCGCCGGGCGGATGCGATCAGATCATCCTGCTGAACGGCGCCGCCGCCATCGTCACGGCGAAGGGTCGAAGGCAAGTGTTGACCCGGCCGGGCTTTGGCGTGTCGGTCGGCTCGGAAGGCGGAGACATTTCCGATCCCGCGCCGGCGGGAGAGGGGGCGATCGAAGGATTCGACCGGCAATTTGCCAGCCTGCCGGGCCAGACGGGCGGCGTGAGCGCCGCAGCCCTGCCGAATGGCGCGCAAGCGCTCGCGCGTCTCGGCAATATACGCGCGCCCGACCGCAATCCTTGGGCCGGACTCGGGGCGATCGGCGCTCATTGGGGCGGCGCCGGAATAGCGCAGAGCCGCGCCCAGACGAATAATCAGACGGTCGCGACGCAGACGCAGCAGACGCTCGCGGCGGTCGTCGCGGCGCGGGACGCCGTCGCGTCGGACCATGGATCGGCTTATTCCGGAATCGCCGTCGATCTCTCCAATCCCGTTAGCGGCGCCGTGGGCGCGCTGTTCTCGCATGGGTTTTGCGTATGGAGCTGCGTGACGCCGACGATCGTCTCGCAGAGCATTTCGGGCGCCGCTTCGAGCATCACGCTCCAAGCGACTTTCCCCGGATACGGCTATTTCCTGATTACCCTGGCCGTGAACGCCGAGAGCATCCATTACACGGCGGGGCAGAATTCCGCGACCTTCAGCGGGGCGATCCCTGCGACAGTCGTCTATTACCCCGTAGGCGGAGGCGCCGCGCAGACCAATACCTATAATCTGGTGGTCAGCGAAAATCTGAACTGGTCCGGCGTGGCGTCGGGGAATGGCGCTCCGACGTCATTCAGCATCAACGGCAGCGACACGCTCAATTTCGTCAATGCGTCAGGCATCGTTCTCGATCCGCCGGCCACCTCGACGAGCTCCTTCTTCAGCCTGCCGAACGGCTTCACCGAGAGCTTCAGCTTCTCTTATCCATGAGCCGATGTGGGCTCGCATTCGGACGCCGATCCACCGACGGCGTTTCCGAGCCCTCGCGCGCGCAATCGTGAGCCCGTAAAAGCGGCGCGAATTGAGCTGCCGGATTATCTATTGTCGATCCGCGGCGTCAGCCTCTCGATCGGCTCGAGCGAGCCGATCGATCGTCGTCGAGCCTGACGCGAGCGCGGACTCGATTTCTCGGCGCCTGTGGCAAAAGCGCAACAATCGATACTTACGTGCCTATCCCTAGGCAATGTTGAGTTCGCGTTCGAATAAGGCGGAAAAACGTCGGATTTATGAATTTTAGGAGACTACTACAGTCATCAATATGAATCAGACACTCTCCTATGGGTAGTTCGAAGTCGATTTCTACCTAGGGGATTTGTCGATGCGGAATTGGCCGGAGCGCCGCGAAAGACACGCGCGCATCGAAATCATTCCGATGATCGACGTGATGATGTTCCTGCTGGTCTTCTTCGTATTGATCAGCATCAATGTGCTTCCGGCGCTCGGGCTCAAAGTCACGCCGCCGAGCTCTGCTCATCCGGACAAGGTCGTCGAGCGCACACGTGTGACGATCGGCATCGATCGCGCCGGCGAGACCTATCTCGACGGCAAGCCGATCCCGCTCGCCGAGCTCGCCGAGCGCCTGCGCGGTCTGTCCACCGAGGACAAGCCGCTCGCCGTGGTCATCAGCGGCGACGAAGGCGCGGAACTTCAAAATCTCGTCTCCGTTCTGGACGCGCTGAAGGCGGCGAAGGTCGCGAGCGCCTCCATCGTCACGAGGCCGAAATAGTGCGGCCGGGACAAGCGATGGACCGGCTCGATGTCGCGAGCAACGCCGCCGGCCTCGCCGGGGCTTTGACGCTGCTCGCTCTGGCGCTGACGATGGCGCCTCGAACGACTCTGGTCTCGCCGGCCGATCCAGGCGCGCAGACGACGGAGATCGCGCTCGATCTGCCTGTCGAGGCGGAAGCGTCCGAGCTCCCGCCGCCCGAGCCGCTGCAGGAAACGCCGATCGAAGCGCCGCAGCCGGAAGTCCTGGAGGACACGCCGCCGCCGAGCGACGCGCCCGCGCCCGTCGCCGCACGACCGAAGCCGCAAAAGCCCGAAAAGCCGAAAACCGAAGAACGTCCGCGCAGGGAGCGCAGCGACTACTCCAAGGCCGACTCGAAACGAGAAGCGCGCGAGAAGCCGGCCGCCGCGCGGCGGGGCGAAGCCGCCGCGGCCGAGCGAGCGTCCCGCGCTTCCGGCAATGTCTCCGCCTTTCGCGCCTGTCTCGCCGGAGCGCCCTATCCGACGTCCAAGGACGCGCGGCTGCAGAAGCCGTCGGGCTCCGTCGGCATAGCGGTCTCGGGCGGCGCGGCCTCCGTCACCCGCAGTTCAGGTTCCGCCATCCTCGACGCCGCGGCGCGTTCGCGCGCCATCGCCTGCGCTTCCGCCGCGGGCGGGGGCGCGCTCAGCGGCGTCGTCGTCTTCCACCCGAGATAGTCGCAACAGAGGTCTTCCGATGAAGTTCCGTGTCCTTACGCTCGCCCTGCTCGCCGGCGCCTCGACGCCGACTCTCGCCGTCGCGCAATCGGCGCCGCCGCCACAAAAGCCCGCGCATGACAGCCGCTCGCAGAGCGGCCTCACCGCAGCGCCGACGGATTTCGGCCGCGTGGACATTTACGGCAATGGCGCCGCGGAGCCGGCGCCGGACGGCGTCACGCGCAATGATCTCGGCGGCGGTTTCATGATCGAGGAGGAGGCGGTCAAATCGCGCTCCACGGTGACGCGCGACGCCATCGCGAAAATGTCGCCGACCGCCAACCCCTATCAGCTCATCAACATGCTGCCGGGCGTCAACGTAGCGAGCCCGGACAATTCCGGCCTCAATGGCGGCAACATCACCATACGCGGCTTCAACAGCGATCAGATCGGCCTCACCATCGAAGGCATGCCGGTCAACGACTCCGGCAATTACGCGCTGTTCCCGCAGGAATATCTCGACAGCGAGAACATAGAGCAGATCTCCATCGCGCAAGGTTCGCCCGATCTCGACAGCCCCCATATCGGCGCCTCGGGCGGCGTCATCAACATCTATATGCGCGACCCCTCGAAGCGCCGCAGCGGCTTCGTCGATTTCTCCTACGGCATGCATAATCTCGGCAGAGAGTTCGCGCGTGTCGAGACCGGCCAGATCGGCGATTTCCGTTCCTATCTGTCCTATTCGCATTACAGCGAGAATCACTGGGTCGGCCCCGGCGCGAACAACCGGCACAATGTCGAGTTCAAAGGCGTATGGGAGCCGGGCCAAGGCAATCGCGTCAGCCTGTCGGTGATCTACAATGACGCGCTGAACAATTTCTATCAGAACCCGACGCTCGGCTCCTACAATGTGCTGGGCGAGAAATCCGCGGGCTTCAATTCCGCGCTTCCCCTGAGCTTCTTTGCTCCCCCCGCGGCCTCGCCGCCGGCGAGCTGGAACCGCACCGCCAATCAAGCGGGCCTCTATTACAAGCTGCGCATCAATCCGTTCAAGAACCTCATCGTCAGCGCGCCGTCGACCTTCGCCATCGACAGCAACATCACTTATGACGCCATCCCCTATTTCTGGTACGGCTATGGCAATGGCGGCGGCACGGCCAGCGCGACGGAGAATAACTTCTTCTATGGTCGCTTCAACGTCGGCGCGGCGGATTACAATGGCAATGGCGCGGTGATCGCCAATGATCGCGGCCTCCTCTACAACCCTTCCGTCACCGAGACGCTGCGGCCCGGCCTCATCAACAAGCTCACTTTCGAATTCGAAAATCACAAGCTGCAATTGGGCTACTGGTTCGAATACGCCGACCACCGTCAGACCGCGCCCTATGCGTTTCTCAATGCGAGCGGCGGCGTCGTCGATCCCTATCTCGATTCCGGCGCGATCTCGCTGCCCGGCGTCGGAACGCTGCAGCGTCGCGACCAGCTCACGCAGACCGTCACCAATATGGGCTTCGTCGGCGATAATTGGTCGCTGCTCGACGACAAGCTCTCGATCGAATCGGGCGTGAAAATCGCCTCGATCCATCGCTCCGTCTATAATTTCCTGCCCGGCGTCACGCCGCTCGTCACGCAGAGCGATCTCGTCGCTCTGCCGCAGGCCGGCTTCCGCTATCGCTTCTTCGACGATCATCAGATCTACGCCTCGGTCGGCACATCGTTCAAAGCGACGTCCAATTTCGCGCTGGCCGACTTCGCCTCGAACTCCAACGGCCGCATCACGCCCTTCAATCGGCTCGCGCCCGAGCAGAGCGTCACGGTCGAGGTCGGCCATCGCTACCAGGGCAAGGATTTCGCCACGGCGCTCGCGCTCTATGGCGCGCGTTACGTCAACCGCCAGGTCTCGACCTTCGCGATCTTCCCCGGCTCCACCGCGTCGCAATCGACGACGATCAACTCCGGCGCGGTCGAGCTCTGGGGCGTCTCCTTCGAGGCGGGAACGCGGCGCATCTATAATTTCCGTCCCTATGTGTCGGCCAATTATCTGCAGACGCGCCTGCTCGACGACCTGTCCACGACGGCGGCGGCGCCGGTCGGCGCGGGCGTTCCCTCGGTCGCGGACATTCTTCCGACGAAGGGCAAGCACCTGCCGCGCGCGCCGCAATGGACGGGCGCCTTGGGCCTCGACTATGACGACGATCATCTGTTCGGCAATTTCGGCTTCAAGGTCATCAGCAGGCAATATTCGACGCTCACCAATGACGAGTCGATCCCGGCCTATGGCCGGCTCGACGCGGCGATCGGCTATCGCTTCGACGACATCGCATTCGGCAAGCGTCCGGAGCTGCGCGTGAATTTCTACAATATCACCAGCACCCATTCGCTTTCGGGCATTAACGGCGTCCAGGCCAATGCCCTGCCGACGATCGGCCGCTACGGCAGAGTCATACCGACCAGCGCGCCCACCTATTACGTCGGCCAGGGCTTCTCGGCGACAGCGACCTTCTCCATGGGGTTCTGACCATGCCGATCGATCACGCTTTCTTTCACGAGATCTGCATCGACATACTCTATGCATGTCTCGTTCTGCTCGCCTTCGTGCTCATCGAGCGGCTCGTCTATTACGCTTTGCTGACGTTGCGCTCTCGCAGGATCAGCGCCGCGATCGAAGCCCATGCGCTCGGAACCTCGACGACGCCGAAGCCTTTCGGCGCCGACGAGCTGAGCCGCAGCTTCGCCGAATATGTCGCCGCGCAGAACGAGCCCGGCTGCACGCGCGCCCGCGTCGAGGATCTCTCCTCGGCGCTGTTCATCCGCGTCGACGCCAAGGTCAGCGCGCGCCTGTGGATTCTCGACACCATCGTCACCGCGGCGCCGCTGCTCGGCCTGCTCGGCACCATCCTCGGCATCATGGACACGTTCAACGCTCTGTCGTCGGGCGGCGTTTCCGATCCGGCGGCGGTGAGCCGCGGCATCGCCGCCGCGCTCGTCGCCACGGCGGTCGGCATCGGCACGGCGCTGGTCGGACTCATCGCGCATAATCTTCTGCATCGCCAAGCGGACGTCATCATCGACGGCTTCAAGAGCGTGTTGCTCGCCGCGACGCGCGACCGGCTGCCGGCCGCGGCCGAATAGGACCGCCGAAGCCCGAGAGAGAAAGCACGAGAGGGGGGGAACGGCCTATGTCGATCACGCGACGCGAGCTACTCGTCGGCGGCGCCGCGCTCGCCGCGGGCTTTCCGACCATTGCGCGCGCCGCGCCGCGCGTCGATCTGCGCCTGCTGGAGACCTCAGACCTGCACATGTTCGTGCTGGACTGGGACTATTATCACGCGCGTCCCGACCCGACCGTCGGGCTGAACAGAATCGCGAGCCTCGTCGCGACGGCGCGCACGCAAGCGCAAAATGCGTTGCTCTTCGACAATGGCGATCTTCTTCAGGGCAGCCCGCTCGGCGATTATGTGGCGCGCGACGGCGGGCTCGCCCCGGGGGCGTCGCATCCGATGTTCCGTGCGATGAATCGCATGGGCTATGACGCGGCGACGCCGGGCAATCACGAATTCAACTTCGGATTGGCGTTCCTGGAGCGCGCGCTCGCAGGCGCCGCCTTCCCTTATGTCGGCGCCAATATCGAACGCGCCGACGGCGCGGCCTTTCTGCCGCCCTTCCATGTTCTCACGCGGGAGTTCCTGGATGACGGCGGCGTTTCGCGCAAGCTGCGGATCGGCGTCATCGGCTTCGCGCCGCCGCAGATCATGATCTGGGACAAAGCCCATCTCGATGGCCGCCTGCGCTGTGGCGACATGGTCGCCGCGGCGCGTCGATATGTGCCCATTCTGCGCGCGCAATGCGATGTTCTGGTCGCGCTCTGCCATTCCGGGATCGACGCCCGCGCCGCGGCCGGCGCCGAGAACGCCTGTCTTCAGATCGCCGCCATTCCCGGCGTCGACGCGATCATGATGGGGCACGCCCATCGCGTTTTTCCCGGACCCGATTACGCCGGCGTCGAGGGCGTCGACGCCGAGCGCGGGACGCTCGCGGGGATTCCGGCGGTGATGCCGGGGTTCTGGGGCAGCCATCTCGGCGTCGTCGATCTCACGCTGGCGCGGGACGGGGACCGTTGGACCATCGACCGATTCGAGACGGAAGCGCGGCCGATCTACAAGCGGGAGGCCGGAAAAATCGTCGCGCTCGCCGACGCCGATCCCACCTTCGCGACAATCGTCGCGCCGGAGCACGAAGCGACGCGACGCTGGGTCGACGAGCCGATCGGCGAGATCGCGAGGCCGCTCTTTTCCTATTTCGTCTGGATCGGGATCGATCCAGTCGGCGCGCTCGTCAATGCGGCGCAGATCGCCTATGCGCGCCCGCTGCTCGAAGGCACGCCACATGCGAAGCTTCCGCTGCTGTCCGCCGTCGCGCCGTTTCGCGCGGGCTACACGCCCGACGCCTATATCGATCTCGACGCCGGCGCCGTGGCGCTGCGTCATGTCGCCGACATCTACCCCTATCCCAACACGCTCGTCGCCGTGCGCGTGACCGGCGCGCAGCTGCGTGAATGGCTGGAATGCGCGGCGCGTGTATTCCTGCGCGTCGATCGCGATGCGGCGGGACCGCAGCTTCTGATCGATCGCCGCACGCCTTCCTATCATTTCGACGTCATCGCCGGCCTCGATTACCGCATCGACGTCTCGGCGCCGGCGCGCTACGATTCGAACGGCAGTCTCCTGTCCTCCGACGCCGCGCGCATCGTCGATCTGCGTCACGACGGCCGCGCGATCGACCCTGCGCAGGAGTTCATCGTCGTGACGAACAATTACCGCGCCGACGGCGGCGGAAAATTTCCCGGTCTCGATGGACGAAATATCGTGCTGCGCGCGCCGGACTCCAATCGCGACGCCATCGAGCGCTTCCTGCGCCGGGGCGGCGCCATCCCCGATGCGAGGCCTTGGTCCTTCGCCCCGCTCGGCCGGCGCGTGACTGTCGCCTTCGATGCTGCGCCGGCGGCCACCCGCCGTCTTGCCGAGGCCTCCGGCCTGCGCGCCACGACGCGCGAGGAGGCGGGCTACGCGCGCTACGAATACGATCTTACCTGAAGCGCCAGGGGCGCCGCGGCTCAAACGAAGGCCGCTTCGAGAACATCGACGCCGGCGGCGCCAGCGCGCAGCGTCCGAGCCGAAATCATTGCGCCAACAGACCAGAATTTCTCGTCGAAGGCGTAACAGCCGGGATCCATTCGAGCCTATGCTCCTTGGGCGATGAGAAGCGGAACTGCCGCGATCGACACAAAAATCGATTTTATAGGTCGATAACATTGATATAACGCGACTAAGCAAGCAACTGTCCCGCGCATTCCATCGCCGCGTCGGCAAGCGGGCATCGTCGGCAGATTCTCCAAAAATGGCCTTTATATTGGCTTTATGCCGATCTTTTTTCTGAAGATCGAAAACCGCGTCGCGCATGAACGCGGCTCGGGGCAGCGAAAGCGGACTTGCTATAATCATAGTTATATAGTAGGAAATTAATAGGTCGGAGCCGGCGCGGCCATCATTGGTCCAAGGCCAAATCGGCGCCCGTTCTCTACCGCTGGGGACGTCTTGATGAAAAAGTCTTTGAAACGAGTGATCTTGGCGCTGTCGCTCGGCGCCTCCTGGCACGCCATCGCCGTCGCGGAAGACGTCAAGCCGACGGAGTCGCCCGCGCGATCTTCCAGCAGTTCGCGCCCGCACTGGGCCTATCAGCCTGTGCGCCGCCCGGAGATCCCGGAGGTCGCGCATAAATTATGGGCGCGTTCGCCGATCGACGCATTCATTCTGGCGAAGATTGAAGCCGCCAAGCTCGCTCCCTCGCCGGACGCCGATCGCGCCGCCTTCATTCGCCGCGCGACATTGGACGTTTGGGGCCTCATACCCGAACCCGAGGATGTCGCGGCTTTCGTGAACGACGCCGCGCCGGACGCCTATGAGAAGCTCGTCGACAGGCTGCTCGCTTCGCCCCGTTACGGCGAGCGGCAGGCGCGCCGCTGGCTCGATCTCGCGCGCTATGCGGACAGCGCGGGCTTCCAGGGCGATGTGACGCGGCCCAATTTCTTCCGCTATCGCGACTATGTCGTCGACGCCTTCAACCAGGACAAGCCCTATTCGCGCTTCATCCAGGAGCAGATCGCCGCCGACGAGATCGCGCCCGGCGATCAGAAGGCGCTGGTCGCGACCGGCTTCCTCGCGAGCTATACGGATAATCCCAACGCCCGCGACCTCCTCGGCAGAAAATATCAGATCACGACGGATATCGCCGATACGATCGGCACGGCGATTCTCGGCGCGACGATCGGCTGCGCTCGCTGCCACAATCACAAGTCGGACAAGATCACCCAGAAGGACTATTTCTCTTTCCAGGCCTTTTTCGCCAATACCGCCTTCGATGAGAAAATTCCTTCCGCCAAAGGCGAGCAGGAGCTCCAATACGAGAAGGCGCTCGCCAAATACGAGACGGCGGCGAAGGATATTCTCGACAAGCAGAAGGCGATCATCGAGCAGATCCGGGAGAAAGCCACCTCTTTTTACAAAGAGCGCTACAATCCAGATGGTCGCGCGTCGATCTTCAAGCCGAAGAGCGAGTGGAATGCGCTCGACCGATGGGTGAATTATCGCGTCGACACGGTCGCCGACCAACAGGCTCTGGCGAATTATCTGCGCGAGGTCGCAAATGACACGCAGAACCCGGACCACTCGCCGGAAGTTGTCGCGAGATGGAACGAATATCGGAAGCTGACGGATGAATTGAAGAAATTCGAGAAGCTGAAGCCGGCGCGCGGGGCGAACACATTCACCGCGGCGACCGAGCTCGGACATTCGGACTCTCCGCCGACCTATGTCTTGTTCGGCGGAAATCGCGAACGTCCGCTCGATGAAGTGCAGCCGGCCTTCCCGGAGGCTTTCGCGAATAGCGAGACGCCGGCCATCGCGCCGACCGCCACCTCGTCCGGCCGGCGCGCCGCGCTCGCGAATTGGCTCGTCGGCCCGACCAATCCTCTGACGGCGCGCGTCTTCGTGAATCGCGTGTGGAACGAATATTTCGGCAAGGGGATCGTCGGCACCGTCAGCGATTTCGGCAAGGCCGGCGACAAGCCGACCAATCCAGAGCTGCTCGACTATCTCGCCGATTATTTCGTGCATGGCGGCTGGAGCATAAAGAAGCTGCATCGCCAGATTCTCTTGTCGAGCGTCTATCGGCAATCGTCGGCGCATCGCGAGGATGTCGCGGCCGCCGATCCGGAGAACAAGCTGCTCGCCGTCTTTCCGCGCAAGCGCCTCGACGCGGAGCAGATTCGCGATTCCTTCCTGCTCGCCTCGGGACGTCTCGAATCGGCGATCGGCGGCCCCGCCGTGTTTCCGCCGCTGCCCGCCAATCTCAATGTCGGCCCGGCCTGGGAGGCGTCGAGCGATCCGCATGAGATCAATCGGCGCAGCCTCTATATCTTCGCGCGGCGCAGCGTTCCCTATCCGCTGCTCGAGACCTTCGACCTCAACAACACGCAACAGGCGCACAGCAAGCGCGACGTCACCACCACGCCGCTGCAGGCGCTCACTCTCGTCAACAATGACCTCGTGTTCCAATGGTCTCAGACGCTCGCCGGCCGCGTGATCCGCGAAGCCGGAGCGGACGAGGGCGCGCGCATCGATCGGCTCTATCAGATTTTGTTCGCCCGCGATCCCGACGCCTATGAGAGATCGATCCTGAAAGACTTCCTCGACGAGCATGAGAAGCTGATTGCGAGCAGAGCGTCGGACGGGAAGTTCTCGATCGCCGTTCCGATCGGCAGGGATGTCGAGACGACCGATCCTATTCGCGCTTCGGCCTTCGTCGATCTCGTCCATACGGTCGCCAATTCCAACGAGTTCATCTACCGCTTCTAAAAAAATCGTGACTTTTGCGAGGAAAGGACTGTCATCATGAGCAAGACGCGTCGAGAATGGCTGGTCAACGCCGGATATGGCTTCGGCGGATTGGCGCTGAATGGCTTCATGCCCGGCGGCGGCGTATTTTCGGTTCCGCTCGCGCAAGCCGCGGCGACCTTCGTCGATCCGCTCGCCAAGAAGGAGCCGCATTTCGCGGCCAAGGTGAAATCGGTCATCTGGCTGCATATGGACGGAGCGCCGAGCACGCTCGACCTCTATGATTACAAGCCCGTGCTCGTCCGCCTCGCCGGTCAGGAGGTTCCGGAGTCCTTCCTCAAAGGTCTCCAGGTCACGACCTCCGGCGGCGCCGGCAAGCTCTTCGCATCCAAGCGAACGTGGAAGCAACATGGTCAGAGCGGCGCCTGGTTCTCCGACCTTCTGCCCAATCTCGCCGAGCACGGCGACAAGATCACTTTCATCAAATCGAGCGTCACGGTCGGCGCGACGCATGACATTTCGATCCTCAAGCTCAACACCGGCGATGTGACTCCCGGCCGTCCGTCGCTCGGCGCCTGGATCACTTATGCGCTCGGCTCGGCCAATCCGGATCTGCCGCCTTACGTCGTGCTCTATAGCGGCAAGCGGGAGCCGCGCGGCGGCTCGGTGAATTGGAGCTCCGGCTTCCTGCCGGCGGTCTTTCAGGGCACGGCCTTCCGTCCCGGCGCTTCGCCTATTCTCAATCTCGACAAGCCGGAGCTCGTCGCGGCCGCCCAGCAGCGCGACAATCTCGATCTGCTGCGCAAGCTCAACGAGCACAAATCCTCCGAGCTTCCCGCAGACACCGAGCTTCAGGCGCGCACACGCTCCTATGAGCTCGCCTATCGCATGGAGACATCGGCGCCGGAGGCGGTCGATCTCGGCAAGGAAACCGCGGCCACCAAGGCGCTCTACGGCCTCGACAATGACGCCACCAAGGACTACGGCACGGCGCTGCTGCGCGCGCGTCGTCTGGTCGAACGCGGCGTGCGCTTCATTCAAGTCGTCTCCGGTCCCGTCGACAGCATCAATGAGGACAACAAGAATTGGGACGCGCATCGCAAGCTCGAGGAGAATCATGCCGCCAATACGCGCGCGGTCGACAAGCCGATCGCGGGTCTCCTCGCCGATCTCGCGGCGCGTGGGTTGCTGGATGAGACGCTCGTCGTGTGGACGTCGGAGTTCGGCCGCACTTCCTACGGCCAGAGCGGCGATGGCCGCGACCATAATCCCTGGGGCTATACGCAATGGCTCGCGGGCGGGGGGCTCAAGCACGGCCTCACCTATGGCGCCACCGACGAGATCGGCCTCAAGACGGTCGAGAATCCGGTCGACACTTATGATCTCCATGCGACCGTGCTTCAGTTGCTCGGCCTCGATCATTTGAAGACGGTCTATCTGCGCGCCGGTCGCGCCGAGCGCCCGACGGTCGTCTATGGAAAGGTCGTCGGCGACCTCCTCGCTTGATGGCGATTGGCGATCGAAAGCGATAAGGCGCCCGACCGTCTCCTGGTCGGGCGTCTCGAAACGTCACAGCGCCGGACGCCGACATGCGTCCGGCGTTTCTTTTGTGGCGCTGTCAGTTCCCATCGAGCGCATTCGGACATGATTTGTCCGAATGCGCTCCTAGGGTTCGCGCGCGAGGTCGATCGTCCAGTCGGGGCCGGATTCGACGCCATAGCTCTTGGCGAAATCCGCGAGATTGAGCGCGACGGCCATGTCGAAGAGGCTGTTGACATAGACGAGCGGCCGCCCCTGTGGCGCATCGCCGAAAGTGCGCCGATAGGGCGCGACGAGATCGGCGACGAGCCGATCGCCATGACGGATTCGCACTCGGACATTGTCGCCGAGCGCGACCTTCAATTCATCGAACAGGGCTTTCGGAATGTTCGACCAGACATTCCCGAAATGCGCGTCGAGCACGGGAATAACGCCGACGACCGCATCGCCTCGGCGTTCGGCGGCGCGATAGGGAATGGCGATCAGCGCCTCCGGCGACAGCTTGCGTCCGATCTGCTCGAAGGATTGAACGCCCGCGGCCAGTCGCGCGCCGGCGTAGACGAAAATGTCGCGGCCGTGAAAAGTGTGCGACTCTTCGGAGCCGGGCCTGCGGTTCACGCTCTCGTCGATCTCGCGCAGCTCCTTCACGCCCTCGCGCTCGGCGACGAATGTGAGCAGCCCATTATTGGGCGCGAAAAAAAAGCGCCCGCTCAGCGTCTCCAGCGCGATGGCGAGCCTCCCCGTTCCGACTCCCGGATCGACGACGGCGACGAACACCGATCCTTTCGGCCAATAGGGCTCGGCCTGATAGAGACGATAGGCGCCGGCGAAAATGCTTCCCGGGTCGTCATGGCTGAGGTCGGCGACCAGCAGATCCTGCAAGATGGAATAGGCGACCCCCTTCATCGCCGCGACGGCGCCGTCCGCCGTCCCGAAATCCGTGAACAGCACGAGCGGCGCGCGCGCCATGGCGACGCCGCAGGAGAGGCAGAAAAGCAGAGCGAGGGCGATCGAGCGATACATGGATTTTGCTCTTCCTGTCGGAGGGCCGAACCACTCGATCCGGGGCCCTTATTCGCGCGAGGCCGTAGCACGCGGCGCGCTTGGCGAAGAGGCGCGTCTTCCGAAGCCATTCGCATGTCCATCGAAACTGCCGGGGAGCGCCGAAATGCGGCGACTCTGTAGACCACAATCGCCGCCGTCGCTCACTTTCCGGGCGTGTAGAGCGTGAAGCCGCCGCGGTTCGGCATTTCGATCTTCGGCAGAGTCTGCGCATTCACGACGACGTCTTCGCCGACGATCCCGTTGAGATGCAGAAGATAGGCGGTCACGGCGTAGACCTCCTCATCGGTCAGCGATTTGGGCGCGTCGAAGGGCATGGCCCGCCGCACATAGTCGAACACGGTGGTGGCGTAGGGCCAATAGCTGCCGATGGTCTTCACCGCCGCCTGCCCGCCCTTCAGCGTGCCGAAGCCGCCAACGAGGCGATCATTGGGCTTGCCTTCGCCCTTCTCGCCATGGCATCCGATGCAGCGGGCTTCATAAACGAGCCTGCCTTGGCGCGCCGCGCCGGCGCCGGGCGGCAGGCCGACGCCGTCCGGGCCGACGCTGATGTCGAAGAGGGCGATCTCGCCGGCGCTCGCCGCGCGTCCGAGGGCCGGCCCCTCGGCGCGCGCTTGCGCGCCCGCGAGAGCGACCAGCAGCGCCGCGGCGATCGCCTCACGCATAGACATGCGAAACCTCGCCGCCGGGCGCGACGCCCCAACTCGTGATCGCGTTGAAATGATAGAGCGCGCGGGGGCCGCGCCGCGCGAGCAGCGAGTCGCGCGTCGGCTGCACATTGCCGGTCTCGTCTGTGGCCCGGCTCTGCAGCACGGCGGGGCCGCCGCTCCAGCGCCAGGGGAGACGGAAGCGCGTCAGAGCCTTGGAGAGCACAGGCTCCTGCAAATGCGCTTCCGCCCAGCTGCGCCCGCCGTCGGCGGAGACTTCGACCTTGACGATGCGGCCCGCGCCGGACCAGGCGAGGCCGGAAATTTCATAGAGGCCCAATTCTCGCGGCGCCGCATCGGGAGAGGGCTGGGTGATGGCGGATTTCGCCTCCATCGGAAAGACGAATTGCAACGCGGTTCCGTCCGGTTGCAGCAGCGTATATTTCGACGTCTCGTCCTTGGTCATCGCCGGCGCGGCGACGAGCTTCAGCCGACGCAGCCATTTGACCTGCATATTGCCCTCATATCCCGGCAGCAGCAGCCGCAT
The DNA here is from genome assembly GCF_009811655.1 of Methylosinus sp. Ce-a6. Classification (GTDB taxonomy): domain Bacteria; phylum Pseudomonadota; class Alphaproteobacteria; order Rhizobiales; family Beijerinckiaceae; genus Methylosinus. Next base: position 170,004 of record NZ_BGJX01000004.1, on the reverse strand, counting down.
AGGATAGCCGTTGGAGGGGCGAATGCGCTCGCCATTCTGGTAGAGAGCGATCAGCGCGTCGTCCATCGCCTTGGCGAGCGGAACGCTGCGGCTCATGCTGGCCGCATCGCCGCCTTCGGCGAGTACGAAGCGCGCTGCGGAATCGACGCCGACCTCGTCGAGAAGCGTCGACAGGCGCACGCCGGTCCATTCGGCGCAGGAGAGGAGGCCGTGCAGCGTCTGCACATTCGCCTTGACGGGTTCAGGCTGATTGAGCGCCGCGCTATTGCCTCCGCATTCGATGAAAGCGATGCGCGACTCCATCGGATAGCGCGCGAGGCTCTCCAACGAGAAGACGAGCGGACGCGCGACGAGCCCATGGATCAGCAGACGATGCTTGTCCGGATCGATGTCGGGCACGCCGCTGTGGCTGCGCTCGAAATGCAGACCGTTCGGCGTGATCACGCCGTGAAGGCGATGCAGAGGCGTGCGCGCCGCGCCGGCGCCGGGCGCGTTCGGCGGACTGGCGTAGGCGCGCGCCACGGAGGCCTCGAAGCGCGAGGGTTGGCCATAGGCGGTGAATGGCGACCCCGGCCCCGTCATCCAGGGCTCGACGGCCAGCGACTCGGCGAAGGCCGATCCGCTCGTCGCGGCGCCGGCCAGCGCCCCGGCGCCGGCGATGAACGCTCTTCGGTGGAGGAGGCCGGCGCCAGCCGCCTCTTCTTCATTGGGCCGATCCGCCCGCTGTCGACGCTTCATTGCTCTCGACCGTCAGCGCGCGGCCGTCTTGGTCTTGGCCGCCTTGACCTCGGCGTAGAGCCATTTGACGAAGCGTTCGGAGGTCTGTTCCGCGTTCGGCGCTTTGGAGTCGAATTCCGCGGTCGGCTTGGCGGCGATCGTCTCTTCGAGCGTCTTGCCCTGGTCGATGAGCCCCGCCACCTTGTCGCGCACGGCGACGATCAGATCGCGCTGGGCGATGAGCGCGTTGCGGTCGACGATCGCTCCATGGCCGGGGACCACCTTGGTGTTGGGGCCCGCGCGGCCGATCGTGGCGCCGAGACCGTCGATGATTCCGGCGAGCGTGCCGCCATTGTCGAGATCGACGACCGGATAGCCCGTGCTGCGGAAATAATCGCCGACCGCGAGAATGTCGTGCTCGGGAAAATAGACGAGCGTGTCGCCGTCGGTATGGGCGTTGCGGATCGGGATCAGGCGCACATGCTCGCCATTGAGATGGATGGTGACTTGATTGTCATAGGTCACCACCGGCAGAGCCTGGGCGGCGGCGGGCTTGCCCGGCGTTCCGTCCGGGGCCGGGTTCGGATTTTGGAGACGCGCGCGCAGCTGGTCGCGGGCGAAGACGAGCGCGCCGAGCTTGGCGAAATTCTCATTGCCGCCGACATGGTCGCCATGCACATGGGTGTCGACGAGGAAGCGGATCGGCTTGTCCGAAACCCTCTTGATCGCTTCGACGACCTTGTCGGTGAGGGGGGCGAATTGGGAATCGACGAGCAGCACGCCTTCGGGGCCGGTCAGCACGCTGATCGCGCCGCCTTGGCCCTCGAGAACATAGAAATCATCGGCGAGCCGGGTCGTCTTGATCTCGACCTTGCCGAAGTCGGGGCGCTGTTGCGCAACCGCCGCGAAAGCGAAAACGCTCGCAACGAGGGCGAGGGAGGTGCGGGCGACTTTGCGCATCGGCTGATCTCCATAAATCTAGTAATAAACTAGTAAAATAGATATATCCTCGAGGGCGTAGCGCGGACAAGCGCTTTTTTCCGTCGGGATGGTTTTTCTCCTCGACGAGATCGAGACCGCGCGGGAGTGAGGCGGCCCGACCCGACTTACGCGCTCGCATTCGTGTCGGCGCCGGGCGCCCATGCAAACTTTCTCGAAGCCGAAGGCGCCGCATTTACCTTTAAGTAATTTAACGCATTGTTAACCATGTCGACGTGAAATGAGGCCGCATCTCGAGCGAGTCCGACGTTGACACACACTTCCACTCACATTCGTTTTCGCGGCCGATCCTTTCCGGTGCTGGCGCTCGAGCCGGAGGCGCCGATCGCCGGATGGTTCGAGCGGATCGACGCCTGCCTCGAACGCTCTCCCGCATTCTTCTCGCGTAAGGCGATCGTCATCGACGTCGCCAAGCTCGGCCTCGATCGCGACAGTGTGGCGGAGCTCGTCGATCAGCTTTCCGGGCGCGGCGTCCGCATCATGGGATTGACCGGCGTCGAACCCTCCTGGGCTTGCGACGAGCTGCCGCCGATTCTCACCAATGGCCGCTCCATCTCCCCCGATATTGTCGCCGCGGGCGACGAGGAGGTCGCGCCACTGACGCCGGGCGAGCGGGCGGCTTTCGAGGAGATCGCGCAGACGCTCGGCGGCGGGGGCGGGAACGCCGAAGAGCAGCTCGTCGATCCGGTCCCGGAGAGAAACGCCTCTCCGCTCGTCGTGGAAACGCCGGTGCGCTCGGGTCAATCGATCTTTCATCCGGACGGCGACGTGATCGTGATCGGCTCGGTCTCCTCGGGCGCCGATGTCGTCGCCGGCGGCTCCGTCCATGTCTATGGAACCGTGCGCGGGCGCATCATGGCCGGCGCCTATGGCGAAACGCGCGCACGCATCTTCTGCCGCCGCCTGGAGGCGGAGCTTCTCGCCGTCGGCGGTTACTACATGACCGCCGATGAAATTCGAGACGAGGTGCGCGGCCGAGCGGTCCACGCCCGGCTCGAGGACGAAACGATCAAAATAACCAAGCTCGACTGAGAGGGACGGTAAAAAATGCCCAAAATATTGGTCGTCACTTCCGGCAAGGGCGGCGTCGGCAAGACGACGTCGACCGCGGCGCTCGGCGCGGCGCTCGCTCAGTCGAACCACAAGGTCGCCGTCGTGGACTTCGACGTCGGTCTGCGCAATCTCGATCTCGTCATGGGCGCCGAGCGGCGGGTCGTCTATGATCTCATCAATGTCGCGCAGGGCGACGCCAAGCTGCATCAGGCGCTCATTCGCGACAAGCGGCTCGACAATCTCTATCTGCTCGCGGCCTCCCAGACCAGGGACAAGGACGCTCTGACCGAAGACGGCGTGCGCCGCGTCATCGACGAATTGCGCGAGCGCTTCGACTGGATCGTCTGCGACAGCCCGGCCGGCATAGAGCGCGGCGCGACGCTCGCCATGCGCTTCGCCGATGTGGCCGTCGTCGTCGCCAATCCGGAAGTCTCTTCCGTGCGCGATTCCGACCGCATCATCGGACTTCTCGACGCCAAGACCGAGATCGCCGAGAATGGCGGACGCATGGAGAAGCATCTGCTGCTGACGCGCTACGACGCGGGCCGCGCGGCGCGCGGCGAGATGCTGAACGTCGAGGATGTGCTGGAAATTCTGTCGATCCCGCTGCTCGGCGTCATTCCCGAGAGCGAAGAGGTTCTGCGCGCCTCGAATGTCGGGACGCCTGTCACGCTTCACAGTGGCGTGAGCGCGCCGTCGCGCGCTTACGCCGATGCGGCGCGACGCCTGTGCGGCGTGGAGGTGCCGATGGAGATCCCGTCAGACAAGAAAGGACTTCTCGTCAGGCTCTTTGGTCGGAGGGCGGCATGAAACTCTTCGATTTCTTCAATCGCCGAGGATCCGCTCCGGTCGCCCGCGAGCGCCTGCAAATCCTTCTCGCGCATGAGCGCGCGTCGGTCTCCAATTCCAATCTCGTCGCGCTCTTGCACAGGGAAGTGCTCGCCGCGGTCTCCAAACATATCGAGATCGACCCGGAGAAAGTGGAGATCAAGCTGCGAGAAGGCGACAAAGTGTCTCTGCTCGAGATCGACATCGAGATCTCGACGAGCGCCTCGGCGCGCGGCGGGCTTTCCGACGCGGCGGCGTGAGGCGCCGCTGCGGGGGTCAGCGCTCCGCTTCGGGAGCTTTTGCTTCCAGCCATTCCCGCCAGACGGCGAGCAGCACGGCGAGAATGAGCGGGCCGAGAAACAATCCGACGAAGCCGAAGGTGAGCAGGCCGCCCATCACGCCGAGAAAGACGATGACGAGTGGAATATCGGCGGCGCTGCTGATCAGCAGCGGCTTGAGAATATTATCGGTCGGATTGACGATGAGCGCGCCCCAGGCGAGCAATCCCAGTCCGGCCCCGATCCGATCGGAGAGAAGCAGCCAGACGCCGACCGGTCCCCAGATCGCCACGGTTCCGACGAAGGGGATCAGCGCGGTCAGCGCCGTCAGCGCGCCGAGCAGAACGGGCGGCCCGGCGCCGATGAACGCATAGCCGAGGCCGGCGATGAACCCTTGCGCCAGCGCGCTGACGATCAGGCCTGAAACCACGGCGTTCGACGTCGTCTCGACCGCTCGGAAATATTGATCCGCCGTTTCCCCCACGACCTTGCGCATTCCGGCGCGGATCTGCTCGAGCATGAGGTCGCCGTCGCGATAGAAGAAGAACAATGCGATCGCCGTGACCCCGAATTGCGCGACGCTGCGGCCGACCGCGCCGACGATTCCCGCGAGCTGCCGCATCCAGGGCTCCAGCCATTCGTTGAGCTGCTGCTTGCGCAGCTCTGGATTGTTCACGACGTCGTTCAATGCGTCGTTCAGCAGAGCGCCGATCACCGGCAGGCGCCTGATCGTCTCGGGCAGGACAAGCGGCTCGTCGGCGTATTTCGTCGAGAGGTCGCGATAGGCGCCGACCAGTTCGCTCTGCAGATCGACCAGCAGCAGTGACACCGGAACGACGATGAGGACGATCAACAGGATCGTCGTGATCGCGGCGGCGAGATTGCGCCGCTGTCCGCAGAGGCGAAGACTGCGGCGATAGGCGGCGTCGGTCGCGTGCGCGAGAATGGCGGCCCAGGCGAGCGGCGCCCAGAACGGGCTGATGACGACGGCGCCCAGCCCGATCATGCCGGCGAGCAGGATCAAACCGAAAATTTGTCGATTTTGCATGTCGCCTCCGTGCTGCGTTCGGACGTGTCGAAGCTCTCGCAATAAATCGGATCGTGATGGTGTCGTCGGTTCTGATGCGAACGGCCGGGCAGGAGGCGACGGGCGGGTGCGTAAGCCTTGAAAAATCAAATAGTTGATTGCTGTCGCCGCTGGCGATGTTATGCAGTTTGCGCCGCACCCGCAAGGGACCTGTCCTGCAAGTCGCCCGGCGCGCCGGGCTCAGCCGTCCGGCGGTCTGGCGCTGGCGGCAGCGTTATGCCGAAGAAGGCGTCGACGGCCTGTTGCGCGACAAGACCCGCAAGCGGACGGGCCGCGCCATGGCGAAGATCGGGGGGATTTCGCTGCGGAACGGTGCGGCGCCTCTGGGAGGAGCATCGGCCCCAGCCGCATCGCATCCGCGCGTTCAAGCGTTCGAACGATCTGAAATTCGCGGAGAAGATTTAAACCCTCCGGCTCACGCCGTCGTCGTCTCCATCGACGAGAAGAGCCAGATCCACGCGCTGGACCGCAGGCAGCCCGCTACACATTATGCGCGTCTCGTCCCCGCCCGCTGGCGCAATCCTGCGACGTGGGCCTTCAGGGCTCGAAAGGCCACGCCCCTGTCGTCGCCGATCAGGAACGTGTGAACACCCCGTTCCAGCCAGGCCTCGAGCTGGCCGTCCACGCGCGGCACGGCGCAAAACGGCACGCCGGCCGCCCGGCAGCGCGCCGCGACATGAGCCACGGCGGCCAAGACGTCGGGATGCTGGGCTTGCGCCGGCGCGCCATAAGATTGCGACAGATCGATCGCTCCCTCGATCACGAGATCGATGCCGGGGACCGCGACGATGTCGTCGATCGCCCCCACGCCCTCGCGGTCCTCGATCATCACCGCCACGAGGATCTCGGCGTTGGCGAGCGCGAAGTAATCGGGGAGGGCCGAGCTGCCGAAGCCGGTCGTGCGCCCGCCGGAGATTCCGCGCTCGCCGAACGGATGGTAGCGGCTGGCGCGCACGGCCGTCCGCGCCTCGTCGGCATTGCGCACATGCGGGATGACCACGCCCTGCGCGCCGGCGTCGAGCGCGCGCAGGATGGCGTCCGGGGCCGCGCCAGGCATGCGCACCAATGGGGTCACCCGTGAGCACTCGGCGGCGCGGATCAGATTCTCGAGCGTCTCCGGGTTCGGAGCCGCGTGCTCCTGATCGATGACGACGAAGTCGTAGCCCGCATAACCCAGCATTTCGACGAGCAGCGGCGCCGGCACCGAATTGATGAGGCCGAAAAGCGGCCGCTCCGCCGCGCCGAGCGCGGATTTGAATTCATTCCGCCGCAACATCGAGCGCCTCCTGCGTCGGGAGAAAAATATGATCGGGATGCGGATGGCGCAGGAAATCATGGTGAGAGATGTGCCACGCATAGGCGCCGGCGTAAGGGAACAGCAGAAGGTCGCCGAGCCGAACGCGATCGACCATCGCCTCGCTCGCCAGAACGTCTTTGGGCGTGCAGAGTTGGCCGACCACTGTCACCGGCTCCGCCGCCGCCTCCAAGCGCGGGTAGGGACGCGCCCAGCCATCCACCGGCAGCACGCGAAAGGGATGGCTGTGGCCTTGGGCGTAGGGAGTGCGGAAATGATGGGTTCCGCCGCGTCCCACGACGAATGTGCGCCCGAACGTGCGCTTGATGTCCAAAACCTCCATTGCGTAGACGCCGCAGGCCGCCGCGACATAGCGACCCGGCTCGAAGCGTATGCGCCAGTCTTCCATTCGGTTGCGTTCGACGACGCGGCGAAGGCCGCGCGCGAATGTTTCCCAGTCGAACTGACGCGCCGGATCGCGGTAGTTGACTCCCATGCCGCCGCCGAGATTCACATCGTCGATCTCGAGAGCGTAGCGTTCGCGCCAGTCCCGCACGGCGCGCAAGCAGGTCTCGACGAGCTCGAGGCGCTTCGCCGCCTCGAGCTGCCCCGACATCAGATGAAGGTGGAAACCCGCGAGCCGCAGCTCCGGGCGGTCGCGAAGCCAGGCCAGGCAATCCGGCAGGAGCGAAACGTCGATGCCGAAAGGCGTGGCGCGCCCTCCCATTGCGAGCGGCGCGTCGGGCATCGCGGGCAAGGGCAGGTTGATCCGCAGAAGGATCGCCTGCGCGAGGCCGCGCCGACGAGCGAAATAGGCGAGGCGCTCGAGCTCGCTCCGACTCTCGACATGGACTCGCTCCACTCCCATGGCGAGCGCCGCCTCGAGCTCGGCGTCGGTCTTGCCGGGGCCGCCGAACACGAGCGGCGCATGGGGGAAGCGCCCGCGCACAAAGGCGAGCTCGCCGCCGGACGCGACCTCGAATCCTGCGACCACGTGATGCAAAGCTTCCAGAACGGGGGCTTCCGAATTGGCCTTCACGGCGTAGAATAATTCGCAATTCGGCGGCAGGCTCGCGACGAGGCGGCGCGCGTGCCGGCGCAGCGCCTCGAGATCGTAGATATAGCCGCACCACGGGCCATCGGCCGCGGCTTTGGCGCCGAGCGCGGCCGCGCTCAGCCGGTCCCAGCTCACATCCATGACGCCGGCTCCTGAACGAAAGGATTGGCGAGCGGCGCATAGCCGAAGAGCCGGTCGGCCTGCTTGGCGACGCGGCCGAGGAGGTTGGTTTTCGCCGGCAGCGGCGCGCCCGCGAGAAATTCCGCGAGGCGTTCGCGCGATCCCGCGGAGCCGTAATGGGCCTGGTAGCGTTTCAATTCGTGATGCAGAATGCGCCACAATCGTTCCCCGAGCGCGTGATCGCCTGCGGCGAGACACTCGACCGCTTCGCCGATCTGGTTGACGAAGAGGCAATAGGCGACGCGGCTCCACCCGCGTTGCTCGTCATATGAAAGAGCCTCGCGGGCGCGCGGAGAAAGATGCGCGATCGCCGCCCGATCGAAGCGACCCTCGATGAGCTTCACGCCCTCGAAGTCGCGCAACACGATCTGCGACGGCCAGCCGTCCCGCACGGCGACCAACGTGTTCTGCAAATGAGGTTCGAACACGACGCCATGCGCGAAGAGGGCGTGGAGAACGGGCGGCGCGAGGCGCTCGACATAGGCGGCGAACCATGCCTCGGCCGCCGCCGCATAGGACATGCGCTCGCGAAGGGCGATGTCGCGGCACAAGTCGCAGGCGCGTTGGACCCCCGCGTCGATGTCGGCGAACAGCGCGGCCGCCAGGAGCGGAGCCGCGCCCTCGGCCGCGATCCCCTGCACGCCGTCCCTCAAGATGAGGCCGAAGGTCTCGTTGACCGCCGTGCGCCCGTCGGCCGCCGCTTCCGGCAGATCCACGGTGAGGAAGGCCGGCTCCTCCAGCACGCGCAAATCGGGAAACGCCTCGGCGAAACGCGGTTGGATCTCGCGCCAGAGGCGAGTCACCTCGACCGCTCCGTCGAGCTCGTAATGCGCGTTCTTGCGCAGGCAATTGGTGATGCGGACATGCAGCGACAGCTTGAAGAAGAATGGGTTGGTCGGATGGAACAGCGTCCGCAGCGACGAGGTCGGGATATATTCCGGCCCCAATGGACCGAGGTCGCGGATCGCGCCTTGCTCGATCGCTCGCCGCACCGCGGGCTGACCGAGCGCGTGGCGGCCCTGCCAGGGATGCGTGGGAACGAGGGCCCATTCCGGCCCCACCTCCACTGGGGCGTGAGCGGCCACGGCGGCGTCGGCGCTCGACGAGAGAAGAGAGCGCTGAAGCAGCCGGTCGCGGCGCACGGCGAACCAGCGCAACGGGAAGCGGACGCGCAGCTCGGGCGAGTAGAGGCGGCGATCCTCCTCGCTGAATCCTTGCCTGCTCTTCGGCGCGGGATGGAAGGAGTGACCGACGAGGAGGGCCTGCTCGGATTCCGCGTATAGCGCGAGCGGATCGCCGGCTTCCGGCGGCCGGCTCCTCTGCGTCAGTATGGCGGCCACCGTCTCGACGCTGTCGCCTATTTGCGTCGAGAGTTCGTCGTTGACCGGGACGCCTTCACGCAAGGACAGCTCGCGCAGCAGCAGAGCGGCGAATTCCCGCCAGTCGAGCGGCGCCCAGGCGCGTCCTTCGGTCCGGACAAAGAGCGCCGAGCGCAATCGCAAGCGGGCGAGGGGGAGCGGACGATCGACGGCGGCGACGAGGCGCGCCTTCGCGTGCGGCAGAACGAGGTGCAGGGCCGGTCCGCCGAGGAGCGCCGCTTTCAGAGCCAAAGGCCAGTCGTTCTGTTCGAAGGGCGAGCCGAAGCTCGCATGTCCCTCGCGAAAGGCGAGCTCGCGGCAATAGCAGTTGAGCAAGGTCTGAAGAGCGTGCAGACCCGCTTCCGCGTGAACGGTCGGAGCTCGCGACCTCGCGCGCGCTGTGTCAACGATCATGACGCAATTTCTCCAAGCGAAAGAAGTCTCGATGGACGGCGCCGGAGCCAGCCCAAAGAACGGCCGCCGCCGACAGGGTGAGGGCGAGCGCCCCGGCGAGCAGGGGAGCGCCGTTTCCGAACGCGTCCGCGGCGAAGCCGGCGACCACGCCGGCTCCGACGCCGCCCCATTTCGAGGCGCTGTCGAGCCAGCCGAAGACGCGGCCGGCGTTTGCGGCGCCGGCGATTTCGGCGACGGCGCCATGCAAGCCGATAAATCCGGCCGTCATCGCGAGGCCCATGACCACTCGCCAAAGGCAAAGCGTGGTCGGGCCGCCCGAGAACGCCTGGCCCGCGAGGCTCGCGGCGAACAGCAGAAAGGCGGCGGCGAGCGTCGACCGCGGGCTCCTGCGCGCGAGACGAAGGCCGAGCGGGGCGGCGCTCACGAGGTAGACGAGATGCGGCAGGCCGAACAGAACGCCCGCGAGAGCCGGCGAGCCGCCGCCGAGCCGAGCCTGCGCGAAGGGCACGAAATAGGGGAAGGTCACCACCGTGCCGAAGGCGAAGGCGAACTGGAGCGCAGCGAGGCGGCGCAGCGCCGGGGCGATGTCGATCGTCCTGTCCTCGGCGGCTTTCGGCGGCGGCGCTTCCGACGAGGGCAGGCATCCCACGACGAGGGCCGCGCCCAAGGGCAGCAGAGCGAGATAGCGATAGAGCTCGATCGGCGAATCGGCCGCCATGAACGCGCCGAGCGCCGCCGGAGCGATCACCATCGCAGCTCGCGCCGAGCCCTGCAGGAGCGTCAGCGTGCGCGCCAGGCCCTGGCCCTGGAGCACGGTGGCGAGATAGGCGTTCGAGGCGGCGAATGTGCCGCCGAACAGGCCCTGGAAGGCGAGCGCCGCGAGAAACATCGGCGCGCTCTCGGCGAAGCCCGCCAGGAGGAAGCTCGCCGATAGCCCGAGCTGCGCGCGCAAGAGCAACGCTTTCTTGCCGAAGCGATCGGCGAGCGCTCCCCACCACGGACCGCTCAACGCCGTCATGAGGGGCGGCAGAACATAGGCGAAACCGGCGAGATAGCTCGCATCGCTGTGCAGCGACCGGCTGAAGATGAGCGGAAAGAACGGCGGCATGCCGAGCGCGGCGAAAGCGGCGGTGAAATGGCCGATGGCCACTGCGGCCGACAGGGCGCGGCCGCTCATGGCCGCCTCGAGAAATTCGGCGCCGTCGCGCCGTAGAACTTGTTCACGTCGGTCGATCCCGTCTGCGCCTTGCTTTCCAATGTGGCGGCGCGGAGCAAGAGCTTCAGCGGCAGGCGGTCGGCCTCGAGCAGAGCCCGACGCGCGAGAGCGACATCGTCGCCTTCGGCGGCGAGCCGGTCGAGAACCTTCGCCACGGCTCGGCTCAACCGCTCATAGAGCGCCTCGCGGTCGGCGCGTCCGACATCGGCCAGAGCTTCCACCAGAACAGCAATGTTGAGCTGGAGCGTGATGGTGATGAACATCTGCGCGAGCGGCGTCTCGTCGGCGACGATGATGCGCGCGTCGCGAATGGCGTCGATGCGATGAGCGAGGTCCGGCCGGCGGGCGCTCAGGGCGCGCCCATGCACCCGCGCGGCGTCGTTGTCCTTGAGCAGCAGGCGCAGCGGCTCCGTGGACGAGAACACGACGAGCGAATTCTGCTGATTCGACTCGAGCGCCACGCCGTAACGAACCCACAATGTCAGATGCAGGCGCAAGGTCAGGTCGAGATAGTCGTCGAACAGGGCGGTAAGATCGCCGCCGTAGAACCGTTCGGCCAGCTCCTCGACGACGAGCCGCCCATCCGCAGCCGGGGCGGCCAACGCCGCCACGGGAGCGACCTCCTCGTCGCGAAGAGAGCTCGGGTAGCGCCGTAAAATGAAGCCGAGGAAGGTCTGGCCGGCGACCGTGGCGCCGACGTCCTCGTCCGTGAGCAGAAGCCGTGACGCGAGTTCCGGCGTATCGGCGACGATCGCGGCCAATATCTTCTGCATCGCGGCGCCGTCGGCGATGGTCGAGGGCTTGATCGTGCGCAGATTGCGCGCGCCGAGGGTGCGCATGGCGAGCGGCAGCTTGATATGCTGCGCGGGGCAGGCGAGAGGCGCCACGGTGCGCACAGAGAGGGTCGGCGTAACTTCGAGCCGAGGCGCCGGCGCCTTCACGACGGAGCTGGCCAAGCCGCTCTCGGCGAGAAACACGTCGAGGCCCTTGTCCCATAGCGCCGGATGAACGGGCAGCAGCACGCGATCCCGACCCTGTTCTTCATCGAGACCGACATCGGCGAAGCTCGGGCGAATGTCGCCCGGAAGCTCGCCGCCGTCGTAGAGGGCGCGCGGGACAGCCAGCCACCGCAGAGCGAAGACCGGTTGGAATTCCGGCGCGTAGGCGCGCAAGTCGGCGGCCGAGAAGCCGAGCTTGGCGCGCGCCGTCGGATAGAACGGGTGGTCGTGAAAAGAGGCGAGCCGATCGTGCCGCAGCAGGCTGCGCGCCCACGCGGGCCAGTCCGCCGCCGCTTCGACGGGCGAGGAGAACGAACGGGCGCGTTCGGCGTCGCAAAGGGCGCCATGCTCCTGGGCGAGGAGGCACTCCTCTGCGAATGCAGCATGGAGGCTTCGGCTTTCCTCATCGAGCCCGTCGCGAAACCGCTCCAGGATTTCGGCAAGGGAATGTAAGGCGACGGCGTCCTGCCCCGCGATCCAGACCGCCGGCAGCGCGCGCACGCGCCAATCCTGCATGAATTGGCAGGGCTCCACCGCGAGCCACAGGCCGAGATCGCCCATTCGAAGCCAAAGCCCTTCCAAAAGATCGGGGGCGAGCGACGACGCGAAGGGCGTCTCGCTTCCCGAAAACACCCGCCCTCGGCTGACGCAGGAGCGAATGTCTTCGCGCAGGAAGGCGTCGAGCACGCGCCGGCAGAGATAGGCCGGCGCTGTCGATGTGACGCGTCCGCCGGTTTGCGCATGGGCGTTCACGAGCGGATCTCCCAGCCGAGCCGCGTCCCGGCGGCCGCCATCGCAGCGGCGAGGCTCGCGGAATCCGGCGCGCTGGCGCTCAGGACGCCGAGGTAGTCCTTGTTGGAGTTCGTGACGGACACCCTGTCGCCGGATCGGCGCAACGCCCGGTAGCTCAATCGAACGCCGTTTTTGGTTTCAGCGAACTCGTCGGGCGCGGCGATCAGCTCGCCGGCTCTATCGGCGACGACGTAGCGCATCGCGGCCGCCCGGCTCGGGAGATCGAGCTTTGGCAGCGGCTCGCCGAGATGCAGCCGCAGAATGGTCTCGAACAGCGGGAAGCCCAAGGCTTCCTCGAGCAGGAACTCCCGCTGATCGCCCACAGTGCGGTAATTGATCTCTATGAGCCGTGGTCCTGCCTCCGTGAGCACGAATTCCGTGTGGCAGGAGCCGAAGCCTACGCCGAACGCCTCGATCTGGCGGAGCACGGACGCGTTCTGCTCGGCTGTGAGCCAGTCGCCCCACTCGGCTTCGAGCTCGACAAAGTGTGGCGGCTCGGCCAGCGTCACGCGAAAACCGCCGATGGCCCGGATATTGGTCCCGTCCCCGAGCGTCTCCAGCGTGTGGAGGCCGCCGCTGACATATTCCTCGATCAGCAAGGCGCGTCCCGGCTGCTCGAGCCACACGGCGCGGCAGTAGTCCTCGAGCTCTCGCGCGTTCTCGACCAATCGCACGAGCTGACTGCCGACGCCTTCACGTGGCTTGACGACGCAGGGAAACGGCGTATTCGTCGCCCCGCTCACATCCGACTCGCTTGAGAGAACCGCGTGCCACAGAGCGTGCGCGCCCTGCGCAGCCGCGAAGCGGCGCATTTCCGCCTTGTTCTTGGCGCGATAGGCGACGCGCCAATCTTTCCCGGGCAGCCCGAAATATTGTGCGGCGATGGCGGCGCTCGTCTGCAAATGGTCGCTGTTCGAGAAGACGGCGTCGGCGCGGAGATCGCTGATCCTCTCGATGACGGCGACCGGGTTGAACACGTCGCAAGCGAAGATTTCGTCCGGATACGCCGGCAGGCCGGGCCGGCCGAAATGTTTCCGGTGCGCGTCGGCATGATCGGTGAGCAGCGTCACCGACAGGCCGAGCCGCTTCGCCGCCGGCAGGAAACCCTCGTTCACCGACGCCGTCGGGACGTGCGCGAGCAGGATCAGGTCGGACATCTGCGGCCCTCCGTCAGAACTCGGCTTTCAGGCTGATCAGGAAGGAGCGGCCGGGACCCGGCACGCGGCCGACGGGACTCGTGTCGACCCCGCGGAAGTAATAGTCCTGATCGAAGATGTTGTTGATTGTCGCCGCCATGACGATGCGGCTCGGCAATCCCGGCTCGGCGAACTCCAGCTCCTTGGTGAGCTGCATGTTCCAAAGCCAGTAGCCGGGGATTTTTCCGACCGTGCCGGTCACATCCTCTGCCACCGTGTTGGCGGCGTCGGTGAAAGCGGCGCTCTGGTAATAGCCGGTCACGCCGAGATCGTAGCCGTCGATCGTATAACCGCCGCGCAGGCTGATCTGGTGCGGCGACGCGAAGGGAACTTCCTTGCCGGCGAAAACGCCCGAGCGCTGTCGGGCGTCGACATAGGTATAGCCGGCCTTGAACGAGACGCCCGGCAGCAGCTGCTCCGGCCGCCAGCCCGCCTCCAGCTCGACGCCATTGTGCTCGGTCGCGCCGAGATTGCGGAAGAGCTGGGTGGTGCGATCGAACTCGATCTGGTTCGTGAAATCGATGCGGAAGCCGGTGACGGTGGCTTCCACCTCCGGCAGCGGCGTCAGGCGCACGCCCGCCTCGTAGTTCCACGCCACCTCGGCGCCGACCACGCCGCCGCGCGTCACCTGCGCCACTTGCGGCGGCCGCAGAGAACGGTGGGCGTTGGCGAAGGCGAACAACCAGTCGGTCGCCTCGACGCCCACGTCGACGCCCGGCAGCCACTCCGTTGCGACGTTGCGAAATGATTGTCCTGTGAGAGAGAGGCGGTCGCGGTAGACCGTGCCGACATGCTCGTAGCGCACGCCCGGCGTGATCTTCAGCCGGCCTTCGAAAAAGCCGAGCGTATCGCTGGCGTAGCCGGCGAAGGCGTCGGTGTCGAAGCGCCAGTCGCGCTGGCGCGCGGTTCGGCCGGTCTTCAAGGTGAGCCGGTCGACGACGAAGTCCACGTCCTCGAGCACGTAGCGGCCGCCGAGTATGAGCTTGTGAGACACGGGACCGGTGTCGAGCAGCAGCGTGTAGCGCGGCTCCGTGCCGAAAACATGGAAGTCGCGTGGGCTGGTCGAGACCGTCGTCGGCCGGAGGGCGGGATCGAACGGCTCCGAGAAGGTGAAGGCGCGATCGCTGATGTGGCCGAAGCTCGTCCAAGTGAACTCGCCATCGTCGAAGAAATGCGAGTAGTTCAGCGAGCCGCGCCAGGTGTCGCCGGCAAAGGCGTCGAAGGGACGCTGCGACCGAGTGCGGTCCCGCTGGTAGGCGAGCGGCGTGAGGGCCCCGGGCAGATCGGCTCTGGCGCTATAGTATTGCAGGCTTCCCTTGATCTCGTCGCGGTCGCTGACGAGCCAATGGCTGTTCAAAAGCAGATTGTAGGCCCTTGTCGCCGAATGCGCGCGCCAGGAATTGCCGGCGAGGGCGTTGAACTGCAACTGCCACCCGAACTCGGGGGTGACGAAACCTCCGGTTTGCACATATGAGTCGGTCAGAACATTGCCGGTGTCGCCTCCGATGGTCAGTCGCTCGCGCGCGACGAAGGTCGGCTTTGCGGGAATGGGCTTGGTGATCATATTGATCACGCCCCCCACATTGTTGGGGCCGTAATGGACTGCGGCGCCGCCGCGCACCACATCGATGCGATCGATGGTCTCCATCGTCACCGGGAACAGCGAGAGGCCCGTGCCGGTGTAAGGTCCGAGCGCCAGCGGAATTCCGTCCACCAGCACCTGGGCGCGTTCGCTGCGCGCCGGGTTGAGGCCGCGCACGCCGATATTGGGCAGGAGGCCCGTGCCGGTCTCGTCTTGCACGCGCACGCCCGGAACTTGGCGCAGGGCGTCCTCGATGTTGCGCGCGCCGCTGCGGCGCAATTCCTTCTTTCCGAGCACGGTGCGGGCGCCGGGATAGGTCTTCACCGCCTTTTCGGTTTCGTCGCCGAGCCAACCATTGACCTCGATCGTCGGCAGCGCTTCTTGCGCACGAGAAGGGAGAGCGACAGACGCCGCCGCGAGCAACAACAATGGTGCGACGCCGCGCGGCGCCGTGCAAGACGAGCGATGCATGAAATTCGAGCCCTCCAGCCTTCTTAGAACTCGCTGGCTGGCTCGGCCCGAAACGGCCTGGCTGGCTCGCCTGTTTCTCTGCGCCTACCCAGGCGCGTTTCTAGAATTTGTACTGGCTCAGCTCGAGCTATTCAAGAACATCTGCGCAGGAGCAATTTAAAACATTTCCATGATACTATTTTACAATATCTCCAAGGAAACGTCATATGGATTGACAATCGAGTATTGCTTGCTAACGCCATCTATTTATCTGACGGGCGAAGCAAAACAGGGGGCGAGCGGCTCCGTCAGAGCTCGCTTCCCGCCCCCTCCTTTCCCTGATCGGACGCTCATCCGAGAAGCCTTCGCGAGTTCGCGGGGCTGTCTTGCTCGACGCGGAACGCCGAGCAGCCTTCGCCTTTCGGCGCCTCGCCAGCCGCGCAGCGAAATCCATGCAACATGCGCGTATTCGGATTCTCACTTCGTCAGAATGAGCTTGTTATTCGCCGTGATGCGCAGGCGGTAACGCGCGCCCGCGTGGAGAAGCGTCACTTCTCGGCTCGCTCCCACGAGATCGCGCACATCGACCTCACGAGTCGCCGGATTGGCGAGCCGCTCGGCTTGCGCGCCGAGGACAATTCGATTTTGGAATCTGCTCGTTTGTTGGTCCGCCATTGGCGACGATCCGTTTCCTGCCTCGTCGAAAACATCGACAAAGCAATCAACGCAGTCAACATTGACGGCATCTGATTGGAAGCTTTGCAAGCTGACTATGCTGGAAACATTTCAATGTGATTGTCGCACGATGTTCTTGATCGGCGAAATTTCGGCCATTAAGAACCTATCGGCCGACGACCTAGAGAACGCGTGCGAAGGGCGCGGGACACAGCGAGCCAGCGAGGCCATGAAGTGATCCGCGAGTTCAAGCAATATGTCAATCGAACAGATAAAGAAGTCAAAGGATTCGTCGTGCTGCCGAGAAGCTATCGACAAGCCTTGACTTTATGCCTGTCTCATATGATGCTTGTGATCGAGATGGTTCCCTCTAGGGATCAAAAGGGAACGCGGTGCGCGCTCTTGCGAGCGTAATGCCGCGGCTGCCCCCGCAACTGTAAGCGGTTAGCCGAGACCGATTGAGCCACTGGGGCGCACGCTCCCGGGAAGGCGGTCTTCGTGCCTCAACCCGCGAGCCAGGAGACCTGCCATCATTCGTGGTCACGCGCGAGAGCGTCGGGCGGGGTGCCCCGGCGCGGCCGAAAGCTGTCGCTCGACGCATGTGCGCCGGACGGGCTCAGACCTTCGCAGTGACGGTCCACGTTGCAGCGAGCCCGCTTTATGCCGCCGAGATTCGCCCGAGGAGCCGAGAACGGCTCGATCACTCGTTCCCGCCGCCTTTTTTATCTTTCGCAAAGTGTCTGCGCAATCGCGCTGCTCGCCGTCGCGTCGCCCCTCTCGGCGCGAGCCCAGGAAGCCCTCCCGGAGATCGAAATCGGGGCGGACGCTCCGCGCTCGACGTCCGCCGCCCTCCCGTCATCGCACACGACGGCGCCCGACCAGGCCCGAAATTCGGACGAGGCGGCGAGCGTCAGAACTTTCACAGGCGCCGAGGTCAACGCCACGCTGTTCACCCGTCCCGGCGAGGCGTTGGAGGTCGTCCCGGGGCTGATCGTCTCGCAGCACAGCGGCGAAGGAAAGGCGAACCAATATTTTCTGCGCGGCTTCAATCTCGATCACGGCGCCGATCTGGCTCTCCATCTCGACGGCATGCCTCTCAACATGCGAACGCATGGACACGCCCAGGGCTATGCCGACGCCAATTTCCTGATCCCGGAACTCTTGTCTTCCGTCGTCGCGAGCAAGGGCCCCTATTTCGCGGACGACGGCGACTTCGCCTCCGCAGGCTCCCTGCATCTGCAATATGTCGACAGGCTCGACAAGGGGTCGTGGTCCGTGACGGGCGGTAGCTTCGGCTATGGACGCGCGCTGAGCGCCAGATCTTTCGACGTGAACGGCGCGGACCTGCTGACCGCCGTGGAGACGAGCGTCTACGACGGTCCTTGGACACGCCCCGACGAGGTGCGAAAGATCAATGGCGTCATGCGCTGGAGCCGAGGGTCGCAAGACAATGGCGTCTCCATCACCGGCATGGCCTACGCCAATCGCTGGTATTCCACCGATCAGATTCCTCAGCGCGCGGTTCTCGGCGGCGCCCTTCCGCTATGGGGCGACGTCGATCGGACCGATGGCGGCGACACGACCCGATTCAGCCTCTCGACCCGCTGGAGCGAGACGGACGGCAATCGCGCGTCGCGCGTCGAGGCCTATGTCGTGCGCACGACGCTCGATCTCTACAACAATTTTACATATTTCCTCGGTCATCCCGACATAGGCGATCAATTTCGACAGTTCGACCGTCGCTCGCTCTTGGGCGTCAATGCAGTCCACAAGGTCGCATATGAGATCGCACAGTTTCCAGTCGAGACGCGCGTCGGTTTTCAGGGACGCTATGACGACATACGGCTCGGGTTGCAGGAGACCGCGCAAAGGCGACCCTATGACGCTATTCGCAACGATCATGTCAATGAAGGCAGTTTCGCCTTCTGGACAGACAGCACACTGTTCTGGACGCCCTGGCTGCGATCGACGGCCGGCGTCCGCGTCGATTATGTCCATGCCGACGTGACGTCACTACAGACGCTGTTCGACGCGCCTCGCGTGTCGGACAGCGCCGGTAACATCGTGGGCATTCTGTCGGGTCCCTTCAACAGCGGCTCCAAAGGCGCCGCCGTCGTCAGCCCCAAGGCCGGACTGGTGCTCGGCCCCTTCCATAAGACCGAGTTCTTCCTGAACTTCGGCGAGGGATTCCATTCCACCGACTCGAGAGGAACGGTCCAGAACTTCGACACGACCGCGCTCTCGGACACGGACGGTTTCGCCCAGGTCGCGCGCATTCCGCTGCTCGTGAAATCGCGAGGCGCGGAAATCGGAGCGCGCACCCGGATCATCGATGGCCTCGCCTCGTCCATCAGCCTTTGGTGGCTCGACTTCGACTCGGAAAACCAGTTCGTCGGCGACACCGGAACCACGACCTTCGGTCGTCCGAGCCGTCGGTATGGGCTCGAGATCGCCAACCATTACGCGCCTGTCCCGTGGTTGCATTTCGAAGGCGACGTCGCGCTGACGCATGCGCGTTTCCGCGGCGTCGACCAACTGCAAACGCTCGCCTGGCTCGATCTGGTCGCGCCTGGCGCCCTCGGATACGGAGCCTTTCTCGGCAACGCGCCCGGCAATTATCTGACCAATGCGCCGAACATCATCGCCTCTCTCGGGCTCGAGGTCGGCGAAAGCTCCGGTTGGTTCGCGGCGCTGAAATACCGCTATCTCGGCGTTCGCCCTCTGACCGAGGACGGCTCTTTCAAATCGCCGGCGACGGGCGTCTTGAACCTGCGCATCGGCTATCGGTTCGAAAACGGCTGGCGAATTCAGGCCGACGCCTTCAACGTCACGAACTCGCGCTCGGATCAGATCACTTACGCCTACGGATCTCTGCTGCCGGCCGACGCCCTCTATGGGCTGTGCGCGGGCGGCGTCGCTCCTGGCGCCGTCTGCTCTGTCGGAGTCATGGACCGTCACTTCAAGCCGGTCGAGCCGCCGGCCGTGCGCGTCACCGTCGGAGGGACATTCTGACGCACGCTTCCCTCCCTCCGCGCGATCGGCGAAACTTATGTCCCGGCGTGGGCTTGCTGGGCGAGCGTCGCATCGAAGTAGCGGCTGTGATCCTCGGCGATTTTTGCTCGCCCAGAATGTCGCCGAGCAGCGCGGCGTGACATCCGACTTAGAACTCGAATCCCACTTTCCCGAGCACGGTGCGCGGCGCGCCGGGGAAGTAGACGCCGTTGGCGGAGGTCTGCTGATAGATCGGCGTGATGATGAATTCCTCTATGCGCAGATCGCCGCCGATCGTCGAAATCCAATAGGGCGCGTTCGGCAATTGCCGGCCCTTCACGCGCGTCGACCAATAGGTCGCGGCCGACGCGCCGGGCAGCAGAGGCAGGTCCTCGGCGAATTCGGCGCGCTGATAGCCGATCGAGGCGAAAAGATCGATGCTCTCGAGCGGCGAATAATGAGCGATCGCCTGCGCGCACGAATCCTCCAGAGTTCGCCAAGTCGAATCAAATTTCAGCCGATTCGGCCTCTGAAAGATTTGGTATTGCCGACAGGATCCAAAATCCGGGTCCATTTCAGAATCTTCGGCGACGAGATTCATGTCATCAGGAAGGCTGCCGACGACGCAGCCCGTCAGATCGTGAATCTGAGCGTTCCTCCAATCAAGCGCGGAAAGCGGTAGAAATTCGAGGTCGCCGGCGCCGTCGCCGTGCCGGGATCGATCGCCGTCGCCCCGGTGTTCAGAATCGGCCGCTGATCGGTCAAATTCTTCACCCAGACATTGAGGCTCACCCGTTCGTCATCGGTGCGAACGCCGAAACCGAGATTGGTGATGGCGTAGGCGGGCTGCCAATAGGTGAAGACCGCGTCCGGATTGGTCGCCTGCGTCTTGTTCTGCCAAGCGACGTTCACATAGGCGAAGCCGGTGAGCGGCTGGTTCCACCAATTGCCCTCGCCCTCGAACAGCCGGCCGAGCTTGATCTCATAATTGGCGCCGATGTTGAATTGGAAAGTCGGCACGGCGTTGAAGCGCGTGTCGCTGCGGCTGACCTTCGCCGGCGATCGGAGGCCTGCGAAGGGACCTGTCGTCGCGATCCTCGTCCAGGTCCAGGCGGCGTCGACCGGCGCATCGTCGAAATCGATCCAGCGCGCCTCGATGACCGCGCCCGAGTAATTGAGCCAGAAGCCCTCGAAGGCGTTCCAGCGGCCGTCGAACTCGAAGCCGCGCAGGCGCGCATGCGGGGCGACGCCGAGATAGGTCTGCCGAACCGGCACGCCATTGCCGTCCAGGTTTGAGGCGTCGACGAAGTTCGTCTGGAAATTATAGATGTCGTTCCAATAGAAATTGCCATTGAGAACGAACCTGCCGTCATCCCAGACCGTCTTGATTCCCGCCTCATAGTCCCAGGATGTCTCCGGCTCGGTGACGACCGGCTGGAACTTCTGGAACGCGCCGCCGACGAAGATCGCCTGGGCGGCCGTGTTGACGGCCCCGGCCTTCTCACCACGGCCGACCAGGCCATAGACCGTCACATTCTCTGTGACCTTGTACTGCGGATTGAAGATGCCGGTGAGCGCGTTGAGCGTCGACTTGCGCCCGCCGGTATCGAATATGCGCTGCCCGCCGCCGGCGACGATGGCCGCCTGCTGCTCCGCGAGCGTTCCATTGCCCGGGACCGCGGTGAACCAGCTGAAGTCGGAGCCGGATCGCACCTCCCAGCTATCGCGTAGGCCGACGGTCAGACTCAGCCGATCGTCGACATGATATGTGGCGTTGCCGTAGGCTGCGATCTGCAGGTCGCGCGCCTTGCCGTCTCGGTTGTTGCGCATGTCGCGCAGCAGGTGGACATCGTTGAACCAGCGGGCCGCGTCGGCGCCGAAGATCGTGTTGGAGCGGTTCCAGACATAATCGTAGAAGCCGAACAGCCCGACCTGCCATTCGAGCGGCTGGTCGCGCGGCGAGGTGAGCCGGAACTCCTGTGAGAACTGGTCGACATAGGTGTCCGAGGCGCCCTTGCTGATCTCGGTCAGATTATTGCCCTGCGAATTGCGCGGCAGCAGGCGGAAGTTTCCATAGGCGCTGATCGAGGTGAAGACATTCTCGCCGATATTGTAGTTCAGCTCGTTCGAGACGATGTGGAGACGCTGATCGAGCGTGCCCTGATCGGTGTTGGCGGGCCGGTAGGGATCGAGGGTGAGCGCCGACCGGCCGAGCCGCGCCTGGAGGTTCTGCGCATAGCTGCGGGCGGGACGCGTTCCGTTCCAAAATAGCTGGAAGGTGTCGGCGTAAGGGCCGCTCGCATTGTTGTTATATTCGTGGGACTGAGAAATATTGAAGATCAAGCGGTTGCTGAAATCGTCTCCGACATAGAGCAGCTGGCCGCGCGCGCCCCATCGATTATTGTCGAGATAGGTCGCGCCCGACACCTGATCGTTGATCCATCCGTCGCCACGATCGTAATAGGCGGCGATACGGTAGGCGAGCTTGTCGTCGATGATCGATCCGGTCTTGTTCACCTGCTGGAGCACATGCGAATAACTGCTGAACTGGGTCTCGAAGGTCGTCTTACGTTGGAAGGACGGCAATTGCGTGCGGACGACGAAGCTGCCGACGGTCGTATTCTTGCCGCCCGCCGTTCCCTGCGGCCCGAGGGCGATTTCGGCGGATTCGATGTCGATGAAATTGGCCCATTGGAAGCCCACATGCTTCAGGAACACATTGTCGACCATGAAGCCGGTGTCGAATTCCGCGCCGTCGCCGGTTCCCGCTCCGGCGCTGACGCCGCGAATGGCGGGACGCGCGGTTCTCGGATTTCCCGAGCCGGGATTGTAGTTCGGAATTTTCTGGGCGAAGTCCTCGAGGCGGTACAATTGCTCGCGCTGAGCCGTCTTCGGATCGATGACAACGATGGGGCGTGGAATTTCTTGGACCTGAACCTTTCGCTTCGACAGCTCGCCCGGCTCGCTCCCTTCTCTGCCGCTGACGATCACGTCTTGTACGTGGACGTCCTGGGCGCGAGCCGCGCCTGAGCTTGTCGCAGATGCGACCCCGCTCAGAATCGATAATGATAGGAGCCTCTTTTGCCAACGCGCCGCGCCATCCGACATCTGTTTAACTCCACATAATCCATCTATATAGTAGATTACGTAAGTTATAACCGAGCGCAAGCTCAAATTTCAGGGTTGCCGCATACGTGTGATCGGGGCAGGTCGAGATCACGCTCGCCCGGCTTCATCCCTCGCGCCGCACGATTTTTCTTCTCGAGCGCGTGGATGGAATGAGCTATCCGGAAATCGCCGAGCGCCTCTGCATTTCATTGCGGACGGCCAATCGCAACATGGCCGAGGCTCGGACTATCCGTGTCGACATCTCGATCGCCAGGAAGACATGCGTGATCGCTGGCAATCGGGCTCGGCCTGGGTTTGCACAGCGCCCGGTCCTATACGAAGACGCCGTTGACGAGCCGCGACCAGCTTTCGCCGGCGAAGCCGTTGACGAAGGCGCGTCCCGTAGAAAGAGCCTCGGCGACGGCAGGATCGCGGGTGTAGGCGGCGGTGACCGAATGCGGGATGAAAGCGACCCGACGCATGATCAGCGCCGACATCAGCGCCGGCTGGCTGCGCCCGGCTATTCCCACCGCTCCCCGTCGCGCGGCGTCGCCGATGAGATGATCGAGCACAATTCCTTCCTTGCCCGGAGCCGCCAGCACCTGTAGCACGCGCGCAATGTCGTCCGGCCGGACGTAATATAAAAAGGCTCCCGCCGGCTCTCCGCTGCGCGACGTCACCTCGGCCAGCACAGGCGCGCCGTGAACGGACTCCGACATCGCGTCGCGCAATTGCGCGTCGACGATGATCTTGCTCCACGTCGGCGCGAGCTCATAGTGCGCGGTCGATCGGCGCAGCGCGCGCGCAAAGCCGTCGGCGTCGATCTCCGTCAGTCGATAGCCTCCGGCGAGCGGCGTCTTCGGGTGAAAGCCGGACCACTCCGATGTGATGACGCCGCGGCGCCGCCAATAGAGCGCGTCCAGCCCCCGCATCATCGGATCGAGAAGCCTGACCGCCGGAAAGCGCCGCGCCGCGAGCGCGGTCGCGAATCCGGCGGGACGCAGCGCTCGCAGCCAGGTCAAGCTGTAGGATGGCAGCGAATCGCCGCCGAGCTGCGTCCACATCTTCAGCGATATGTCGTTCACCGTCTCCGAGAATGACACCTCCTGCGGCCCTGCGACGAACCGCTTCAAAAGCCGCGCGCCGGCCAAGGGCGCAGCGGAGCGATCGGCCACCATCAGAGAGCCGCAGAAGGCGGCGGTCAGCTCTCGGGCGCCGAATCGCATCGGAAGCGTATGCACGCCAATGAAGCCATTCACGCGGCCGTCGTCGTCCACATGGACGAGTGGGCGAATCTCGGGATGCGCCCAGGGCCCCTCGAAATAGAAATCGCGTAGATAATCGGCGAGAGACGGAGGCGCGGCGCGCTTTGGATCGCGGAATATGCGCTGAAAGAGCGATGCGACGACCGGGACGTCTGAAGCGTCGATCGGGCGGACCTCGCTCATCGCGTCACCAGACGTCCGCGCAGCGTCGCGGCGGCGACGCGCGGCCGGCCCCCTTCGTCGGGCAGGAAAACAATATCCTCGAAGCTGCGGGCGCGCGCGAACAGAAGCTCGACCTGCCGTTCCTGGCCGGCGCCGAATTCGAACAGAAGCCGACCGCCCGGCGTGAGGAAGGCCGGCGCGTCGGAAATCAGTCGTTGGTGGATGGACAATCCGTACGGGCCGCCATCGAATGCTTCGCGGGGCTCGTCGAGGAGGAGATGTGAGGCTTCGCTGTCGAGCCGCGCGCTGGAGATATAGGGCGGGTTGGCGACGATCATGTCGAAGGGACCATCTCGACGGTCGTTCGCGAGGGCCGAAAACAGATCGCCCTCACGCACGACAACGCGATCGGAAACGCGCAGCCGCGCCATGTTGCGGCGCGCGAGGGCCGTCGCCGCGGCGCTGATGTCGGCCGCGACGACGCGCGAAGCCGGCGCGGCGAGCGCGATGATCGCCGCGAGATTGCCGCAACCGCAGCACAGATCCGCGACTCGCGCCGCCTGGTCGAGCCGCTCCAACGCCGCTCGCGCCAACAGCTCTGTCTCGGGACGCGGAATGAGCACGCCCGGAGCCCATTCGAGCTCCAGACCCATGAAGCGGCGCAGTTTCGTTCGGCTTTCGCTCCGCGGCTCCGCTTCGTCCCCGGATCCATGGCCGAGCGCCGCTTTCTTCATCGAAATCATGCGAAAACATCCATCGGCTCAGCCGATCTCCTCGACAGGCTCGACGAGGAGCGGCGGTGAATGCAGGTGGCGCGTCGCCCGCCTCTTGGCGGAGATGTCGGCGAAGACGCGGCGCGTCTGGTCTTCTGTCAGCTCCGCCGCCGCCGCGGCTTCGGCGACGCAAATGCCGTGGTTCAGTGCGTGGAGGCAAATGTCCAGACGCGCGTAGGGAAGGGAGAAATAGAATTCCTCCTGCGTCTGAGCGAGCGGAAAGGTGTCGGTCGTCGGCGGCCGGAGGCGGATCGCCTCCGGCACGCCGAGATGAGCGGCGAGCGCATAGACCTGGGATTTGTAGAGATGCGCGATGGGCTTCATATCCGCGGCGCCGTCCCCGTTCTTCACGAAGAAGCCCTGGTCGTATTCCAGCCTGTTGGGCGTGCCGAGCACTGCGTAATTCAGCCGGTCGGCATGATAATATTCGATCTGCTTGCGCGTGCGCTGCTTCATATTCGTCGCCGCGACAATGCCGCGATAGGCCTCCGGCGTCAGGCGGAACCGCGTCTGGAGCCCGTCGGGATTCTCGACGACCAGAGTGGAGATGGCGTAGCCGGTCTCGCCGAGCGTGTCGGCGATCGCCAGCTTGAAGCGCCAGCCCGGCCCGTAATCGGGCGCGATGCTGCGGATGGCGGCGTCGCGGCGGGCGTAGCAGCCGAGCGCAACGAGCGCCGGGCCGATGTCCTCGATCTTTGTCTCCACCCCGAAAGTTTCGGCGACGAGACGCCCCAGCTCCAAGCTCTCGGGATCCGACTCCGCCTCGGGCATGAGGAGACCGAAGACGCGCTCGCGTCCGACAGCCGCCACCGCCAGAGCGAGGCAGACGGAGGAATCGACGCCGCCCGACAGGCCGAGCGTCACCCCGCGCTTGCGTAGCATGACCAGCTGCGATTTCATCGCGCTCGCGATGCGCGCCGCTTCGGCGGCCGCATCGATCGCCAGAGCATCGGCCGAATAGGCGCTCATCGCAGCGTCTCCAATTCGATGCTCGCGAGCCGCCGGCTGACCTTGCCGGTGTCGGTTTTGGGAAGCGCGTCGCGGAAGGCGACGAGCTTGGGCACCATGAAGTCTTCCAGCCGGCGCGCGCAATGGGCGATCAGCGCGCGCGCGTCGAGGGCGGGATCGGAGGCCACCACCAGCGCCGCCACCGCCTCGCCGAGTACGGGATCCTTCACGCCGACGACGACTGCTTCCGAGATTCCGGGACAGGCGTGGAGCGCGGCCTCCACTTCCTTCGGCGCCACCTTCTCGCCGCGGGTCTTGATGATGTCGTCCTTGCGTCCGACGAAATAGAGGAAGCCTTCCGCATCCGCGCGGAAGAGATCGCCGGTCATCAGCGTCGTCGCTCCCGACTGCGGATCGCGCCGGAGCCGTTCGGCGGTCGCGACGGGATCGCCCCAATAGCCCTGCATGACGTGAGGTCCGCGGATCGCCAATTCGCCGATCGCGCCGGGCGGCGCCGGCCGCCCATTCTCGTCGAGAACGAGAGCCTGCGCGCCGGGAATGGCGACGCCGACCGATCCGGGTCGGCGGTCCAGCTCCTCGGGCGGCAGATAGGTGCAGCGCTTGCACTCGGTGAGGCCGTACATGGAAAAGAGCCTCGCGGCGGGAAGAAGAGCGCGCAGCTGCGATATGTGCTCGATCGGCAGCGCGGCGGCCGTGGTGGTGACGAGCCTCACGCTCGGAAGAAAGCCGGGCGCGAGCTCGCGCTGGGCGAGGATCATCGCGGCCATGGTCGGCACGAGGGGCCACACCGTGACCGCCTCCTCGCGGATGCGGGCGAAGGTCGCTTGCGGAAATGCGAAGGACTTCTCGAGGACGAGGGTGGCGCCGACGCGGACGGCCATCAAGAGCTGGTAGAGGCCATAGTCGAAGGCGAGCGGCAGGACGGAGAGAATCACGTCGTCGGCGTCGAGGCCGAGATAGGAAATGATCGAGGACGATGCGGCCTCGACGTTGCGATGCGTCATCATGACGCCCTTCGGCCGGCCGGTGGAGCCCGAGGTGTAGACGAGCAGCGCGAGATCGGCGTCGACGCCGCCATGACGAGGCCGGGCGTCGAAATTTTCGTCCTCGATCGCCGCGCTCCAGCGGAGGACGTCGGGAGGGCGGACGCCGGCGCTGTCGACGGCGGCGCGGGCCACGGCTTCCTGCCGCCCATGGGCGACGATGGCGCGCGCTTCGCAATTGCCGGCGATATAGGCGAGCTTGTCGGATTTGGTCGTCGGATTGATCGGCGAGACCACTGCGCCCGCCCGCAGCACGGCGAAGATCGCGGCCGCGGCCTCGACGCTGTTCTCCATGAAGACGAGCACGCGGTCGCCGCGCGTGACGCCGCGACGGGCGAGCGTCGCGGCGAGACGATCGACCAGCCGGTCGAGGTCGCGATAGCTCAGCCTGGTCGCGCCCGCCGCCACGGCGATCTTTTCCGGCCGCGCCCGCGCCGACTCGGCGAGAAAATCCTCGACGCGCGCCATGTCCCGCTCCCGCCTCTCAGGCCGCCGCGCGGGCGCGCTTGGCGGAGACGAAGGCGACGATGCGGGCGAGGGAGTCGAGGTTCTCCGGCACGATTTCGGCGTCGCTCACCTCGATCCCATAGCGCCGCTCCAGGAACAGGACGAGCTCGAGCACGCCGGTGGAATCGATGACGCCGCTCTCGATGAACGACGCGGTCGCGTCGAGCGGCGTCTCCTCGCCGAACAGGAATGTGTCGATGATGAAAGCGCGTATCTCGTCGGAAATCATGTCGACCATGGGGTGTCTCGTTCAGTTTAGGCCGCGCGGACGATCTTCTTCCCTTCGCCAACGAAAGCCGAATGCCAGAGCTGAGTGGAGACAATGCCGACGAATGCGGCATTGTCGCGGAAACCTGCCAAGCCGTCCCTCGTCCATTTCCCGACGAGGCGGTCGACCATGCCAGGGTCGAAAAGGCCACTGTCGGCGAGGGC
The DNA here is from genome assembly GCF_009811655.1 of Methylosinus sp. Ce-a6. GTDB lineage: Bacteria > Pseudomonadota > Alphaproteobacteria > Rhizobiales > Beijerinckiaceae > Methylosinus. The sequence goes on along the minus strand of NZ_BGJX01000004.1, from coordinate 142,580 downwards.
CGACGGCGCCAGCGCCCGCCCGACGAGCGCCCGCCCGACGGGGCCGGCGAAAGCTGCGCTTTCCGGCGCGCGATAAGGCTGCTTGGGGCGGGCCGCGATCTCGGCCGGAAGGCGGCCCCGCGCCAGATGTCGCAAAATGTATTTTTCTTTCAATCCTTTGAGTTTTGTCTCCGGCGACAGCCGGGCCGCGAAGTCGATGATGCGGGGATCGAGGAAAGGGTATCGTCCCTCGACGCCATGCGCCATGGCCATCCGGTCGCCTTGCGCCGACAGAATGTAGCCGGGGAGCAGGAAGCGTGTTTCGAGATATTGCGCCTGATGGAGAGGACGCCAGCGCGAGAAGCGCGCCGGCAGACGAGCCGCCATCTCCTCCGCCGCGTCATAGGCGCCGAGCCGGGCCCGCAGATCAGCGGAATAGAAGCGCCGCGCGCCGGCGGTGGAGCGCAGGCGCGGCCGATGCGAGAACAATGGATCGTCGAGCGCCGCGTCGCCGGCGCAGAAGAAGGCGGCGAGCGAGGCCGCCGACTGGGCCCGCAGGCCGGGCAGATAGGGGTAGAGCCGCCGGAACAGCTCGGGCCGCAGCCGGGACGTCGGCTGACGGGCGACGAAGCGGCGCAGCTTCGCCTCCTTGAAAATGTCATAGCCGGCGAAAATCTCGTCGGCGCCTTCTCCGGTCAGCACCGCCTTGACGCCGGCGCGCGCGGCGCATTCCGAGAGAAGGAAGAGCGGCGCCGGCGCTGTGCGCAACATGGGCTGTTCGGCGAAACGGACCGCCTCTGGAAAGGCGGCGGCGATATCCTCCTCGCGGCAGGTCATCACATGATGCCGGCTATGGAGCATCGCCGCCATCTGCGTCTGGAAGGCGCTCTCGTCATGCTCGACGCTGTCGAAGGCCACCGAAAAGGTTTCGAGCCGGTCTCCGGCCATGGGCGCGGCGAAGGCGCTGGCGAGCGACGAATCCAGCCCGCCGGAGAGATAGGCGCCGACCGGCGCGTCGGCGCGCAATCGGAGCCTGACGGCGTCCGCAAAGAGCGCCTCCAGCTCCTCGGCGGCGGCTTTGTCGTTTGACGCCGGCGCCTCGGCGGCGTCGGGGAAGTCGAGCGACCACCAGGCGCGCGTGGACAGGCCGCCTTCGTCGATGATGGCGAGATGTCCAGGCTCCAGCTCGCGAACGCCCGCGAAGGCGGTGTTCGGCGCGATCGGCGCCCAGAGGGTGAATATCTGGTCGAGCGCGACGGGGTCCAATTCCGCTCCGACGCCCGGCGCCGCTAAAAGCGCCTTCACCTCGGACGCGAAATACCAGGCGGCGCCGGAGCGGACGTAGTAGAGCGGACGCACGCCGACGCGGTCTCGGGCCAACAGCATTCTTCGGCGCCGTTCGTCCCAGAGGGCGAATGCAAAATCTCCGTTGAGGAGGGGAAGGCAATCCTCGCCCATCTCATCATAGAGATGCAGGATCACTTCCGTGTCGCTGTCCGTGCGGAACCGCCGCCCTCGCGCTTCCAGCGATCGCCGCAGTTCCAGGTGATTGAAAACTTCGCCGTTGTAAGCGAGCGCGAGCCTCCCCGCGCTGTCCCGCATCGGCTGAGCGCCGCCCGCGCCCCCGACGACCGAGAGCCGAGCGTGACCGAGGCCGGCGCCGTCGGTCACGAAAACGCCTCGACCGTCCGGGCCGCGATGGCGGACGGCTCGCGTCATCCGGGCGAGGAGCGCGTGAGCGTTCTCGACCTGCCCGAGAAATCCAGCAAATCCACACATAACGAAGCTATATCGCCAGCAGAATCATTGATAGATCGTTACTTCTTTCGAGCCAAATCGGCCCATTCGCCGCGATGCTTGCAGCGCAGAAGCTCCGTCGCCTTTCGCCGCGCCGGACGACGCCGTCGACCCGTGCGCGGTGAAGCCGCCGCCTCCTCCTGCATTTTTCGCTCGGCGGCGGCCTCGTTCTCCTTCGACCAGGAGAGGACGCCGATCGAGGTGGAGCAGACGCAAACCAGCTGAACTATGGGGGATTAGTTGGGGGATCAAAAAAAATCGCTATTCGCCCAAGCATTTGATATCTAAAGGCTGAATCTGCGAAAATGGTGCCCAGGGGCGGAATCGAACCACCGACACTGCGATTTTCAGTCGCATGCTCTACCAACTGAGCTACCTGGGCCTGGGCGCCAAGCAGCGCCGAGAGCGGGCTTATAGAAACTGCCGTGGGGCTTGTCCAGACCCCGCAGCGCTTTTGTCGAAACGAATTTCATCGACCGAGCTCGACCTTCGCCTCGGGGCCGCGCGGCGTCGCGACGCGGCGCGGCCGAGCCCCGTCGGCGGCGATCTCGCGCGTCGGAAGTCGATATCGACCACGCCGCGGATAACCGGCATGGTTGACGGGAGGCGAGCTCAGTGGCTCTCTTCCGGCGGGCCTGGAATGGGCGATATTTCTATGCCCTCCTCGAGCAGCGCCTTGGCTTCCTCGAAGCTCGCGCGGCCGCGAATGGCGCGCGCCTCCGCCTCGCCATCGTGAATGCGCCGCGCCTCGTCGGGGAAGCGGGAGCCGACGTCTTCTGTCGACGCCGCGATCTTCTCGCGCAATTCCCGGATCATCGCGCGCAAGGCCGCTTGGCTTTCGTCGAGCAGGGCGGGGGGCCGGCGCGGCTCCTCCGTCCAACGCGCCACATGCGGCGCCATGATCGCCTTGGAGACTTCGGTCGAATGGCAGTAGGGGCAGCTCACGGCCCTTTGCGCCGCCTGTCGGTCGTAGGTTTCGCTGTCGCGGAACCAGCTCTCGAATTCATGGCCTCTCGAGCAGATCAGCCGATAGAGGATCACGGGGTCGGCTCGCCCGCGCGCAGCAGCGGGTCGAGCTCGCCTGCGCCGTCGAGCGCGTAGAGATCGTCGCAGCCGCCGATCGGACGGCCGTCGATGAAGATCTGCGGCACGGTGGTCCGCCCTTCCGCGAGCGCGCTCATCTCGGCGCGCTTTTGCGGATCGCCGTCGACGGCGATCTCCTCATAGGCGACGCCCTTGAGATCGAGCAGCTGCTTGGCGGCGCGGCAATAGGGACAGGTTCTCGTGGTGTAGATGACGATCTGCGGCATGACGATTTCGCGACTCCCTGGCGCGCATATAAGCGGTTCCCGCGTTTTGTTTCAACGCGGGCGCGCTTCAGCTCTGGACGACGACGCGGGCGTAGACGAGCACGTCGACGCGCGCGGCCCGCGCCCGCAGCAAGACGCGGGCCGCCGCATTCACTGTCGCGCCCGAGGTCAGAACATCGTCGACGAGCACGATGTTGCGGCCTTCGATCAGAGGCTTCTTCTCCTCGCGCAGGCGGAAGGCGCCCTGCATATTGGCGGCGCGCTGGCCGCGCGTCAGCCCGACCTGGGGCGGCGTCGGCTTCACCCGCTCCAGCGCCCGCGCCTCCACGGGCACGGCGCTCTCCCGCGAGATCACATGGGCGAGCGCGGCGGATTGGTTGAAGCGCCGCGCGATGAGCCGCGTCCGGTGCAGCGGGATGGGGACGAGGAGATCGGCGTCGCAGAGGAGCTCGGCGCCGGCGCGCGCCATCCAGCGGCCGAGCGGATCGGCGAGCTCCGAGCGGTCGTAATATTTCAGCCTATGGGCGAGACTTCGGGCGCGGTCGCTGTCATAGCGCGCGACGGCGCGCGCGCGCGAGAAGGCCGGCGGATCGGCGGCGGCCTCGAGCGAGATCATGCCGGGGCTGAATTCGCGATCGAAAGGCGTGCCCAGCCGCTCGCAATAGGGCCGCTCGATGAAGCCCATCTCGCCCCAGCAGCGCGGACAGACCGCGCCATGGCTCGCCACCGCTCTGCGGCAGACGAGGCAGATCGGCGGATAGACGACGTCGAGAAGCCGCGCGCCGAAGCCTCCGAGCAGGCCGGCGGCGCGTTCGATCAGACCTCGCTTTGAACGCCGAGCGTCGGGGTTCTCGCCGGCGCGCGCGACAGTCGAGTTCGGCATGAATGCTCCGCCTCACGCCTCGTGGGCGGCGTCGTCCACGAGCAGGCCGGTCGGCAGTCCGTCGATGCTCTCGAGGTTCTTCTCGCGGCGATAGGCGTCGAGCCCGGCCTCGCCCTTGGCGACGGCCCAGCGGTCGAGCGCCTCGCGCTCGCCGGCATAATCGTAGAGCGGCACGGTGAAGCCGCAGGAGCTCTGCGCCGATTCGACGTCGAGCAATATCATCTGCCGCGCGCCCGGCGGCTCCGCTCCGCCGAAAGCCTCATCCAGCAGGCGCCGATAGGCTTCGCCGCCGCGCGCGAGGGCCCGTCCGCGCCCATAGAGGCGCAGGATCAGCGGCGCCCCCTCGAGCGCGCAGAACATGAAGGTGAGGCGCCCGTCGGCGCGCAAATGCGCGGCCGTTTCATTGCCGCTGCCGGTGCGGTCGATATAGACGGCCGTGCGCTCGTCGACGATGCGCAGCGCATCGGCGCTCTTGGGCGAGAGATTGACGCGCGCGCCCGGCGCGGCGGAAGCGACAAAGAAAAGCTTCTGCTTCGCGATGAAGTCGCGATGCTGCGGCTCGATCGAAGCGAAGAATTTGCTCATGGCTCGTGCGCGTTCCTCGCTGGGCGATCCCGGCGCCGACTCTGGTCGCGGCGCCGCCTCAGCCTAGCAGGCCGGCGTTTTTGGGGGCAAGCGGATTGTCGGCGAGCGCGGCGGCGTCCGGCGTGTCCGGCGCCGGAATTCCGGCGACGGCGGCGTAGAGCTTCTCGACGAAGGAGGGGTCGAGGTCATTGACGATGAAGACGAGGCGCGTGCGGCGGTCGGCGTCCGGCCAGGCGGCGAGGCGGTGCGGCGGGTGGAAGACATGCTGCACGCCATGCACGGCGACGGGCCGCTCGCGATCATCGGTGAGGCCGACGATTCCTTTCACGCGCAAGAGATTAGGGCCATGCGCCTGGCGCAGGATCTCGATGAACATGTCGAAGGCCTGGGGCGTCAGCGGCGCGTCGCTGGCGACACAGAAGGCGCGGATATGGGCATCGTGACGATTGACGTCCGGAGCGGCGTGGCCGTGATCGTGATGATGTGACTCATGGGCGGCGGCGACCGCCTCGTCATTGAGCCATTCGGCGACCTGCGGAATCTTGCCGGAGGCGTCATAGAGCCCGCAGTCGAGCAGAGCAGTGGGGCTCGCCTCTCCGGCGAGGAGCCGGCGCGCCGCCGGATTGAGCCGCGCGAGCCGCCGGTCGAGCTCCTCGAATCGCGCGGCGCCCTCCGGAAGGTCGGTCTTGGCGATCACCAGACGATCGGCGATGGCGGCCTGCTTCGCCGCCTCCTCATGCGCGTCCAGCGTCGCCGCGCCATTGACCGCATCGACGAGCGTGACGACGCCGTCGAGCCGATAGCGCAACGTCAGATAAGGATGCGACATGATGGTGTGGAGAATGGGCGCCGGATCGGCGAGCCCGGTCGTCTCCAGCATGAGGCGGCGGAAGGGGCGGATGCGGCCATTGTCCAGCTTGCGCAACGCGTCCTCGAGCGCGGCCACGAGATCGCCGCGGATCGAGCAGCAGATGCAGCCGGAGCTCATGACGATCATGTCGCCTTCGACATTCTCGACGAGCAGATGATCTATGCCGACCTCGCCGAATTCATTGATGAGCACGAGCGTGTCGGCGAGCTCGGGCGCGGCGAGCAGGCGGTTGAGCAGCGTCGTCTTGCCGGCGCCCAGAAAGCCGGTGAGGATCGTCAGAGGAATGGGCGGGGGCGGACGACGCGGCTCGGAACGCTCGGAAAATGTCACTGCTCTATGTCCTGGCGCTTCGGCTCATGGTCGCCGATCGCCCGTTTCTCGCTTTTTGAAGCGGCGTTCTTGGCGGCGGCGTTCTTTGTGGCGACATTCTTGCCCTGCGCGGGCTTGACGGCTTTCGGCGTCGTGGCTCCCGGCGTCGTCTTGGCGGCCTGCTGCGCCTTCTTTTCTTTCGCCGGCTTCTCCTTGGCCTTGGCCGGCGTCTCCTTGGCCAGCGCGGGCGCGGCATGCGCCGTCTGCGGGCGCTTGCGGCCATGGCGCATCGAGAGCGCGTCCGGCGCGGGGCGGCCGATGGGCGAGGCGGCCGCCGCCGCCGGCTCTTGCGCATAGGCGGTGACGGTCGAGGGCGAGCCGACCGGGGAGCCGGGATCGCGCACGCCGGCGACGGGGCCCACATAGCCGGGAAGGCGGCCGAGGAAGACCGGCGTCGGCTCGAAGCGCGGGCGGGGCAGGGCGGCGATCGTCTTGACGTTCACCTGATCGGTCGAGCCGTTCTCGCGCGGAATGGCGACGGTCATGTCCTCGACCTCCGCCATATATTCGGCGTTGGCCTTGCCGCGGTGGCGGCAGACGCTGTCGCGCATGTCGGGCGCCTGGGCGACGCCGAAGGTCGGCAGCGACGTGACGGCGCCGGAGGGCGAGCCGGTCATGAAGGCGCGGTCGAGCAGCGAAGCGGCCTTGGCCGTGCGGGCGGCGGCCGTCGGCGCGCCGAGCACGACGGCGATGAGCTTCTGCCCGCCATGGGTGGCGCTCGCCACGAGATTGTAGCCGGCGGGGCAGGTGAAGCCGGTCTTCATGCCGTCCGCGCCCGGATAGCGGCCGAGCAGGCCATTGTGGGTCGGATGGACCTGACGGCCGAGCTGCATCGCGCCGATGTTGAAGAAGCCGGCGGATTCGGGAAACTCGGTCAGCAGGGCGCGGCCGAGAATGGCGAGATCGCGCGCCGAGGTCACTTGCCGCTCGTCCGGCAGGCCGTTGGGATTGGCCCAATAGGATTCGCGCATGCCGAGCTTGGCCGAGGCGCGGTTCATCTCCTCGGCGAAAGCCTCCACCGAGCCCGAGACGCCCTCGGCGATAGTGACGGCTATGTCATTGGCGGATTTGACCATCAGCATGACGAGCGCATTGCGCAGCGTCACCTCCGAGCCGACCGGAAAGCCCATTTTCGACGGCGCCATGGACAGCGCGCGGGGCGAGACGATCATCGGCGTGTCATATTGGATGCGGCCGGCCCGGACCGCGTCCAGCGCCACATAGACGGTCATCAGCTTGGTCAGCGAAGCGGGATACCAGGATTGCGTCGCCTGCTCTTGCGCCAGCACCTGCCCGCTGGCGACGTCGATGACGACGGAAGGCGCCGCCGCGGCCGCGGACGCCGTGAGGAAAGCGGTGGCGGCGACGATCGATCTCCTCGGGCTCAGTTTCACGCGTCTGTTCATCCGATCGACCTCGAGCTCGGCCAGTATAGCCGCGCTTCGATTTGAGACATAGTCTCGCTCCAAGGACGGCCCGAATATGGGTCGAATGTGGCGTAAACGCGCTCGGCGCCGTTTCGGGACACGGAATGCGGAAGTTATGGACAACGGTTAGTACGCGGCGGCATCAAAATTCGTTCCACCGCTCTCGAAGGCCCGCGCCGGCCTAGAAACGCGTCTAGCCATGGGCGACGAAGCCGGCCGCCGCCTCGACCGCCGCCTCGACCGCCGCCTCGACCGCCGCCTGGGCTTCGCCGGGCGCGATCCAGCGGAAGGAGGGCAGCTGGTGGCGGGCGAAGGTGAGCTGCCGCTTCGCGTAATGGCGTGTGTCGAGCTTTCCGCGCGTCGCCGCCTCTTCGAGCGACAGCTCGCCGCGCAGGAAGCGCAAGAGATGCGGCGCGCCATGCGCGCGCATCGCCGGCAGAGCGGGATCGAGCACGCGCGCGCCGAGCGCCTCCACCTCCTCCAGCGCGCCCTTGCGGAGCATGTCGTCGAAGCGCGCGTCTATGCGCGCATAGAGCTCTTCGCGCGGCGGCGCGAGGAAGAAGGCGCGGCATTCGGATTCCGCGAGCAGCGAGGCCATGCGCGCGCCCTGGAAAGAGGCGAGCGGCTTTCCCGTCGCCTCGAAGACTTCCAGCGCGCGCAAGATTCGTTGCGGATCGCTCGGCCTCAGCTTGGCGGCCGTTTCGGGATCGCGCTCGGCGAGACGCGCGTGCAGATCGGCGGGCGCGCGCCCTCGAGCCTCGGCGCGGATTTTCTCGCGGATGGGGGCGGGGACTTGCGGAATGTCCGAGAGGCCGTAGAGCGCCGCCTTGAAATACATGCCCGTGCCGCCGGCGACGATCGGCGTCACGCCCGCCTCGTCGAGCGTCTCGAGCAGGCGACGAAAATCCTGGAGCCAGAGGCCGACGGAATAATTCACGCAAGCGTCGACATGGCCGAACAGCTCATGGCGGACGCTGCGCTCCTCTTCCGGGGTCGGGCGCGCGGTCAAGACGCGCAGGTCGCGATAGACCTGCATCGAATCGGCGTTGACCACGGCGCCGCCGATCCGCCGCGCCACGGCGAGCGCCAGAGCGGACTTGCCGCTCGCCGTCGGTCCTGCGATGAGAATGGCGCGTCTCGTCATCGGCCCTTCGCAACGACAAATCGAGCGAAATGTCAAAAGCTGCTGTCGAATATGTCGCGACCTTCGTCGCCGGTGCGGACGCTCCGCCGCTGAGCGAAGCGGCTGTTCGGGCCTGGAGCCCTGCGGCGGCCTTCGATTGGCTGGAGGGAGGCGTCGCCGCCGATGCGGTTTTCGCCGGCCGGCCCGAAGCGCTGCCGGAGCTGCGTTTCGCCTTGCAAATGGCGGCGAGCGAGGCCGGCGCCGATGTGATCGTCCAGCCGAAGGCGGGCCGGCGAAAGCGGCTCCTCGTCGCCGACATGGATTCGACGATGATCGGCCAGGAATGCGTCGACGAGCTCGCGGAATTCGCCGGCATTCGCGAGCGCATCGCCAAGATCACCGAAAGGGCGATGCGCGGCGAGCTCGAATTCGAGCCGGCGCTGCGCGAGCGCGTCGCTCTGCTCGCCGGCCTGCCGGTCTCGATCGTCGAGACGATATTGGCCGAGCGCGTGACCTTCACGCCGGGGGCGGCGACCCTGGTCGCGACCATGCGCGCCAATGGCGCCTATGCGGCGCTCGTCTCCGGCGGCTTCACCCTCTTCGCCGACGAGATCGCGGCCGCTCTCGGCTTCGACGAGGCGCGGGCCAATCGCCTGGAGACGCGCGAGGGGCGGATCACGGGAATCGTCCTGCCGCCGATCTCGGGCGCGGCGGCCAAGCGCGAGGCGCTCGAGGAATTGCGGCTGCGGCTCGCGCTGCCCGTCGAGGCCACGCTCGCCGTCGGCGACGGGGCCAATGATCTCGACATGCTCGCGGCGGCAGGGCTCGGCGTCGCCTTTCACGCCAAGCCGAAAGTGGCCGCCGCCGCGGCCGCCCGCGTCGATCGCGCCGATCTTTCCGCTTTGCTCTTCGCGCAGGGCTATCGACGCGCGGATTTCGTGCAGGGCTGACGCCTTTAGAGCGTTTCCAGCCGAAGTGGACGCCGGTTCGGCGTTGGAAACGCGTCAAAAACAAAAGCCTCTCTAGGCGCGGCTCTCCTGCGGGGCCGCGGCGATGGTGAAACGAAAGCGCGTGCGCGACGCTTCGGAGGCGAGCCAGGCGGCGACGCCCGCGCCGATGAAATGCGCCAGCAGCAGCACGAGATTCACCACAAGCACGAAAACGTCGAGCGCGCGAACGATCTTGCCGGGGTCGGTGATGGCGATGCCGGGCGGCTGCGACACCGTCTTGGCGACGAGCAGCGACACGCTGAGCGACAGGCCGACGAAGGACAAGATCACGCCGACGAGGCCGATCAGCAATCCGAGCGAGAGAAACCAGAAGGCCGTGACCTTGTGGACGTCGAGATAATCCGCCCGCGCCACGGAACGCGACGCGCGCGTGTAGAAAAAGGCGAGCGCCGTCGCCGCGCAGAGCAGGAGAAAAGCGAAAAGGCTCCAATAGATCGGTTCGCCATAGCCCGATTGGCCGGGACTGAAGGCGCGGCCGGCGGTCGAGAATTGCAGCAGCACGCCGCTCGCCAGCGCAATGGCGAGCTGCGGCCAGAATTGCAGCCAGCCGAACAGGCGCAACTGCGCGGCGAGACCCTGCGTCGGCGAGGGCTCGACCAGAGCCGGCGCGAGCTTCGCCGATTGGGCCGGCGGGACTGGCCGGAAGCGCGAGAAGCCGCCGAGCGCCAGATAGAGCGCGATCGACGCCGCGAAGACGAGAGCCAGCAGCCGATGGGCGGCGAGCAGCGCCTCCGAGGCGCTCGCCGAGGAAAGGCCGAGCGCGCCGAGCGCCGCGGCGCCGGCCGGCCCGAGACTGTCCGCGAGACGCGGGTCCGCCGCCGTCGAGGCAGGCAGGGGAAAACCGAAGACGTCGAGCGCCGCGCCGCTCCAATAGGCCCAGAGCGCGCCGGTCGCGACCAAGAGAAGCGGCGAGATATGAATCAGCAATTCGAAGAGGGCGGCGGCCGCGCTATGTCCCTTGGACCAGCGCGCCGGCAGGGGCGGCGGCGGCGCGACGAGCCGCAGCATGATCTGCGCGAGCAGCAAGGCGCCGGCGACGGCGCCGAGGGACACATGCAGCGCGAAGGGGAGGCTGCGCAGCGGCCGCTCGGAATAGGCGGCGAGCCATCCGAGCGCCAGGACCAGGACGCCGAGGACGAGAAGCAAGAGGAAATTGGCGCGGGCGACAGTCGGGCGCATGGAATCTCTATCCGGCAATCGAAAACGCCCGCGTCGATCGGCGACGCGGGCGATCTTTTTCGCCAGATAGGGCGCTCTCGCCGAGGCGAAAGCCTGGGCCGGCCCGGCTCCCGGAGGAACCGGGCCGTTCTCGCGTCAGTCGAGCGTCAGCGCGACGAAATGCGTGTCGCCTTGCGAATTGGCGACGATCAGCAGCGCCGATTTCTTGCCGCCGTCCTTGAGCGCCTTCACTTTTTTCACCGCATCGGCGGGATCGGCGATCGGCTCCTGATTGATCTCCAGCAGAATCTCGCCCGGCTGCAGGCGCTTCTCCGCCGCGTCGGAGCGCGGATCGACGCCGGTGATGATGACGCCGGTCTTCACATTCTCCTTGATCTGGAAGCGATTGCGCAGCTCGTCCGAGAGCGAGGAGAGCTCGAGGCCGAGCGCCTTTTGCGCGGCGGTCTTCTCGATGTTCTCGCTCTTGGGCGATTCGTGCGAGGCGAGCTTCTCGCCATCCTCGAGGCGTCCGAGCTTGATCGACTTCGTCTGCTCCTTGCCGTTGCGGACGATGATGACCTCCACATCCTTGCCGACCGGCGTCGCGGCGACGAGCTTGGGCAGATCGCGCGATTCCTTGATCGCCTTGCCGTCGAATTTGACGATGACGTCGCCGGCCTTCAGGCCCGCCGTCTTGGAGGGGCCCTTGTCGTCGACGCCGGCGACGAGCGCGCCGCGCGTGGCGCCGAGGCCGAGATTTTCGGCGATGCCGTCATCGACATTCTGAATGCGCACGCCGAGCCAGCCGCGCCGCGTCTCGCCGAATTTCTGCAGCTGCTCGATGACCGGCTGCACCGTATTGGCGGGCGTCGCGAAGCCGATGCCGACCGAGCCGCCGGAGGGCGAGAGAATCGCGGTGTTGATGCCGATCACCTCGCCGTCGAGATTGAACAGCGGGCCACCCGAATTGCCCTTGTTTATCGAGGCGTCGGTCTGGATGTAATTGTCATAGGGGCCGCTGTCGATATTGCGGTTGCGGGCCGAGACGATGCCGGCCGTCACCGAGCCGCCGAGGCCGAAAGGATTGCCGACGGCGAGCACCCAATCGCCGACGCGGGCCTTGTCGCTGTCGCCTAATTTCACCGCCTTCAGCGGCTTCTCGGGCTTGACCTTGAGCACCGCGACATCGACCTTCTGGTCCTTGCCCAGCACCTCGGCCTTGAGCTTCTGCCCATCCGCGAAGATCACCGTCACCTCGTTGGCGTCGGCGATCACGTGATTATTGGTGATGACGATGCCGGAGGCGTCGATGACGAAGCCGGAGCCGAGCGAGGCCGATTTGCGCTGGCGCGGCAGCTCAGGCGCGCCCTGGCCCTGCTGCTGGCGACGACGCAGGAACTCTTCGAACAATTCGTCGAAAGGCGTCGAGGGCTGGCCGCCCGGGGCGGCGTCCTTGGAGGAACGCTTCTGGTCGACGGTCTGAGTCGCGGAGATGTTGACGACCGCGTCTTGCACCGATGCGGCGAGCTCGGCGAGCGAATCGGGCCCCTTGGCGCGCGCCGGCGTCGCCGCCAGCGGGCCCGCGACCAGCACGCCGACGAGCCCTGCGGCGAGGGCGCGCCTCAGCGCCGTGAAAAGCGAAACGGACGCGGCAGATGTCATACTCTTGCTCTCCTGAGACCGGGCGGCGCCTCGAGCTGCGGCGAAAGCGCGATTTGCGTTTCTTGGCGATCGACGATGCTGCGAAGACTGTCGGACGACTCCGCTCGCACTCTGCCAGCAAAGCGGCGAGAGTTGGGCGTTCGCGTAAATCCTACCTTCTGTACCTTATTTCTATCGCGACCGCGACTCTATTTCTTTTGCAACGGCTGCGGCGCCGGCTCCTCGGCGTTCTTGCCAGCGGAGGGCGTCCCGAAAAATTTGAAGAAGTCCGAGCGCGGGCCGACGAGGAAGCGCGTGTCGCCGGCCTTGAAGGCGGTCTCATAGGCCTGCATCGAGCGGTAGAAGGCGAAGAAATCGGCGTCCTTGCCGAAGGCCTCGGCGAAAATTCGGTTGCGCTCGGCGTCGCCTTCGCCCTTGACCTGATCGGCCCGGCGCTGCGCCTCGGCCTTCAGCACGATCACGTCGCGATCGGCCTTGGCGGTGATCTTCTGCGCCTGCTCGGCGCCTTGCGCGCGATATTCGGCCGCCTCGCGCGCGCGCTCGGTCTGCATTCGGCCGTAGACTTTCTCGGAAATCTGCTGCGGCAGGTCCACGCGGCGGATGCGCGCGTCGACGACGTCGACGCCGAATTTGCGCGCCTCGAGATTGGCCTGCTGGCGGATCTTCACCATGAGCGAGGCGCGCTCGTCGCGCACGATCTGCTGCTGATTCGCCTCGCTCAGCACGCGGCGCACGGCCGAGTTCAGCACCGAGGCGAGCTGATTGTTGGCCCCCGCTATGCCGCCGACGGACTGGTAGAAGCGCAGCGCATCGACGATGCGGTAGCGGATGAAGCTGTCGACCTCGAGCCGCTGATTGTCGGAGGCGAGCACCTCGAGATTGGGGCTCTCGACGTCGAGTATGCGATTGTCGAGGAAGATCACATTCTCGATGAAGGGGAATTTGTAATGCAGGCCGGGCTCGGTGATGAGCCCGCGGCCCGCGACAGGCTCGCCGAAACGCAGCACCAGCGCCTGCTCCGTCTGGCTGACTGTGAACAGGGCGCCGCCCGCCGCGACCAGCGCCACGAGAGCGAGAAGAACGGCGAAGAGACCGAGAGAGCTCCTCACTTGCGGCCTCCTTGCGTAGACGAAAAGCCGGGCAGGGGAAGATAGGGAACGACGGAGCCGCCGCCCGAGACGTTCGGCGCCTCGTCGACGATGACCTTCTCCGCGCCGCCGAGCACGCGCTCCATCGTCTCGAGATAGAGCCGCTGGCGCGTCACCGACGGCGCCCTCTTATATTGCTCGTAGATCTGGTCGAAGCGGGCCGCCTGGCCTTGCGCCTCGGCGACGACCTGCTCGCGATAGGCCTCCGCCTCCTGAATGATTCGCGCAGAAGCGCCGCGCGCCTCCGGCACGACGCTGTTGGCCTTGGCTTCCGCCTCGTTGACGAGGCGCTGCAGGTCCTGCTGCGCGGCGGTCACGTCGCGGAAGGCTCCGATCACCGAGGCGGGCGGATCGACCGAGAGCAGCAGCACCTGCAGCACCAGAACGCCGCTATGATAGTCGTCCAGCACCTTCTGCATGAGCTGCTGGCTGGCCGGCTCGATGAGCTTGCGATCGGCGGTCAGAATCTTCTGAATTTGCGATTGGCCGACGATCTCGCGCATGGCGCTCTCGGCGACCGCCTTCACCGTCGCCGGCGGATTGGCGACATTGAAGGCGTAATCCTCCGGATGGGCGGGATCGATCTGCCAGAAGACGCGGAATTTGACGTCGGCGATGTTCTCGTCGCCGGTGAGCATGAGGCTCTCTTCCGGCGCCTCCGGCGTGAGCGGGCCGCGGCGCGATGCGGCCGGCTGCTCGCGAAAGCCGATGTCGACGGCGTTGCGGTCGGTGACCGCGAGCTTGACCACCGTCCCGATCGGCGACGGCAGATTGTAATTGAGGCCGGCCTGGGTCTTGCCCCGGTATTTTCCGAAGATCAGATTGAGCCCGACCTCATTGGGGCCGACCGTGTAGAAGCCGCTGGCGAGCCAGGCGAGCAGGGTCAGCAGGGCGAGAATGGCGATTCCGCGCCCGCCGAGGCCCGACGGCAGAATCTGCCGCAGCCCCTCCTGTCCGCGGCGCAGCAGCTCTTCGAGATCCGGCGGAACTCCGCCGCCGCCGGACGGGCCGCCGCCCCAGGGACTCTGGCCCCAGGGGCCGTTGTCGTTCGGCTTGCGAGGGCCGCCGCCTTGACTGCTCCAGGGCATGTCGTCTCTTCTGAGAGGTTTTGCGCGCCGAAGGGCGCAACGCCGCTGTTTTATAGGCTTTGCGGGCCCTCAGGGCAATGAGCCGTCGCCGCTGGCCCCACGAAAAAACACGGGAGCGAGGCGCCGGACGAAAAGATCGACTCGGGCTGACGAGACGGCCCGAATCCCCGCTCCCGCCGGAGGAGAAGCCGCCGGTCCCCGGATAGAACACCGGCCCGCCATGTCCTTGCTCGCGCGGATTCGTGTCCTTGCTCGCGCGCCGAGACCTCCGGCGCGGGCCGCCGCCGAATCGTTCGCCTGTGGCGCTCGTGAAGGGGCGGAACTGGCGGAGACGGAGCCCGCCATTCCGCCGTTTTTGCTGTCTTTGTTGCACGTAAGTGATTGATATTTACGAAATGGTCGCTATGGCCGTTGCCGACGTTATGGCAACGGGGCGGCGAAATGGCGCAGAGGTTGCTTTCCGAAACCAGGATTCGAACCCTCACCAAGCCCGGAATTTATTCGGACGGCGACGGGCTTTTTCTGAGGGTCCGCAAGGGTGGCTCCCGTCAATGGTTCTTCATTTTCCGCCGCGGGAACGATCGCCGGGAACTCGGCCTCGGAGGCTATGGACAGGGGACGGCGCCCGTCTCGCTGGCGCTGGCGCGGGAGAAGGCGCAGGCGATTCGGGAGAAGCTGGCCCGCGGCCTCGACCCGACCGCCGATCGGAAGCCGGCGCGCGTCATCACCTTCAAGCACTGCATGGACGAATTGCTCGCGGCGAAGTCGTTGGAATGGAAAAACGACAAGCATCGCGCGCAATGGGAAATGACCCTACGCGAATATGCGAAGCCGCTGCATGACCTCCCCGTCGCCGATATCGCCCTCGGCGACGTGAAGAGCTGTCTTTCGCCGCATTGGGCGGAGCGGCCCGAGACGGCCGACAGGCTGCGGGCTCGGATTCAGGCTGTCATAGACTATGCCATCGCTCACCAATGGCGCACGGCCGGCAATCCGGCGATCTGGCGCGGCTTGCTAGACAAGGTGATGCCGGCGCGCCGGAAGCTCGAGCGCGGACACCACGCGGCGCTCGCCTACGCCTCGGTTCCGGCGATGATGGTCGCGCTGCGTCAGGCGAGCGGCGTCTCGGCGCGCTGCGTCGAGTTCCTGGTCCTGACGGCCGCGCGCGCTGGCGAGGCGCGCGGCGCGACCTTCTCCGAAATCGACACAGAGGCCCGGACGTGGACGGTTCCGGCCGAGCGCATGAAATCGGCGCGCCCGCATGTCGTGCCGCTCAGTGACCGCGCGCTGGCGATCGTCGAGGCCATGCGCCAGCAGGCGACGGGCGAGCTGATCTTCGGCGGCGGCGTCGAGGGTCGGCCGATCTCGGACACGGCGATGACGAAGGCCCTGCGGCTTGCTTCGCCCGACAAGGCGGCGACGCTGCACGGAATGCGCTCCGCATTTCGCGATTGGTGTGGCGATCGGACAGACGCGGCCCGAGAAGTCGCCGAGGCCGCGTTGGCGCATGCTGTTGGCGACAAGGCCGAGCAAGCCTATCGCCGCGAGACGGCCGTGGCGAAGCGGCGCAAGTTGATGGAGGCCTGGGCGTCCCATTGCTCCACCGTTCAGCCCGCGAACGTCATCGCAATCGCGAGGGCGAGCTAATGAGCGACGGCGGCGACGACGATCTGCTGCTCAAGCGGTTCGACATGAACGATCCGACGACGTGGGAATTGGACGAGCCATCGGCTTGGGCGCTTTCGTTCCTGCGTCTGGCCAAGGGCGAGCCGGCCGAGTTCGTGAAACGCCTTCGCGCTGGCGTCGCTCCTCCAGAATTCATCTTGCGGATGCTTGCCGATCTGATCGATATCGACGGCCCAGGTCATGAAGGCGCTCGGCTCGTATTCAAATCAGAAAAGATGAAGAGACAGCGCGACGCTGAGCAACGATATGCTGAATATTTTCATGAAACGATACGGCTCGTCTCGAATGGAGAGCGAGTCGAAGACGCATGGGAAACCGTCGCGAAAAAATATCTAATCTCGGTCGGCCCCGTGAGGGACGCATGGGCGATGTTTGAACGCTTCGATGACCCCATACTTCGAAACTTCTTCAAGGCGAGAGGACTGTCCTAACCCGTTCATGGCTCGGTCGGGTTAGGAGACGCGCGCGATAATATGCGCATAATGGGCAACCGTTCCAATTGAAAGGAGCGGTTATGTCCACCAATGACTTGCCCACTTTAATCAGCCTGAATGAGGCGGCTCGCATGACGAGCCTGTCCCGCACCGCGGTCAATCGCTATAGGGCCGAGGGCCGTTTCCCTCAGTCGGTTTCTGTCGGCTTCAAACGAATCGCCTTCGTCCGCTCCGAAGTTGTCGCCTGGATCGCCGCGCGCATCGCGGAGCGCCCCGCGCAGTCCTCCAAGAAGGAGGCCGCCCGATGATCTCCGATTTGCAACGGATGCGCCGCATCCTCGGCTTGGCAATCGAACTGCTCATCGTCGCGACGGAAATCATCGACGGCGATTCCGACCTCGAAGACGACGATGCGACGCCGGCGGCGACTGACGCGGATTCCGCGTCGCCGGAAGAATCTAGCGACGGTCGCTAAACCGCTCCGGACCAACGGCTGAAGGAAAAAACCAGCGCTTGCTTTCTGTCGGAGAAGGGGAGCAGAAATGACGAAGCCCGGGCCGCTTGCAGGCAGCCCGGGCCTCTGTCGAAGCAACCCCACAACGGTCGCTGCGAATATGCGCTTTATAGCTTTCCTCTCCTTCGATTTCAACAGCGCCGCCGCTGAGCGCGCCCGTCCGCCATGACGGTGACGACGCTCGCCGCATTCGAAGGCCATATATTGCCGACGGCGCTGCGAACGCTCCCCAGTTCTCCCGAGAGCCCGATCCTCCACATGAGGCGAGAAGGCGGTCAGCGATGGCCGCGCGGCGGGGCAGGGGAAAGTTATCCGATGAACTCGCCATCGGACACACAGGACCCCGGCATAGCCGGGACGGCGAACCGACGTTGCTGGATTAGCGCTGTTCGCCCGCCGCCAAGATCGCGAAGCTGCGACCATGGGTTGACCGCTTGACCCCGGCCCGCTCTCCCAAAGGGAGCAATCGCAAATCCAGTTTGCTCTCTCGTCTCTCGACTCACCGAGTTGCCGGCCGAAGTGCGCACTTCGTCCGCAACGGGCGAAGTGTGTCCCCCGCCCCCCGATCTTCCGGTTGCCTGCCGGTAGAGAGAACTGTGGATAACATCGAAGCATGAAGGTTCGCGAGCAACAGACTCGGGAATTTACAGAGCGCGCGGCGGATTGAACGCAGCGTCACGCAAACCGATCGAGAGAGGGATCGCCATGTCGAAGGGAAAAAAGCCGAAGCGCGTCGATTTCGCCGCTGCCCACAACCGCAGCCGGAAGGCGCGCGCGGCGGGGAACTCGCTATCGAACGTCGTCGAACGCATGATGGCCCGCGAAGCTCTGCGCTCCCCGCTGTTGAGGACGACAGAGCCGAAAGCTGAAAGCTGAACGCGACCCCTGTAGCGGCTGGCGCAAAAACGTATCAGCGGGCTCGGCAGGCGATTTCCGCGTGAGCGCGCCGCTTGTCCCGCAGCGCGTAACGGCGTGACGTCACGGAGCGTAACGGAGCGTAACGGCGTGACGTCACGCTTCGTCACGCTGCGGACGGACTGCGGACGCCACTGCGGACGCGACCGCACCAGCCGACCGCCGATTAGCGACAATCGCTGAAACCGCGGATGAAACCGCAAATGCAACCGCGGATGCATCCAAGAATGCAACCGCCTGAAACCGCCCGTGAAACCATGAAACCGCGGATGAAACCGCGGATGAAACCGCCGGGCAATGTCGTCTCAGGCGACACCAGACGACATCGCAGACGACACGCCAGACGACACAGACGACATCCGAGACGACATCGCGCCGCGGATGACTGCGGACGGACTGCGCCCGCGTCCGCACTCACTGCGCCCGCGTCCGCAGTTGCGTCCGCAGTAATCCGCGCGATTTAGCGCTCATCGCTAAACCCCTGCCAGAACGTGCGTGAGCGTTGTTCACGCGCTCTTGAAAGGTGTTCATGAACGTGATTCATGGTCGGGTCGCGCGACGGTCCCAATGCCGGCGAATCAGTTTGGGGGCGCTGACCGGCCAAGGGGTTTTTCTTTCTCTCTCCCGATCTGGAAAAAATTCTGGGGATGTCGATGAGCGCGGAGCGAGCGATTGCCTTCCTCGAGGGGCTGAAAATTCCGGAAGGACCGCACGCTGGAAAGCCGCTGCGGCTGGCCGGATTTCAGCGGCGCTTCGTCGCCGGCGCGCTCGACCCGGCGAATACGGTCGCTTGCCTCGCGATCGCCCGAGGGAACGCGAAGACGGCCCTTTCCGCTGGGCTGGCGCTCGGGGCCGTGATGGGCGAGTGGGATCGCCAGCCCCGCCGCGAAATCGTCTTCGCCGCGCGCAACCGCGATCAGGCTAAAATCGCCTTCAATTTTGTCTGTGGCTATGTCTCCGGGCTCCCGAAGGCGCGGCGCGATCAATTCCAGATTCGGCGCGGCTCGCGGCTCGAGGTGGAATTCGACGGCAATGGCGGCGGCCTGGCGCGCTGCGTCGCGGCTGACGGCCGCTCGATCCTCGGCGGCGCGCCCGTCCTGGCGATCCTGGACGAGCGCGCGGCGTGGGAGAAGGACAAGGGCGACGAACTCGAAAACGGGATTCTCTCCGGCCTCGGCAAGCGCGGCGGCCGCGCGCTGATTATTTCGACCTCGGCGGCCGACGACGCGAACAGCTTTTCGCGATGGCTGGACAATCCACCGTCGGGAACTTTCGTCCAGGAACATCGGCCGGCGCCGGGCCTGCCGGCGGACGATCTGGAAAGCCTCCTCGTCGCCAATCCGGGCGCGCTGGAGGGAATCGGCTCGTCACCCGAATGGTTGCTCGCACAGGCGAGACGCGCCATTGCGCGCGGCGGCTCCGCGCTCTCTTCGTTCCGAAACTTGAATCGAAACGAAAGAGTCGCCGCCGACAATCGCAGCGTCTTGGTGACTGTCGACGAATGGTTGGCCGCCGAAGTCGCGCCCGACACGCTTCCGCCCCGCGAGGGCGAGTGCATTCTTGGTGTCGATCTCGGCGGCTCCCGGTCTATGTCGGCCGCGGCGCTGTTCTGGCCCCGCACGGGACGCCTGGAAGCCGTCGGAACCTTCCCCTGCAATCCTTCACTCTCCGATCGCGGCGCGGCCGATGGCGTTGGCGCGCGCTACTCCGAAATGAAAGAACGCGGCGAGCTGTTCACCATCGGCGAGGCCGTGGTGCCGGCCGGGCCGTGGCTCGCGGCTATCGTGAAGCTCGCCGGCGACGCGACGATCTCGTGCATCGTCGGGGATCGTTTCCGACATGCTGAATTCCTCGAGGCGATGCAGAAGGCGGGGCTCCGCGCGCCGTTCATCGCGCGCGGCATGGGATTCCGGGACGGCTCCGAAGATATCGAGCGATTCCGCGCCGCGCTATTCGAACGCAGGATCAAGGTGGCGCCGTCGCTGTTGCTGCGGAGCGCCTTCGCCGATTGCATCACGCTCATTGATCCGACCGGCAACAACAAGGTCACGAAGAGCCGCTCGTGCGGACGCATCGACGCCGCGTGCGCCGCGATCCTGGCAGTCGCCGAAGGAATGCGCCGCTCCGCGCGCCCGGTGAAACAGGGGAGGCCCGCGCTGTGGGTGTAGCAGGGCGCTCCATATATTCGAGCAAAAGGTGGGAGCGCGCGCGATTTCTCGCGAAGCGTCGCGACAAATTCGCGTGCGTGCAATGCGGCTCGCGCAACAAGCTCGAGGTGCATCACCTCCGACCCGTGCGCGCGGCGCCGGAACTCGCCTTCGATCTCCGCAATCTGAAAACATTGTGTCGCGACTGCCACGAAGTCGAGACCAACAGAGAATTGGGCCGCGTGCCCGACGCCGCGCAAACCGCGTGGAAATCCGCTGTCGCTGAATTGGCGCGGCCTCATAGGAAGGAAAAGTGATGCTCGAATCAGTGAAAATCTCTCGCCGGCAGAGTGAAATCCGGCAGGCGCTCGCCGGCCTCGTCGGCAAGGAGTCGCCGACCGAAGACGAGACGCGCCAGATGGCCGCGCGCGACGCGGAATATCGCGTCAATGAGCAGCGCTTCCGCGCCGCGCTGATCGCCGAAGACACGGAACGCCGCGAGGCCCGCGACGATCTCGAAACCCGCGGCGACCGCGAATATTCCGACCTCGTCTCCCGATTCGAAATGCTTCAGGTCGCGCGTTTCCTCGACGAAGGCCGCGCGCTCTCCGGCCCGACGAATGAAATCGTCACGGAGCTGCGCAATCGCGGCGGCTATCGCGGCGTTCCGGTGCCGTGGGGCGCGCTGGAAATTCGCGCCGGTGAGACGGTCGCGAGCGGCACGCCGAATCCGATGCGAACCGCTCCGATCATCGATCGGCTGTTCGCTCAGTCCGTCGCCGCCCGCATGGGCGCGAGCATGATCTCCATCGACTCGAGCGAGGTAGAATATCCCGTCACGACGTCCAGCGTCGCCGCTGCATGGGCGGCGAGCGAGACGGGCGCCGTCGGCGGCCCGACGGCCTACGCGACAACCGACAAGCCGCTGAAACCGAACAACACGCTCGGCGTGCAGATGAAGATCACGCGCAAGGCCATGAAGCAAACTGGCGACGCGCTGGAACAGGCCGTGCGCCGCGACATGAACGGCGCCATCGGCGAGGCGCTCGACAAGGCGGTGTTTCTCGGCGCCGGCGCGAGCGGCGAGCCGACGGGCGTGCTGGTCGGCTCTTATGGCATCACGTCGACTTCGATCGCCGCTGCGGCTTCGTGGGCTGCGTTCCGCGGCGCGGTGAAGCGCTTCCTCATCGCCAATGCGGCGAGCTCGCCGGCGGACGCGCGGCTGCTGATCCGGCCGGAAGTTTGGGACGCCATGGACGGCACGCTGATTACGAACACCGCCGTGTCTGAAATGGACCGGCTGCTGAAGTCGATTCCGGCGAGCAATGTCGTCATGTCCAGCAACGCGCTCGCTGCGCCGACCGGCGCGCCCCTCGCATCGACGGCGTTGCTCACGACGAACATCGGCGGCGTCCCGCCGATCTATGTCGGCGCGTGGGGTGCAATAGATCTCATAAGAGACCCTTATTCCGACGCAGCGTCTGGCGGCCTTCGTCTGACTGCGCTCGCCACTCTGGACTGCACCGTGAGTCGCCCTGCTCAGCTTTGCCACTTGGCGCAATGGACGCTGCAGCCCGTTGCCGAGCTCGTCGCGGAGGAGGCGAGCGCCAAGCTCGGCGGCAAGGTGACGATCGACCTTACGCGGCCGTTGCAGGCCTATGATGCCGGTGGCCGGGCGCGCGCGCTGGCGACGCTTGTCCAGGCGGCTGCGCAGGCGAAGGAGGCCGGAATAGACATAGGCCCCTTCGCCTCGATCGTGGATTGGGCGGAATGACGCCGGCGGCGGCGCGCGCCGCGCTCGACCGAATGCTGAGTAAGGCGGGGCAGAGCGCCACGCTCGTGAGGCTGTGGGGAACGTCTCGCACGCCCGTCTCTGTCGCGCTGCGCGTGCATATCGTCGTCGACTACAGGCCCGAGCAGATCATCGACGGCTCTGGCCTGCAAATCGGCTTTTCGAAGGCGATCATCTCGACGACGGAGATCAACGCCGCGAGCTGGCCCGGCGTTGCACTGGCTGGCGACAGTGCTCCGCCCGGCGATCCGCGCGTGCCGCGCAAGGGTGACGAGCTCCGGCTCGCGAGCGGCGCGAGGCGCGTCGTCGTCGCAGCGTGGGAGGCTCCGCGCATCCAAGGCGATCTCATTCGCATCGAAATGACCGTGAAATGAGGGGGCGCGCACATGCTCATGAAGACGCCCTCCGCACTGTTGCGGCTGCGATCCGAGACGCGTGTGCGGGTCACGCTCGCCCCCGTCCGCCCGGCGCCGGCGAAGAAGCTCCCCCGCCATCGGCGCGAAGCGATCGTCGACTTGGTGGCCGCCCTGATGCGCTGGGCCGAGCCGACCGCCTTTGCGATTGAAGGGCCGGCGCGGGCGGCGATCCGGGCGCGCCTGTGCGAAGCGGGCTGGAAATGGGGGCGGGCCGACGCAGCGGCGGACGATGCCGTCCAGGCGGCGCTCGCCCGCGTCGGGGCCGAGCGGCCGACATGGAAGCAAGGGCAGCCAGAATGGACGCAAGAGGCCGTCCTGCCGATTGAGCGCGAGCATTGCGTTCGCTGCCGAAAGCCAATTCCCGAGGGATCGTCAAAATTCTGCGGCTCCATCTGCCGCATGGCGGCGAAGGTCGACCGAAACCGCCGGCAGGACAAGGATGAACGCTATGCTAAAGAAAAAATCTACCGAGCTGCCTGGGCTGAAAAGCAGCATCCGCGCGCCTGCAAGATTTGTGGAACAGAATTCAAGCCGAAGCATGTCCGCGAATGGTGTTGCTCGCGGGCCTGTGGCGCAGACGCTCGACGACTTGCAAGACGCGGTGTGCGCGTGGTGTGCGAAGGGCTTTGAACAGAAGCGTTCATATCAAATCTATTGCTGCAAGGCGTGTTGCGTATCTGCCCAATACGATGAGCATCATGGCTGGCGGATGCGCGCTGTCGCCGCGCTGAAGTGCGTGGACTGCGGCTCCCCCATCATCGGCGCGCAGAAGCGGAACAAGGAGCTCTGCGACGCCTGCCGGAGCAAGCATCGGCTCGCGAACCGTAAGGCCAACCGCGAGCGGACGAAGGCGGGGACGAATGGCCGCCGGGGGCGGAACCAGTTCACGGCCTGAGTTATGGCGCCGGCTATGTCGTAACCGAATTTCGCATCTAAACATTTGATTTTATTAAAGTGCTGGCGGAGACGGAGGGATTCGAACCCTCGATAGGGCTTTACAACCCTATAACGGTTTAGCAAACCGCCGCCTTCAGCCTCTCGGCCACGTCTCCGCAACGCGTTCCCGCCGAATCTGTTGTGAGGATCCAGCGTGCGCCAGTTGAGATATGCCAAAGCGGCAAAATATTGGCAAGCGCGCGTGACCCGGCTCGATAATTTTTTGTGGGAGCCTCCGCACTGTTGCGCAATTGACACAGCCTCCCACAAAAACCGTGTCGTCGCGCTGCAATGGCCCCGCCTTTGTTGACGACCCCAGTAATGATCCGTAGCTATTCACCGCAGACAGCGCGCTTCTGTGTGCTGGTTATCGCGGTCGGCGATCGATCGTTCGGGGCCTTCGACGGCTTCGGCGGCGGCGGATCGAAGACCCATCAAATCTAAACTGAGGGCCGTATGATGAAAAAGTCTTTGCTCGCCGCCTCCGCGCTCGCGTTGGCCGTGTCTGCGGGCTCGGCGTTCGCCGCCGACCTGCCTTCGAAGAAGGCGCCCTTGCTGCCGCCGCCGCCTCCGCCGCCGGCGCTGTGGACCGGTTTCTACGTCGGCTTGAACGCCGGCTACACCTGGAGCGACAGCAACGCCGTGACGGTCGGCTCCGGCTCGTTCGCGCCGTTCAATCCGATCGTCGGCATCGCCGGCTCGGGCGTGCTCGCCCCCAACAGCGACGGCTTCATCGGCGGCGGCCAGATCGGCTACAACTATCAGTTCGCCAATAGCTTCGTCGCCGGCCTCGAGGCCGACATCCAGGGCGTCGCGGGCAGCAACAACACCGCGTCTTCGTTCGCCGCTTTCGGTCCGCTGGCTTCGTCGATCAGCGCTTCGAAGTCGATCGACTATCTCGGCACCGTCCGCGGCCGCGTCGGCTATCTGATCACCCCGTCGCTGCTCGTCTACGGCACGGGCGGTCTCGCCTATGGCCAGGCCAATCTGAGCAGCAGCATCTTTCAGACGGTCGGCGGCCTCGTCGGCACCTCGTCGAGCGCCTTCTCCGACACCCGCGTGGGCTGGACGGCCGGCGGCGGCGTCGAGTGGCTGTTCCTGCCGAAGTGGAGCGCCAAGGTCGAATATCTCTATTACGATCTCGGCACCGTCTCGACCTCGAGCGTGATCTCCTTCACGGGCATTCCCGTTCCGGTCGCCGCCACGGCTTCCACGACCCGCTTCAATGGTCATGTGGTCCGCGCTGGCGTGAACTACCACTTCAACCTGTTCTCCCCGGCGGCTCCGGTCGTCGCCAAATACTGATCTGGCCCGCCAGACAGTCGGCTCATGAACAAAAGAGCCCGGCGCATCGCGCCGGGCTTTTTCTTGTTCGTCTCGGTCGGGGCCGCGCCGGCGCCTCTCGTCGCCCTTCCAGGGTCTTTCCGTGTTTCATTGAAACACGGAAAGACCCTAGGCTTTTGTTTTGACGTGTTTCCGGACGCCGAACCGGCGTCCACTTCGGCTGGAAACGCTCTAAATCGAGCCGGGCCGGGCGCGCCGACTCAGAGCGACGCGAGAAAGGCCTCGATCCGCTCGAAGTAGTCTTTCCAATTCGGCGCCTCGAACGTCTGCGCGGCGCGAATCGCGGCGCGACGGCGCGGCGAATCGGCCTCGGTGAAGTCGAGCACGGCGCGTTTCCAGCCGAGGCCGTCGATGGGCGATAGAAACTCCGCCCGCTCCCGCGCGGCTTCACGGAAAACCGGAATATCCGAGACGATCGCCGGCGTTCCGAGCGAGAGCGCCTCGACGACGGGCAGGCCGTAGCCTTCTGCGAAGCTCGGCATCAGCAGCGCATTGGCGTTGGCGATCAGGCGGCGCAGATGCGGCGCGGAAATTCCGTTCGTCCGGCGCACGAAGGGACGAATCGCCTCGCAGCGATTCACCATGTCGACGATCTGCTCGTTCTCCCAGCCGCGCCCGCCGACGAGGACGAGCTTGGGCGCGCGCCGCGCGTCCGCGGCCAGAGCCCGCCAGACATTGAGCAGCGTCAGGTGATTCTTGCGCGGCTCGAGGGTGGAGACGAAAACGAAGTAATCGCGGCGCGCGAGCGCGTCGTCGCGTGTTTCCGACGTGTCCGCGAGCGTCGATGGCGGCGGCTCGACATGGATCGGAACGCGCGCGGCCCCGCGCGCCGCGATCTCTCGCTCGAGGCGCTCGGCGACCGCATGGCTCGTCGTCAGCAGCGCATCGGCGTGGCGCAGAATCGTGTCGATGCGCCTGCGAAAAAGCGGACCATAGCCGGGGCGAAAGAATTCGGGTCGGTCGAGCGGCAGCAGATCATGCACGAAGAAGACGGCGCGCATGTCCGGCCGCCGCGCGAGCCATCGGAACAGCGCGGGGAATTCGCAGGCGTGCTGCGCGATGTTGAGATAGAGCGAAGAGTGCGGAAGCGCGCGCGGCGCGTCATTGGCGAGGCGTAGCGGCGTGCGCCACAGCGATTCGCTCGAGGCCTTGCGCGGCCGCGTGGGCGTCGGCGCGCAATCGGCGGGCGCGGTGCCGAGCAGCCAATCGCGGAGCCGCGTCCATTCCGCCGAATCGTCCGGCGCGGCGGGCGCGACATCGGCGAGGATGCGGGCGAGGCGCGCCGGCGCCAGCACATGCGGGCCGCGAAAGCCGTAATGCGCGCCGCAGGCGAGGCGCGGATGCGCAGCGAAATGGCGGGCGAAAGCGAGATCCAGTCGCCCGATGCCGGCCGCGTTCGCCGCCTCGCCGAGCGAGACGAGATGGGTCGCGTCATAGACGATCGGGCGCGTCATCGGCTTCGGCTCGAACGGGGCTACCAGAGCGCCGGCTGGCGCGCATAGAGCGACAGAGCGGGATGATAAAAAGGATCGTCGCGAATGACGGCGCGCCAGCGGTCGCGGAAATAATCGCGCTCCTTCGCATGGACGCTCATCGGACGGAAGGCGGCCGACCCGCGCGAGGCCGATTCGTAATGCAGCAGACGCGCGCTCGGGACAAAAAGCGATATCCAGCCGCGCTCGCCGAGCCGCAGGCAGAGATCGGTGTCGTTGAATTCGATCGGCAAATGGATATCGTCGAAGCCGCCGACCGCGTCGAATTTGCGCCGCTCCACCGCCATGCAGGCGGCGGTGACGGCGGAGGTCTCATGCGCATGGCCGGAGCGGCCGAGCCAGGACGGCGCCTCGGGCGCGATCAGCGCGCCGAAATGGCCGGCGTCCTGGCCTAGGCCGATGGTGACGCCGGCATGTTGGATGCGGCCGTCCGGAAACAGCAGCAGAGCGCCGACGGCGCCCGTCTGCGGCTCCGCGGCGCGGCGTGAAAGCGTCTCCAGCCAATCGGGGCTGACGACGACCGTGTCATTGTTGAGGAAGACGACGACCTCGCCCGTCGAGGCGCGCACGGCCTCATTGTTGAGGCGTGCGAAATCGAACGGCCCGGGGCGCGAGAGCACGCGCACGCGCGCATCCTTCCTCGCCTCATCGAAAATGGCGAAGGTTTCCGTCTTGCGGCTGCCGTTGTCGACGATGACGAGCTCGAAGGAGGGGTGAGTCGAGAGGCGCAATATGCTCTCGACGCAGGGGCCGAGAAGATCCGGCCGATCGCGCGTCAGCAGGATGATCGAGACGCTCGGCGCGGGCAGGGTCGGCGCAGGGGAGGGCGGCTCGGGGGAGGGCGGCGCGACGATCGCCGCTTCCGACTCCTCGTCCCGGGTGAGAAGCCAGCGGCGCAGATGGGCGATCTCGTTTCGGGCCAGCCGAAACGGCGCCTCGAGCATCGCCTCGCCGATCTCTTGCTCCGCGAGCGTGGAGGCGGCGTAGAAGGCGCAGCGTCCGAGATAGGGACGCGCGGCCGCGAGCGCGGGACTCCAATCGGGTTTGAAGCTCGGCCGAAGCCCGCGCGCCGTGCGCAGCAGCTCGTCCGCATAGATCAGTTTCGTCTGCGGCGCGCGCGCGATCGTCTCGGCGAGGCAGGCGAGCGCATGGTCGGCCAATTCGTCGCCGGCGCGCAGCGACGCGATGAAATCCACTCGGGCGAGCAGGGGGGAAAGCTCCGCTTCGCTGCGCAGAACGCTGACGCGCGGATAGGATTGACGCTCGATCGAGGCGATCGTGCGCGCCGATTGGTCGGGCGTGGCGCCTGCGCCCGAAACGAGAATGGCGAAACGGGGCCCGCTCTTCCACTCGCTGCGCGGGGCGTCGAGCCCTTCTTGCGCGAAGGGGCGCGCGCGTCTCGCGAGCCAATTCTCGAAATCCTCGAGCGGCTCCCAATTGGTCGCCCAATCGAGCGCATTTTCCGCCTCGGCGTGGAAGCCGAACAGAGTGGGAAGAAAAAAGGACCAGAGCTTCGCGCGTTTGCGGCGCCAGACGCGCGCCAGCATCTCGCCGAGGCCGACGGGCCGCACGCTTTCGATTTCGAAGCCGAAGGGGCCGGGCCTGTCGGCCGGACAGACGAGAATCTCGCGCGCGCCCTTGGGCAAGGCGCCGATCCAGACGCCGGCGCCCGCCACCGGACCGGGAAGGATGCGGTCGATGACGCGAGAGGGCGTCACGAAGCGCAGCACGGGGCGGACGGGATCGTCCAGAAGGCTCGCGCGAAAGACGATCTCGACGAAGCGGCTCGCGCCGAAACGGGCTTCGACGCGCAGCCAGGGCTCGTCGGAGAGGGAGAAGAAGCGGCCGTCCCGGACAACGACGTCCTTTCGAGGGGTCAGCGCAATTGCCAGCCGCGTCAAATGCGATCCACCGCTCGAGCTGCGGCGCGCCGTAGCGGCGCGCGCCCAATGGACGTCCTCTTGGGCGACGGGCGCCGGCTTGTCAATGTCGTGGCCGATAGCTATCAGGTCCTCCGGACGCCGCGGCTGACGAATGTCGCCGAAGCGAGGGTCGCCATGCAGCGTTTCGTCGTGATTTCGGGCTGCTCGGGAGGGGGCAAGTCGTGCCTGCTCACCGAGCTCGCGCGCCGAGGATACGCCGTGGTCGAGGAGCCGGGGCGCAGAATCGTCGCCGAGGAGATCGCGGGCGACGGGGCCGCGCTGCCCTGGGTCGATCTCGCGGCTTTCGCGCGGCGCGCCATTCGACTGGCGCTCGAGGACATCGGCAGGGCGAGCGGCGAGACTGGCCGCGTGTTTTTCGACAGGGGACTCGTCGACGCGGCCGTCGCTCTACAGCATGCGACGGGCGAGCCGGCGCTGGCGACGCTCGGCGCGCGGCGTCATTATGATTCCCGCGTGTTCATGACCCCGCCGTGGAAAGAGATCTATGTCGCGGATGCGGAGCGGCGTCACGGCTTCGACGACGCCGTCGCCGAATATGAGCGGCTCGTCGAGGCCTATCCGATGGTCGGCTATCGGCTCGTGATCCTGCCGATGGCGAGCATCGCCGAGCGCGCCGACTTCGTGCTGCGCGCTCTGGAAGCGTCCGGTTAATCGGCCTTGCGCTGCGCCGATCCGTCGCCGTCTTCCCGACGACGAAAGCGCAGAATCGCGCCCGGCGCGCGATTGCGGGCGCTGATGCGGCTGCGGCCGGTGCCGGTGAGCACATAGCGGCCGCGGCTGTCGTCCCAACGCATGAGATCGGCCGCTATGGCGCGCTGGCGCAACGCCATCGTCATAGGGTCTTGAACATAAGGCGGCGCGATGTCGCCATGCGCGTCGACCTTCTTCAAGGCCTCGATCAGTGTGGTTTCCTGAGCGTCCGTCATCGCTCCTCGTATATGACGCCGATCGGGGCGCAGAGCAAGGAGTTTGACGAAAGGGCAAGGCCAAGGTTAGCGGCGTCTTGCGCGCAACGGCGCGCAACGCCGCTGCGTCTTTTCAGCGGGCGGCCTCCGGAAGTCGGCGCTTCCATCTTTCGCCGGCGCGCAGCTCGGTCTTCAGAACATAGCGCAGCTGGATCGGGCGGCGGATGCGGCGGCTCGTCTCGTTTTCCACGGCCTGGGAGACGAAAATAGGCGCGTGGGGCTGCGGCTGCGCCGCGACGACGATCGGCGGCGCGGGCGAGCGATCCTGCGCGGGCTCCGTCGGCGCTGGGCGTCGCGGACGGCGAATCGGCGTCGCCGCGGCCGTGGGCTCCTCGCTCTTCTTCACGCGCGGACGGCCGGGGCCGCGACGAGCCGGCTCGCGAGGCTCGGACGGCGTCGGAGCCTCGGTCTCGAGGAGGCTCGGAAGCACGCGGCCCGTGGCGACCGGCGCCGCGGGGGCCGCGACCTCCACGCTCGCGCTCTTCTTTCCGAAGACGAGATCGGCCGCGCGCATCGCCGCTTCATAGCCGTCGTCATGCGGCGCCTCGCGTTCGGCGGCGCGCGGCGTGAACGCCGCCACGTCCAAAAACGCGGGCTTTGGTTCCGGCGCCGCCTCTTCGAGCGGGGCGAGGCGGCTCGCCGCCGTCTTGGCGGAGCGCGATTTGAATTCCTTCACGAAGGGACGGACGGTGCGGCGCATGGGTCTCCGGCGGCGATGAGGGCGGTAATGACATCCCTCGGGCGATCACTCGCCCGAATCGACTATGTCAACTCCGAGTTTTCCCAGGATGAACGGAATTTCCGAGCGCTGATAGGGTGGGCGAATACTTATCAGATGTCGAGCGGAAATGCCGCGACGGCGACAATTTTGTTACGCTATCGCACGTAGCGATAGACACATCGAGGAACGTCTCTACTTTTTCGTGCGAAATCATGTCGAAGCGGCGGCGCGGCGCTATCGTTCACGTCGCGGCGCGGCGAACGCGATCGGGATTGAAGCCGTCTCGCGCGCCACTAGTTGCATGGCGATATGCGAGAACTCGGGAGCCGACCATGGAGTCCTGCGAACAGCCGCTCGGATCGATGACATTTTGCGAGGCGGTGAGCTGCGTATGGGCCAAGGGCGAGAACGCCGTGAATTCGGTGTTGCACGCGCCCGGCTCTGCGAGCATCGGCGACTGGGCGCTGACGCTCCTCGCGGCGCTCGTTCTCGTCAATCTCGTCATCATGCTGTTCAGAGCCGCCTTTCCGCGACGTCGCTTCGACGAGCACGCTCCGACCCCGAGGGCCTGACGTTCTTTCTGCTCGGAAGGGGTTCTTTCCGCTCGGAAGGTAAGGAGCGGGAGACCGAATGCGGCCTGGTGGAGCTGGGGGGATTCGAACCCCCGACCTCTGCAGTGCGATTGCAGCGCTCTCCCATCTGAGCTACAGCCCCGCTCCGAGGCGCTGGATACTCGGCGCCCATTCGGCTGTCAATCCGCTCCGCGTCGAAATCCTTCCCCCACCTGTAAATGGCCTCCGCCAAACGGCCGCGCCGAAGCTCGGCGCGCGGGGATTGCGGCGGCGACACAGGAAGGATAGAGACGATTGCCGAATTCGACCGTTGGAAAGCGCATCATGCAATATGCCGTGGTCAATCTTCTGTTCACGATCATCGATCTCTATTGGTGGGTCGTCATCGCCATGGCCGTCATGTCATGGCTCATCGCGTTCGACGTGGTGAACACCAGGTCGCGGGCCGTCTATTCGCTGTGGAATGCGCTCAACGCGCTGACCGAGCCGGTGCTGCGGCCGATCCGCAGCGTGCTGCCGAGCCTCGGCGGCTTGGACATTTCGCCCATCATCCTGCTGCTCGCGCTGCAATTCCTGCGCAATCTGGTCGCCGGCCAGCTCGGCAGCCTCGGCTGACATGGCCGAGGCCGCGGGCGACGACGCTTGGAGCGCGCAAGCGGACGGCGTCGCCCTCTGGGTTCGGCTGACGCCCAAAGGCGGCCGCGACGCCATCGAGGGCGTCGAGCGGCTCGCCGACGGCAGGGCCGTGCTCAAGGCGAGGGTCAGGGCGGCGCCAGAGGATGGGCGCGCCAATGAGGCTCTGGTCGAGCTCGTCGCCGAAAGGCTCGGCGCGCCGCGACGCAGCGTGTCGATCGCCGCGGGCCATACGGCGCGGCTGAAAAAACTCTTCATCGCGGGCGATCCCGCACGGCTCCTCGCAGCGCTGGAGAAGACCGGCGCGACAAGAAATGGTTGAGGCATGAGCAAGTCGAAGGTCGGAAACTTCTTCGAAGATTTTTCTCTGGGCCAGGTGATCCGCCACGCCGCGCCGCGCACGGTGACGACCGGCGACGTCGCGCTCTATACGGCGCTCTATCTGCCTCGCTTCGCCGTGCAATCATCGGCGGCCTTCGCCCAGGCCATCGGCTATCGCGAGGCGCCGATCGACGACATTCTCGTGTTTCACCTCGTGCTCGGCAAGACCGTGCCGGATGTGTCGCTCAACGCCATCGCCAATCTCGGCTATGCGGATTTCAAATTCCTCGCTCCCGTCTATCCGGGCGACACGCTGACGGCGACGTCCGAGGTCATCGGCCTGAAAGAGAACTCCAACAAGGAGACAGGCGTCGTCTATGTGCGCTCCACGGGCAAGAATCAGCACGGCGAGACCGTGCTCGACTATGCGCGCTGGGTGATGGTGAAGAAACGCGACAAGGACGCCCCCGTCGGGCCCGAAATCGTGCCGACGCTGCCGAAGTCGGTCGCCCCGGCCGATCTCGGCAAGGCCGTTCCGCCGATAAATGTCGCCGCCTACGACAAGGCGCTCGCCGGCTCGCCCTATTTCTGGGGCGACTATGAAGTCGGCGAGAAGATCGACCACATAGACGGCATGACCGTGGAGGAGGCCGAGCATCAGATCGCCACGCGCCTCTATCAGAACAACTCCAAGGTGCATTTCAACCAATATTACGAGGCGCAGGGCCGGTTCGGAAAGCGCATCATCTATGGCGGGCATGTGATCTCGCTCGCCCGCGCGCTCTCCTTCAATGGTCTCGAGAACGCTTTCCACATCGCCGCCGTCAACGGCGGGCGCCATGTCAATCCGCTGTTTGCGGGCGGCACGGTGTTCGCGTGGTCGCAAGTGCTGGACAAGGCGGAAATCCCGGGCCGCGCGGACATAGGCGCGCTGCGGCTGCGGCTCGTCGCGACCAAGGACCATCCGCCGGCGGATTTTCCGCTGACGACTGCCGAAGGCAAGCCGCATCCGGCCGTGCTGCTCGACCTCGACTATTGGGCCGTGCTGCCGCGCTGACGAAACGGTCGCCGCGACCGGGCGGCCCGGTCGCGGCGTTCCGCAGCGAATTCGTCGCTCAGTGGAGCGTTTTCAGCCAGTTGTCGACGTCTTGGCGGATAGCTTCCTTGCTCTTGCCGTAGCGTTTCTGAAGCTCGCCTTCGAATTGCTCGCGGCTTCCCTGAATCTTCGTCAGATCATCATCGGTCAGATCGCCCCATTTTTCCTTGATCTTACCTTTAATCTGTTTCCAGTTGCCTTCGAGCTGGTTCCATTCCATCTTTTTTCTCCCGTGCTGGGGCGCGTCTATTTTCGAGCGCCGCATAGGGTCCACTTAGAATTCTCGAGACTGCGGATGGTTCCACTGCTCTTCGCCACGCTCGAGCGCAGCGCTATTTATCTAAAAGACGCCGTTCAACGAGAGGCCGACATGATTTCGAAAGCCTGGATTGCGCTCGCGCTGGCGGCGGGTCTCGCCGTCTCCTCGAGCTTCGCCGCCGCTCCTTCGGCCCCCTCCGCGCAGAGGAAGGAGCCGGAGGAATCCGCCGATGTCTCGCAGGGCTTGCCGACGGAGGTCGCGACGACGCATTCGATGTCGATCCGCGGCGAGAAGATCTCGTTTCTCGCCCGCGCCGGCGCGGTGCGGCTGCGGGACGCGCAGAGCGGCGCGCCGAGAGTCGATGTCGCCTTCGTCTCTTACGAGCGTTCCGACGTCGATCCGCAGGCGCGGCCGATCGCTTTCGTCTTCAACGGCGGGCCGGGCGCCGCCTCCGCCTGGCTCGGCCTCGGCGGAATCTCGCCTTGGCGGCTGTCGCTCGGCTCCGGTCCCCTCTCGCCTTCGGCGCCGCCGGTCGTGCTCGACAACGCCGAGAGCTGGCTGCCTTTCGTCGATCTCGTCTTCGTCGATCCGCCGGGAACGGGCTACAGCAAGTTCCTCGCCGACACTGAGGAGGCGAGAAAGCATTTCTTCTCGTCGCAGGGCGACGCCGAAGCGCTCGCGGTCGTCGTGCGCAAATGGCTGGCGACTCACCGGCGCATGGCTTCGCCCAAATTTCTCGTCGGCGAGAGCTATGGCGGGTTTCGCGCGATCGAGCTCGCCCACGCCTTGCGCGAGCGCGAGAGCGTCGGGATCGAAGGACTCGTGCTGATCTCGCCCGCGCTCGATTTCGCCTGGCTCGACAGTTCCCGCAATCTTCTCTCGCTTGCCGGCCGCCTGCCGTCCTATGCGGCGGTGGCGCGCGGCGCCAAGCAGCGCGCCGAGCTCGCCGATGTCGAGGGCTACGCCTCGGGCGAATTCCTCGTCGATCTGCTCAAGGGGCCGCGCGACAAGGAGGCGCTGGAGCGCCTCGACGCCAATGTCGCGCGCTTCACCGGGCTCGACGCGCGTATCGTGACGGAGGAGGGCGGCCGCGTCGCGCTGAAGACTTTTCTGCGTGATCGCCAGCGCGCCTCGCATCTCGTCTCGAGCGCTTATGACGGCGAGGTGACGGGCTTCGATCCGCGGCCGTTCTCGCGCGAGAGCGAATGGGCGGATCCCGTGCTCGACGCGCTCGCCGCGCCGCTCGGCGCCGCCATGACGCGCGTGACGATCGAGAAGCTGCAATGGCCGATCGGCGACGCGCGCTACGAGATTCTCAATCACAAGGTCGCGCGCGATTGGGACTTCGGCCGCGGCGGCCGCGCCAACGCCGAGGCGGTCTCGACGCTGCGCAACGAGCTCGCGCTCGACGCGCGGTTGAAAGTGCTCGTCGCCCATGGGCTCGCCGATCTGGTGACGCCCTATTACGCGAGCAAGCTGCTCATCGATCAACTGCCGGCCTTCGGCGAGGCGACGCGCGTGCGGCTCGTGACCACGCCGGGCGGGCATATGTCCTATATCCGTGACGATTCCCGCCGCCTGCTGCGCGACGAGGCGCGCAAGGCGATCGAAGGCAAGTGACGGTTCGCCTGTCGGCGGCGCTCTATGCGGCCGCCTGCCTGCGCCGGACATCATCTCGACCTACACGAAAAGTCATGCCGCGGGATGTTTCGTGGCGCGCGAGAGGCCGAGAAAATCGCTGGATTCTACACGCTTGCAGCGACGAGCGGCCTGCCGTCGCAGAGAAATATCACGGGCGAGGCCTCGGCCGCGCTCTGGCCGACGCAGCGAATTGCAATGTCGGCCTGCCACTCGGCGGCCGCCCGCACGGGGCTGCTCGAGCCCGTACGAAATTCTGAGACGCATCCGTCGTCGCGGGCGCCGGCCCCTTGGAAAAGTTTCAAACAAGGAGCCGGCGCCTTCCCTTGGCGCGACGAAACATGGAATGTGCGGCGATAGAGGGCATCATGCTGATTTGCGTCGCGGACGTAATGAGCAAGGAGACGGTCGCCCCATTCCGCGGCGTCATGGACGCGGCGCAATGGGAGGACGGCGCATCGACCGCGGGCGCGCAGCCGTGCAGCGCGCAGGACGTGAAGCTGTCCGCAGGCCATCTGGCGCTCTATTCATCGATCAGCCTGCATCTCGCGCAACGCGCGTTGCGCGCGCCGCGTCCTTCATCTGGCTTCAGAGCATGAGTTGCGACAATATGGTACGTTCGTTGCTAATTGAGCCGGACGATTCAATATTTCACGGGGGGCTCGGAGCGGGCGGCCGCGCTCGGCAAAGCCGACAGGCGTCTATCACAATCTCATTCGCATATGGGCGGAAGCATGAAACGATCATATCAGACGCTAGCGATCACGGCCTCGTCGCTCCTTTTCTCGACGTCCCTTTGCCTGGCCGAGGGGCGCGCGGATATCGTCAACCGTCCGCATGATCTCTCTGTGTCGAGCATGTTCCTCAACGCCGACATCGTCGTGAAGATCGTGATGCTCGGCCTCGTCGCCGCCTCCATCGGCACATGGACGGTGCTCATCGCCAAGACGATCGAGCTGCGCCGCGCCCGCGCCCGCGTCCGCGAATCGATCGAGAGGCTGCAGGAGGCGCGCGGGCTCGCCGAGTCGCGTCTCGCGCTCGGCGCCGCCGATCCTCTGGCGGGCGCGCTGATCGCCGAGGCGCTGCGTGAGTTCCGTCTCTCTTCCGATCTCTCTTTCGCCGGCGGACTGAAGGAGCGCGTCGCCTCGAGCTTCGCGGAGATCGAGCGCGCTGAAAGCCTCTCCATCCGTCGCGGCACGGGACTGCTCGCCTCGGTCGGCTCGACCGGTCCCTTCATCGGCCTGTTCGGCACGGTGTGGGGCATCATGAACAGCTTCATCGGCATTTCGAAAGCGCAGACGACCAATCTCGCCGTCGTCGCGCCGGGCATCGCCGAGGCGCTGCTCGCCACGGCGATCGGCCTCGTCGCCGCCATTCCCGCCGTGCTGATCTATAATCATCTCGCGCGCCAGACGAGCGCCTATCTCGAGCTCGTCTCCAATCTCTCGGGCGAGCTCTTGCGCATCGTCTCGCGCGACCTCGATCGCGGCGTCCAGCAGGCGCCTGCGGCCCTGCGCGCCGCGGAGTGAGCCGCCATGGCCGGCAATATCGGAGGATCGCCGCGCGGCGCGCTCGAAGAGACGCACGAGATCAATGTCACGCCCTTCATCGACGTGATGCTCGTGCTGCTCATCATCTTCATGGTGGCGGCGCCGCTCGCCACTGTGGATCTCCCCGTCGATCTGCCGGCCGCGAGCGCCGCGACGCATGCGAAGCCCGAAAAGCCGATCTATCTCACCATTCAGGCCGATCTCGCGCTGGCGCTGGGCGAGACGCCGGTCAAGCGCAATGATCTCGTCGCCTCGCTCGACGGGATCGCCGGCGGCGACAAGGAGAGGCGCATTTTCCTGCGCGCCGACACGGCCGTGCCCTATGGCGAGATGATGGCCATTCTCGAGCGCCTGCGCGCCGGCGGCTTCAGCAAGATCTCGCTCGTCGCGCTCGACGCCGGCGGGGCGACGACGAGCGGGTCTGCGAAATGAGCGTCGCCGCCGATCTCGGCAGTTCGGGGGCGAACAACCGCGTCTGGAGCGGGGCGGCGCTGGCCGCGCTGGCCGCCCATCTTCTCGCGCTGGCCGCCATTTTCGTCGTCTTCGAGATCGAGCCGGACGACGATTCGAGCGGCGCGCCGGCGATCGAGATCGGCTTCGCGCCGGCCGCGCCTCGCGTCGAGGATTCGTCCGACGCGCCGCCGGGCCCGCAGGCGGACGAGGCCGCCGCCGCCGCGCCCGCCGTCGCCGCCTCTCAGACCAAGGACAATGACGATCCCAAGATCGCGCGGGTCGAGGCCGACGACGCCGAATATGCGAATGTGCAAAAGCATGAGAAGCCGGTCGAGGAGCGGACCAAGCGCGAGGCGACGCCTGTGGTTTCCGCCGAATCCGCGGCTTCCGAGGCGGCTGCGCCGCCCAAAACCGACGCGCTCGCCGAGGCGCCGCGCGCCGTGGCTCCGGTCCAAGGCGCCGACAAGGCCGCCCGCGCGGCGAGGCTTACTTGGCAGAAGGCGCTGATGGCGCATCTCAATCGCGCCAAGCGCTATCCGAGCGGGGCCGGCCGGCGTTCCGCCGAGGTCGCCGTCGCTTTCATGCTCGACCGGCTCGGACATGTCGTCAGCGCCGGCGTCACGCGCCCGTCCGGCGACCGCGCCTTCGACGAGGCGGCGCTCGCCATGATGAAGCGGGCCGACCCCGTGCCGCCGCCGCCGCCGGCGGTCGCCGACGAAGGGCTCGGCTTCGAGGTGCCCGTGGTGTTTCGCGCCGACAAGCGCTGAAGGCGCGTCATTGGGGCGCGGTCATCAGCTCCATCAAATGGCCGTCGGGCGTCTCGAAATAGACGCCGCGGCCGCCGTTCCAATCATTGAGCTTTCGGTCGCTCCTGCTCCAGGGCGCGCTCCCATAGGGCCGCCCGGATGCGCGCACGCGTTCGAGAATCGCGTCGAATTCGGCGTCGGAAACATGGAAGGCGTAATGGCTCGCCGGGAAGGACGGCTCGTCGGCGAAGAGAAACGTCAGCGCCTCATTGACATGGACCGGGGCGAAATGACCCCCAGGCGGCTCGTATTCCAGCCCGAAGACCCGAGCGAACCAGCTGGCGGCCGCCGCCTTTTCGCGGGCCGGAACAATCGTGTGATTCAAGATGATCGTCATGAGCGTCGCGCCTCGGCGCGGTTGCGCCGTGGATAACGATCTCGTGAGCCTGCCGTTCCAGCCGCGGCGCGCTTCGTCGGCTTCGGCGTCTGGCGGGCAGGTCGCGTCCATGCTCGAGATTTCGACTGTTCGTCGCGACGTGGTAACGTTCTACGCGAGCCGCCGTTTGTTTGTTTTCGCAGGCGGATCGGAAAAGGGGGAATGGGCGTGCGGAGCGATGCGCTGCTGCGTGACCTCTCGAGGGTGAAGTCGATCGAAGCGCTGCAGTCGGAGGCCGGCGGGCGGAGCGAGCTGCGCCGCGTGCTGGGCCTGTGGCAATTGACCAGCATCGGCCTCGGCGGTCTGATCGGCGTCGGCATATTCGTTTTGACCGGCGTGGTGGCGGCGACGCAGGCGGGGCCGGCGGTCTCGCTCTCCTTCGTCATCGCCGGGGTCGCGAGCGCGGCCGCGGCGCTCTGCTACGCCGAATTCGCCGGCATGATTCCGGCGGCGGGCAGCGCCTATACTTACGCCTACGCCGTGCTCGGCGAGCTCGCGGCCTGGATCATCGGCTGGGACCTGCTGCTCGAATATGCGCTCGTCGTCGCCGTCGTCTCCATCGGCTGGTCCGGCTATCTGCAGACGCTGCTCGGCCAGCTCGGCCTCGCTTTGCCGGTGTGGGCCTCCGGCGCGGCCGGAACGGGAGAGGGGCGTGTCGTCGATCTCGCGGCCATATTGGGCGCGCTCTTCGTTGCTGGCGTGCTGGTGCTGCGCATCGAATGGGGCGCGCGCTTCAATGCGGCGATGGTGGTGGTCAAGACGGCCGCAGTCCTGCTCGTCGTCGCCGCAGGCCTGCCGCATGTGCGCGTCGAGAATTGGACGCCCTTCATGCCTTATGGCTTCGGCGGCGTCGTCGAAGGCGCGGCGGTCGTGTTCTTCGCCGTCTTCGGCTATGACACTCTGACGACCGCAGCCGAGGAGACGCGCGACCCGCAGCGTCAATTGCCCCGTGCGGTCCTGCTCTCGCTCGCGATCGCGCTCACGCTCTATGTGGTGATGTCGCTCGTGCTCACCGGCATGGTCCGCTACGACACGCTGAACAATCCGGCGCCTGTCGCCTCCGCCTTCACCGCCGTCGGCCTTCCTTGGGCGACCTTCGTGATTTCGGTCGCGGCGGTCGCGGGCATCGTCAGCGTCATGCTGGCCTTTTTGCTCGGCTGCGCGCGCATCTGCTTCGCCATGAGCCGAGACGGGCTCTTGCCCGCCTGGTTCTCGCATGCGCATCCGCGTTTCCATACGCCGCATCGTCCGACGCTGGTCATCGGCGCGCTGACGGCCGTCGTCGCCGGGCTCTATCCGATCCGCGAAGTGGCCGAGCTCGTGAATATCGGAACGCTTTCGGCCTTCGTGGTCATCTGCATTTCCGTGATCGTGATGCGGCGCACACGGCCGGACGCCAAACGCAGCTTTCGAACGCCGCTCGTCCCCTTCGTGCCGCTGGTCGGGGTCGCCTTTTCGCTCTGGCTGCTCTCCAAGCTGCCCGCCGTCGCCTGGGAGCGATTCGTGATCTGGATGGTCATGGGGCTGATCTTCTATTTCTCCTACGGGCGCGAGCGCAGCAAATTGGCGCGCGTTCCGGCCTTGCGCGCGCATTCCGCCGACATGTAGGTTGAAAACAGGGAAGTTGCGCTTCACATAGTTCTAAAAAGGGTCCGCGCGACCGCAGCTTTCTCCGACAACGCTCGGAGGGAACGGATTGCATGAGCGAAGTCGCGGGTGCAACCTCGGCTGCCGAGGACACGAACAAGATCGCCCGACTCGAGGTGGAGTTGGCCGAGGCGAGAGCGGAGCTGCGCGCCGAAAAGGATCGCTTTCGCGAGCTTCGCCACCGCGTCCGCAATGATCTTCAGGCGCTGGCGACTTTGATCTCCGCGCAATCGCGTCGCCTCGAGAAGCCGGAAGGCTGCAGCAATTGCGCCATGCGTCTGCGCAGCGCCATCGAGCTGCACAATGCGCTCGACGACGAGGACGACGCCGATATCTGCATGTCCTCCTATCTCTCGGCTCTTTCCGAAGCGCGGCGCAAGGCGTTCGACGATCGCATCGCCGGAGAGACGATCGCCGATGAAGATATTTTTCTCGATTATCGCCGCGCACAATGCGTCGGCTTGTTCTATGTCGAAGCCGTCACCAATGCGATGAAGCACGCTTTTCGAGGCGCAATGCGCGGAGAAGTGCATGCGCGCCTGCGCCGCATCGGCGACAGGCTCGTGTTCACGATCGCCGACAACGGCTGCGGCTTCGATCCCGCGAATGTCCCGAAAGGCGCCGGGCTGCAACTGATGCGCGGTCTCGCGCGTCAGCTGAAGGGCGAAGTCATCTTCGAGCGTCTGCCGAGAGGAGCTCTGGTGCGGCTCGACTTTCCGGAGCATGTGGGTTGAGCCACGCCTGCCTTTCGTCCGGAGCGAATTTCGGGAGTTCTAGAGCGTTTCCAGCCGAAGTGGACGCCGATTCGGCGCTGGAAAGACTCTAGCCGTAGCGGATCGCTTCGCCGTTCAGCGCTCTCACAATTCCGTTCGGGCGCCGCGCATCGGGCGATCGCGCGACGAGACGAATGCGCCGTGACGCGCCGGGCGAAAGATGCAGCCAATTTTCCGCAGGGAGAAAAGCCTCATCATCGATCGTCACCGATTGCGCGGCGACATCCGTCGTCAGGACGATGACGAAACCATTTTCATCTCGTTCGATCTTTGCGCGCAATCCGATCTGCGATTTTTTCGCGCTGCGTCCGAGCGGAAAATGGAACGCCTCGACCGCCGCGCCGTCTCTCGCGCCCACGAATCGCGCGACGGTGAGGTCATGCGAAGGAGGGCCGAAATTATAGGCGAGCGTCGTGTCGAAAAAGCCGCCCCAAAATTCCGCGTCGCGCAATGTCGTGACGCCATGCGGCGCGATGGAAACGTCGCGGCTCGCCTTCATCACCGGCACATGGCCCTCGCGGAAGCAGGCGAGCGATATCTCGCCCTCCACTCTTTCGGGACCGTCATTGCGCAGATGGACGAAGAGGCCGTTGACGCCTTCGTCGGTCAATATGAGCGACAGCGGGCGAAAGGCGCGCTTCAGCGCGTGATAGGCGGATTTCGGCTCGCCATGCGAGTCGAGGACGCCCCAGCCGGCGCCGGGCCACAGATCCTCGAGGAACCAGACGATGGCGCCATGCGTCGTCGAGCCGCCGCGACGCCATTCGCCGATCGCGGCCTCCATCGTCTCGGCCACGCTCGCGCGCGCTATGTCGAGATAGAGCTGCGGATCGCTCTCACGCAGCGCCGCCGGATCGCAGCCATAGAGCAGCCGCATGTAATGTTCGGTGACGTCGCCGAAGGTCTGCGTCGCCCCCATGTCGCGCGCGACGCGCGCCGCGAAGAGAGGCGAGGCGAGCGGCTCGTCTCCGAAATCGCGGCGCAACGATGCGTCTTCCGCAATATTGGCGAAGCCGAGACATTCGGAGGCGAAACGCACATC
Organism: Methylosinus sp. Ce-a6; assembly: GCF_009811655.1. Taxonomy (GTDB): domain Bacteria; phylum Pseudomonadota; class Alphaproteobacteria; order Rhizobiales; family Beijerinckiaceae; genus Methylosinus. Next base: position 101,698 of record NZ_BGJX01000004.1, on the reverse strand, counting down.
GGCGCGCCGCGCGTCCTCGACGCCGCGCCGATAGGCGCCGACGCCGTAATAATGCGAGACGCCCTTGTCGACATGGAACGGCGGCAGCCCGCCGGAAGGCGAATTCTCGACATAGATCGCATCGGGGCGCCGCTCGCGGACGAGCTTCGGCAAAGTTTCGTCGAACAGCGGGGAACGCCATTTGGCTTCCGCGAGGCCGAGCATGGAGGCCTGCTGATAGACCTCGCTGCCGCCGCAGAGAATGGCGAGCGACGGCGACGTCTGCGTGCGCGCCAGAAATTCCGTCGCCTCTCTCTCGACGCTCGCGCGAAAGGCGGCGTCTTGAAGAGGATAATCGAAATTGGCGAAGGCGAAATCCTGCCAAACCAGGATTCCGAGCTCGTCGCAGAGCGCGTAGAAATCATCGCTCTCATAGAGCGTGACGCCCGGGACGCGGACCATGTTCATGCCGGCTTCGCGCATGGCGTGAAGCAGCGGCGCGCAATCCTCGGCTCTGCCCGCGAGCGACACGGGGTCGGCCGTCGTCCAGCAGGCGCCGCGACAGAACAGAGGAATGTCGTTCACGCGAAGCGCGAAATCCGAGCCATCGGCGCCGCGATCGACGCTTACGTCGCGAAAGCCGGTGCGGCCGAGATCGATGCGGCGATCGCCGATCTGCGCCGCGACGTCATAGAGATGCGGCTCGCCATGCGTATGCGGCGTCCAGAGCCTCGCATCGGGAAGCGAGAGTTCGGCGACGATGCTTGTGTCGGATGCGCGCTCGAAGCGCGCCTCCACCTCGCCGCAGAGGAGGCGCGCGGGAGCGTCCACGATGTCGGAGAGCTCGAGCGCGACGCGCAGGCTCGCGCGACGCTCGCGGACGTTTGGACGAATATCGACCTCGAGCAGGCGCAGGGCGCCATGCTCGATCAATTCGATATCGCGCCAAGGACCGACAGGCGGCGTCGGCGGCGCGAAGCCGGGCAGGCGGCCGAGCGCGGTCGTGCGTATATGGCGCAGACCCGCCGGCGTGATCATGCGCGGCCGCCAGCGCGCGCGTCCGCTCTTCGTCGCGATCTCGCGCTCCACGGAGCGAAAGCGAATGTGAAGCTCATGCGCGCCGGGCGCTTGGATCTCTATTGTGTGCGCGTGGAACATATTGTCGGAGCGCAGCGCGAGCCGGCCGTCCAGAAAGACGTCGGCGAGGCTCGCGAGACCATGCAGCCGCAAGTCTCCCGGCGCCGAATTGACGAAGGAGGTCTTGTACCAGACGTCGAGCGCGTCGAGCGGCGGCAGATCGTCGAAGCTCGCGCCTTCCGCGATCAGCGCTTGCGCCAGCGTGCCGGGAACGCGCGCAACGCGCCAGCGCGCGGCGGCGGGAATGGCGGAGGGCTCCGTCCATTCGCCGGCCTCGTCGATCGCAAAAGACCAGGAGGCGTCGAGACGCAGGCGCTTTTCTCCTTCGACGCTGACGCGCATGAACGAAGCCTTTTAGAGCGCTTCCAGCCGAAGCGGGCGCCGGTTCGGCGTCCGGAAACGCGTCAAAACAAAAGTCTAGGGTCTTTCCGTGTTTCAATGAACCACGGAAAAGACTCTAGCGAAGCTTCGCCGAGAGACCCTCGAACAGACCGTCATAGACGGAGGCCAATTCGTCGAGCGTCTCGCGCGGATCATAGACGCGCTTGCGCGAGGAGGCGCGCGCCGCCTGGAACTGCATCGCCTTGGCGCCGGCGGAAATGCGCCGGCAGGCTTCCGACTCCGCCTCCAGATCGCCACTCGGCCGCAGCCAGTCGAGATGGCTGCCGAGCAGCTCGAAATTGGCGCCGAGCTGGCGGAAGGTGTTGAAGGCGAGGCTGTGGAAGAAGCACGGCGGACGCGCCTCGAGCACGCTCCACAGCGAAGGGAAGCGCGCGGCGAAGGCGCGGATCGGATTGTCGCTCGGGCGGCGGGCGAAATGCTCGCTCGCGAGCTCTTCCGCGAGGCCGCGCAAGTCGGCGTGCGCGCGCTCGCGGTCGAAGCGCGCGAATTCGGCGTATGGGAACAATTCCGACGGATCGCGCTTCTCGCCGGCGCGGCCGAAGATCGCGTCGAAATCCTCGCCGCCCAGCGCGAAATAGCCGTCATTGTGGAAATAGTCGATCCGCCGCGCGTCCAAATCGATCTCCGTGACGCCGATCGTCGTCTTGGAATGATCGATGCGATAGGTGACGCCGCGCGTGTCCGGCAGATGATAGCCGTCCACCTCCACCAGCGCCACGCGGCCGCGCGCCGTCTGGCGCGCGATATGCGCGTCGAGCCGGTCGTAGAGCGCGAGCTCCTCGACGCGCAGGCCGTAGAGACGCTCGAGATCGGCGAGGCGCGGCTTGAAGAAGGTGAACTGGTCTTCTTCATAGTCTTGCGCCAGCGTGAAGCCGAGCATGGCCTCGGGCTCGAAGCCGCGCATGGCGATGAGCTCGATCATGAGATCGACGTAGCAATTGGTCTGCGGCCAATCGCGCTCCGCATGATGGAGCGCATGGCGCAAATGCGGCTTCGCCGGCTCTAGACCAAGATCCGATGCGACTGGATCGGATTTTGGTCCGGCTTTGCTTGCTTGGAGCGAATTCTGGTCGCTCGAACCATTCCGTTCGAGCGGAAAGCGCTCTAGCGGCGAGGGCTCCGCCTCAGAGAGAGAGAGCGGAGCGGACTGAGTTCGGCCAGCCATCGGCGTCGATCCCGTGATGTTTGAACAAAGCGAGGGCGAGGCGCTCCATGCCGAAGCCGACGCAAGCGGTGTGCGCCGTCTCGCCGGTTGCGGTCTTGATATCCCAGAGCGCGCCGAAATGATCCTGATGATAGTTGAAGCTCTGGCAGGCGGTCGGATTTTCCGCGCTCTCGATCGGCACGAGCAGCTCGAATTTGAGCGCCTGCTCGCGCTGGCTCGACGCCATCATGCGTCCGGCGCGCCCGAAGAAGGGATCGTTCGCGACATCGATATGATGCGGCAGCTCGAGCGCCTCGGCGAAGTCGCGAGCGCGCTCCAGCCAGGATTCGCGGAAGGAGGCGGCCTGCTCCGGCGCGCCGATGCGGACGAACTCGCGCATGCGGAACATCTGCATCCGTGCCGGATCCTTCGACGGCTCGCGCCGGAAGCAATAGGATTGGATGTCGAAGAGACCGCCCTCGGCCGCGAGCGGCCCGCGCCGCGCGACGATCGGATAGAGCGGATAGCAGGCGGCCGGCGTCAGAACGATGTCCGTCGCCTCTTGTCCGCCGGTCCAATCGCCGCCGTTGTGAATGTTGTCGAGCAAAGCGAGATGGTCTTTCTCGCTTCCCGCGAAGCTGTGCACCGTGCCGGCGAGCTGCGGGAAGTTCTTCATATAGCCGCTCTTCTCGAAGAGCCCGCGATTCATGCCGGGCGGAAAGCGGATGACCTCGGCGCGGTCGCCCGCGGAAAAGCGCGTGATCAGCCGATCCATTCCCTCTATGACCGCCTCGAAGGCTTGCCCGCGGCCATAGAGTCCGTCGACGCCGGTCGCATGCAGGACGCCTTTGGCGAAGAGGCGATCGAGGAAGCTGTCGCAGGCCTGGCACATGAGTCAGTCTCCCAGTCGCTGGTCGATGCGCTGCGCGAGCAGCAGATTGGACAGATTGGTGAAGATGCGGTCGTTGGAGATCATCACCTGCGCCGAGAGGGCGTCGCGCATATGGCGGCCGACGCTGTAGGGCGTGTCGTTCTTGTAGCCGGCGATGCCGGCGATCAGCAGCGCATGATTGATGATCTCGATCGAGAGCTGCGACGAGCCGATCTTCACATTGTTCATCGCCACGGCGAAGCTCATCGAGTTGAGGTCGTCCTCGTTCTTCTGCGCCTTTGCGAAGCGCTTCAGCCCTTCGACGATATTGACGCGCATGAGCTGCAGCTTGTTCGTCGCCTCGGCGAGGCGCAGCGCGCCGGGAGCGGGGCCGTCCGGATGGCGGCGCGCGTCCTTGCGGACGAAGCCCTGAGCGCGGGCGAGCGCGTCGGAGGCGACGCCGAACCACACCGCGCTCCACAGGAGATGCGCCGTCGCGAGCATGGACTGCGAGGCGATCTCGGCGAAGTCATGGGCGAAAATCTGCTCGGTGGGCGCTTGCCCGCTGAAGGTGAAGCCCTCGCTGCAGGTGCCGCGCATTCCGAGCGCGTCCCAGCTTCCGGTGCGCTCGAGACGAAATTGACTCTTCTCGAGCACGGCCATCTGCTGATCGGAGGGCGGCGCATCGGCCGCGCGGCGCGCCGTCACGAGGATCGCGTCCGAATAGGCGCCGTAGGAGATGAGCGCGCCTTCCTTGGCGATGCGGAAAATGTCGCCGTCGCGCTCGAAGGCGCAGATGCTGTTGCGCAGATTGCCGCCGACGCCGCCTTCCGTCGTCGCCGAGCCGAGCAGCAGCTGCTCGTCGCAGACGCGGCGCATGAAGCTCTCGTGCCAGGCGGCGCCGCGGCCATGGGCGACGAGGCTCGCCACCTTGATCTGATGCATGGCGAAGATCATCGCCGTCGAGGCGCATTGCTGGCCGAGCGACGTGCAGAGCTCGGCGACATCGGCGAGAGCGGCGCCGCCGCCGCCGAATTCGACGGGGATCAGCAGCGCGAGCAGGCGCGCGTCCTTGAGCGCCTGGACAGCTTCGACCGGGAAGCGGCCTTTGCGGTCGACATCGTCGGCGTGGCGGGCGGCTGTCGCGACGACATTGGCTCCGCGATCGAGAGGCGCATTCATCAGGCGGCTTCCTCCGCTTTGATCTCTTGCAGGCAGTTGGCGATGGCCGCGATCGAGGAAAAGCTGCGGCGGTTGAGCATGCGATCGGGGAACTCGACGTCGAAGGTCTCCTCGAGCGCGAGCATCAGCTGAACGGCGGCGAAGGAGGTGAGGCCCGTGGCGTACAAATCGGCGTCGTCGCCGATCGTCGCCGCGGCGACGGAAAGTCGTCCTTGTTCGTCCACGAGTCGTCTAATCGTATCGAACATAATTTTCTCCATCGATCGAATCTGAAGTCTTTCCCTGTTTCACAGAAACAGGGAAAGACTTCCGGCTTTTATTTCGACGCGCTTCCAACGCCGAACCGGCGTCCACTTCCGCTGGAAGCGCTCTCGTTTCGATGCCACCATACGCTGTCGCGCATTATTTTCAGCTTGTTTGCTGCTCGTTGGTGAACGGTTTGCGCTTTCGACCGCTGCGAGATTCGTTCCATGGAATTTTGGCCGATTCGAAAAGAATTTTCCGGCGCTTTGCGCAAAAATGACACGCAGCTATGATGCTCTGGACGCAGACGAGACACCTGCGGCGTCCCGAATTCTGTCACGCCGGGAGCCGTCGATCGATTCGACGTCGTGAACCCTATTTTCGACATGAAGAGGCTGGATGAGATACAGGGGTTCAAGAAACGTTAACCATGAAATGGAACATTCGCGCTGGACGCGAATGCAGGGCCAACTCGTTCGACGTCGACGGAACGCGCGTGATGTTGGATTATGAATCGGGTTTGAAAAGCGTCGCAGAGCGCACGCCTCCGGCGATCGCCGAAGGGCCGCGCGCTCGCCCTTCGGTGACGCCGGCGACCCTGATCGCGCTCGCGCTTCGCAACAAGCTGTTCATCCTCGCCGTGGCGCTCCCCTGCGCGGCGGGCGGCTTCGCGCTGACCAAGCTGCTGACGCCGCGCTATGTCGCCGCCGCGCAAATCTATCTCGATCCGCGCGGTCTGCCCGGCCTCGAGGGCGACGCCAATCAGGGCCAGGACTCGACCGGCTTCATCAATTTCGTCGAGACGCAGACGCGCATTCTGACCTCGCAGGTCGTGCTGGAGCGCGTCGTCGAGGCGGAGAAGCTCACGCAAGATCCGGAGTTCGGCGCGTCGACCTCCTTTTTGGGCAAGCTTTTCGGGCGTTTGGGCCGCGCGCCGACGCAGGAGGAGATGGTCGCCGGCGCGGTGCGCGCGCTCGGCGCGAAGATCGTCGTGCGCCGTCCGGAGCGCACCTTCATCATCGATATCGCCGCGACCAGCGATAATGCGCAGAAATCCGCCCGCATCGCCAATGCGGTGGCGCAAGCCTATATCGACGTGCGCGCCTCCATGCATTCGGACGCCGCGCATCAGGCGGCGAGCTCCTTCACCGCGCGTCTCGACGGGCTGCGCGAGCGCCTGCTCGTCGCCGAAAAGGCGGTCGAGGCCTATAAGGCGGAAAACGGCTTCGTCGGCACGCGCGATTCCTATATCGACGAGCAGCGGCTGAAAGAGCTCAATCAGCAGCTCACTTACGCCCGCACGCGGCTCGAGGACATGCGCTCGCGCTTCGAGCAGGCGCAGCGCGCCGCGCGCTCCGACACCGAGCTCGCCGCCATAGCGGCGAGCATGAATCTCGTCACTTTGAACGCTTTGCGCGGGCAGCAGGCGGAGGCGTCGCAAAAGCTCGCCGACCTTTCGGCCGAGCTCGGGCCGCAGCATCCGGTCGTCAAGAATGCGACGGCGCGGCTCGCCGAGACCAAGCGCCTCGTCAACGCCGAGCTCGCGCGCGTCGCCGGATCGCTGCGCAAGGATTACGAGCGCGCCCGCAGCACGGAAGAAGCGCTGAGCCGCGAGATGCAGAAGCTCGAGGGCAAAGCGGTCGTCTCGGCGCAAGCTTCGGTCAAGCTTCGCGATCTCGAGCGCGAGGTCGAGGTCAGCCGCAGCATCTACGAATCCTTCCTCACGCGCTCCCGCCAGACCGGCGAGGCGCGTCAGCTCGACGCAGCCAGCACGCATATCATCACAATGGCGACGCCGCCGATCGCGCGCAGCTTTCCGCCCGGCGCGGGGCTCATGACGGGCGCGGGCTTCGTCGCCGGTCTCACATTCGGCCTCGGCCTCGCATTTTTGCGCGAGCGCGGCTTTGGCGGCTCCGGCCCGGAAGAAGGTTCGCGCCGGGATGCCGAAGCCGAGCCGATGCGCGTCGCCGTGACCGACGCGACAAAATTCACCGTGCGCGGCCCGACGGCGGGGCGGGACAGGCTCGAGCTGACGCGGCTCGGCATTCCCTTCGTGCGTCCCTTCGCCGATCGCCGCGAGCTCGAAGCCGTCGTGTCGCGCTTCTGCGCGCTCGTCGACGAGGGGGCGCGGCGGCCGGTCGTCGTCGGACTCGTCGGCGACGCGCCGGGCGCGATCCGCACCGTCATGGCGGTCAATATCGCCCTGGCGCTGCGGCTGCAGCAGCTCGAGGTGGCGCTCGTCGACGCCGATCGCGACGACGCCGCCTTGACCGTCCTCATAGAGGATGGCCTCCAGGCCTTCGGCGACGCCGACGATCCTTTCGTGCGCACCGACGACAGCGTGCTGCTGGCGTTGCCGGCGATCGATCGTCGCTCGCGCGCGGACGGCGCGGTCGAGCGGATCGTGGACGGTTTCCGCAAGGGCAGTCCGGCCGAGGTCGACATCGTGCTCTGCGACGGCGTCGGCGCGGATGAGGCGCTGTTCGCGCGGCTCGACTGGGTGGCGCCCGTGCTCGGCCGCGAGCAGGACGAGGAGCGGGCGATCGCCGAGCTCCCAGAGGCGCTGCGCGCCAAGATCGCTTTGATCCTCAGGGTCGATCATAGCGATCCCTGGCTGCCGCGGCGGGACCGCGCGGCGGCGCGCAAGACCGCCTGACCGGAGTCGCCGCCGCTTCGCTCGAACAAGCGATGACCGCCCCGGCCGTCATTGCGAGCGAAGCGAAGCAATCCAGAACCGTGGGGCGGCTCTGGATTGCTTCGTCGCTCCGCTCCTCGCAATGACGACCTTGCGGAATGCGAAGCATTCCACGCAAACCGTATCACTCGGTGGGAAGCGGCGCGGTCCCGATGGGCTGGACGTCGAGCGAAGCGGCGGCGATGGCGGCGGCGGCGTCGCGCCAGCATTGATCGTAGAGCCAAGAGAGCGGGCGCGACGTCGGGCGCTCGGAGCGCGCGAGACGATCGGCGTAAGCGCCCGCATCCGCGTCATTGGGAAGCAGCATCAACGCGCCACCGGCGACGGCGTTGCGATAGGCGCGGTGATGGTCGAATTCGTTCGTCTCGCGCGGCGCATTGACGATGACCGGCTTGCCGGACTGCAGGCAGGCGAGCACGCTGCCGCGGCGGGAGGTGAGGCCCTCCGGAAAACGATAGAGGAAGCAGTCGACCTCCGCGAATAGCGCATGCAGCGCATGCGCTCCGTCCACATAGCCGGTCACGAGACAATCTTCGGCAAGGCCGAGCGCCTCCGTCTTGGCCCGGAAGTCTTCCTCCACCCGATCGACGCCCTTGATGAAGCCGCCGATGAAGAGGCAGAGGACCGGCCGGCCCGAATCGCGCAGGCGGGCGGCGACATCCAGCACGAAGTCCGACTGTTTCTTGGGGTAGATCGAGCCGAAATGGCCGATGACGATCCGACCTTCGGCGCGCGCGTCGCGGATGCGCTCGGCGAGAGGGGAGGGCCTCTCGGGCTCGGCCGGCGGAATATTGGAAGGAATGGGCGCAATGACGCTGCGCGTGGCCAGTCGCCGCAGCGGGCCGCTTTTCGCGAAGCCGCCGCGCACAAAGGGCGAGGAGAAGACGAAACGCTGCGCGAAGAGGGCGTAGACGGAGATCAGCAGCCGGCGGCGCCAATCGAGATCGGCCCATTCATGCAGGACGAGGATCCGGCGACGCCCGCGCAGCAGCGCCAGGCACAGGGCGGCGAGGGGCGTCAGCACGACCTTCTTCCAGGCCACCACCGGGAGGTTGATCGCGAGCGCGTCGACCTCGCCCAGCGCGCGCCAGATCGCCGCCCAATCGCCCGCCTTGCCGGAGACCGCGAGGCTCCGGGCGTCGAGGCCGAGCTCGCCCCATCGCGCCGCCACATGGCGCGCGAAGGCTTCGACGCCGCAGGGCTGCGCGGTGGTCGAGACCAGGAACAGCGTCTTCTTGCGTTCGGTCGCGCGGATCATGAAGGGCTTCCGTCCTGCGTCAGAATGAGACAGTGGCGTTATCGCCGCCAGTCTCGGAGCAAGAGGCGAACCGCCACGCTCACCGGCCCGTCTTCACCCGCGTCCATTCGCGCGTGACGATCTTCTGGATCGGCTGGTCCGGGGCCGTGACGGTGAAGAGGCGCTTCATCGTCGCCGCATCCGGATAGATGGACGGATTTTCGGCGATCTCCTTGTCGACGAGCGGGCGCGAGGCGCCGACGCCATTGGCGAAATTGGTCACTTTGGTGTTGCGGGCGGCGATCTCCGGCCGCAGCAGATAGTCGATGAAGAGATGCGCTTCATCGGGATGCAGCGCGTCCTTCGGGATGGCGAGGCTGTCGAGCGACATCAGCGTCCCTTCCTGCGGGATCACATAATTGATCTCGACGCCGTTCGCCGCCTCGTGCGCGCGGTTGCGCGCCTGGAAACTGTCGCCTGCCCAGCCGATGGCGAGGCAAATGTCGCCATTGGCGAGCGCATTTATATATTCCGAGGAGTGGAATTTCTTGATGTAGCGCCGCAGCCCCGAGAGCAGATCGGCGGCGCGGCGTATGTCGCCCGGGTCCTTCGAATTGGGATCGAGCTTCAGATAGTTGAGCGTGATCGAGAAGAGGTCTTCGGGGCTGTCGAGCACATAGACGCCGCAATCGGCGAATTTGCGCAGATTTTCGGGCTTCAGCACCTGGTCCCAGGAGGCGAGCGGCTTGTCGCCGAGGCGCTCTTTGACCTTGGCGACATTATAGGCGACGCCGGTCGTGAACCACATATAGTTCACGGCGAAGACATTGCCCGGATCGTAGCGCGCGAGGCGCTGCGCGATCTCCGGCCACGCATTGCCGAGATTCTTCAGTCTGCTCTTGTCGAGCGGCTGATAGACGCCGGCCTTGATCTGCCGTTGCAGAAAGGTCGCCGAGGGGACGACGACGTCATAGCCGGCGTTGCCCGCGAGCAGGCGCGTTTCCAAAATCTCGTTGGAGTCATAAGTGTCGTAGACGACCTTGACGCCAGTCTCGCGGGTGAAGTCCTCGAGCACGCGCGCGTCGATATAGTCGCTCCAATTGAAGATATTGACGATGCGTTCCGCTCCTCGAGCGGCGACGGCGCCGCCGAGCAGAAACACACATGCGGCGAGGATTCTCATTCTATCCGCTCTCCCTCATCGGCCGGCGATCCGTCTCGCCGCTTGCGCGGCGCGCCGCCTTATAGGCAAAATGGCTTTCCCTTCGCACTCCCGCCGTTTCGAGAATCGCGATGGAGCCGGCGCCTCCGCTCGAAAGCCTGCGTGAACAAAACGCCCGTCTCGTGACGCGCGGCGCGCGCCGCTACCTGCGCGCGGCGGGCTTTTCCGTGCTCGCGGAGCTGCCGCTGCCCGGCGGGCGGCGCGCCGATCTCGTGGCGCTCGGGGCGGACGGCGCGCTGCGCATCGTCGAGGTGAAGAGCTCGCTCGCCGATTTTCGCGCCGATCGTAAATGGATGGACTATCGCCTCCATTGCGATCGCTTCTATTTCGCCATTCCCTGCGAGCTTTCCGAAGCAGCCTTTCCGGCGGACGCCGGGCTCATCGTCGCCGACGCGCATGGCGCGATGCTGGCGCGGGAGGCGCCGGTCCACAAGCTCGCCTCGGCGAGCCGCAAGGCCGTGCTGCTGCGTTTCGCCGGCGCGGCGGCGGAGCGGCTGCATTTCGCTCTGCATCGCGACGAGTTTTGAACCGCGCCGCGGCGGTCTCATCGCGGCGCGCGCTTGGCGAGTATGCGCTGCAGCGTGCGGCGATGCATGTTGAGGCGGCGCGCCGTCTCCGACACATTGCGTTCGCAGGATTCATAGACGCGCTGTATGTGCTCCCAGCGCACGCGATCCGCCGACATGGGATTGTCGACGGCGTCCGGCTTGTCGATCTTCGTCGCCATCAGCGCATGATAGATCTCGTCGGCGTCGGCGGGCTTCGCCAGATAGTCGAAGGCGCCGAGCTTCACCGCCGTGACCGCCGTGGCGATATTGCCATAGCCGGTGAGGATGATGCCGCGCGCGTCCGGCCGCTTGACCTTGAGCTTGGAGATGACGTCTATGCCATTGCCGTCGCCGAGCCGCATGTCGATGATGGCGAAGGCGGGCGGGGCGGCCTCGACGGCCGCGAGGCCTTCTTCGACGCTCTCCACGGCGGTGACGAGGAATCCGCGCGCCTCCATCGCGCGCGTGAGCCTGCCGAGAAACGGCTTGTCGTCCTCCACGATGAGCAGCGAGCGCTCCTGCGGGAGCTCCCCGATCATGGCCTCGACGGCCGCGTCGAATTCGGTGTGTTCGCCTGCGCCAGTGTCGTCGATCATGCGTCGTCGTCCAGGTTTGGGATCATTCAATATAGCATCACGCCGCGTCGGACGAAGGCGTTTGTTGCTCCGCCTCACGCTCGCGCCCGGGCGTCTCGCTATTGGCCGATGACCGCTCGAGGGCCGAGCGCGGCCAAGTGATCGTCACCTTGGCGCCCGTTCGCGGAGGCGTGACATTGGCCGTCGTCACCGTCGCGCCGGAGCGCTCGAGCAGCGTCTTGGCGATGAAGAGGCCGAGGCCGAGGCCGGAGCCGGGCTCGTTCTTCGTGCGCCGATCGGTCGGGCGTCCGCTCACATAAGGATCGCCCAGGCGGTTCAAGATCGCCTGCGAGAATCCGGGGCCGTCGTCCTCTATGACGACGACGACGAGATCCTTCGACCACAGCGCCTCTATGCGCACTTTCGAGTTGGCGAAATCGACGGCGTTCTCGACGAGATTGCCGAGGCCGTAGACGATGCCGGGATTGCGCGAGAAGGTCGGCTCGCCCGGCGGACCGCGCTGCATCACCTCGATCTCGACGCCGAAGGCGCGATGCGGCTCGACGACCTCCTCGAGCATGGTCTCGAGAGTCTGCATGTCGAGCAGCCCGCCCGTGTCGGCCTGGCCGAGCGAGACGAGCTTGCGCAAAATATCGCGGCAGCGCCGCGCCTCCTGAGCCAGAAGCGCCAGATCGTCGGCGAGCGCCGGCGCTGTCATGGGCGCGGATTTCTGCAGCTCCTTGGTGACGACGGCGATGGTCGCGAGCGGCGTGCCGAGCTCATGCGCGGCGGCGGCGGCGAGGCCGTCGAGCTGCGAGAGATGCTGCTCGCGCTCGAGCACGAGCTCGGTCGCGGCGAGCGCCGTCGACAATTGCCGCGCCTCGTCGGAGACGCGGGCGGCGTAGAGGCCGATGAAGGCGGCGCTCAGCACCAGCGCCGTCCACACGCCGGTGCGATAGAGCAGCGGGAAATGCAGCTCGACGCCTTCGTACCAGGGCAGCGGCTGATACTCGACGGTGAGGATCGTCGCCGCGGCGATCATCAGCACGCCGAGCAGGATCGTCAGCTTGCGCGGCAGCGACACGGCCGAGATCATCACCGGCGCGAGAAACAGCATGGCGAAGGGATTGGCGACGCCGCCGGTGAGATAGAGCAGGGCGGAGAGCTGCAATATGTCATAGGACAAGAGCAGCGCCGCCTCGCCGTCGTCGAGGCGGAAGGTGCGAGTCGTGGCGAGACGCAGCGCCGCGTTGAGGCAGGCCGAGGTGGCGATGGCGATGAAGCTCAGCCCGATCGGGAAGTCGAACTGGAAATAGAAGAAAGTGACGAGAGTCGCGAAGGTCTGGCCGGCGATCGCCAGCCAGCGCAGGATGATGAGCGTGTCGACGCGGAGCTGGCGGGCTTGATGGCCGAGATCGGCGTCGGCGAGATTGGTCATGCGGCGGTTGTCTCGACAATTGCAGCGGCGCGAGACGCGCGGCTTTCCGCTAGATAGGCGTTTCCGCCGCCGACCGCACGGCTTTTCCGTAGGACTATATGCCGCGGCCGCGCGCCGTGCGCCACAGCCGCCACTGTCTTCGCCATTGCGCGGGCTCGGCGATGGAGCGGAAAGGGTCGAAGCCTTTGCGCTCCATTTCAGCGAGATAGAGAGGGATCGTCGCCGCCGGCAGCAGCGCGGCCCGCGCCGGTCCGTCGCCGCTCACGGCCTGCCTCGCCGCGGCGTAATATTCGCGCGCCCGCCCACGCAACTCGCCGATCGCGGCCGAGACCGCGGGTGTCGCCTTCGTCTCGGCGAAATCCGCCTCGACGCGATGGCGCGCCAGCAGATCGGCCGGAACGAATCGCCGTCCCTGCGCCATATGGCGGGGCAGGGCGCGCAGAATCGCCGTCAGCCCCAAAGCGCGGCCGGCGCAGCGCAGCGCCTCTTCCTGAAGGCGCGCGTCCTGCGCGTCTATGGCCATGGCGCGCCAGCGCATGGGCGCGCCGAAGACGCGGTCGCAATAGGTCTCCAGCGCCTCGAGGCTCTCCATCGGCTCGTCATAGAGATCGAAACTATGGGCCTCGAGCAGCTCGACGACCTCCTCGCGCGGGATCGCATGACGCTCCAGCGTGTCGATGAGCGCGTCGGCGATGGGATGGGCGCGCGCGCCCTCGCTGTCGGCCGCCGCCTCCAGCGAATCGTACCACCAGCGCAGGCGCATCTCGCCGAGGATCGGCTGCGAGACGCGCGCGCGCACGCCGGCGATCTCGGCGGCGAAGGCGCCGATCGCATGGAGATGCGGACGCGCGCCCGCCGGCGCGAAGAGGCAGGCGAGCCAGAGGTCGAGGTCCTGCTCGCGCAGCGCCGCCTCGCAATGGCGATAGTGGTCGGCGAGCTCGGTCTCGCGTTTGCTAACGGCGTCGTCCATGGGCGAAAAAACCTCGTCGGCTTTCCGGCGGACGTCATTGCGAGCGGAGCGAAGCAATCTAGAGCCGTGGGGCGGCTCCTGGATTGCTTCGTCGCTCATGCTCCTCGCAATGACGGCCCCGCCGGACGCGAAACCGCATCACACCACGATCAGCACGGCGGCGACGCGCCGGTCTTCGTCGAGCAGCATATTATAGGTGCGGACCGCCGGCCCCGTCGCCATGGCCTCGACCATGATGCCCGCTTCCCTGAGCCGGGCGCGCAAGGCCGGCGGGATCGGCCGCAGATTTTCGCCGGAGCCGAAGATCAAGAGCTCCACCGCCCCCGCGGGCTCGGCGAAGAGCGGCGCGAGCGCCGCCTCGTCGACAGCCGCCGCGGTGGCGGTCTCGATCGCATGAACGCCGGAGGGCAGAGCGAGCAGCGAGCCGCGATGCGACATCTCCGCGAAGCGAAAGCCGCCGCCGCCATAGGTCTCGATCCTGTGACGGCCCGGAACGAAGCCGCGACCCTGCTCAGCCATGGCGGGCGGCGCCGTCAGGCCGTTTTCGGCTTGGCGCGCGTCGTCGCCTTGGCGGCGGCTTTGCTCGGCGCCGGCGCGGTCTCGGGCGCATGGCCCGCATCCTCGTTGCGCAGGCCGAGATAGATCAGCATGGGCGAGCAGATGAAGACAGAGGAATAAGTCGCGACGAAAATGCCCCAGATCATCGCGAGCGAGAAGGAGCGGATCACATGGCCGCCGAAGATCGCCAGCGACAAGAGCGCGAGGAACACCGTCGTCGCCGTCATGATCGTGCGCGGCAGCACGGCGTTGATCGACAGATCGATCATCTGATCGGTCGGCATCTTCTTATATTTGCGCATCATCTCGCGAATGCGGTCGAGCACGACGACGGTCTCGTTCAGCGAATAGCCGACGATGGTCAAAATCGCCGCTATGGACGTCGTGTTGAATTCGAGTTGGGTGATCGAGAAGAAGCCGACGGTGAGCAGAAGATCATGCATGGTCGCTATGACCGCGCCTATGGCGAATTGCCATTCGAAGCGGAACCACAGATAGGTCAGCACGGCGATGATGGAGAGCACCACGCCGAGCGTGCCCGACTGCACCAGCTCGCCGGAAACGCGCGGGCCGACCACCTCGACGCGGCGCAGATCATAATCGGAGCCGACGGAATTGCGGACCTTCTCCACCGCCGCCTGCTGGGCGGCGTCGCCGCCCGTCTGCGGTCCGAAGCGCAAGGTCGCGTCCGACTCATTGCCGAAGGACTGCACCTCGACGTCGCCGAGATCGAGCTTCTCGAGGCCCGCGCGCAGCGTGGCGATCTCGGCGTGGCCGGATTTGGCGCGCAGCTCGATGACGGTGCCGCCCGCGAAATCGATGCCGAAATTCATGCCGCTGAAGATGAACAGCAGCACGGAGCAGATCGAGAGGAAGGCGGAGAAAGGGTAGCTCACGCGGCGGAACCGCATGAACGGGAATTTGGTGTTCTCCGGGGCGAGACGCAGCAGCTTCATCGGTTTCACCCTCAGATCGGCAGGCGCGTCGGCCGCGCGTAATGATACCAGATCGCGATCATCATGCGTGTCATGGTGACGGCGGTGACGATCGTCGTCAGAATGCCGAGCGCGAGCGACACGGCGAAGCCGCGCACCGGGCCGGAGCCCAGGAAATAGAGGATCGCCGCGGCGACGAACATTGTGACGTTGGAGTCGACGATCGTCGCGAAGGCGCGGTTGAAGCCCGCGTCGAGCGAAGCGAGGATCGAGCGGCCGCCATGCTGTTCCTCGCGAATGCGCTCGTAGATGAGCACATTGGAGTCGACCGCCATGCCGATCGTCAGCACGATTCCGGCTATGCCCGGCAATGTCAGCGTCGAGCCGAGCAGCACGAGGCCGGCGAAGATGAAGGCGATATGGACGAACAGCGCCAGATTGGCGAAGATTCCGAACACGCCATAGGTGACGAGCATGTAGACGACGACCAGGGCGGCGCCGACATAGGCCGCGCGCTTGCCCGCGTCGATCGAATCCTGGCCGAGGCCGGGGCCGACCGTGCGCTCCTCGATGATGTCGAGCTTGGCCGGCAGCGCGCCGGCGCGCAGCAGGATCGAGAGATTATTGGCCTGCTCGACGGTGAAATGGCCCGAGATCTGGCCCGATCCGCCGGTGATCGGCTGCAGGATGCGCGGCGCGGAGATCACCTTATTGTCGAGCACGATGGCGAAGAGCCGGCCGACATTCTTCGAGGTCACTTCGCCGAACTTCTGCGCGCCGCGGATGTTGAAGCGGAAGTTGACGACGGGCTCGCCGCCGCGCTGCTGGTCGAAGCTGGGCTGGGCGTCGGTCAGATCCTCGCCCTGCACCATGACCTGCTTCTCGATCGCGACCTTGCCCGATTCGTCGGCCTGGGCGAGCTCCTCGAGCTCGGATGGGTTCTGGCCCGGCTCGGCGACGAGGCGGAATTCGAGCTTGGCCGTCTGGCCGAGAATGGTCTTGAGCTGTTCCGGGTCCTGCAGGCCCGGGACCTGGACGATGATGCGGTCGTCGCCCTCGCGCTGGATGCTGGGCTCGCGCGTCCCGAGCGCGTCGACGCGGCGGCGGATGACCTCGATCGACTGGTCGACCGCGTGGCGGACCTTGTCGGTCACGCCGGCGTCGGTGACGACGATCTGGATGAGGCCGTCGCCCGAATCGCGCACGTCGAGCGGCGGCGCCCCGCCGAGCCGCGCGCCGGCGAAGCCCTGCGCCAGATTGCGGAACTTCGGCAGCACCTTGGCGCGGTCAGCGGCGTCCGGAATGCGCAGCTGCACGCCGCGCGCCTGAGCGCCGATGCCGCCGGTGATGGCGACCTTCTCCTCGCGCAGGATGCGGCGGACGTCGTCGCGCAGATTGGTCGTCTGCGTGTGCAGCACCGACGCCTTGTCCACCTCGAGCATCACATAGGAGCCGCCCTGGAGATCGAGGCCGAGCACGATGGTGCGCGGCTGCGCCCAGGCGGGCAGGGCCGAGGACAGCGCCGCAAGGCTCGTCGTCCCGAGCATGCTCGGGACGACGACGAGAACGGCGGCGAGCGTCATCGCCAGAATAGCGATAATCTTCCAGGTGGCGAAGCGCAGCATGGATCGTCGGTCCTGTGAGGCGGTCCGGGGAGGGGCCGGCCCGGCCCCGTTGGTCGGCGGGCCGGGACGGGGCGGGCATGCGTTCCGGCCAGAGTCTTTTCATGTTTCATTGAAACATGAAAAGACTCCAAGCTTTTGTTTCGACGCGTTTCCAACGCCGAACCGGCGTCCACTGCGGCTGCGAACGCCCTAGACCTATTTGAATTCGCATGTTCTTTTCCGAAAACCGCTGCACTTCTCGGAAAACATGCTCTAACGCGCGGCGGCCTGGTCCTTCACCGGCTCGCCCTTGGCGCGCACCTCGGCGATGGCCGAGCGCAGCACGCGCACGCGGATGTTCTGGGCGAGCTCGACCTCGACCTCGGCGTCGTCGACCGTCTTGGTCACCTTGCCGATCAGCCCGCCGCTGGTGACGACGGTGTCGCCGCGCCGCACATTCTTGAGCGACTCCTTCTGCTCCTTCGTGCGGCGGGCCTGCGGCCGCAGCACGATGAAATAGACGATCAGCGTGACCAGGATCAGCGGAACCAGCTGCGTGATCATGTCGGGAGCCGGCGCTTGCGGGCCAGCGCCCGCGTCCGGGGCGGTCTGCACCGTTGTGCTGGGCGGGACCGGCGGCGCCGCGGGGGCCGCGGGAACAGGCGGCGCGGCGGGGGCGGGCGGAGCAGGAGGCGTCGCCGCAGGGGCGTCGGTCTGGGCTTGGGCGGTCTGGATCAATTTCATGTTCGATCTCTTGGAAGCGGCGCGCGCGCCTTCGTGCCGGCAGGAACCCACCTTGCAACGGGCGCGGACTATAGCCGGCCGCAATCCGAAATCAATGCCGGCCCGCGCCCTGGGCGATTCGCCGCGACGTAAATTCGACACAGAGTGTGCGACAACTCACAGTTGGCGGCCCTCGGCGGGAACTATGTCGCTCATTCGAAGCGCAGGGATGGAGAGGCTCCGCGCGCTTCGCAGCGAAGGTGAGGAGAATTCCGATGTTGCACAAATTATCGCTCGTCGTCGCTCTGGGCGCCGCGCTCGCGCTGCCCTCCGAGGCTTTCGCTCAGCATCATGGCGGCGGCTGGCACGGCGGCGGTCATGGCGGGGGCTGGCATGGCGGCGGTCACGGCGACGGCTGGCACGGCGGCGGTCATGGCGGGGGCTGGCATGGCGGCGGTCATGGCGGGGGCTGGCACGGTGGCGGTCATGGCGGCGGCTGGCATGGCGGCGGTCATGGCTGGCATCGCGGCCACGGCTACGGACGCGGCCGCTACTGGCATGGGCGCTGGTGGGCCCATGGCGTCGGACCGTGCTGGCGTTGGGTCGGCTATTGGGTCTGGGCCTGCTACTGATCCCGCGAACATCGCTCGGCGCCGTTCAGGCGCCGAGCTCGCGGGCGAGGCCGCGCATGAATTCGACGCAGGCCGCGAGCTCGCCGACCTCTATGTATTCGTCGGGCTGATGCGCCTCGTCGATGCGGCCGGGGCCGCAGATGACGCTCGGGATTCCCGCTTCCTGAAACCGCCCTGCCTCGGAGGCGTAGGGCACGGCTACGGTGCGATTGGCGCGGGCGAGCCTGAGCGCCAGCGTCTCCGCCGGCGAGCCGGGCTGCGGCGCGAGCCCCGGAACCTCCACCTCCATGCGCGTTTCGATCCCGGTTCCGGGAAAAGCGGTGAAATATCGCTGCGTCAGCTCCGCCGCATAGGCCGCGAGCCGCTCCTCCACGATGCGGGGCGCGTCTGTTCCGGGCACGCCGCGCACTTCCCAATGGAAGGCGCAGTCCTTGGCGACGATATTGCGGGCCGTGCCGCCCTGGATCACGCCGATATGCAGAGTCGAATAGGGCGGATCGAAGCGGCCGGTCGGATCGCCCGCCGCGACCAATTCCTCGCCGATTCGCAACAGTTCCGCGCCGAGCAGCAGCGCGACATGCACCGCGCTGACGCCGCGATGCAGATTGGCGGAATGGATCTCGTGGCCGCGGACCGTGGTGACGAAAGTCGTCACGCTCTTATGCGCGTCGGCGACCTGCATGGAGGTCGGCTCGCCGATGACGGCCGCCGCCGGCCGCGGCAGGTCGAGGCCGAGGCGCCCGAGCAGGTCGAGCGGCCCGAGGCAGGTCGTCTCCTCGTCATAGCTCAAGAAAATATGGATCGGGCGCGTGAGCCCGGCCGCCTTGAATTCCGGGACCATGGCGAGGCAGACGGCGCCGAAGCCCTTCATGTCGACGGCGCCGCGACCGAGCAGGCGGTCGCCTTCCCGCCGCAGGGTGAAGGGATCGGCGGTCCAATTCTGGCCGGTGACCGGCACGACGTCGGTATGGCCGGAGAGCACGACGCCGCCTTCGATCGGCGGCCCGATGGTCGCGAACAGCGCCGCCTTGTCGCCCTTCGCATTGGGCGCGCGCACAAAGGGCACGCCCTCGTCGCGCAAATAGGATTCGACGAAATCGATCAGGGCGAGATTGGACTTCGAGCTCTCCGTGTCGAAAGCGACGAGCCGGCCGGTCAGCTCGATCGCGCGCTCGATCGTCGACAGGTCGCGATACGACATGCGTCCGGCTCAGTTCAGCGTGGGCTTGGAGAGCGGGCTGTCCAGCGAGAAGGCCGGCACTTCTATGTCGAAGGTCTCGCCCTCGGCGGTCATCATCGTATAGCTTCCCTTCATCAGTCCCGATGGCGTCGAGAGCGGACATCCCGAGGCGTAGCGGAACGTCTCGCCCGGCTCGAGGATCGGCTGCTCGCCGACGACGCCCGGCCCTTTCACTTCCTCGCGACGCCCATAGGCGTCGATGACGATCCAATGGCGTGACAGCAATTGGACACGCTCCTGGCCGAGATTGGCGATCTCGATCGTGTAGGACCAGACGAAACGATCGCTGGCGGGGTCCGACTGCTCGGGCAGGAAATCCGGCAGCGCCGTGACCTGAATGTCTCGGGTGATGGCTATATACATGGGGCCCTACTCTAGGACGCGTCGCGTCGAAGGGGAATGCGGATTAACGTCGGCGCCCGCCGTGCGAGCCGCCGACGCAATCCGCAAAGCAAAATCTGTGACATGATCGACACGGATCAAGGAAAAGCTTCGTCGACGCGCATGAGCTCGATCGCCCGCGTCGCGGCTCCTCTCCCATTCATGGGGCCGGCCCGATCATGCGCTCGCGCGGAGGGCGCCGGAGCCGCGGCCGGCGCCTATTGTCGCGGCGCGGCGCTCGCCTCATAGACCTCGAGCGCCGCGGCCGGCTCGGCTCCTGACAAGCGCATCCAGCCGAAGTGGACGCCGGTTCGGCGTCCTGAAACGCGTCGAAACAAATGCGTAGAGTCTTTTCGTGTTTCAATGAAACATGAAAAGACTCTAGCCGCGCGCGGCGGCGAGGCCACGCGCGAGATCGTCGAGGAGGTCGCCCGTGTCCTCGAGGCCGACCGAGAGACGCAGCAGTCCGTCGCCGACGCCGATCAGCGCCCGCGCCTCCGGCGTCAGCCGCTGATGCGTCGTCGTCGCCGGATGGGTGATAAGGCTCTTGGCGTCGCCGAGATTGTTGGAAATCGTGACGATCTGGAGCGCATTGGCGAGGCGGAAAGCCGCCGCCTTGCCGCCCGCGACGTCGAAAGTCACCAGAGTGCCGCCGCCCGCCATCTGCCGCCGCGCCAGCGCCGCTTGCGGATGATCGTCGCGGAAGGGATAGAGAACGCGGGCGATTTGCTTTTGCTCGGCGAGGAAATCGGCGATTTTCGCCGCGCTCGCCGTCTGCTGCGCGACGCGCAAGGGGAGCGTCTCCAGCGCCTTCAGCATGGTCCAGGCGTTGAAGGGCGACAGCGCCGGGCCGGTCTGGCGCAGGAAATTGTGGATATTCTCCTCGATCAGCGCCTGCGACGCGAGAATGACGCCGCCGAGGCAGCGGCCCTGGCCGTCGACATGCTTGGTCGCCGAATAGACGACGACATCCGCGCCCAATTCGAAGGGCTTTTGCAGCAGGGGCGTGGCGAAGACATTGTCGACGACGAGCCGCGCGCCGGCCGCATGGGCGATATCGGCGATGGCGCGAATGTCATAGACCTCGAGGCCGGGATTGGTCGGGCTCTCGAGGAAGAAGAGCTTGGTCTCCTCGCGGACGGCGGCCTTCCATTGCTCGAGATCGGCGCCGTCGACCAGCGTCGAGGCGACGCCGAAACGCGGCAGCAGCTCTTCCACCACATAGAGACAAGAGCCGAACAGAGCGCGGGCCGCGACGATATGGTCGCCGGCCCTGAGCTGGGCGAGCAGGGCGGCGGTGACGGCGGCCATGCCGCTCGCCGTGGCGCGCGCGGCTTCCGCCCCCTCGAGCAGGCACATGCGCTGCTCGAACATGGCCACGGTCGGGTTGGAGAAGCGCGAATAGATGAAGCCCGGGTCCTCGCCCTTGAAGCGCGCCTCGGCGGCCTCCATGGTCGGATAGGCGAAGCTCTGCGTGAGGAACAGCGCTTCGGACAATTCGCCGAATTGAGAGCGCAGTCCCCCGCCGTGGACGAGCTGTGTCGCGGGCCGCAGTTTCTTCTTGTCGTCGCTCAATTTTTGTCTCCCGAGCGGCGCGCGGAACGCGCCACGGCGGCAAAAGAAACGGATTTCACGAGGAAACCCGGCCTTTTAGCGCCTTGTTTTACGTGGCGGCAAGCCGGCCGGCTCAAAGAACCACGTGTTCGATAAACAGAATGAACCGAAGGACGCGGCCAAGTCAACCTTCGCCAGGATTCCTTCGTGTCCTTTGTGTCTTCGTGGTTTTTTCGCCACTAAGACACAAAGGACACGAAGGCGCGGGGCGTGTAAGGTCGCGCGATGAGCGACCGAGTGATAGGAGTTTGGATGACGCCCGCGCCGACCGCCGCCTGTGGCGTGCTCTCCTGCGAGCAGATTCGCGAATTGGCGGCCGCGGGCGCGATCGTCGCGACGCGGCCGATCGAGGATGGGCAGCATCAGCCGGCGAGCCTCGATCTGCGCCTCGGGTCCAAGGCCTATCGCGTGCGGGCGAGCTTTCTGCCCGGCAAGGGCCGCAGCGTCGAGGCGCTGCTCGCCGAGCTCACCTATGACGAGATCGGCCTCGAAGGGGCGGGCGCCGTGCTCGAGCGCGGCTGCGTCTATGTGATCCCGCTGCAGGAGAGCTTGCGCCTGCCGCTGGATGTCTCCGGAGTCGCGAACCCCAAGAGCTCGACCGGAAGGCTCGACATTTTCACCCGCCTCATCACCGACGACACGGAAATCTTCGATCATGTCGCCGCGGGCTATCGCGGGCCGCTCTATGCGGAGGTCTCGCCGCGCAGCTTCAGCGTGCGCGCGCGGCAGGGCTCGCGCCTCGATCAGCTGCGCTTCCGCCGCCGCGATCCGGGGGCGGAGCCGACGCTCTCCGACGCGGCGCTCGCCGCCGAGCACGCAGCCGCGCCGCTCGTCGACGGCGAGCTCACCTTGCGCGACGGCGTGATCCTGCGCGTCGCGCTCGACGGGCTCGGCGACGTCGTCGGCTATCGCGCGCAAAAACATGCGGATGTGATCGACGTCGATCGCGTCGATCATTATGCGGTCGAAGATTATTGGGAGCGGCTGACGCGGCGGCGGGGCGATAAGCTCATTCTCGATCCGAACGAATTCTACATTCTCGCCTCGCGCGAGCGCATCCGCATCCCTTCGCATCTCTCGGCCGAGATGATGGCGATCGATCCGGCCATGGGCGAGTTCCGGGTGCATTACGCCGGCTTCTTCGATCCCGGCTTCGGCTGCGGCGAATCTGGCCGGCCGGGCAGTCGGGCGGTGCTGGAAGTGCGCAGCCATGACGTGCCCTTCATTCTGGAGGACGGGCAGGTCATCGGCCGGCTCGTCTACGAGCCCATGGCCGCGCAGCCGAAGATTCTCTACGGCCAGGGCGGCGTCTCCAACTACCAGGGCCAGGAGCTGAAGCTCTCCAAACATTTCAAGGCGCCTTGACCGCGACAGGACCGCCGCGAGAAGGCGCCTTGTCGATTTTCGTCGAGAAACTGCAATAGTTCGGTGAGATCAGAAGGGCGGCGCGTTTTCCTCCCTCACCGCGGGCGAGACGCTCCTCTTTCGAACGCTAGATTCGGCACATGGACAAAGGCATGACCGAGGCCCGCTCCATCGTCGACGCCGCAGGCATCGAGGCGCTGCTCGAGGCTCTGCGCGGGCAGGGCTATTCGCTCATCGGCCCGACCGTGCGCGACGAGGCGATCGTCTATGACGAAATTGCCACGCTGAACGATCTGCCGCGCGGCGTCGGCGACGAGCAGGAGGGCGGCCATTATCGCCTGACGCGCCGCAACGACGAGGCGCTGTTCGGCTACGTCGTCGGCCCGCAATCCTGGAAAAAGCTGCTGCATCCGCCCATGCTGCGCTTATGGAGCGCGCGGCGCGAGGGCGACGAGCTGCGCGTCGAGGCCGAGCCCGAAGCGCGCGAGAAATTCGCCTTCATCGGCGCGCGCTCCTGCGAGCTGCACGCTATCGCCATTCAGGATCGCGTCTTCCTCGGCGGCCCCTACGTCGACCCGCATTATCGCGCGCGGCGCGAGGATGTCTTCGTCGTCGCGGTGAATTGCGGCGTCGCCGGCGGCGCCTGCTTCTGCGTCTCCATGGATACGGGGCCGAAGGCGACATTCGGATTCGATCTCGCGCTCACCGAGATCGTCGCCGGGCGCTCCTTCCTCGTGGAGGCGGGGACGGAGGCGGGCAGCGCGCTCGTCGAGACGCTGCCGCATCGCGCGGCGACGAAAGCCGAGATCGAGGAGGCCGAGGCGATCCTCGCGCGCACGGCGGAAAATATGGGCCGCAGCCTCGAGGCCGGCGACGTGCGGCAATTGCTCGCGCGCAATCTCGAGCATCCGCGCTGGGACGAGGTCGCCTCGCGCTGCCTCGCCTGCACCAATTGCACCATGGTCTGCCCGACCTGCTTTTGCGCCAGCGTCGAGGACACGAGCGATCTCGCCGGCCTCGAGAGCGCGCGCTCGCGGCGCTGGGATTCCTGCTTCACGCTGGATTTCTCCTATATGCACGGCGGCAGCGTGCGGCAAAGCGTGAAATCGCGCTATCGACAATGGATGACGCATAAGCTCTCTACCTGGCGCGACCAGTTCGGAACCTCGGGCTGCGTCGGCTGCGGGCGCTGCATCGTCTGGTGTCCGGTCGGCATAGACATCACCGAGGAAGCGCGCGCCATACGCGAGAGCGACGGGCAGAAAGGCGCGACATGATCGAGACCATCGAGCATATCGTCAAAGAACATCCGTTTTTCGCCGGAATGGACGCGGGCTTCGTCGCGCTCGTCTCCGGCTGCGCGAAAAACGCGCGTTTCGAGGCCGGACAATATCTCTTCCGCGAAGGCGACAGCGCCGATTGGTTCTATCTGCTGCGCAACGGCCGCGCCGCGATCGAGATTCGCGATCCCGCGCGCGGCGCGGTGACGCTGCAGACGCTGCGCGAGGGCGATGTCTGCGGCCTCTCCTGGCTCGTGCCGCCCTATCGCTGGACCTATGACGCGCGGGCGCTGGAGCTCGTGCGCGCCATCGCCGTCGACGGCGCCTGCCTGCGCCGCAAGAGCGAGGCCGATCCGCGTCTCGGCTATGAGATGATGAAGCGATTCACGCCGCCGTTGCTCGAGCGGCTGCAGGCGGCGCGTATGCAGATGATCGACGTCTATGGCGCTCATGGCTGACGCATTCGTAGCGGCGCGCGCCGCCGACCCTATGGTTCCCCGCGTCGCGCGCATCGCCGAGCGAAAACGCGAGATCGAGGACGTCGTGACCTTGGCGATAGAGGGCGGCGCTTTCGATTTCGCGCCGGGGCAGTTCAACATGCTCACCGCTTTCGGCGTCGGCGAGGCGGCGATCAGCGTCAGCGGCGATCCGGCGAATGGCGCGCGGCTCATTCATACGATCCGCGCGGTCGGCGCCGTTTCGCGCGCGCTCGCCGAATTGCGTCCGGGCGAGCCGATCGGCCTGCGCGGGCCCTTCGGCCGCGGCTGGCCTTTGCTCGAGGCCGAAGGCCATGACGTCGTCGTCCTCGCGGGCGGACTCGGCCTCGCGCCGCTGCGCCCGGCGCTCTATCGCCTCTTGGCCGAGCGCGAGAAATATGGCCGCATCGTGCTGCTGTTCGGCGCGCGCAGCCCGCAGGACATTCTCTTTCGCGACGAGCTGGAGGCCTGGCGCGGCCGGCTCGATCTCGAAGTCGAGGCGACGGTCGATCACGCGCGCGGCGACTGGCGGGGCAATGTCGGCGTGGTGACGACGCTGATCGCGCGCGCGAGCTTCGATCCCGCGCGCACGCTCGCCATGCTCTGCGGGCCGGAGATCATGATGCGCTTCGTCGCCAATGCGCTGCACGACATGGGCGTCGCCGAGGAGCGCATCCATCTTTCCATGGAGCGCAATATGAAATGCGCGATCGGCTGGTGCGGCCATTGCCAGTTCGGGCCGGTCTTCGTCTGCCGCGACGGGCCGGTGTTTCCCTATTCGCAATTGCGCGGCCTCATCGCGAAGAAGGAAATCTAGACAATGGCGGAGCGACATGCGCCGCGGCTCGCGGTGTGGAAATTCGCCTCCTGCGACGGCTGCCAGCTCAGCCTGCTCGATTGCGAGGACGAGCTGCTCGCGCTCGCGCAGGCGCTCGACATCGCCTATTTTCTCGAGGCGACGCGCGCGCCGATCCGCGGGACTTACGATCTCTCGCTCGTCGAAGGCTCCATCACCACGCCGCATGACGCCGAGCGCATTCAGGAGGTGCGGCGGCGCTCGCGCGCGCTCGTCACCATCGGCGCCTGCGCCACCGCGGGCGGGATACAGGCCTTGCGCAATTTCGCCGATGTGCGCGAATACGCCTCGATCGTCTATGCGCGGCCGGATTATATCCACACGCTCGCGACGTCGACGCCCATCGCCGATCATGTGAAGGTCGATTTCGAGCTGCGCGGCTGCCCGATCGACAAGGGCCAGCTGATCGAGGTGATCTCTAGCTTTCTCGCCGGCCGCAAGCCGGCGACGCCGGCGCATAGCGTCTGCCTGCAATGCAAGCTGAAGGGCAATGTGTGCGTGATGGTCGCGCATGGGACGCCCTGCCTCGGGCCCGTCACCCACGCCGGCTGCGGCGCATTGTGTCCGTCCTATGATCGCGGCTGCTACGGCTGTTTCGGCCCCATGGAGACGCCCAATGCGCCGTCGCTGAGCTTGCGTCTCGCGACGCTCGGCATGGACGAAGACGCTCTGCGGCGCGTCTATCGCACTTTCAATGCGCAGGCGGAGGCCTTCCGCGAGGAGAGCGAGCGCCATGACGACTAGAAGCATTTCGGTCGGCGCGCTCGCGCGGGTCGAGGGCGAAGGCGGGCTCGAGATCGTCCTTCGCGACGGCGTGGTGAAGAGCGTGGCGCTCAAAATCTTCGAGCCGCCGCGCTTTTTCGAGGCGCTGATGCGCGGGCGCGCCTTTTCAGAGGCGCCGGACATAGCCGCGCGCATCTGCGGCATCTGCCCTGTCGCCTATCAGATGAGCGCGGTCCATGCGATGGAGGACGCGCTCGGCGTCCGCGTGACGGGGCCGCTGCGTGATCTGAGACGCCTGCTCTATTGCGGCGAATGGATCGAGAGCCACATGCTGCATGTGCATATGCTGCATATGCCGGATTTCCTCGGCTATGCCGGCGGCGTCGAAATGGCGCGCGACCATGGCGATGTCGTGCGGCGGGGCCTTGCGATCAAGAAGGTCGGCAATGAGATCATGACATTGATCGGAGGACGCGAGATTCATCCGATCAATGTGCGCGTCGGCGGCTTCTATCGCGCGCCGCGCAAGCGCGAGCTGGCCGCGCTCGCGGAGCGGCTGGAGCGCGCGCGCGACGCCGCGCTCGAAGTCGTGCGCTTCGTCGCCGGCTTCGATTTTCCAGATTGCGCGCGCGACTATGTCTTCGTGTCGCTGCGCCAGCGGGACGAATATCCTCTCAACGAGGGCCGCATCGTCTCGAGCGGCGGGCTCGACATCGCCGCGCGGGAGTTCGAGACGCATTTCGAGGAGTTTCACGTCGAGCGCTCGACGGCGCTGCATGCGCGAATGCGCCACGGCGACGGCGCCTATCTCGTCGGTCCGCTCGCGCGTTTCGCGCTCAATTTCGACCGATTGTCGCCGCTCGCGCAGCAGGCCGCGCGCGAAGCGGGCCTCGGGCCGCTCTGCTCCAACCCCTATCGCAGCATCATCGTGCGCGCGGTGGAGACCGTCTATGCGCTGGACGAGGCGCTGCGCATCGTCGAAAGCTATGAGGAGCCGGGCGCGGCCTGCGTTCCGATCGAGCCGCGCGCTGGCGTCGGCCATGCGGCGACGGAAGCGCCGCGGGGGATGCTCTATCACCGGTACCGTCTCGAGGCGGACGGAACGATCGCCGAGGCGGTCATCACGCCGCCGACCTCGCAGAATCAGGGAATGATAGAGGAGGATTTGAAGAGCCTCATCGGCGGCTTTCTCGATCTGCCGGAGGATGATCTGCGCCATCGCTGCGAGCAGACGGTGCGCAATCATGATCCCTGCATCTCGTGCTCGACGCACTTCCTGCGGCTCGAGATAGATCGGGGCTGAGATGGGGCGTCGCCTGGCGCTCTGCGTCGGCAATCCGGATCGCGGCGACGACGCCGTCGGCCGCCGCGTCGCCGCTTTGCTCGAAGAGAGCGCAATAGCCGGGTTCGAGGTGGTCCGATGCTGCGGCGAGGCGACCGCCGTGCTCGACGCGCTGGAGGGGGCGCGCGCGGCGATCATCGTCGACGCCGCTCTCTCCGGCGCGCCGCCCGGGACCGTGCGCCGTTTCGACTTGCACGCCGAGAGGCCGCCGCTCGCAAAGGAGCGCGGCTGGTCGAGCCATGGCTTCGGCCTCGCCGAGGCGATCGATCTCGCGCGCGCGCTCGGCGGCCTTCCGCCCGTTTGTGTTCTGTTCACGATCGAGGCCGAGAGCTTCGCGCCGGGCGCGCCCCTGTCGACCGGGGCGCAGGCCGGCGCCGCAGAAGCCGCGCGCTCGATTCTGGCCGAGCTGGCGGGTGATCTCGGGCCCGGCGAGCCGCGGTTTTCCACGGATGGGAAGAGCCGGCGAGCTTGCCGAAAGGAGTGAAAAATCCTATAGGAATAGAAATCTGCAGGCGGTTCGCGGGCGTAGTTCAGTGGCAGAACGACAGCTTCCCAAGCTGTATGTCGTGGGTTCGATTCCCATCGCCCGCTCCATTTCGCGCAGTTGGTTTCGACTTCGCGCGCCTTTCGACCGCCTCTCTCCAATGCGT
Source organism: Methylosinus sp. Ce-a6 (assembly GCF_009811655.1). GTDB lineage: Bacteria > Pseudomonadota > Alphaproteobacteria > Rhizobiales > Beijerinckiaceae > Methylosinus. The sequence continues at coordinate 73,676 of NZ_BGJX01000004.1, read as the reverse complement.
CGTAGATTTTCGGGGCGGAGACGGTCAAAGAGTGTCATCCGGATCATGTGACCATGGCGGATTGTCTCCCGACGTTGCTGCTGATGCATTCCTTTGTCTTCACGGTTCTGGCCGGCTTCTTCTGTCTCGTCTGGCTCGAAGATGGGGAGGCGCGGGAATATGGCTGGTGGTGCGGGGCGCTGTTGTGCACCGGCGCCGGTTTGTCTCTGCTGTCGCTTCGCGAAACCTATCCTCTTCTCGCCATCGGCCTCGGCAATGCGCTGACGCTCTGGGGCGGCGGGCTCGCCTGGGGCGGCGCCCGCGTCTTCGGCGGCCGGCCGGTGGATCGGCGGCTGGTGTTCGCCGGCGGCGTGATCTGGCTCTTGTTCTTCTCTTCGAGCGTCGATTCCGTCCGCATCGTCGATCGTTGCGCGATCTCGGCCGTCTACGCCTTCCTGCTGGCCGACGAATTCTGCGCCTGTCGCCGCGAAGGGAGCTGGACGCTGCCGGCGACGACCGCGCTGGCCGCCCTGCATTCCTGTTTCGGAGCGATTGTCGCCCTCGTCGTGGTCGCGAAGATGGCGCTCGGCGGCTTCGTCGATCCGAGGCCTTTCGTCGTCGGCGTCTCGCTCGAGGGGGTGACCTATGCGCTCTTGCTCGGTTTCGGCCTGTTGGCGGTGACGAAGGAGCGGGCCGTGGCGCGCCAAAAATCCATGGCGGCGACGGATCCGCTGACCGGCCTCTTCAATCGGCGCGGCTTCGATCACAACGCCGACGCCGTGATTCGCAATTCCCGCGGGCAGGGCGACAACGCCCTGTTGATCTTCGACCTCGACCGGCTGAAGGCGATCAACGACGGCTTCGGCCATTCGATGGGCGACCGCGCCTTGACGACCTTCGGCGAGGTGGCGGCCAAGAGCATTCGCAGCGAGGATTTTCTGGCGCGCATCGGCGGCGACGAATTCGCGCTTCTGCTGACTCGCGTCGACCGCGCGCGGGCCGTGGCGGTGGCCGAGCGCATCCGCGCCGCCTATATCTCCGCGGCGGCGGCGCTCGGCGACGGCCTGTCCTCCGTCAGCGTCGGCATCGCGCTCGCGGAGCGCGAGACCGATCTCTCCGCGCTGAAGGAAGCCGCCGACAAGGCGCTCTACGCCGCCAAAGCGAGCGGCCGCAACCAGGTCTTCGTCGCGCAGGGATAGAGCGCCGCGCCGTCGGATCGCGCCGCCCGTCCCCGGCGACGGTCGCGGGACGGATGTCGATGGTGCCCCTGGCCGGAGTCGAACCAGCACTCCTTGCGGAACTCGATTTTGAGTCGAGCGCGTCTACCAATTCCGCCACAGAGGCGCAGGCCGGCGGGGCCGGCGCGCGGCGCGGATATTAGCCGGGCCGAAGCCTCCGTCAAGGCGACCTCGACAGGCGACCTGCCGTTCTTTGCGCCTCGAGCCTCGCTTCCGGCCCGCCGAAATGATAAGCGAGGGGCGCTTCGCCCTCCGAGCCGGTTGGAAAATGATCAAAAAGCTCTACGACTGGACCATGTCGCTCGCCGCCAGCCGGCACGCGCCTTTCGCGCTCGGCGCCATCGCTTTCGCGGAAAGCTCCTTCTTTCCCGTGCCGCCGGATGTGATTCTCGTGCCCATGTCGCTGGCGGAGCCCAAGCGTTCCTGGCTCTACGCCGCGATCTGCACCTTGGCCTCGGTCGCCGGCGGCGCGCTCGGCTACGCCATAGGCGCGCTCTTCTATGACACGATCGGCCTCTGGCTCATCGATCTCTATGGCTATGCCTCCAAAATGGAGGCGCTGCGCGCCTTCTACGCGCAATGGGGCGCGATTTTCATTCTGGTGAAAGGGCTCACCCCCATTCCCTATAAGCTCGTCACCATCGTGTCCGGGCTGATGGATTATAATTTCGGCTTGTTTCTCGCGCTCTCGCTCATCACGCGCGGCGCGCGCTTCTTCATTCTCGCGGCGGCGATCAATCATTTCGGCGATTTTCTCCGCGACAAGCTCGAGGCGCATTTCGGCCTGTTCATGGGCGCGCTCGCCGGCATCGTCGTCGTCGGCTTCGTCGTGGCGGCGAAACTTCTGTGAGCGGGCTCCTCGCGACCCCCTCTCGCGCGGCGCTCGTCATTCTCGGCGTCGCCGTCGCGACCATAGGCGGCGCCTGGATCATAGAGGGGCTGGGCTTCGCGCCTTGCGAATTATGCCTGAAGCAGCGCATTCCCTATTACGCGGGCGTTCCGCTCGCCGCTTTGGCGGCGATCGCCGCGCGGCGGGGAGGAGAGGGCGCCGCGCGCATCGCGCTGGCGCTGCTCGGCCTCCTCTTCGCGGCGGGGACGGCGCTCGCGCTCTATCATTCCGGCGTCGAGCTGAAGCTCTTTCCCGGTCCCTCCGAATGCACGGGCGCGTTGCGTAAGGCCGGCTCCTTCGACGATTTCCGCTCCTCGCTCGACAGGATGAAGGTGGTGAGCTGCGACCGGCCGGCGCTGCGCATTTTCGCGCTCACGCTGAGCAATTGGAATGTGCTGATCTCCGCCGGTCTCGCCGCCATGGCGTTCCGCGCCTGGCGCGGGACCCGCGCCGCATAGGGCGTCTCCAGCCGAAGCGGACGCCGGCTCGGCGTCAAAAACGCGTCCGATATTCTCCGAACGACCTTGTCGAAGGAAATGCTCGCGCCATCCTCTGCCCGATGGAGACGTGACTATTCCTCTTTGGGCGCGCGGCCGCTCGCGACAATTCGGAGAATTCGATGAGAAGCTTCCAGCAGCACGACATGCAGACACAGGGCGTTCAGACCAGCCCCGACGGCTCGCCCAACACGCGGGCGCTCGGCCGTCATCTCATCATATTGGAGAATCGCTTCAACGAGCTGGCGAGCGACGTCAATCTCATGCAGGACAAATTGACGAAGATCCTCGCCGCGCTCGACAAGCTCGCCGATAAGGGCGGCCCCGCCGATAAGAGCGCGCGCGAAGAGACGCTGCGCCGGCTCTTGAGCTGACGGCGGGGCGCGTCATGCCGACGCGACAAAAGCGAGCCTGAAGGCTCGCGGTCCATGACGCGCGTCGGAGCGCGAGCCTGAAGGCTCGCATCGAAATCCCATCATACGATTTCCGGTTGCGTCATCGCGAGAAGCGCAGCGACGAAGCGATCCAGGAGCCGCCCCATGGCGCTGGATCGCTTCGCCTTCGGCTCGCGATGACGCCCGTGTTTAGGAAGTAATCGGCCGGAAATCGTATCACTCCACCGCGAGCCGCGCTCTCGCGCGCAGCTTCTCGGTCTCGCTCTTCAACTGTCCGCAGGCGGCGAGAATGTCGCGGCCGCGCGGCGTGCGCACCGGGCTCGCATAGCCCGCATTGAACACGATGTCGGAAAATCGCTCGATCGTCTCCCAGTCGGAGCATTCATAGGGCGCGCCGGGCCAGGGGTTGAAGGGGATCAGATTGATCTTGGCCGGTATGCCCTCGAGCAGCCGCACCAGCGCGCGCGCTTCGGCGGGGCTGTCGTTGACGCCCTTCAGCATCACATATTCGAAGGTGATTCGCCGCGCGTTGGAGGCGCCCGGATAGTCGCGGCAGGCGGTGAGCAATTCGCGGATCGGATATTTCTTGTTGAGCGGCACCAGCTCATTGCGCAGATCGTCGCGCACGGCGTGCAGCGAGATCGCGAGCATGGGCCCGCATTCGGCGCCGAGCCTCTCGATCTGCGGCACGACGCCCGAGGTCGAGACGGTGATGCGCCGCTTCGACAGCGACAGTCCGTCGCCGTCGGACATGATGTCGATCGCGTTCTCCACCTGCTCGAGATTATAGAGCGGCTCGCCCATGCCCATGAAGACGATGTTGGAGACGGCGCGCACATCGGGCCCCGAGGGCACGAGCCCGTCGGTCGGCGGCTCGAGGCCGGGAAAATCGCCGAGCCGTGAGCGCGCCACGAGAAGCTGCGCGACGATCTCCCGCGTCGTCAGATTGCGCACGAGCTTCTGCGTGCCCGTATGGCAGAAGCTGCAATTGAGCGTGCAGCCGACCTGGCTCGACACGCATAAGGTTCCGCGGTCGCTCTCGGGAATATAGACGCATTCGATCTCCGCGCCCTTGTCCTTCTCGTCGACGGGGTCGAGCCGCAGCAGCCATTTGCGCGTGCCGTCGGCGGAGACCTGCTCCGCCGCGATATTCGGCAGGGCGAGGGTGAAGCGCTCGGCGAGCCTGCCGCGCAGAACCTTCGAGATGTTGAGCATCTCCGAAAATTCCCGCGCGCCGCGGAAATAGATCCAATGCCACAGCTGCGAGACGCGCATCTTGATCTCGCGCTCGGGTATGTCGAGGGCGCGCAGCGCCTCCGCGAGCTCGGCGCGCGTGGCGCCGGCGAGCGAGGGCCGAACGGAGATGGCGGAGGCGGAAGCGGCGGTCATCAATTCCTCTTTTCTGCGGAGAAATCAGTATAACATGCGCGCCGGACGACTCCATGGGCGCGAGGGGCGAAGGGCGGACATGGGAGATGGACGGAAAATCGTCATCGCGACTTTCGGCTCGCTCGGCGACCTCAACCCCTATGTGGCGCTCGCTCACGCGCTGAAGCGCATCGGTTTTCGCCCGGTCATCGCCGCCAGCGCCTTCTATCGCGATTGGATCGAGGGCGAGGGGCTCGATTTCGCCGCCGTGCGGCCGGACGTCGCCGAGCTCGCCGAGCGGCTCGGCATGGACATTGGCGAGATCGCCGACCGAGTCGCCCGCGACGGCGGCGGCTTCATGTTTCGCGAGCTGATCTTCCCTTATCTCGGCCAGAGCTTCGAGGATGTGGCGGCGGCGAGCGAAGACGCGGCGGCGATCGTCGCGCACAGCATTTGCTTTTCGGCCAAGCTCGCGGCGGAGCGGCTCGGCCTGCCGCTTTTCGATGGCGTCGTCTCGCCGCTCTTTCTCTGGTCGGCCTATGATCCGCCGCTCGGCGCGCGCTCGCCCTTTCTGGCGCAGCCGCGCTCGGCGCTCGCGCGCGCCTATAACAGAGCGCTGGCCATCGCGCTGATGCATCTCCTCGCCTATCGGGCGGCGCCGATCGCGCGGCTGCGGCGCGAGCTCAGCCTGCCGCCCCGCCGCGGGCGCGATCTTCTCGCTGGCGGCCCTTATGCGCAGGGGACGATCGCGCTGGTCAGCCCCTTGCTCGCGCCGCCGCAGCCGGATCATCCGGCCGGCCTCTATCTCGCCGGCCACACATTCCACGATCGCTTCACCGACACGGCCGAAAGCCTGCCGGCGGCTCTCCTCGACTTTCTCGACGCCGGCGAGCCGCCGATCGTGGCGACGCTCGGCAGCTTCGTCGCGCGCGGCCAGCCGGAATTCTATCGCGCCGTCGGCCATGCGGCGCTGCGCCTGCGCCGCCGCGCGGTGCTGCTCGTCGCCGAGGAGGAGCGGGACGCGCTCGCCGAGGGCGCGGCGCCGCAGCTCTTCGTCGCCGGCCATATCCGCCATTCGCTGATTTTCCCGCGCGCTGCGGCGATCGTGCATCATGGCGGCTCGGGCGCTTGCGGACAGGCGCTGCGCGCCGGCCGGCCGCAGCTCGTCGTTCCCGTCTTCGGCGATCAAAGCGACAACGCCGCGCGCGTGGCGCGTCTCGGCGTCGGGCGGGTTCGGCCTTTCGAGCGCTGCTCCGCCGATCGGCTCGCGGAGGAGCTCGGCGCGCTCTTTGCCGACGATCGCTATGCGCGGGGCGCCAGCGAGGCGGCGCGGCGCATCCGGACGGAGGATGGCGCGGCGGCGGCCGCGGCGAAGATCGCCGAATTCGTCGGATGCGCGGCAGTTTCGGCAAAGGCGTAAGGTTGATGAAGTCGATTCTTGCCGCGATCGCGATGATTTGGCTCGAATTGTCGGCGGTTCGGGCGGGGGAGGGAAGGCTTTCGCTCGCCGTCGGCGAGACGCGGACGATCGACTTCGGCGAGAACCCCTCGACCGGTCATGTCTGGCGCTTCGATCGCGCGGCGAGCGAAAATCCATCCATCGTCCGGGTCGGCGAGGGCGGCTTCACGCCGTCGGGCGGCGAGCCGGATCGGCCGCTCGTCGGCGCGCCGGGCCGGCGCCGTTTCCGCATCGAGGCCCTCGCCGCCGGCAGAGCCCGGCTCGTCTTCGCCGAAGAGCGGCCTTGGGAGAAGCGGGCGGTCCAGCGCCGGACGGTCGAGATCACTGCGCGTTAGAGCATGTTCCCGAAAAGTGCGAAGCGGTTTTCGGAAAAGAACATGCGAATTCAAATAACTTTAGAGCGCATTCGGACATGATTTGTCCGAATGCGCTCTAGCCCCCTCCCCAGCCCTCCCCCGCTGCGCGGGAGAGGGGGCAGATTCGGCCTTTCATCAAAGATTTGCGTAACGTCGGCCGCCTCCGTCTCCCGCGGAACGCGGGGGAGGGTGAGGGAGGGGGCGCTCTACTCCTCGTCCGAGGCGTCGCTCCCGCGCGGCTTCAGCGCATCCGCGAGCCGCATCTGCGCGGAGCCCGGCGCGAGCGGCTTCTGCTGGCTCTCATGCGGCGCCCAGCCGGAGAGCCAGACGAGCTCCATCGTCGCGCGCACGCGGCCGTCCGCGTCGGCGAAGCGCTCGCCATAGATTTCCGCCGCCCGCATGAGCACCGCGCGTCGCAGCGGTCGGCGCGCGCGCTCGGTCAGCACATTGGCCGCGCCCATGGCTCTGAGCTCGGCGCAGAGCGAGAGCATCGAATCATAGCGCAGCGTGAAGGAATCGACGTCGGTGACGGGCAGAGCGAAGCCCGCCCGCTGCAGCAGCCCGCCGAGATCGCGCAGATCGACGAAAGGCGACACGCGCGGGCTCGCGCCGCCGCAGATCTCGTCTTCCGCCTGGGCGAATGCGGCGCGCAGCTCTATGAGGCTCGCGCCGCCCGGGAAACAGGCCAGAAACAGCCCATCGGGCGCCAGCATTCGCCGCGCCTGGGCGAGCGCGCCGGGGAGATCGTCCACCCATTGCAGCGCAAAGCCGGAGACAATGAGATCGAAGGCGCCGGCCGCGAAGGGCAGCGCCTCCTCCTCGGCGACGAGATCGACGCCGGGCCCGAAGAAGCGCCCCGCCCGCAGCGGCGCCGGCCGCCCGCTCGCGGCGACGATGTCCGCGAAATGGGCCGAGGGCGTGCAGAGATCGAGCGAGCGGGGGAAGGGGCGTCTTATGCCGGCGAGCCGATCCGCGAGATCGTCGGCGGCGCGCGCCAATAGAAAATCCGGCGCGCCGCGCGCCGCCGCGCGGGCCAGCCGGCGGCGCAGCAAGCCGCGGTCGAAGATCGCCGGCGCGGAAAGACCTCTCTCCATGCCCTGTCATGCCTCGAACCTTCGCCGCGCGCAACCGTCGCGTCGGATGGCGGAAATAAGGCGGGGATTTTTTCGCTTCTGTCGCGCTTTAGCGAGACAGGTAAGCAAATCTTAGTGTTAAACCGTAACCGCAACTATGGGGTGGCTGGCGCGAAATATGGCCGAAGCTAGAATGCGCGACATGTTCGAAAGCGACGCCGGCCATTCGGAGAAGGTGTGAGCCATGAGCATTTCGTTTCGTCAGCGTATTTCGAGTCTCGCCGCGGGCGCGGCGCTCGTCTGCGGTCTTCTCGCCATGCCCGGGACGGGAAGCGCGGCGCATAATGTCGTCGCCTACAACGCCCAGGTCCAGCCGGGCACTGTGGTCATCAGCGCCCGCCAGCGCAGCCTGTTCCTCGTCCTGGGCGACGGCGCCGCCATTCGCTATCCGGTCGCCGTGCCCAAGGCGGGCAAGGAATGGTCCGGCTACGCCCATATCGACGGGAAATATGTGAACCCGGATTGGGTTCCCCCGGCGGTCGTCAAGCAGGACCATCCGGAGCTCCCCAATTTCATCCATGGCGGCTCGCCGCATAATCCGATGGGCGTTCGCGCGCTGACGCTCGACCGCAATCAGGCCGCGATCCACGGCACCACCGCCAAGATGCGCGCCTCCGTCGGCACGGCGGCCTCCTATGGCTGCATTCGGATGCTGAACGAGGACGTCGTCGATCTCTATGAGCGCGTGAGCGTCGGCACGACGGTCGTCATGACCCCCTGAGACGAAAGCGGAACCGGTCTCCTTCGTCGCGCAGCTTCGCGCAAGCCGCGCGACGCAGACTTGTCCCACGGTTTTTCGTCTCGTGAATGCCTCAGCTTGTGGACGTCGCCTCGCCGCCGGTAGACCGGCGGAAACGAATCCACCACTGTGCGGCAAATCCACGAACGCACATGAGGTTCGCGTCCACGAAGAGTTGAGCCGGCGGCATTTCAATCGTTTCGAGTAGAGTGAACGAGCAGGACGATTCGTTTCGTCGAGCGGTTTCCGAAGCACGGGAGCGCGGGGCTCGCAGTCAGCGTATGCGTCTCTGAATCAGAGTATGCGTCTCTGAAAAAGAGAAGCGTCCGTCGCCCTCGTCTGGCCGACCCTCACATTAGGTTTCGCTCATGCTGATCGCACCTGACAAAGACTTCGACCGTCCCCGGCATCCCGTCGACATCGTCGAACAATTGGCGGCCACCAACGACTGGAGCTTCGATCGCGACGACGAAGACGAGATCTCGATCTCTGTCGCCGGCGGTTGGACGGACTATCACGTGGCTTTCACCTGGCTCGCCGAGCTCGAGACGCTTCATGTGAGCTGCGCTTTCGATCTGCGCGTGCCGGAGCGCCGCCGCGCCGAGGCGCAGGCGTTGATCCGCACGATCAACGAGCAGCTCTGGGTCGGCCATTTCGATCTGTGGCCGACGGAGGGCGTCGTCATGCACCGCCAGGGCTTGCTGCTGACCGGCGGCGCGCAGCCCTCCGGCCCGCAATGCGCCGCGCTGCTGGACCATGCGCTCGAGACCTGCGAGCGCTATTATCAGGCGTTCCAATTCGTGCTCTGGGCCGGCAAGGGCGCTAAGGAGGCGCTCGAGACCGCGACCTTCGAGACCAAGGGAGAAGCGTGATCCAAATGTCCGCAGGGGCCGGACTGCCCGGCTCGATCACTCTGGTCGGGGCCGGAAAGATGGGCTTCGCCCTGCTCGAGGGCTGGGCGGCGCAGGGGCTTGTCGGCGAGGGCGTGACGATCGTCGAGCCGCAGCCCTCGCCGGCGCTCGTCGCGCTCGCGAAAGATCGCGGCTTTCGCTTGAACCCGGAACATCGCGTGGCGCCGCGGGCGCTGGCGCTCGCCGTGAAGCCGCAGGCGCTCGATGCGGTCGCGCCGATGATCGCGGCCGAAGCCGGCGCCGACACGCTCATCGTCTCCATACTCGCGGGGAAACGCGTCGCCGATCTTTCCGCGCGCCTGCCGCAGGCGCGCTTTTTCGTGCGCGCCATGCCCAACACGCCCGCTGCGATCGGCCGCGGGATCACCGGCGCCTTCGCCGCGCCCGCCGTCGATCCCGAGCGTCGCGCGCTGGCCGAGGCGCTGCTCGCCGCGGTGGGGGAGGTGGTCTGGGTCGAGAGCGAGGCGCTCGTCGACGCGGTGACGGCGGTTTCGGGCTCCGGCCCGGCCTATGTCTTCTATTTCGTCGAATGCCTGACGAAGGCGGGCGTCGAAGCGGGCCTGCCGGAAGAGACGGCGGCGCGGCTCGCGCGCGCGACGGCGGCCGGCTCCGGCGAATTATTGCGCCGGAGCGTCGGGATCACGCCGGAGACGCTCCGTCAGAACGTCACCTCGCCCGGCGGCACGACCGCCGCGGCGCTCGAGGTTCTGATGGCGAAGGACGGTCTCGAGCCTCTGCTCGAGCGCGCCGTCGCGGCGGCGAAGCGCCGGGCCGCAGAATTGTCGGGTTGAAAAAACCGAAATTCCTTCCGATCTCGGCGGAACGCCCTAAATTAAACGGGAAGCGGCTGGCTTCGAGCGATTTGGGGAGGCGGCGATGGCGACGAGCGGCAAAAGCACCGAGACAGGCAATGGAAGCGGATCGATCCGCGACCGGATCGTCGAATCCTTGATGCGGCTGGCGGCGCGCCGGGCCTTCGAGGACATAGCCATTTCCGACATCGCCCATGACGCGGATGTCTCGCTGGCCGATTTCCGCGACAATTTCCCGTCCAAGGGCGCGGTTCTCTCGGCCTTTTCGCGCAAGATCGACCGGCAGGTGCTCGACGATTTCTCGGGCCGCTACGCCTCCGAGCCCGCCAAGGAGCGGCTCTACGAGGTGCTGCTGCGTCGCCTCGAGGCGTTGGAGCCCTATCGCAACGCGCTGGAGTCGGTGTCGCAATGGGCGTCGACCGATCCCTTGGCCGCGGCCGCGCTCAATCGCGAGACGGTCAATTCCATGCGCTTCATGCTGGAGGCCGCCGACATAGACAGCGAAGGCGCGCTCGGCGCCTTGAAGCTGCAGGGCCTCGCCATCGCCTGGTGGCGCGTGCTCTCCGTTTGGTTCGAGGATCGTGACGCCGAGCTCTGCCGCACCAAGACGGCGCTCGACCGCGAGCTCTCGCGCAGCGAGGCGGTGATCGAGCGGATCGAGGATGTGAGCCGTCTCACCTCGCCGCTGCGCGGCTTGGCGCGCGCGGTGTTTCGCGGCGTGACCGGCCGCCGTCGCCATGCGCGGCATCACGCGCGCGACCGCGACGAGGATTTCGAAGAGGATCACGAGGAGGCCCGTCGGCGCCATCATCACGCCGAGGACCATCGCCGCCATCAGGACGACGCCACCGCCTGACGGCGGCGTCGCCCTTCCGCCGTCAGAAGCCGACGCGCAAGGCCGTCGTCACCGAATGGGCGACATTGCCGTAGCGCGTCGCAATGTCGGCGTCATAGCCGATGCGCCAGCCGATGTTCGGCGCGAAATCGCCCTGCGCGCCGACGCCGACCGTGACCGAATTGCGATCATAGGTCGGAATGAGGATCGATTGCGTCGCCATGGGGCTCAGCACGCCGGCGAGGCTGACCTGCACGCGCTTGGGATCGCGGTCGAGGGCCTGATTATAGGCTGCTCGCACCCAGGGATTGACGCCGAGCAAAGAGGCCGAGGCCTCCACGCCGTAACGCAATGTCGTCGCTAAGATCGAATGCTCCGGATAGACGACATTGCCGCCGGCGGCGCCGCTCTCCGTATAGCCGCGGATCGTCGCATGGGTCTGCGTCACGCCGAAGAAGGGCGTGAATTGGAAGGCGTCCAGATTCAGCTTCGCGCCGATCTCGCCGCCGAAGGCGTAGGAATCGACGCTGGTGCGGCCGACGCCGGTGAGACCGTAAGCGGCGAGGCGGCGAATGTCGGAGAAGCCGACATCCGGCGAGAAGGTCGCCGTTCCGTGGAGATAGAAGAGATCGCCGAAATAGCCGGCGTAGAGGCTCGGCGAGACGGTCGGCGAAATGTCGAAATAGCCGAGCGCGCCGCCGCCATATTGGCCGGCGCGCACCGTCGCCGCGACGCCCGCGCGCAGCTCCTTCCAGCCATAATCGAGGCCGAATGAGCCGCCATAGAGCGTGCGGTCGCCGTCGAGCCCGGGCCGCGTCGCCGTGGGACCGAAATCGACATTGCCGCCGAGCCAGGCCGAGAGGCCCTGCGCGGCGAAAACGCCGCTCTGCGCGCGACGAATCGAATGCAGCTGCGCGACGACCGGCGCCGCGGCGCTCGAGGCGAGGCCGAGAGCGCCGGCGTCGATACGGGCGAGCGTCACCGGCGCCGTGTCGCGCATGGATTTGAGGAAGAGCGGATCGACGGCGGTCGGCAAGGTGAGCCGATAGACGAGGACCATATTGTCGTTGTTCTCGCCGGCGTTGTAGCTCTGTCCCTGCATCACGCCATTGGTCGTGACAAAATCATTGTCGTTGGAGACGAAGAGGTAGAAGTCGTTCGGCCTTCCCTCGACGAGCGTCGGGACGAGCGCCATGCCCTCCCATTTCTCCGCCAGAGTGAGCTGCGACTGGGCCGGCTGGCCGGGCGCGCCATTGGCGAGAGTAAGGCCGAAGCGGGCGAGCTGCGTCGTGTTGAGAATGTTGACGAGCTCGACCGATTGCGCCGGCGTGATCGCCGGGTTCAGCACGCCACTGGGCGCGACCTGGCCGCCCGGCGTCGTATCGGCGGCCGTGCCGGCGATATTGGTCGCGCCGCCGATGTCGACGAGAAAGATGGATTTGACCACGATCGGATTGCCGGGCGACGAGCCCTGGCCGGTTCCGTCGCGCGCCAGCACCAGGAGCTGCCGATCATTGAGCGCCACCGTCTCGCTCTGCGCCGCGGTGCGGTTGGGCGAGCCGCCTTTGCCGTTTTGCGTGAGGGTCGGAAGCTGGAGCACATAGGATTCGACCGGCGCCGCCGGCGTCGGATTGGTCGAGATATCGTAGACGAGGATGCGCGTGTTGTTGCGCGTCTGCTGTCCGGAGGCCTGATCCTGAATCGTCGCGCTCTGCAGGATCGCGAACAGGCGGGCGCCGTCCGGGCTTACCGAGACCGCCTCGAGTCCCTGATTGTTGCGGCGTCCCGTCTGCGGCGCGCTGGTCGAGTTGAAGTCGATCGCGCCATTGTTGCGCGGCAGCAGCGCCGAGGGAATTCCGATCGAGCCGACGAGATTGCCATTGGCGTCGAAATAGAAGATCGACGGGCCATATTCGTCGCTGACGTAGAAGCTGCGGTCGGTCTTGAAGGCCAGCCCCTCGGCGTCGAGCGATATCTTGCCGGCGCCGACGGAGCCGGCGGCAGGGCTCGGCGCGGGGCGGCCGAAGAGATTGGCGGCTCCCGACCCCGCATCGGCGCCGGTGAATGTCTTGCCCTGATCGTCGCGCAGCAGGAGACCGCCGTCGGGCGTCATCCGCACCTGATTCTGCGAGCCGGTCGAGGCGGAGAGATTCGGGCCCGAATAGGGCGAGAAGGCGATGTTGAAACGAAGCAGCCGTCCCGCATAGTCGGAGAAGACGCCATTGGCCGGATCGTTGAGGCCGCGGTCCGGCAGGGCGAACATGGTCGCGACGAAGCTCGAGCCGACTTGCCGCCACGAATATGGGTCGATGGCGAGGCTCGAGAAGGAGCCAAGCGTGTCGCCGAGGAAGTCGATCGTCGCCGCCGGAAGCCGCCCGGTTCCGACGAGGCCCTGGTTCGTGAAGCTCACGCCTCCGAGGCTGATGGAAGAGGGGTCGTCATTGGCGACGACATTGGGCGTGCGATAGCTCTGCGCCGTAGCGGCGCCATGCAGCGCCAGCGTCGAGATCGACGCCAGCAACAAGGTACGGAAGGACATTTCTCGCTCCGGTTCTCAGCATGACCGGAGGCATAGGGGCGGCTCTTGACGTCCAAGTGACGATTGTGGCGCCCGAAGCAAGAAATGTGGCGGCAGTATGGCCTGCGCGCCACAATTGCCGCTGTCACGTCACAGCGACACATAGACGAATTTCGGACCTTTCAGCGTCGGATAATTCTCGCGCAGCGCCTTGGCGATCTTGCCGACGAGCTCCTTGTCGCCGGCGGCGGAAGGACCGACGAAATCCGTTCCCTGCATCCAGGTCTCGAGGAAGCAGTGGAGCTGGTTGTCATAGGCGTCGTCGGTCGGATGCGCCGTCTTGTCGGCGAGCGACGCGAGACCGTCGGCGCTGACCTCGAGCCGCCAGTCGCGGTCGTCGACGACCGCGCCGATGAGCTTCGCAATATCGGCGTCCGTCCACTCGCCCTTCAAATCAACCGCCATGATCGTGGCTCCATGCTGCGCGCGCGTGTCCGGCGCGGAATAAAATGGACGAAGGGCCGGGATCGCCTGTCGGATATCCGACAGGCGCGCATCGCGGCCCTTCCCGCTCGCTCACTTCTTGGTGAGCTTGGCGACCGCCATGTCGATCGCCGTCGTGGCTTCTCCGACGGTGAGCCAGGCCTCGGCCCGGTCCTCGTTCTTGAAGGTTTTGCCGAGATTATACGGCTCTTCTCCCGGCACATGCAGGAAGCAGGCCCATTTTCCGTCGGGCTGCTCCTCGACCGTCACCTTGTAGTCCGCCACGCGGTCCTCCTGTTGCTTTGCTGCGTCGGTTCTCACGGCGCGCCGGTCCGTCTCCGGCGCCGCTCGATGGAAGCAGATTGGGCGCCATGTGGCGGCGCATGTGGCGGCACGCTTATTGAACCTTCGTCCGATGCGCTCTAGGGCCGGCGAGCGCCGGCGCCGAGACGGAGGAACTCCATGACCGATATTGTCGAAGGGCCGGCGCTGGCCGCTCTCTCCTGCGGCAAGCCCGCTTTTCTCATCGTGATGCTGCATGGGGAGGGCGCGGACGGGCAGTCCATGGTCGACCATGCGCTCAATTGGGCGCCGACCATGCCCAAGGCCGAATTCCTCTCCGCCGAGGCGCCGCTCGGCGCGGATGGCGTGCGGCGCTGGTTCGATCCTTCCGATCCGGAGGGGCTCTCGAAGGGCGGCGCGGCGCTCGAACGCTTCCTCGAGGCGGCGCTCGCCAAGCGCCGCCTGCCGCCCTCGCATCTGGCGCTGGTCGGCTTCTCGCAAGGGGCGACGCTCGCTCTCCTCGCGGGTCTCGCGCGTTCCGGCCCCGCCAAGGCGATCATCGTTTTTTCGGGCGGACCCTATGGCGCCCTACCGCCCGCCGGCGCCGATGGCGCGCCGCCGATCCTGCTCATCCATGGCGACGCCGACGAGATCGCGCCGCTTTCCGCCGCGCGCGAGACGAAAGCCGCCCTCACGGCGCGCGGCGCGCGGGTCTTCTCGATGACGCGCAAGGGCCTCGCCCATGCGATGGACGATGACGGGGTGATCGCGGCGGGCGATTTCCTCACCGAGCATGTCGTCCATAAGAAGGGCGCAGCCGAGGACGATCATGATCATGATCACGACGATCACGATCACGAGGCGCATTGAGGCCCCCGGCGCGGCCCTCGGCGCCGGCGCGGCTCTTGCGGCCGGCGCGGCTCTTGCGGCCGGCACGGCTCTTGCGGGAGGAGGGCAGGCTCTATGCGAGAGGAGATCGGACGATGGCGCTCACCGCCGAGGACATAAAAGAAGGCAAATGCTACGCGACGCGCGGATCGGAGCGATACAAGGTGATCGCCATCAATCCGCGCGGGATCGTCAGCTTCCTGACCTTCGAAGGCAATAAGAAGCCGGGCCCGTTGCGCGCCAATTGCGGCATGAAAGCCTTTCTCGAAGGCGTGACCAAGGAAATTCCCTGTCCGGCGGAAGGCTGAGGTTTCATACGGTTTCTGGATGATCTGCGCGCAAGCCGCAAGGTCGTCATTGCGAGGAGCGAACGCGACGAAGCAATCCAGGAGCCGCCCCACGGCGCTGGATTGCTTCGCTTCGCTCGCAATGACGGCCGGGAAATATCCCGCGAATCGATCGCCCGCGTCACACCGGCAAAGTGACGGTCGCGCGCAGGCCGCCGAGCGGCGAGCCCGCGAGCGTCACCTCGCCGCCATGCGAGCGGACGATGTCGCGCGCGATGGCGAGGCCGAGCCCGGAATGGCCCTCGTCCTGATTGCGCGACTCGTCGAGCCGGTAGAACGGCCGGAAGGCGTCCTCCCGCTTCTCGACCGGAATGCCGGGGCCGTCGTCGTCTATATGGATGGTGAGGGTCTTGCCGTCGTTGAGGCCGGCGAGCGCGATCGTCTTCGCATAGCGCTGGGCGTTGCCGACGAGATTGGCGAGGCAGCGGCGGAAGGCCGCCGGCCGCACGGCGACGAGCCTGCGGCCGGCGAAGCTCGCCTTTGCGCCGAGGCCGCTACGCTCGCAATCGCTCTTCAGCTCGTCGAGAATGGCGGCGATGTCGGCGTCGGCCGTCGCCTCGCCGCCGTCGCCGCGCGCGAAGGCGAGATAGGCCTCGACCATGCGCTCCATCTCGTCGACATCCTTCTTCAGCTCCACCGTCTCCGGCGATTCGCCGAGCAAGGCGAGCGAGAGCTTGAAGCGCGTGATGATGGTGCGCAGATCATGCGAGACGCCGTTCAGCATCGTCGTGCGCTGCTCCATGGCGCGCTCGACGCGGCGCTTCATCTCGAGAAAGGCGGCGCCCGCCTGCCGCACCTCGCGCGCGCCGCGCGGGCTGAAGGCGACCTCGCGGCCCTTGCCGAATTCCTCCGCCGCGCGGGCGAGCCGCAGGATCGGGCGAATCTGATTGCGCAGGAAGGAGGCGGCGATGGCGATGATGACCAGCGAGGCGATGACCGTCCAGATGAAGAAGATTTCCGAATTGGACGCATAGGCCTGGGTGCGATGGGCGAGCAGCAGCATCACCGAATCGTCGAGCGCGACTCTGATCTCGACGATGTTGGAGCGCCCGACCGTGTCGATCCAGAAGGGCCGCTTCAGGCGCAGCGACAATTCCCGCGACAGCGTGTGGTCGAGCAGCGAGAAGAAGGGCTTGGCGGCGGGCGGCGGCAACGGCTCCTTGGGCAGGAAATGCACGTCGATGCTCAAATCCTCGCCGGCGATGCGCTGGATGATGTCGCGGTGATCTCCTCTCGGAAAGGCCTCGTAGAAATCGGTGAGCGCGGCGACGTCGCGCGCGACGGCCGCGGAGAGGCGCGACGTCACCGCCTGCCAGTGCCGCTCCATGAAGAAATAGGCGACAGCCGATTGCAGCAGCACGATCGGCAGAATGACGATCAGCAGCGAGCGGGCGTAGAGCCCCTTGGGCATCCGCTCATGCAGCCAGCCGGCGAAGCGCCGCCAGAGCTGGCGAGGGGCGTCGAGCGCGGCGGGGAGGGCTGGGGTCATTGCGGCTTTCCATATTCCTCGTCCGGGCCGACGACGGCGTCCACCAGCAGTCGATATCCGCGGCCGCGGATCGTCTGCAGATGGCGCGGGCCGCCCGCCTCGCCCTCGATCTTGCGGCGCAGCCGCGCCACCTCGACGTCGACGCTGCGCTCGCCGGCGCTCTCGACTTTGCCATTGACGAGGCGTTGCGCCAACCTTTGCCGCGACACGATCTCGCCTGCATTCATCGCCAGCACCCGCAGCATCTCCTCTTCGCGCGTCGTCAGATGGACGATTCGATCCTGTTCGCGCAATCGGCCCTTTTCGAGGTCGAAGCCGAAAGCGCCGAAGCGCACGCCGGCGATGGTTGCGGCGGCGCGCCGGACGCGGCCGGCGCGGCGCAGAATGCTGGCGATGCGAAGCGAGAGCTCGCGCGGCTCGAAAGGCTTGGCGAGATAATCGTCGACGCCCGCTTCGAGCCCCGCCACGCGGTCGCGCGCTTCGCCGCGCGCGGTCAGCATGAGGATGGGGGAGGAGCGCAGCGGCTCCGCCTCGCCGCGCAGCTTGCGCGCGAATTCCGGGCCGCTCTCGCCCGGCATCATCACATCGAGCACTATCAGGTCGAAGGTCATGTCGGCGAGGCGGGCGCGGGCCTGGGCGGCGTCGGCGGCGGCGCTGACGAGATAGCCCTCGGCGGCGAGATAGCGCGACAAAAGCGAGCGTATGCGCCTGTCGTCATCGACGACGAGAATATGGGGGCCGGGCTCTTTCGCGGCCTGCGGCGCCGGCGCGCTCATGCGGCGTCGTCCTCGGGGAGCTGCCGCCGGCGGCGGCGCGGCGGCAGATGCGCGCGCACCCGCTCCCGATCCGAGGCGTTGATCATGGCGAGCAGAAAATCCGCCGTCGCCTCGCGCGCCTCCGGCGGCAGCTCGCCGAAGACGCGGCGGAAGCGCTCGGATTGCAGAATTGCGAGCTCCTGGGCGAGCTTGGCGCCCTTCGGCGTCGGGAACAGGAGGCGCTGGCGGCGGTCGGTCGCGCCCGCGCGCGCCTCGACGAAGCCGGCGTCGAGCAATTGCTTGAGCACGCGGTTGAGGCTCTGCTTGGTGATTTTCAGAATGTCGAGCAGCGCGGCTATGGCGAGGCCGGGCCGGCGATAGACGAAATGCAGCACGCGGTGATGGGCGCGGCCGAATCCGTAATTCTCGAGCAGCCGGTCGGCGTCGCCGACGAAATCGCGATAGGCGAAAAAGAACAGCTCGATGAGATCGAACATCGGTTCGCTCTCGGGCGCCGCCGGCTCGCGTCCGACGAGCGCCTGAGTCGAGGCCGGCCGCAACGGCTTGCGTTCGATGGATGTCTTCACGTCGGGGACCGCTATATGTCGGTTGGAACGAAAAAGCCGTAAGCCATGCCCGCGGAACTTATACGTCAGCTATATTGACATATTTCTGACCGATGGCTAGTGGTTTGCGGAAGGCCGGCTCGAGACCGGCCGGCCGGGACGGCCCTTTCGCCTCGAACTCATTGGAGTGTCGGATGTCTGTTTTGCCCTTCGACCAGCGCGACGGCCACATCTGGTACAATGGCGCGCTCACGCCGTGGCGCGACGCCAAGCTCCATGTTCTCTCGCACGGGCTGCATTATGGCTCCTGCGTGTTCGAGGGCGAGCGCGCCTATGGCGGCGTGATCTTCAAGTCCACCGAGCATTCCGAGCGCTTCCGGCGCTCCGCCGAAATTCTCGATTTCGAGATTCCCTATAGCGTCGCCGAGCTCGACGCGGCCAAGGCCGCGGTGGTGAAGGCCAATGGCTTCGACAGCTGCTATGTGCGGCCCGTCGCCTGGCGCGGCAGCGAGATGATGGCCGTCGCCGCGCAGAATTCGACGATCAATGTGGCGATCGCGGTCTGGGATTGGCCGAGCATGTTCGACGTCGCCACCAAGATGAAGGGCATTCGGCTCGACATCGCCGATTATCGCCGTCCCGACCCGCAGACCGCGCCCTCGCTCGCCAAGGCCGCGGGCCTCTATATGATCTGCACCATCTCCAAGCATCGCGCCGAGCGCCGCGGCTATGCCGACGCTCTGATGCTCGACTGGCAGGGCCGCGTGGCCGAATGCACCGGCGCCAATGTGTTCTTCGTGAAGGACGGCGTGCTGCATACGCCGCTCGCCGACTGCTTCCTCGACGGCATCACGCGCCGCACCGTCATCGATCTCGCCCGCCGGCGCGGGATCGAGGTCGTCGAGCGGCGCATCATGCCCGAGGAGCTGCCCGGCTTCAGCGAATGTTTCATCTGCGGCACGGGCGCGGAGGTCACGCCGGTCGCGGAGGCGGGCCCCTATCGCTTCACGCCCAGCGCGATCTCGCGCACGCTGATCGAAGATTATACGCGCGAAGTGAATCCGAAGGCGGTCGCCGCCTGAAGACGATTTGCTTCTTTGTCCTTCGTGTCTTCGTGGTAAAAAACCACGAAGGACACGAAGGACACGAAGGGCCCGAGGGGTTGGCGAGGCATGGGAAAGGTCACGGGTTTTCTGGAAATCGACCGGCAGGACCGCAAATACAAGCCGGCCGCCGACCGCATTCGCCATTATGACGAATTCGTCATCCCTCTGTCCGAGGAGGCGACGCGCAATCAGGCGGCGCGTTGCATGGATTGCGGCATTCCGTTCTGCCACAACGGCTGTCCCGTCAATAATCAGATTCCGGACTGGAACGACCTCGTCTATCACGGCGACTGGCGCCGCGCGCTCGCCAATCTGCACTCGACCAACAACTTCCCGGAGTTCACCGGCCGCGTCTGTCCCGCGCCTTGCGAGGCCTCCTGCACGCTCAATCTCGCGGACCAGCCGGTCACGATCAAGACGATCGAATGCGCGATCGTCGACCGTGGCTTCGAGGCGGGCTGGGTTCTGCCCGAGCCGCCGAAGCAGAAGACCGGCAAGCGCATCGCCGTCGTCGGCTCCGGCCCGGCGGGGCTCGCGGCGGCCCAGCAATTGGCGCGCGTCGGCCATGACGTGCATGTCTATGAGAAGCACGCCAAGGCCGGCGGCCTGCTGCGCTACGGCATTCCCGACTTCAAGATGGAGAAGCATCTCATCGACCGGCGCGTGGCGCAGCTCGAGGCCGAGGGAGCGGCTTTCCACTACAATGTGAATGTCGGCGTCGATCTCGATGCGGAAACGCTCGTCGCCGAGCATGACGCCGTGATCCTCGCCGGCGGCGCCGAGCAGTCGCGCGATCTTCCCATTCCCGGGCGTGAATTGCGCGGCGTGCATTTCGCGATGGACTTCCTGCCGCAGCAAAATCGCCGCGTCTCCGGCGAGCCGCTGGCGACCAATGAGCCGATCCTCGCCTCCGGCAAGCATGTCGTCGTCATCGGCGGCGGCGACACGGGCTCGGACTGCATCGGCACGTCGGTGCGCCAGGGGGCGCTTTCGGTGACGCAGCTCGAGATCATGCCGCGTCCGCCGGAGAAGGAGAACAAGCTCGTCACCTGGCCGGACTGGCCGCTGAAGCTGCGCAGCTCCTCCTCGCATGACGAGGGCTCGACGCGCGACTTCGCCGTGATGACGCGAGAATTCATCGGCGGCGACGGCGCCGTCATTGGGCTGCGCTGCGAGCGCGTCGACGGCAAGCTGCAGCCCATTCCCGGCAGCGAATTCACCTTGAAGGCGGATCTCGTGCTGCTCGCCATGGGCTTCGTCTCGCCCGTGCGCGAAGGGCTGCTCGAGAAGCTCGCGGTCACGCTGGACCCGCGCGGCAATGTGGCGGCCGACGTCAAATCCTATCGATCGTCACGCGAGAAAATCTTCGCGTGCGGAGACATGCGGCGCGGGCAATCGCTCGTCGTATGGGCGATCCGCGAGGGCCGGCAATGCGCCGCCTCCGTGGACGTCTTTTTGATGGGCGAAACAAATCTACCGAGGTGAGGAGACCCATGCCCACAGCCCTGTGGTACTGCGAGAATATCGGAAACTCGATCCTGCCCTATATGCTGCTCGCCATGCCGATCGGCGGCGCCTATCTCTATGGGCAGAACAAGAAACGCATCGCCTGGATATTGATCGGCGTCTGGGCCTTCGCCCAGATCATCATCTCCGGCATAACCAACGCCAATTGCGTCGGCTGACGAGATAGAGCGCGCCGCGTCGCTGCGTATTTCTCCTTCTCCCCGCTCGCGGGGAGAAGGAAGGCGGCAGGCGCCACGTCGAGCGAGTTATCGGAAACCGCGTCAGAGCACGCGGACCTGCGTTCCGACCTTCACGCGATTGTAGAGGTCGGTGACGTCGCCGTTCAGCATGCGGATGCAGCCGGAGGAAACGCCATGGCCGATGGTCCAGGGCTCGTTGGAGCCATGGATGCGGAACATGGTGTCGCGGCCTCCCGAATAGAGATACATGGCGCGCGCGCCGAGCGGATTATTCGAGCCGCCGACCATATGGCGCGGCAGATCCGGGCGCCGGCGCAGCATGGCCGAGGGCGGCGTCCAGGCCGGCCAGGCCTGCTTGCGGCCGATATGGGTGTGGCCACGCCAGGTGAAGCCCGGCCGGCCGACGCCGACGCCGTAGCGGATCGCATTTCCGTCGGCCATCGAGAGATAGAGATAGCGATTTTGCGTGTCGACGGTGACGGTCCCCGGCCGTTGACGGGTCGGATCGGCGACCATTTCCCGGGTCGAGGAATATTCGCCCGTGAGGCGGCCGTCGGAATTGGACGGAGCGCTCGCGACGGAACGCCCACTGAACAAGAAAGCGAACGGATTTTCGAAAGCCTGCGCCGCCGGCGCGGCGCCGCCGAAACCCAGCGCGAGCGCGACGGAAAGAGACGAACGACGAAAAGACATGGCACATACTCCCTTCGAGGCGAGATCGGCGCGATCCTCGGGCCCCTCGAGCGGGAGAAAAATGCGGCGCGCGCTCGGCTGTTCCGTCCGGAAGATCGCCGCGTCGCGCTTCATTCGACGTGAATTGAACGCCGAGTTGACGGCTTCCGCGCATTTCGAGCGAAACCGCAGGGGACGCGCGTCAGCGCGTCTCGGCGGCGGAGGAGGCGGGCGCGGGGGCCGGCGCGGGCCGGGCGTCTCCTTTGGGCCAGGAGAAGTCGTCGGCGCGGCCGCGCTGGCTCTTTTGCTCGCCGCCCTCGAGGAAAACATGGTCGACGAGCGCGCGCGCCGCTGCGGCGCCGGCCTCCTCCGCGGCGGGAGCGGAGGCTTTTCCGCGCCGCGCCAGTTCGCCGCCCTCGGCGGAGACGGCGATTGCCGTGAGCGATTGGACGGGACCGATCGCCGGACGATCCGGCAGCGTCGGCGCGGCCGCCGGCGTCGGCTCGGCCGGCGCGATGATCTGGACCGGCGGGGCGACGGCGGCCGCCTCTGCGGAGGGAGGCGCTTCCGCCGAAGGCTGGGCGGCTTCGGCCGGAGCGCCCTCCGGCGCCGCCGGACGACGCGCGTCGAAGAGGCGCTTGATCTCGCCCTCGACGAAATGGGCGAGCTTTCGCGCTCCGACATCGGTGAAATGGACGCCGTCCGCCGACCTCAGCTTGACGATGCGCCCGTTTATGTCCGGGCCGAAGGCCTGATATTGGTTGCGCTCGTCGGCGAAGGCCTCCCAAATATCGATGAAGGGCGCGCCGTCCTGCGCCGCCGCCTGGCGGTAGATGTCGTTGAACTTCGCCATATCTGCGGCGAAATGCTCGCTCTTGGTGACCGGCAGGCCGACCCAGACGAGCGGAATCTTCTTCTCGCGGAAAGCGGCGCGGATGCTCTCGACGCGCTGGGCGTAGCGCTCGCGCCAGCGCGGCGACAGTGTCTCGATCGTCTCGGCCCCCTCATGAATGGCCTGGCGATCGTTGGAGCCGATCATCATGACGGCGATGTCGATCTTCTCGCCGCTCGCGAGCAGCTCGCGCGCCGCCTTCGGCCAGTCGAAATAATCGTCGCGCACGAGGCCGGTGCTGTCCTTGGCCCTGTGCAGAACGCGAATGTCCGACCGATCCGAGTAGGCGTCTTCCAGGCCGTCGGCGAGCATCTGCCCGAGACTGTCGCCGATCACCGCCACTTGAAAGGGCGGCGGGGCGTTGGGGTCCTCGGGCTTCTGCGTCTTGTCCTTTTTCGCGGCCTTGCTCTGGCCGTGCCAATAGGCCGGCGCGCCATATTCGCGGTGCGGCACGAGGCGGCGCATCCGGCCGGTCTCGCGCGCGGGCGGATGCGCCTGCTGGCGGGCGTGGGGGCGGCCGCCGAAGAGGCCCTGGAAGAAATCCGCGACAGGGTCCTGCGCGCGCGCGGCGTCGGCGCCGCCGAGGAGCAGCGCCAAAAGGAGGACCGCGAATAGGCCGAGGGAGCGAGACAGACTGCGCATGTCGCCAATATAGCGCGGCCCCGGCGGCAAAGCGATCCGGCGCTCCGCCGAGGCGGCGGGCTCGCTCCGTTCCCGCCTCGTCGTTTCGCCGCCGCTTCAGCGCAGATGGGCCGGCGCCTGCGGATTATTCGCGGGATTGGTGTCGTGCTTGGAGAGCTTCTCGACGACGCCGCCGCCGACGAGCGGCGAAAGATCCGCCTCGAGCGCGTCCGCGGCGGCCTTGGGATAGACCTCCTCGCCTTCGACATGGATCGAGAAGGATTTTATGTGCTTGGCTTTTTTGACCGGGTCCTCGATCGTCGCCTTGGTCCATTTATAGAGCGGGAAATGCTCGACGCCCTGCGTCTCCGCTTGCGTGACGTAGCCGACGAAGGCGTCGAATTGATTGCGCAGCGCCGCATGGCGCTTCGCCAGAATCTCGCCGATCGGCGCGAGCGCCGCATTTTGCGGATCGGTGCGGGCGATCTCGGCGAATTCATCGCTGATGGTGAGGCGGATCTGATAGTCCCACTCTTCGCTCATGCTCTGACTCCTCGAGGTTCGTGGATCGATGGGCGCGGCGACGCAGAGCGTTCGCGTTTTCGCTTTCATGTTACGTTTCTCGTTCATCGAATATCCTAGTGAATAAGTAGGTTGTGTCAACGCCGCCGACGCCCGCTTGCGCGCGGCTTGACGCGGCGCCTCGCGCTCCGGCATCAATCCGCATCCGGGCTTTTTCGGAGCGGCGCATGTTCAAGCACTCGATCCTCGCCTGCGCCCTCGCGGCGCTCGTCTTCGCCTTTGCGCCGGTCGGAGCCATAGCCGAGCCGGATCTCGCGCCTGCCGCGCCGCGGGGCGGGGCGGGCGCATTCGACTTCTATGTGCTGACGCTCTCCTGGTCGCCGGCCTTTTGCGAGAGCGGCGAGGGCCGCGAATATCGCGCGCAATGCGAGCCGGGTCTCGGCAAAGGCTTCGTCACCCACGGCCTGTGGCCGCAATATGAGCATGGCTTCCCGAGCGATTGCGACGGCGCCGCCTCGCCCTCGCGCATGGCTCTCGAGCGTGTCGCGGGCGTCTATCCGGACGAAGGGCTCGCCCGGCACGAATGGCGCAAGCACGGTCGTTGCTCGGGCAAGAGCCCGAGCGACTATTTCGCCGATGTGCGCCGCGCCCGCGAGAACGTCGCGATACCGGCGCCTTTCGAGCGGCCGAAAGAGCCGCAGACCTTCGCGCCGCTCGACATTCAGCGCGCCTTCATCGCCGCCAATCCACGGCTGCGCCCGGGCATGCTCGCCGTCACCTGCCGCAAAGGCGCGCTGCAGGATGTGCGCATCTGCTTCTCGCGCGATCTGCGCGAGTTCCGCCCCTGTCCCGAGATCGCGCGAAGCGCCTGCCGGGCGGGCGAGGTCTCCGTGCCGGCTCCTCTGTAGCCGATGAATTATCGCCATGGTTTCCACGCCGGCAATTTCGCCGATGTGTTCAAACATGCGCTGCTCGCGCGGCTGCTGCTTTATCTCACGCGCAAGGAGACGCCGTTTCGCGTCATCGACACACATGCGGGGGAGGGCGCCTATGATCTTGCCGCGGACGAAGCCGAGCGCACGGGCGAATGGCGCGGAGGCATAGGGCGGCTCGCCGATCTCGACGGCGCGGACGCGGGGCTGCGCGATCTGCTCGCGCCTTATCTCGACATTGTCGGGCCGCTCGATGCGGAAGGGCGGCCGAGCCTCTATCCGGGCTCGCCGCTGATCGCGACGCATTTCCTACGCGCGCAGGATCGCGCCGTCTTCTGCGAATTGCGGCCGGATGCTTTCGAGGCGCTCGAGGCGCGTTTCGCGCGCGACAAGCGCGTGAAGACCATTCATCTCGACGGCTATGTCGGGCTGTCCGCCTTCGTGCCGCCCAAGGAGCGGCGCGGGCTCGTGCTCGTCGATCCGCCCTTCGAGCAGCGCGACGAGAGCGAGCGAATGGTGAAGACGTTCCTCGAGGCGCATCGCAAATGGCCGACGGGAATTTACGCTCTGTGGCGGCCGATCAAGGACGAGGCGGAGTCATGCTCTTTCATCGGCGCTCTGCGCTCTTGCGGCGTGAAGCGGATTTTGCGCCTCGATCTTTGCGTCGGCGGCGCCGTGGACGATACGAAGCTGCGCCGCACCGGCCTCGTCGTCGTCAATCCGCCCTTCACTTTCGAGGAAGAGGCGCGGATGATTTCCGCCTATCTCGCGGTGCGGCTGGCGCAGGGGCCGGGCGCGGGATTCGAGATCGAATGGGTGAGCGGGGAGTGAGATTTTCTTCGCGAAGACGTAATGAGAGCCGTCATTGCGAGCGAAGCGAAGCAATCCAGAGCCGTGAGGCGGCCCCTGGATCGCTCGTCGCGACGGCGGAGACAGATAGATATGCGACAGACATGAGACAGCCGGCCGTCTACATCGTCGCGAGCAGGCGTAACGGAACCCTCTACACCGGCGTCACGTCGAATCTGTCGCAGCGCGTCCATCAGCATCGAGAAGGTCGCCGGGCTTTACCGCGCGATATGAATGCAAGACGCTCGTCTGGTATGAATATTATGAGCGGATGGATGACGCCATCGCTCGGGAGAAACAGATAAAGGCCGGGTCGCGGACAAAGAAGCTCGCGCTGATCGAGGCGATGAATCCGACGTGGCGGGACCTCTACGACGAGCTCGCTCTCTGAACTCCGTCATTGCGAGCGCAGCGAAGCAATCCAGAGCCGTGGGGCGGCCTCTGGATTGCTTCGTCGCTTCGCTCCTCGCAATGACGGCCCTTTCCGAATGCGAAGGATGGCACGAAAAGCCGGTGACGTGGTCCAGGAGCCGCCTCACGGCTCTGGATTGCTTCGCTGCGCTCGCAATGACGTCAGGCTATTCCGTAGGAACCTCGCGCACAGCGCCGCGCGCGGCGCTCGTCGTCATCGCCGCATAGGCGCGCAGCGCCTTGGACACTTTGCGGGCGCGCGCGGCGGGCTTCCACGCGTCCTTGCCGCGCGCGTCCTCCGCCGCGCGGCGCTTCGCCAGCTCTTCGTCCGAAACCGCGAGGTGGATGGAGCGCGCCGGAATGTCGATCTCGATGCGGTCGCCCTCTTTCACCAGGCCGATGAGGCCGCCCTCGGCCGCCTCCGGCGAGACATGGCCGATGGAGAGGCCGGAGGTGCCGCCGGAAAAACGCCCGTCGGTGATGAGCGCGCAGGCCTTGCCCAGGCCTTTCGATTTCAGATAGCTCGTCGGATAGAGCATCTCCTGCATTCCCGGCCCGCCGCGCGGCCCCTCATAGCGGATCACCACCACATCGCCGGCGACGATTCTGTTGCCGAGGATCGCGTCGACGGCCGCGTCCTGGCTCTCGAAGACGCGCGCCGGGCCGGCGAATTTCAGAATGGAGTCGTCGACGCCCGCCGTCTTCACGATGCAGCCGTCCTGCGCCAGATTGCCGGTCAGAACCGCGAGGCCGCCATCCTTGGAGAAGGCGTGGGCCGCGTCGCGCACGGCGCCTTTCTCGCGGTCGAGGTCGAGCGTGTCGAAACGGCGGCTCTGGCTGAAGGCCACCTGCGTCGGCACGCCGCCGGGCGCGGCGCGAAAGAAGGTCGCGACGCTCTCGCTATTGGAGACGCGCGCGTCCCAGCGCGCGAGCGCCTCGCCGAGCGTCGCCGAATGCACCGTGGGCAGTTCCGTATGCAACAGGCCGGCGCGCGCGAGCTCGCCCAGAATGGCGTAGATGCCGCCGGCGCGATGCACATCCTCGAGATGAATGTCCGGCACGGAGGGCGCGACCTTGCACAGCACCGGCACGCGCCGCGACAGGCGGTCGATGTCGGCCATGGTGAAGGGGACGTCCGCCTCATAGGCGGCGGCGAGAATATGCAGCACTGTGTTGGTGGAGCCGCCCATGGCGATGTCGAGCGTCATGGCGTTCTCGAAAGCCTCGAACTTCGCGATGGAGCGCGGCAGCACGCTCGAATCGTCCTGCTCGTACCAGCGGCGGGCGAGATCGACGATGAGATGGCCGGCCTCGACGAAGAGGCGCTCGCGATCGGCGTGCGTCGCCAGCACAGTGCCATTGCCGGGCAGGGCGAGGCCGAGCGCCTCGGCGAGGCAGTTCATCGAATTGGCCGTGAACATGCCGGAGCAGGAGCCGCAGGTCGGGCAGGCCGAGCGCTCGATGACGGCGACATCGGCGTCGCTGACCTTGTCGTCGCCGGCCGCGACCATCGCGTCGACGAGATCGAGCGCATGGGCCTCGCCATGCAGCGTGACCTTGCCGGCCTCCATCGGCCCACCCGAGACGAAGACGGTGGGGATGTTCAGCCGCAGCGCGGCCATCAGCATTCCGGGCGTGATCTTGTCGCAATTGGAGATGCAGACGAGAGCGTCGGCGCAATGGGCGTTGCACATATATTCGACGCTGTCGGCGATGATCTCGCGCGAGGGCAGGGAATAGAGCATTCCGTCATGGCCCATGGCGATGCCGTCGTCGACGGCGATCGTGTCGAACTCCTTGGCGACGCCGCCGGCCTTCTCGATCTCGCGGGCGACGAGCTGGCCGAGGTCTTTCAGATGCACATGGCCCGGCACGAATTGCGTGAAGGAATTGGCGACGGCGATGATCGGCTTGCCGAAATCGCCGTCCTTCATGCCGGTCGCGCGCCAGAGGCCGCGCGCGCCCGCCATATTGCGTCCATGGGTGGTGGTGCGGGAGCGGAACGGCGGCATGGGCGGTCTCTTCTCTTTCGGAACGCGTGTCGCAGATGGACTATCCCAAGGAGGGGGCGGTCGCAACCGCCGGCCGAAGCCGGGCTCCTCGAGGCGGAGCCCCGATCCGACGGGGCTCCGAGCAGCAGATCACGAAAAGGAGGACGGCGGCTTCGCCTTCAGCTGCACCCAGTCGTAATTCCGCAGGTTGCGCATTTCAGGCACGTCCCGTTGCGCACCAGAGTGAAATTCGCGCATTCGGGACAGGCTTCGCCGACATAGCCCTTCATGCGCGCCTCGGCGCGCTTCTCGGCGACGGTGGTGCATGGACCCTTTAGCGCTCTTTCTTCATCAGCTCATTAAGAGACGAGACGCCTTCCTTCTCCAATACGGTTTTTAGCTGAGCATCGGATCGATATCCTTTGGCGAGTTCTGGGCCGTATTCTTTTCGAAGCGTGCCGATGAGGGTGTTGCCTCTTTTGCGATGAATTTCGCCGTTTTTATCTCTATGTCGATTGTCCAATCCTGGCTGTTTCATGCCCGTATTCTCCTGGAGGTTAGGTGTATTCTGTCACCCTGCCGCATACATCACATTGCAAGCACGTGCCCTTGCGGGTTAGAGTGAAGCAACCGCATTCGAGGCATTCTTCGCAGACGTACCGTCTTTCTGATTTCAAGGCGTCGATCTGGCGCTGAACTACTTGGCGTTCAACGTTGCAGGCAGATGCAATTGCACCGACGTCAAGACGAAACGAGAAGAGGAACTTGCGCGGAACAAGAAGGTTATCTGCAAAAGTATCAGCTTGCCACTCCGCCAGCTCCTCCTTCGGCCAAGCTTTTAGGCGTTCAGAATCGGAGGCAGAGAATGCTTTTGCCGTATCATCGTGTTCAACAATGTGCCCGAGCTCATGGGCGATAATGAATCTTTCGGGGGGATAGCCCACGCGTGCCGCCTCCAACACGTCGCCGTCTACGAACAAGCGCAAAGGCTTATATTTTACTCGCGCAGGCTTGCTGCCCTTGGGGGCGTCGAATAACAAGACTCTTAGAAGACCCTTCTTGGGAACCTCTCGTTTTTCGAACAGCCTAATAGCATCCAGAGGATTGAACTCTGTGCGCTGGTCCGCATCGAGGAGCTTACGCAGTTCTTCTGCATCGGCTGCCAGCTGTTTAGCGGTCGTCGCAGAAACCTTGTAATCGGACGGGTGCGACATGATCGGCCCTCCCGTGCTCTCAGGAGCAGCCTGTTGTTCCTCCGCATGTGTCGCACTTCAAACATGTGCCATTACGCACAAGCGTAAAGTTACCGCACTCTGGACACGCTTCGCCCTCGTATCCTTTTAGTCTGGCTTGCTCGCGTCGAGCGTTTACCGACGAGTTGCTCCAGTCCACGTCCTTAGAAAAAGCCAACCCGCCGCGGGTTGGATCGTCAGTTTCATCACTCACGGGCTCCACCACGTTCGGCGTCGGCTCATTTCGCAGCGCCGTCGCGCCGCCGCGCACCAGCATCAGCCGATCGGTCTTGGAGCGCAGCAGCCCTTTCGAGACGATGGAGGAGGCGGCCTCTGAGGCCTTCCCCTCATGCTCACCCTTGCCCAGCACGTCATGGCCGATGTCGTCCGGCGACACATGGGCGAGATCGTGGCGGCCGAGATAGGACACCGCCAATTCGCGGAACACATAGTCGAGGATCGAAGTGGCGTTCTTGATCGCGTCATTGCCCTGCACCGGGCCCGCCGGCTCGAAGCGGGTGAAGGTGAAGGCGTCGACATATTCCTCGAGCGGCACGCCATATTGCAGGCCGAGCGATATGGCGATGGCGAAATTATTCATCAGGCTGCGGAAGGCGGCGCCTTCCTTGTGCATGTCGATGAAGATCTCGCCGAGGCGCCCGTCGACATATTCGCCGGTGCGCAGATAGACCTTATGGCCGCCGACGGCCGCCTTCTGCGTATAGCCCTTGCGCCGATCGGGCAGCTTCTCGCGCTCGCGCACGACATGATGCACGACGCGCTCGACGATGCGCTCGGCGATCGCCGCCGCCCGCGCCGGAGCGTTGGCGGAGAGGATCTCGTCGGCGACCTCCTCGGCCTCGTCGTCGGCGTCGGCGACGAGCTGCGCGGAGAGCGGCTGCGAGAGCTTGGAGCCGTCGCGATAGAGCGCATTGGCCTTGAGCGCGAGCTTCCAGGAGAGGAGATAGGCCGCCTCGCAATCCTCGATCGTGGCGTCATTCGGCATGTTGATCGTCTTGGAGATCGCGCCGGAGATGAAGGGCTGCGCCGCCGCCATCATGCGGATGTGGCTCTCGACCGAGAGATAGCGCTTGCCGGTGCGGCCGCAGGCGTTGGCGCAGTCGAACACCGGATAATGCTCGGGCCTCAAATGCGGCGCGCCTTCGAGAGTCATGGCGCCGCAGATATGGACGTTCGCCGCCTCGATCTCCTGCCGGGTGAAGCCGAGATGGGCGAGCAGGTCGAAGCTCGCGTCTTCCAGCGCCGCCGAAGGAACCTTCAGCGCGCCCGTGAGGAAATCCGCGCCGAGCGTCCATTTGTTGAAGACGAATTTGATGTCGAAGGCGGAAGGCAGCGCTTTTTCGACCGTCTCGATCTTCTCGTCGGTGAAGCCGCGCGCGCGCAGCGAGGCGGTGTTGATGGCCGGCGCGTTGGAGAGCGAGGCGTGGCCGACGGCATAGGCCTCGATCTCGGCGATCTCGGCTTCCCTATAGCCGAGCGCGCGCAGCGCCTCCGGCACGGCGCGGTTGACGATCTTCAAATAGCCGCCGCCGGCGAGCTTCTTGAATTTCACCAGCGCGAAATCCGGCTCTATGCCGGTCGTGTCGCAATCCATGACGAGGCCGATCGTGCCGGTCGGCGCGACCACCGAGACTTGGGCGTTGCGATAGCCATGTTCCTCGCCGAGCGCGAGCGCCTCGTCCCAGGCGCGCGTCGCGCGGGCGACGAGCGCGGCGTCGGGGCAGGCGGCGTGGTCGAGCGGCACGGGCGCCGTCGCGAGACCCTCATAGCCGGCGCGCTGGCCATGGGCGGCGCGGCGGTGATTGCGAATGACGCGCAGCATCGCTTCGCGATTGGCGTCATAGCCGGCGAAGGCGCCGCGCTCCTTGGCCATTTCCGCCGAGGCGCGATAGGCGACGCCGGTCATGATCGCCGAGAGCGCGCCGCAGAGCGCGCGGCCCGCGTCGCTGTCATAGGCGATGCCCGAAGACATCAAGAGGCCGCCGACATTGGCGTAGCCGAGGCCGAGCGTGCGATAGTCGTAGGAGAGCTGGGCGATCTCGCGCGAAGGGAATTGCGCCATCAGCACGGAGATTTCCAGCACGATGGTCCACAGCCTGACGGCGTGCTCGTAGGAATCGACGTCGATGCGCTTCGTCTCGCCGTCGCGGAACTGCAACAGGTTCAGCGAGGCGAGATTGCAGGCCGTGTCGTCGAGGAACATATATTCCGAGCACGGATTCGACGCGCGTATGGCGCCGCCGGCGGGGCAGGTGTGCCAATCGTTGATCGTCGTGTGGAACTGAATGCCGGGATCGGCCGAGGCCCAGGCGGCGTAGCCGATCTTCTCCCACAGATCGCGGGCCGGCAGCGTCTTCGACGGCTTGCCGTCGAGGCGGCGCGTCAGCGTCCAATCGCCGCCCGTCTCCACCGCCTTCAGAAACTCGTCGGTGACGCGCACCGTATTATTGGAGTTCTGGCCGGAGACGGTGAGATAGGCCTCGCTGTCCCAATCCGTGTCGTAAGTGTCGAAGGAGATGTCCTTATAGCCCTGACGCGCGAATTGGATGACGCGCTTGATGTAATTGTCCGGCACTTCGGCGCGGCGCGCGGCGCGGATCTCGCGCTTCAGCGCCGGATTCTTTTCGGGATCGAAGCAGTCGAAGCCCGGGCCCTCGCAATTGACGCAGGCGCGCATCACGGCTTTCAGATGCTTCTTGACGATCTTGGAGCCGGCGACGAGCGAGGCGACCTTCTCCTCCTCCTTCACCTTCCAATCGATGAAGGCTTCGATATCCGGATGGTCGACGTCGACGACGACCATTTTCGCGGCGCGCCGCGTCGTGCCGCCGGATTTGATCGCGCCCGCCGCGCGGTCGCCGATCTTCAGGAAGGACATGAGGCCGGAGGAGGAGCCGCCGCCCGAGAGCTTCTCCTTCTCGCCGCGCAGCTTGGAGAAATTGGAGCCGGTGCCGGAGCCGTATTTGAACAGGCGCGCCTCGCGCACCCAGAGGTCCATTATGCCGCCGTCGTTGACGAGATCGTCCTCGACCGACTGGATGAAGCAGGCGTGCGGCTGCGGATGCTCATAGGCGGTCTTGGATTTGGTCAGCTTGCCAGTCTGGTGATCGACATAGAAATGACCCTGGCTCGGTCCATCGACGCCATAGGCCCAATGCAGGCCGGTGTTGAACCATTGCGGCGAGTTGGGCGCCGCCATCTGCCGCGCCAGCATGTAGCGCAGCTCGTCCTGAAAGGCGGAGGCGTCCTCCTGCGAATCGAAATAGCCGCCCTTCCAGCCCCAATAGGCCCAGGCGCCGGCGAGCCGGTCGAACACCTGACGCGCCGAGGTCTCGGAGGCGTAGCGCTCGGCCTTCGGCAATTGCGCCAGCGCCTCCGAATCGGGAACCGAGCGCCACAGGAAGCTCGGAACGTCATGTTCTTCAATTCGCTTCAGCCGGGCCGGCACGCCCGCCTTGCGGAAATATTTCTGCGCCAGAACGTCGATCGCGACCTGGCTCCACTCGGCCGGCGCGTCGATATGCTCGAGCGAGAACACCACCGAGCCGTCGGGATTGCGGATTTCGCTGCGCGCCGCGCGAAACTCAATGTCCGCATAGGGGGACTGTCCGGCTCTCGTGTGGCGTCGGTCGATCTTCATCGTCTCAGGGTCCTCGAAAATGCGCGCATTGAAGGGTTCGCGGCCGAAGCCTCGGCCGCGCGAAGGTCATGGGGGGAGGGACTCTACCTCGGAAGGAAACGCAGATACCGACCAGGCGAAGGGCGCAGCGAGGCGAAGTCGAGCGAAACGCCCCGCGCCGCTGGGCCCCGGCGCGCGAAAATCGGCTGTTTCGATCGTCCGCCGCTGCGTCATTAGGTGACCTCGCAACAGTGCGTCACTCCGCTAGCGGCGTCAAGATGTAGTGTGAGGGAATTAATAATCAAACAATATGTTGCAAAATGTCGGGGATAATGGCCGCGGACGACTCGACCTTGGCCAAAAGCCTCGACGATGCCGCGGCTCTTGGCAAGAGGCTTCGCGCGCAAGCCGCAGCCGCGGCGCAGCCTTCAGAAGGCGACGCCCTCGGCGGCGAGGGCCGAGACGACCGATTCGCGATCGGCGAGAGCCTCGGCGAAGGCGGCATAGGCAGGATAGGCCGTCCTCATGTCGAGGTCGATCCGATTTCCCCAGAGATAGAAGACGAGGAGAAAAGGGTCGACGGCGGTGAAGACGCAGGGCGGCCGTCCGGCCGAGAGGTCGCGGTCGATCATTGCGAAGCAGTCGCGGATCGTGCGCGCGCCTTTCGCCTGAATATTCGCGAAGTCACGCGGATCGTCCGAGAAGCGCGCGGGACGCCACAAGCATCCAAATCCCTGGCCGTGGAGCGTTCCAGAGAGCCAGTTCATCCACTCCAGAACCCTCACGGCCTCGGCCGCGCTGCGCCCCATGAGGCCGCGCTCGGGCGCGAGGTGAGAAATCGCCGCCGCGATCGCCGGAAGCTCGGTGACGATCTCGCCGTCGAGAGACAGGACCGGCACGCGCTGCTTGGGATTGAGGCGCGTGAAGTCCTCGGTGAGATTGGCGCCCTGCGCGATCGGCGTCGCTATGGCCTCGAAGGCGACGTCGATCTCATGCAACAGAATATGAGGAGCCAAGGAGCAGGCTCCTGGGGAGAACCAGAGCTTGATTTCGGGCATAGGAAGGCTCTCGAGTAGTTAGGTAGACCGATCGGTCTATATCCAAAACCTCCACCCTGTGTCAAACTGACGAACCATGAAGAGAACGAATGGATCGCCGCGAGCGTCCGTCGGCCGTCAGCGCCTGCTGGAAACGGCCGGGCGGCTGTTCCTGAGGCGTGGGACGGCCAATGTCGGGATCAATGAAGTGACCGAGGCGGCCGGCGTCGCCCGAATGACGCTCTACAATAATTTTCCCTCGAAAGAGGCGCTCACCATCGCCGTCTATGAGCAGATGGCCGAAACGGTCTTGCAGGCTCTCGAGCGTCTCGGACGGCCGCCGACGGAGGCGGCGCGAATCGAGGCGATCTTCGATTTCTTCGCGGCCTCGGCGGCCATTCCTGGTCGACGCGGCTGCCCTTTCATCCATGCGAGCCTGCAGGAGGCCGAGCCCGCCGGACCGATTCACTCTCTCGTGGCGGGCTACAAGCGAAAGTTGCGTGAGCTGGTCCTGGGCGCGCTCGACGCGGAGCGGGGCGATCGCTGCGAGGTCGCCGATCAGATCGTTCTCCTGCTCGACGGAGCTGTGACCGAAGCCTATATCGGCGGCGTCGTCGATCCCTTCCTCGCGGCGCGGCGCGCCGCGGCGACCCTGCTCCGTTCCCGGTGACTGGCCCCGATCGCCGCATCCGCACGTCGACCATGCGCTCCCTTGACGCGCGCCCTCGCGGCGTCGTTATCTGCTCCAACGGCGCCTTCGGCGCCCGAAGCGCCTCGCAGGGGAAAAGCTCATGTCATTCGTTATCGCGCGCCGGGGAATTGTTCTGGCCGCTCTCTCGATCGCGGCTCTCGCGCCCTCCATCTCCTTCGCCCACGGCCCCTCCCGCCAGAAGGTGACGGAGACGATCGAGATCGCCGCCCCGGCCGAGAAGGTCTGGGCGATCGTCGGCAATTTCCAGGATCTGAGCTGGCTTCCGCCCGTCGAGAAGACGGAAGGGACGGGCGACAACACGCCCGACAAGGCGACTCGCCATCTCACGCTCAAGAACGGCGGCGAGATCGACGAGCTGCTCACCAAATATGACGCCAAGGACTTCTCGCTCGCCTATCGCATCGAGAAGGTCGATGTGAAGATCCTGCCGGTGAACAATTACTCCTCGACGCTGACGGTGAAGCCGCAGGGCGACAAGAGCGTCGTCGAATGGCGCGGCGCCTTCTATCGCGGCTTTCCGAACAACGACCCGCCGCCGGAGCTCTCCGACGAGGCGGCGCTGAAGGCGATCACCGATCTCTACAAGGCCGGCCTCGCCTCGCTGAAGGCCAAGGTCGAGGGCAAGTGATCTCCATCTCGGTGATAGGGCGATCGGGGGAAGGTTTCCTCATCCTGAGGAGCCCGCGCAGCGGGCGTCTCGAAGGACGAGGAAACCGTTTGCGCCGCCTTCTGGAGCTCGCCCTCGTGCTTCGAGACGGCTCCTGCGGAGCCTCCTCAGCATGAGGGCGAGGGTGATTGCCCTTCACTCGATCGCCCTGATCCCGGTGATCTCCATCTCCTGGGGAAGGGCGGCGCGCGCCGCCCTTCTCGGGCTCGCGCTCGCCTCGCCGGCGGGGGCGGACGAGGCTTTCGTCACCAATCAGGGGAGCGGTGATCTGACGATCGTCGATCTTTCGACGATGCAGCCGATGGCGACGCTGCCGATCGGCGGCAAGCCGGCGGGCGTCGCCGTCTCCACTGACGGCGCGAGAGCCTATGTGACGAGCCCCGAAGGCAAATATCTCTCCGTCGTCGACACGCGCGAGCGCCGCGTGCTGCGCAGAATTCCGCTGGAGGGCGGCCCGCTCGGCCTCGCCGTCGCGCCGGACGGCAGGCGCGTCTATGTCGCCGACATGTACGAGCAGCGCCTTTTCGCGGTCGATCCCGAATTGGGCGTCGTCGCGACGGCGAAAGTCGGCCCCACGCCATCGGGGGTCGCGGTGACGCCGGACGGCAAGACGATCCTGGTCGCGATTCGCGACGCCGATAAAATCGCCTTCGTCGATGCGGCCTCCTTCGAGAAGCGCGGCGAATTGGATGTGGGCCGGCATCCTTTCGGCGTCACCATCGATGCGAAAGGCGAGCGCGCCTATACGGCCAATGTCGAGTCGGACGATGTCAGCGTCGTCGATCTCGCGGCGCGGCGCGTCGTCGCCACGGTGAAGGTCGGGAAAAGGCCCTATTGCGTGGCGCTGGCGCAGGGCAGGGGCTTCGTGACGGATCAATACGCCGAGGCGGTGAGCGTTTTCGATCTCGAGACCTTCGCGCCCCTCGCCCAGGTGAAGGTCGGCGAATATCCGGAAGGAATCGGCGCGAGCCGCGACGGCAAGACGATCTACGTCGCCAATTGGTTCACCAATGAATTCTGGTCGATCGCCGCCGACAGTCTGAAGGTGATCGCCAAGGCCAAGACCGGCGACGGGCCCCGCGCCTTCGGCGCCTTCATCCGCGCGATGAATTGACATGCTCCGGCCGCACGCCGAGGCCGATCAGCCGCGCCGGAATCTGCCGTAGAACGGGAAATATGTCGAGGAGACGCAGCGCCAGCGGCGGCTCGAAGGGAGCATCCGCCGCCAGCACGCTGCGAATCACCCGGTTCTGGATGAAGAGCTGTAGCCGTTGCGTGAGACGCGCCGGCAATTCGCGGCGCCTCTGGACGGCGGCGAGATCTTCGTCGCGCAGCGACCCTGTCCGCAGCTTTTCGGCGATGAGATTGGCGGTCGCCACCGCATCCTGAATCGCGAGATTGATTCCGACGCCGCCGACCGGCGACATCGCATGGGCCGCGTCGCCGATGCAGAGCAGGCCGGGCCGGCTCCAGACCTTCAGCCGATCGACCTGCACGGTGAGCAGGCTGACGTCCTCCCAATCGCGCAAATCCTCGACGCGGTCGGCGAGGAAAGGAAGGCAGTCGACGATCGTGTCGCGAAACGCGCCGATCGGCCCGCTCCGTATCGCCTGCGCGCCGCCTTTGGGGATCACAAAGCCGATCTGCCAATAGGCGCCGCGCTCGATCATCGCGACCATGCGACCCGGCGCGATGCTGCCGAAAGTCTCTTCCGGATCGCTCGCTTCGCGCCGCAGCTCGAGCCAGAGCACATCCATGGGCGCGCCGAAATCCTCCACCTCGAGGCCGGCCGCTTCGCGCATGCGCGACGTCCGACCGTCCGCGGCGAGGACGAGATCGGCGCTTATCTCCATCTCTCCCTCCGGCCCCGCGGCGCGCACGCCGACGACGCGGCCCTGGTCCTCGAGGAGACCGCTCGCCGCCGTCTTCATGAAGAGCCGGAAATTCGGCAGCTTCTTCGCCTCGCCCGCGATGAAGTCCAAAAAATCCCATTGCGGCATGAAGGCGACGAATTTGCACAAGGTCGGCAGGCGGCGGAAATCGGCGACGACGAATTTGCGATTTCCCAGCTGAGCGGAAATCTGAAAGGCCTTGCGATGCGGCAGCTTCAAAAAATCGTGGAGCAGGCCGAGCTCGAACATGAGTTGCAGCGTCGAAGGGTGAATCGTGTCGCCGCGGAAATCGCGCAGGAAATCCGCGTGCTTCTCTATGACGACGACGTCCACGCCGGCGCGGGCGAGCAGGAAGCCCGCCATCAGTCCCGCCGGTCCGCCGCCGACGACGCAACATCTCGCGGCGATCGTCTGCGGCATCGGCCTCTCCCTCGATGAAAAGGCCGCGCGCGGCCCGCTCGCTTCTTTAATGGTCAATTCAGCAGCGGTTTTCCATTCGCATCCTTCACATTGGCCGCCCAGCTCTTGCGGATGAGCGTCACGACGGAGGCCGGCATGGGCTCGAAGTCGAGCTCCTCGGCCGCCGCCGCGCCCTTGGAGAAGGCCCAGTCGAAGAATTTCAGCGCTTCGAGCGCCGCCGCCGCATCCTTCGGCTGTTTCGGCAGCAAGATGAAAGTCGCCGCCGCGATCGGCCATGAGCGCGCGCCGGCTTGTTCGGTGAGCAGTCGGAAGAAGCCCGGCGCGCTCTCCCAATCGGCGTTGGCGGCGGCGGCCTCGAAGCTCTCCCTGCCCGGCGCGACGATCTTGCCGTCGCGGTTCACCAAGTTGACCGCGGCGAGCTTGCCCTGCTTGGCGTAGGCGTATTCCACATAGCCGATCGCGCCCTTGGCGGCGGCGACATTGATGGCCACCCCTTCATTGCCCCTGGCCCCGAGGCCGAGCGGCCATTCCACGGTGACGTTCTCGCCGACCTTCTCCTTCCATTCCGCCGAGACGCGGGACAAATAATCGGTGAAGCAGAAGGTGGTGCCGGAGCCGTCGGAGCGATGCACGACGACGATCGGCGTCGCCGGCAATTGCGTCTTCGGGTTCAGCGCGCGAATCGCGGGATCGTCCCAGCTCTTGATCTCGCCGAGAAAAATGCGGGCGAGCGTCTGCCCGTCGAGAACGAGCTCGCCGGATTTGATCCCCTCGACATTGACGACGGGCGTGACGCCGCCGACGACCTGCGGCCATTGGATGAGGCCGGCGGCTTCGAGCTCCTTGGCCGTCAGCGGCTGGTCCGAGGCGCCGAAAGTGACGGTTCGCGCCTTGATCTGGCGGATGCCGCCGCCCGAGCCGATCGACTGAT
Organism: Methylosinus sp. Ce-a6; assembly: GCF_009811655.1. Lineage (GTDB taxonomy): Bacteria > Pseudomonadota > Alphaproteobacteria > Rhizobiales > Beijerinckiaceae > Methylosinus. The sequence continues at coordinate 35,504 of NZ_BGJX01000004.1, read as the reverse complement.
AATTGACCCGATTGCCGGTCTCCTCGGAATAGCTCTGCGCCCATTTGGCGTAGACGGGGAGGGGAAAGGTCGCTCCGGCTCCGGAGATATCGAGGGCGCGCGCGCCCTGGGCGGAAAGGATCGCCGCCAGCACGGCGGCAACAATACATCTCGAACACTTCGAAATCATGTTGTGGTCTCTTGGGATTCGACGCGTCGCTTCTCGTCCGCTCGAGCTGAAATCAAATAATTTTCAACTTGCTGCGGCGCGCCATCGCGGGCGCGGCGATTGTCGTCTTTCTGTCACACTCCTCCTTTTCCACGACTGGCCGCCAAAAGCAAAGCTCGCGGATGAGGCCCAACGACGCGGCGCCTGCGACTGGACATCGCGCCGTCTTGACGCAATAAGGAGCCACGCAAACTCTCTCGGACGCTCCGACATGTCCTACATCATTCGTTTCTTCACCTGGTGGAATCGGGCGACGCTCAGCACGAGCCTGTGGACGCTGCTCTATGGCGAGCGCGTCGGGACGGATGAGTTCGGCAACGTCTATTACCGCCGCCGCGGCGGCAAGAAGGACAAGGCGCTGGGCTTCGAGCGCCGCTGGGTCATCTACAAGGGCTACGCCGAAGGCTCGGCGACGCCGCCCGGCTGGTACGGCTGGCTGCACCACACCGTCGACACGCCGCCCACGCAGGAGACATACGAGTCGAAGGAGTGGGAGCTGCCCTATCGCCCCAATCTGACCGGCACCTCCGCCGCCTATCATCCGCCGGGCTCGATCCTCGCGGAGGGCCGCCGTGACCCGGCCGGCGGCGACTATGAGGCCTGGACCCCGCAGGCGTGAGATCGGCGGCGGCGCGCGGCGTCGCCCGCCGCGACCACGGATTAGCCACGCTCTTTTCGTTCATGGCGGCATGAGGCGCGGGCGGCTGGCCCGAGCCAGAGATCGTTAAACGAGACCCGATACATGATCTCCCGCTCCTTTCGCCTCGGTTTCGCCCTTGCCGCGACTGCGGTCGTCGCAGGCGGCGGCTGGGCGTCGGCCGATCCCATCCGCAATCCCACCGCCGTTTTCGCCGGCCTCGACAAGACGACCGGCCGAATCATCAATTTCGACGTCGCCGTCGACGAGACCGTGCAATTCGGCTCGCTGCAGGTGACGCCGCGCGTCTGCAACACGCGGCCGCAGACGGAGGCTCCGCAGACGACGGGCTTCGTCGAGGTCGACGAGCAGGACGTCACGAAGATCGAGGCCAAGCGGATTTTCTCCGGCTGGATGTTCGCCGCGAGCCCCGGGCTGCATGGCGTCGAGCATCCGGTCTATGACGTGTGGCTCGTCGATTGCCGCGGCGGCAAGGAGATCGTCCAGGCCCCGGCGGCCGATCCTGGGGCGGCTTCCGCCAACGTTCCCGCCGCCGCGCAACCCGAGAAAAAGCGCTCGCGCTCCCGCAAGGTGGAGCCCGTCGCTCCGGTTCCGGTCGAGGCGGCGCCGATCGGCCCGCGCGATTCGGTCCTGCCGGAGGGCGTGAAAGCGCCGGACGACGGCGCGCCCGCGCCGCCCGCCGAAAAACCCAAGAAGAAGAAAAAGAAGCAAGCCTCGCAGCCGGCCGCCGCGCCCGCTACGTCGCCGTTTCCGTTCTGAGCGCGGGCTCGGGACGCAGGACGGCGACGACGTCCCGCCCGGCGATGGGTTCGTCCGCCCAGCGCGCAGGCTCGGCGAGCGCCGTCTCCAGCAAAGCGTGATAGGAGTCGCGGCTGATCTCGACGGCGCCGAGCGAAGCGAGATGCGTCGTCATGAATTGCGTGTCGAGCAGGCGAAAACCGCCTTTGACGAGCCGGGCGACGAGATGCGCCAGCGCCACCTTGGACGCGTCCGTCTCGAGATGAAACATGCTCTCGCCGAAAAAGGCCGCGCGCATGGAGACGCCATAGAGGCCGCCGACGAGCCTGCCCTCCCGCCAGCATTCGACGGTATGAGCGAAGCCCATGTCGAACAGCTGTCGATAGAGACGCTTGATCTCGGCGTTGATCCAGGTGTTCTCGCGCTTGGGCGCGGAGGCCGCGCAGGCCGCGATGACGGCGTCGAAATCCGTGTCGGTCCTCACCTCGAAGCGATCGGAGCGGATCGTCTTGGCGAGTGAGCGCGAGATCTTGAAGGCGTCGAGCGGAAAAATCGCGCGTTCCTGAGGGTCGACCCAGAAGAGCTGCTCCTCTTCGGCGCTCTCGGCCATGGGAAAAAGGCCGATCGAATAGGCGCGCAGCAGAATCTGCGGCGTGATGGCGTAATTTGCGGAAGAGGGGCGCGACATCCCGCAGATTGTAGCGCAACGGGCGACGGAATCGAGAGCGTTCGGGCGCCTAGTGCGTTTCCAGCCGAAGTGGCCGCCGGTTCGGCGTTGGAAACGTGTGGAAAGAAAAGACTCCGGCCGCGCGGTCGTCGGCGAAGGCGGGCGACGGCGCGGGCGAGATCTTCGAAAAATTTGACGGCGGCGACGCTTCGCGCCGCCGCCGTAGGAAAACCATCCGTCCTGTCGGGGCTTACTTCGTCGCCGCCTCGTACAAGGACTCGACATATTCCCAGTTCACGAGATGGTCGAGGAAGGCCTTGAGAAAGTCGGCGCGGCGATTGCGGTAGTCGATGTAATAGGCGTGCTCCCAGACGTCCGCGACGAGCAGGGGCGTCGCGCCATGGACGAGCGGATTCTCGGCGTTCGGCGTCTTGCGCACGGCGAGCTTGCCGTCCTTCGCCTCGAGCCACACCCAGCCCGAGCCGAACTGGCCGAGACCTTGGGTCTGGAACTCCTCCTTGAACTTGTCGACCGAGCCGAAGGAGTCGACGATCGCCTTCTCCACCTTGCCGGGGATGGCGCCGCCGCCATTGGGCTTCAGCCACTTCCAATATTCGGAATGGTTGTAGTGCTGGGCGACATTGTTGAAGACGGGCACATTCTTGCCGAAGGAGGCGACGATGATCTCCTCGGTCGACTTGCCTTCGAACTCGGTGCCTTTGATCAGATTATTGGCGTTGGTGACATAGGTCGCATGATGCTTGTCATGATGATACTCGAAGGATTCCTTCGACAAATAAGGCTGTAGCGCATCATAGGCGTAAGGAAGGTCGGGAAGGGTGAAGCTCATAATCCTTGCTCCTGACTGGGGTTCGCGAGCGCAGCATTCTCCGCTCGCCTCTACCTAGAACCCGGCAGGGCTCCAAGCAACTTCGCACGGCCGCAGTCTAACAAGTTTCATGCAAAGCTCGGACGACAAGCCCGCGCGCGGCGCGAAAAAGCCCGCCCGACAGGGTCGGGCGGGCCGGGCAGGACTTGCGCTGGGCGGCTATTTCACTCGGCCTGGTGGAGCGCCGCCGCATCGGCGGCGGGGTCGGCCGGTCCTTTCCTGCGCTTCCACGCCACGAGCCAGAGGCCGGCGCTCAGCGCGAGGAAGCCGATCGCATAAAGGATATATTCGATCGTGTTCCACAGGCTGAAAACGCCCACTTTGAAGGGAAAGCTGGAACTCCATTCCCTGCCGTCGCGATCGGCCACGGTGATGATCGCGACATAATTCCCCGCCTCCTTGAAGTCGTGCTCGAAGGTCATCGTGGCGTTGCGGTGGATCTTGGGAGGCGCATAGAACTCGGTCGCCGCGCCGAGATCGGCCTTTTCCTTCTCCTCGCCGAGGTTTTTGACGATGCGCACGCCTATGGCGAGGTCGCGCAGGTCGACGGTCGGCGCCGCGGGCTCTGCGGTCGGGGCCTGATTCTGAACCATGTAGGAATCGGGGAGGCGGGCCGATTCGAGCGCGCTGAGAGCGATCACCGTCGGGCCGGTCCGCGGGATGTCGTCGCAGAATTCCTCCGGCTCGCCTTTGCGCTGATAGCCGATGAAGTGCACCTTGACGGGCCCCACTTTCACCACGCATTCGTCCTGCTCCAGCTTGACGCCGCCATGCGCGAAAGCAGATCGTGGCGCGTAAGCATAACTTCCCATCGCCAAAGCGAATAGAAGGGTAAGCATAAATAGATTACGCCTCTTAGAGCGCGTATCCATGGTTTCGACTCCCCTGAATTAGGCGGATCGTCTCCGAACTTCGTTATAGAGACATTGATATCTTCGATGTCTGCATTGCATTCGAGAAATTCTATGTGATGTTACGCCGCGGATATATCGTGACTCATGGGATTGAATTTCGTCTCGGGGCGCCATTGCGGCGGCTGTCGTCCGGCCTCCACACTCGCGCCTGAATTTTCGTGGCGAATGCTCGTGGAAAACCGTCGCAGCGGCGCGTGCGCGAGCGTGCTAACAGACGGCGGGCGAGGCGGCGGCGTCGCGCGATCTCGATCGCGAGAAGAGGCGGAACATGCGGGGCGTTTGGTATTTTCGTCTGACGCGTTGGGGAATTTTCGGGCTCGGCGGAGCGCTCGTGCTCTGGGGGCCGGCTGCTATGTTCGAGGGCTGGGACAAGATCCAAATCGAACGCGGCTGGAGCCTGTTCATCGCCGGCGCGGTGGCGGCCTCCGGCGGCGTGGTGACGCTGGCCATCGCCGCGGCCCTGTCGCGTCTCGACCATGCGCTCATGACGTTCGCTCCGCGCGTCGCGGCGCCGGCGCCGGCCGCGGAAGCGCCTGTGCAGAGCCCGCCGCCGGCTCCCGTCGCGCCGCCGACGATTCCGGCTCCCCCGGGAATTGAAGCTTTTGCGCCAAAGCCGCGCTTCGTCGAGGAGCCTGAGCCGGTCGTCGAGGTCGATCGTTATGAGAGCGGAGGCGCGCTCTATGTGATGTTTTCGGACGGCTCGGTCGAATTTCGCGGCGACGGGCAGGTGCGGCGCTTCGGCTCGCTCTCCGAGCTGCGCGCCGCGGTCGGCACCGCCTGACGTCAGACCGAAAGAGAGAGCGTCACCGGCACATGATCGGACGGGCGCGTCCAATTGCGCGCCTCGCGCAGCACGGTCATTTGCGCGAGCTTGTCGGAGAGCGCCTCGCTCGCCCATATGTGATCGAGCCTGCGGCCGCGATCCGATTTTTCCCAGTCGGAGGCGCGATAGCTCCACCAGGTGTAGAGCTTCTCCTCCTTCGGCACGAAGCGGCGCATCGTGTCGATCCAGCGCCCGGCCTCGATCACGCGGCCGAGCTTCTCCACCTCTACGGCCGTGTGGCTCACCACTTGGAGAAGCGCCTTATGGCTCCAGACATCCTGCTCCAGCGGCGCGATGTTGAGATCGCCGACGAGCAGCACGCGTCCGTCGGTCACGCGCTCGCGCGCGACCCATTCGGACATCTCGTCTAGAAAATCGAGCTTATGGGCGAATTTCGGATTGATCTCGCGGTCGGGCTCGTCGCCGCCGGCGGGCACGTAGAAATTATGGATGGTGAGCGGCGTCCCGCCATTGGGCAGGCCGACCGAGACATGGCGCGCGTCGCCCTTCTCGCAGAAGTCGCGCGTCTCGAGCAGCTCGAGCGGATGTTTCGAGACGATCGCGACGCCGTGATAGCCCTTCTGGCCGTTTATCGCGAAATGCTCGTAGCCGAGCGCGCGAAAGTCCGAAGTGGGGAATTCGGCGTTGCGGCACTTCGTCTCCTGCAGGCAGAGCACATCCGGCGCGTGCTCTTTCAACAATTGCGCGACGATCGGCATGCGCAGGCGCACGGAATTGATGTTCCAGGTGGTGATCTTCATCCGCTTGTCGTCTTCTCGAGAGGGGATCGTCGCGATCCGGCGGCGTCAGCCATTGCCGCGGTCGCCGAACAAGAAAGGCGCCACATCGGCGACGCCGGGCGGCTTCTCGGCGCTGAAGGGCATGGGCCGGCAGACCGCCATGGCCGAGAGGCCGACGCGCGCCGTCAGCAGGCCGTTGAGCACGCCTTCGCCGAGCCGCGCGGAGAGTTTCGCCGCAATGCCGTGTCCGACCACCTGCTGCAACAGCGAATCGCCGATGGCGAGGCCGCCGGTGATCGCAAGATGCGCGCCGACCGAGCGCGCGAGCTTGAAGAAGCCGAGCAGACCTGGCCGTCCGCCATAAATTTCCGCGATGCGGCGCGTCAGCCTTATCGCCTGGGCGGCGACGAACAACAGATCGAGCAGCGCGCGCGGGCTGACCGTGGTGACGATCGACACGCGCTTCGACGCGTCGGCGATCTCGCGGCGCGCCAGCGCGTCGAGCGGATGGGCGATATGGCGCTCGGCGAGATCGACGAGATCGCGCCCGTCGATGATCTGCTGCGAGAATTCCAGCACGAGGGCGCGGGCGCGGCCGGTCTCGGGGCGGTCCTCATAGAGCTTGCAGAGCGCCTTCACATGCTCGCGCGCGGATTTGATGTCGTCGCGAAGGCGCGCTTCGGCGAGGGCGATATGCAGCTTGGCGATCCGATTCTGCCGCGCGATCGCCGCGATCTCCTTGGCGAGCAGCGCCAGCAGCGCGACCAGCGCCGCGCCGGCGAGGACGAGGCCGATGGTTCCGAGCAGCGCCGAATGGGCGAAGAGATCCTCGACGAGATTGGTCAGCCACATTCCGCCGGCCAGCAGCAGCAATCCCGTGACGGCCGACACGAACAGACCGCTCCAGGAGACCAGCATGTTGCGCAGAACGCCGCGCTTCTGCGCGGCCTCGATCGCCTTCTCCTCCTCGACGAAGTCGCGCGGCGGCGTCTCGAGCTCGAGCGCGAAGACGTCCGTCTGCGCCTCGAAGACGCTCGTCTGGGCCGCTCCGTCCGCCGCCTCGGGCCTCGCGCTCTTGGGAGGAACGATCTGCTCGCCGTCGAGGCGGAAGGCGCGTGGGCGCGGTCTGCGTTCTGGTTCCGTCATCCTGGTCGCTTCGTCGCGAATTCGCCCCGCCGCTTTCTAGCGCATGAGGAACGGCGCCGCTCGGGAAAACTGCGGCGCGCGCCGAACTCTCGACAGAAATCCGAGCTCTCTACAGAAATTATGGGGGCGGCGCGTCTCGCCCCGCCGGAGGGGTCGCCTCAGGCGGAGAGACGCTCGTCTCGCATGCGCTCCACCGTTGACGGGGTGTCGGCGGCCACGCGGGAGTCGCAGCCGCTCGAAAAGGCGGGCGGCGCGAACATGGGCGTGAAGTTAGCGCTTTCCGCTCGAACGATTCCGTTCGAGCGGCCAGAATTCGCTCCGCATGGAAAATTAGACCAGTCTTTGATCCAAAAGGATCGGAGACTGGTCTAGCATGATTTGCCTTTGAATTTCGCCGGCGGCGATCGACGCGCCCCCTCGTCGCGCCGCGGCTTTTCGTCGTCGGACAAAGGGAGCTCGATCTGGCTCGCGAGCAGCGCGGCGAGCTGAGACTGCCGGCCGACGCCGGTCTTGGCGAATATGTTCTTGAGTTGGCAGCGCACGGTCGCCTGCGAGGTTCCGTGTCGCGCGGCGATCTGCTCCGGCGACAGGCCTTCGACGATTCCGCTCGCGACATTCGCTTCGGCGGCGGTGAGATCGAAGAGCCCGCGGATGAGGGCCCGGTCGGGGGAGCGGCGGGTCCTGACCGGCGTGACGACCAGAAGGCCGAAGCCGCCGTCGAAGAGATCGCGCGCTTCGCCCGCAATCGGAACGACATGGACGATGACCGTGTCGCCGTCGCGCGCTCTCGCGGGAAAAGAGCGCACGGTGGCCGCTGCGGGGTCGAAGATGTCCGCCACGGCGCGCCGCAGCATTTTATCGGCGGAAGCGTCGGCGAGCGCGAGGCGATCCCCGGCCAGCCACATGATGTGCCGCGTCATCTTGTCGAGGAGGGAGTTTGTCGCGAGAGTTTTGCCGCGCGCGTCGAAAATCGCGGCGGGCAGCCCGATCATCGAGAGCGCTTGCACGGCGGCGTGCAGCCGCTCGAGGCGCCAGCGCGCCGAAAGAAAGCCGGCCCGCGCGAGATGGGGGCGAAAAGCGTCGAGACGGGCGATGTCGCCGGACTCGAAGCGATGCTGGCCGATGCGGCGGTTGATCTGCACCACCAAGAAATCGTCGCTGGGCGTCGGAATTGCCACGGCCGCGGCGTGCAGCAGGCCGGCGGCGGTTCCCCATTGCGTCATCAGCGAATCGGCGAGCCATTCCTCCTGCGTGAAGACCTCGTAAGCGTCGACGAATCCGGCGCGATTTGCGGCGAGCAGCCGGTCGGTCGCCTCGCTCGTCGCGACGGCCGGCGATCTGAGGTAGTCGTCGACCCCGGCCATTGCGGAAGAATAGCGCCAGCCGAGCCATGCGTCGCTGCGGCGGGTGAGAATGACGCCGCCGGCCGCGTCCACCGATGCGGCGAGATCCTCCATGACCTGCGGCCACAAGTCGGGATCGGTCGCGGCGCTGTAGATTGCATCGACGAGACTTTCGAAGTCGACTGTCCGGCGCTTCATAATCAGGTGTCCCAAAAAGGGAATGCAACACGCTGTTAACCAGGTCAGGCAGTTTCCGAGCCAGTCGGAGGCCGCCGTCGGCGAGGCTCCTTACTGTCGAGGCTCCTTGCTGTCGAGGCTCCTCACTGTCGCGAGCAGACATGTTTCCAGCGTCATGGCCGCGCTTGTCGCGGCCATCCACGCCACGACGCTCCGGAAAGCTGAGAACAAGAGCGGAACAATGCCGCCTCTTCTCCCCGCGTGCCGCAATGTCCCGGCGCGGATGGCCGCGACAAGCGCGGGCATGACGCGGCTGTATGGAAGTTGTTGACCTGGATTCGGAGCCCTGCTGTCGCGAGGCGCCTTCTTGCGGGGCGCGGCGGGCTCGATTAATTTCGGCCGCGCGTGCGGCGAATGGCGCCGAACGCTTGCGGCTCGGGTCTCCTCTCCTTGACTTTCTTTTCATTTCCAGAGCTCGGCGCGCTGGCGATCGGCTATCTTCTCGGCTCGATTCCCTTCGGCCTGCTGCTGACCCGGCTCGCGGGCACCGCCGACATTCGCTCGATCGGTTCGGGCAATATCGGCGCGACCAATGTCTTGCGCACCGGGCGCAAGGACCTCGCGGCGGCGACCTTGCTGCTCGACGCCCTGAAAGGGCTCGCCGCCGCGCTCGTCGGCGCGCAGATTTCGCCAGACGGCGCCGTGATCGCGGCCGCGGCGGCGTTTGTCGGCCATATCGCTCCCATCTGGCTGCGCTTTCGCGGCGGCAAGGGCGTCGCGACATTTCTCGGCGCGCTGTTCGGCTCGAGCTGGCCCGCCGGCCTCGCCTTCGCGGCGGTTTGGCTGTCCATGGCCGCCCTGTTTCGATATTCCTCGCTCTCGGCGCTCGCCGCGAGCCTCGCCACGCCGGTGGTCCTCGCCGCGAACGGCCATGGCCGCGAGGCTGTCGTCTTCGCCGCCATGGCGGCGCTGTTGTGGTGGAAGCATCGCGACAATATCCGCCGCCTGCTCGCTGGCGGCGAGAGCCGGATCGGACAGAAGTCGTGAGCGAGCCATCCTCCGCGAGCAGATTGACGGAGGAGCAGCTCTTTCACTGGCTGCGGCTCATACGTTCGGAAAATGTCGGGCCGCGCACTTTTCGTCAGCTCGTCAATCGCTTCGGCGGCGCGCAGGCGGCGCTGGAGGCGCTTCCCGATCTCCTCGCGCGCTCCGCTCATGGGCGGACGATCCGCATCGCCGAGCCGGGCGAGGCGCGCGCCGAGCTCGAGCGCGCCAAAGAGCTCGGCGTGCGCTTCATCACGCTCGGCGACGTCGATTATCCGCCGCTCTTGCGCGAGATCGAATCGGCGCCGCCGCTGCTCGCGATCCGCGGCTTCGCGGAGATATTGTCGCGGCCCTGCGTCGCGATCGTCGGCTCGCGCAACGCCTCCGCCGCCGGAATGACTTTCGCCGAGCGGCTGGCTCAGGGCCTCGCGCGGGAAAATTACGTCATCGTCTCCGGCCTCGCGCGCGGCGTCGATCTCGCCGCCCATCGCGCGAGCCTCGGCACGGGGACGATCGCCGTCCTCGCCGGCGGCCATGCCCGGCCCTATCCCGCCGAGCACCAGCCGCTCATCGAGGAGATCGTCGCTCGCGGCGGCGCGGTGGTGACGGAAATGCCGCTCGAATGGGAGCCGCGCGGCCGCGACTTTCCGCGCCGCAACCGCATCGTGTCGGGCCTTTCGCAGGGCGTCGTCGTCGTCGAGGCGGCGCGCCGCTCCGGTTCTCTCATCACGGCGCGCTTTGCCGCGGAGCAGGGCCGAGAGGTCTTCGCGGTCCCTGGCTCGCCGCTCGATCCGCGCGCGGAAGGGACCAACGATCTGTTGCGTCAGGGCGCGACGCTCTGCGTCGGGGCGGACGACGTCACGCGCGCGCTCGCCGCGAGCGCCGGCCGTCAGGGCGATCTCTTCGGGGAAGGCGCGCGCGCGGAGGACGCGCATGCGGAAGAGCCGCTGTGGGAGGAATTGAACGATTTGTTCTCCCTGCAGGAGCGGCCGACGAAATTCGCTCATGATCGCCCTGCGGCGGCTGCGTCGCCCGCGCCTGCGATCGCGCCTCTCGTCGCGGCCGCGGCTGCGGGCGAGGGGACGCAGGCGGTCGATCCCGTCGCGCGGATCACGGCGCTGCTCGGACCCGCTCCGATCGCCGTCGACGATCTGATGCGCGCCGCGGGCCTGCCCGCGCGCGACGTCAACGCCGCGCTGCTGGAGCTCGATCTCGCCGGGCGCCTCACGCGGCACGGCGCAAACCTCGTCTCGCTGGCGTGAATGACGGAGCCGGTCAGGCGCGGCCGCGCGCGCCGGCGGCGAGAGAAGCGGTGATCTCGCGCGATTTCGTCTCGGCTTCGACGCGCGCCAGATTGAGGAAATAGGCGAGCATGGTGAGCTCCGATCGATCCGCCATCGTCGCCAGCTCCCCTGCCATTTCCGCTATATAGCTCGCGAGAGAGGCCGCCGTCGCGTCGCTCGTGTCGCTGTCGGCGGGTTGGGCGTCTCGGCTCTTTTGCATCGGGTCCTCGCGTCGGCGCGAGGCGGCGCCGGCAATTAAATTTTTCAACCTATAGTCGTAAAATGCCTCTTGGCCTTTGGTTTGTCAACGCGGCCGCGCCAATGTCATCGCGTCGCCGATGGCCGATACGGCTCCGATCTTCGCATGAGATGGTCGAATGTCGCGGCGCGCGTCGAAGCGCGCTGATTACAGCTGCTGGTAGGTATTTTTCGATGCGCCCGCGAAGGCGAGAGCGTTAACGGAGGGTTTTTTTTGATCCTCGACGGTCTGGACGGCCGGTAAGCGCGCCTTAGTTCCCCTTCACCTGGGCCGCGGTTCTCGTGCAACGGCGGCGTATTGGAATTTTTCTCGAGGCGCGACTTGAGCGACAGATGAGTTGGAGGACTGATATGGGCGTTCGCTTGGACTTACCGACCGCGCTCCTCCTCGCGCAGCCTTTCGGCGCAGCAGTCGTTCGCGCCGCCGCGACTACCGTCATCACGATCGTCCGCGCCGGGGACTGCCGCCGACGCTGAGCCGGCGCGCGCGTCGCGCCGTGACGAAAGGTTCCCGCCGCTCCTCGGGGCGACGGGAAAGGGGGGCGAGAGCCACGAGGAGGCTTGGGTCATGAGCAATGTTGTGAAGTTGTCTCTACTGGGCGCCGCGAGCGCCGTGATCGGCTTCGCCGCGCCCATCGGCGGCGGCGTCGCCCTGGCCGGACCGGTCGGTATGGCCGATGTCACGTCGGTGTCTCTGCCGGCGGCGACCGATCAGGTTCATTATCGCCACGGCCGTTCGATCTACCGAGGCCGTTCGGCTCACTACTGCCCGCCGCGCCGCATCGAGCATCGCACCGTCTATGTGCGCAACCGATACATCGTCGAGCGCCGCACCGCCTATGTGGCGGCCCCGGTGGCGACGGCGGTCGCGGTTCCGGTCGTCGCGGCGACCTATCCCGGCTATGGCTACGGCTACGGCGGCCCGGGCATCGTCGGCGCCGGCGCCGGCCTGCTGGGCGGCGCGCTGAACATCGGCTTCGGCGGATGGGGCGGCCCCGGTTGGGGCGGCGGCTGGGGCTGGCGTCGCGGCTGGTGGTGGTGAGCCTTCCGGCCTAGCCTCCCGAAGCGAGGCGCCCGAGCCTGTCGAGGGCGCCTTGCAGAATATAGGCCGCGGCCATGCGATCCACGACCTCGGCCCGCTTGGCGCGCGAGACATCCTGCGCCAACAGCTCTCTGGTGACGGCGGCCGTCGAAAGCCGCTCGTCCCAGAATGCGTAAGGGATACGGCGCATCGCGCCGAAATTGCGCATGAAGGCCCGCGTCGCTTGCGCCCGCGGGCCTTCGGATCCGTCCATGTTGAGCGGAAGCCCGACGATCAGCGCGCCGATCTCGTGTTGCGCGACGAGCGCTCCGAGACGTTCGGCGTCCTTGGTGAATTTCACGCGGCGTATCGTCTCGAGCGGCGTCGCGATGCGGCGCTCGACATCGGAGAGCGCCAAGCCGATGGTTTTCGTGCCGATGTCGAGCCCCATCAGCCGGCCCTTCCGCGGCAAGAGAGCGGCGAGCTCCTCGAGCGTCTTTCGTTCGTCGGTCATCGTCTCCGCCTAGCACGGCGCGGCGGCGGCGGGAAATCCGGCGCGGCCCGGGATTCCGGCGCGGCCCAGGGAATCGGCGCGGCCATTGCATCGCGGGCGGACGCGCGCATTGCGCCGGCGAAGCCGCGAGTGGTATAGCGCGCGGGACGAAGTCGGAACGGAGCTCCATACAATGTCCGTCGATCAGGCGACAGTCCGCCGCATCGCCCATCTCGCGCGCATCGCCGTCGAGGACGAGGAAGTCGAGCGCCTCGGCGCGGAGCTCAACGCCATTCTCGACTTCGTCGCCGAGCTTTCGAGCGTCGATGTCGATGGCGTCGAGCCTTTGACCTCCGTCCTGCCCATGCAAATGAAGAAGCGGAGCGACGTCGTCACCGACGGCGGCGTCGCTTCCGACATTCTGGCCAATGCGCCGGAAAAGGAAGACCATTATTTCGTCGTGCCCAAGGTCGTCGAATAGCCGCCTTCCGCGACGACCGCCCGCGATAGACGCGGGGGCGCGAGCGTTTCCAGCCGAATTGATGCCGGTTCGGCGTTGGAAGCGCGTCAAAAACAAAAGCCGAGAGTCTTTTCTGTTTCAATGAAGCATGAAAAGACTCTAGGCTCGAACGAGCGAAACGCATTCATGTCCGATCCTACGCATTTGTCCCTCGCCGAGGCGCGCGACGCGCTCGTTTCGAAGAAACTCTCGGCGGTCGAGCTCACGCGCGCCCATGTCGAGGCGATCGAGAAAGCGCGCGCTCTCAACGCTTTCATCACCGAGACGCCGGAGCCCGCGCTCGCGGCCGCGCGCGACAGCGACGCGCGCATCGCCCGCGGCGAGGCGCGGCCGCTCGAGGGCCTGCCGCTCGGCATAAAGGACCTCTATTGCACCAAGGGCGTGCGCACGACGGCGGGGAGCCGCATCCTCGACGATTTCACGCCCACCTATGAATCGACGGTCTCCGCCAATCTCTGGCGCGACGGCGCGCTGATGCTGGGCAAGCTCAATCTCGACGAATTCGCCATGGGCTCGTCGAATGAGACGAGCGCCTTCGGCCCCGTCGTCTCGCCCTGGCGGCGCAAGAAAGGCGAGGGTTTCGACGAGGCGAGGATCGTCCCCGGCGGCTCGTCGGGCGGCTCTTCCGCCGCCGTCGCCGCGCGCCTCGCGCTCGGCGCCACGGCGACCGACACGGGCGGCTCGATCCGCCAGCCGGCGGCTTTCACCGGCACGGTCGGCATAAAGCCGACCTATGGCCGCTGCTCGCGCTGGGGCATTGTCGCCTTCGCTTCCTCGCTCGATCAGGCCGGGCCGATCACGCGCACCGTGCGCGACGCGGCGATCATGCTGCGCTCCATGGCCGGCCATGATCCCAAGGACACGACCAGCGTCGATGCGCCCGTTCCAGATTACGAGGCCGCGGTCGGCGCCTCGGTGAAGGGACGCCGCATCGGCATTCCGAAGGAATATCGCATCGGCGGCGGCGCCGAGATCAATGCGCTGTGGGATCAGGGCGTAGCCTGGCTGCGCGACGCCGGCGCCGAGATCGTCGAGATTTCCCTGCCGCATACGCGCTATGCGCTTCCAGCCTATTACATCATCGCGCCGGCGGAGGCCTCCTCCAATCTCGCGCGCTATGACGGCGTGCGCTACGGCCTGCGCGAGAAGGGCCGCGACATTGTCGACATGTTTGAGAAGACGCGCGCCAAGGGCTTCGGCGCCGAGGTGCGCCGCCGCGTGATGATCGGCGCCTATGTGCTCTCGCACGGCTATTACGACGCCTATTATGTGCGCGCGCAAAAGATCCGCAGCCTCATCAAGCGCGATTTCGACGAGGCTTTCGCCGCCGGCGTCGACGCGGTGCTGACGCCGGCGACGCCCTCGACGGCTTTCGCGCAAGGCGAGAAGGGCGCGGCCGATCCGGTCGAGATGTATCTGAACGACATATTCACCGTGACGGTGAATATGGCGGGCCTTCCCGGCATAGCCGTGCCGGGCGGGCTCGGCGCCGACGGGTTGCCGCTCGGCCTGCAGCTCATCGGCCGCCCCTTCGACGAGGCGACCTTGTTCTCGCTCGCCGCCGCGCTCGAGAGCGCCGCGCCGAAAATCGAATTTCCGCAGCCCTGGTGGACGAAGGCGAAATGACGCGCAGAGCAGAGGCCAAAGCGCTCGACCCGCGCGACGAGATGGCGGATGTGCGGGCGACGATCGACGCGCTCGACGAGGAGCTCGTCGCTCTGCTCGCTCGCCGTCAGCGCCAGATCGAGCGCGCCGCCGCGGTGAAGCCCGGCCTCGGCATTCCGGCGCGCGTGCCCGAACGCGTCGACGAGGTGCTGGCGCGCGTCGCCGCGGCCTCGCAGCGCGAGGGACTCTCCGGCGAATTGGCGCAAGCGCTGTGGCGCGCCATGATCGAATGGTCGATCGCCTATGAGGAGCGGCTGATGGGCGATCGTGCGCCTCGAGGCGAGGACGACGGGTCCTCCCGCTCCTGAGCCGTCATCGCGAGCCGGAGGCGAAGCGATCCAGCGCCGCGGGGCGGCCCCAGGATTGCTTCGTCGCTTCGCTCCTCGCGATGACGGGCGCGGGCCTCTGATGTAAAATCCTTCCAATCGAAGACGCTGGTCGAGGAAGACGAGACATGAACACGCGCGAGACGCAGCCGAGCAAACTCATCAAAGGCGCGACCGGCGACTGGGAAGTCGTCGTCGGCATGGAGATTCACGCCCAGGTGACGAGCAAGGCCAAGCTCTTCTCCGGCGCTTCCGCCGAATATGGCGGCGAGCCCAACAACCATGTCTCGCTCGTCGACGCGGCCATGCCCGGAATGCTGCCGGTCATCAATGAGGAATGCGTCAAACAAGCCATCCGCACCGGCCTCGGCCTGCAGGCGAAGATCAATCTACGGTCCGTGTTCGATCGGAAGAATTATTTCTATCCCGATCTGCCGCAGGGCTATCAGATTTCCCAGTACAAGCATCCGATCGTCGGCGAGGGCGAGGTGATCGTCGATGTGACGCCCACGGAGCGCATCACCGTCGGCATAGAGCGGCTGCATCTCGAGCAGGACGCCGGCAAGTCCATTCACGACCTCTCGGCCACAGAGAGCCATGTGGACCTCAATCGCTCGGGCGTGGCGCTGATGGAGATCGTCTCCAAGCCGGACATTCGCTCGGCCGAGGAGGCGCGCGCCTATGTCTCCAAGCTGCGCACCATTCTGCGCTACATCGGCTCCTGCGACGGCAATATGGAGCAGGGCTCGCTGCGCGCCGACGTGAACGTCTCCGTGCGCAAGCCCGGCGCGCCCTTCGGCACGCGCTGCGAGATCAAGAACGTCAACTCCATCCGCTTCATCGGCCAGGCGATCGAGGTCGAGGCGCGCCGCCAGATCGGCATTCTCGAAGACGGCGGCGCGATCGCGCAGGAGACGCGCCTCTTCGATCCCGGCAAGGGCGAGACGCGCTCCATGCGCTCCAAGGAGGAGGCGCATGACTACCGCTATTTCCCGGACCCCGATCTGCTGCCGCTCGAATTCGACCAGCCCTATGTCGACGCGCTGAAGGCGGAGCTCCCTGAGCTGCCGGACGACAAGCGCGCGCGCTTCGTCGCCGATTACGGCTTGCCGCCCTATGACGCCGGCGTGCTCGTCGCCGAGCGTGCGAGCGCCGATTTCTTCGAGGAGGCGGCGAAGGGCCGCGACGCCAAGCTCGTCGCCAATTGGGTCATCAACGAGCTGTTCGGCCGCCTCAACAAGGAGGGGCTCGACATTACGCGTTCGCCCGTGTCGGCGCAGGCGATCGGCGCGATCGTCGATCTCATCTCCGAAGGCGTCATCTCGGGCAAGATCGGCAAGGACGTGTTCGAGATCGTTTGGCGAGAGGGCGGCGATCCGCGCGCGATCGTCGAGACGCGCGGCTTGAAGCAGGTGACCGACACCGGCGCGATCGAGAAGGCCATCGACGAGATCATCGCCGCCAATCCGGACAAGGTCGCGCAAGCGAAGGCGAAGCCGACGATGCTCGGCTGGTTCGTCGGCCAGGTGATGAAGGCGACCGGCGGCAAGGCCAATCCGCAAGCCGTCAACGAGTTGCTGAAAAGCCGCCTCGGCGTCTGAGCTCTTTCGGTACGGCCGAAAAGCGAATCACTCGCGCGGCGCCGATTTGAGCGAATCGGCGCCGCGCAGAGGCCGCGACGCGGCCTTCGCGAAGCTCGGCGCGCGCGCTGCGCACAATTTTTTTTCACGCGAGCCACGGCTCACGCTCGACGCGCGCGACGGGCGTTCGTCGGCGCTGCGCCGACGCCTTCGCGCGCGCTCGCGAACCTGCGGCGCGCGCGTCGACGAGCGTCGGCGACGGCGCGAAACGCAATCTCGAAACATCGATCCATCACGCGCGAGAAGCTGCGCGAGCTTGCGCCGCGCAATTGCGCGGCATGTCTTAGTATTCGAAGAAAAACAATAGATTGAGCGACGCGCTCGATCGCGCGCGCGCAATGCGTCGTCGCAATGGCGCGACATCCGCGCGGATGCTCTGCGCCTCGTTGCGTCGCCGCCGAGATCATCGTGAAGCTGCGGCGCGCCTGCCGCGAGTCTCATTGCCGCGATGCGCGTTTCGACATGTCGAGCGTCGCGCCTTCGCGCATGTTTTGCGACATGCGGCGACGTTCGCGCGTGCAATTCGTGAAAGCGCCACTTGAACGACTGGTTAACCACGTTACGCTATTGCGGCGTATTGTCGGTCATAGCGACATTCCGACGATATGGATCAAGGGGACTTAAGATGGCGAAACCAACGACGAAGCGTAAGCCTGCGAAAAAGGCGGCCGCGAAGAAGGGTGCTCGTAAGACCGCGACCAAGAAGGCGGCGACCAAGAAGACCGCCGCGAAGAAGACCGCTCGCAAGGTCGCCCGCAAGACCACGCGCAAGACGACGCGCAAGACCGCTTCGAAGAAGGTCGCCCGCAAGACCACGCGCAAGGTGGCCACGAAGAAGCGCGCCGCGACGAAGAAGCGCACCGCCACGAAGAAGACCGCCGCCAAGAAGGCCGTGCGCAAGGCGCCCGCCAAGCGTCGTTCTCCGCGCAAGCCCAAGGAAACGCCTCCGGCTCCGGAAAGCTCGGAGACCGTCTGAAGAGAGACCGGCGGTCGAAACGCGTTCGCCATGCGCAGCCGATCCACCTCGCATCGTGAACGCGTTTCGCTAGCATTCTTCTGCCCGGGCCGGCTCGGCCCGCGCTCCTCGTCGAGGCAGGGCGCGCTTTTCCCCGCGGCCCTCGACGCGACAGCCGCAGACTAGAAGAGCGGAACTCGTTTTCCGGCCTTCAGCGGGTGAGACATCGGTTCGCGAATTCGCGCCAGCTCGATCCCACCGCGCGACCTTCCTGCTTGATCTTCATCCATTGCATGGCGCATTGGCGCATGCGCTCGCGCGAGGCGCGCGGCAGCGACGGCGGCGGAACCGACGTGTCGAGCGGCGGCAGCTCCCGAGGAGCGGCGGGCGGAGCCTCGACGGCGGGCGGTTGCGGCGCGCGTTGCTCGGGCGGACGCCGCGGCGGCGGCGGCGCGCGCGGGGCGCGGCGCTGCTGGACATGCGGACGATCGCTGGATGGAGCAGGATCGGGCGCCGCGGCGGCCGCGAAGGCGCAGAGCGAAACGAGGACAGCCGCGCATGCGCTCCGCGGCAAAAAGGGAGCGCAGGAGTCTTGCGCGATCACTCGTTCCGCCATCGGCTCCCTAGCTGTGTCGCGCCGTCGTCGCGGCCCGACGACCGCTCTAGACCGGAACGCGCCGGGACGTCAACGCCCCGAGTTTTCGCGACCTTCCCAAGCGAGCGAGCGGCGTGCTAGACCGGAATCCGATCCGACTGGATCGGATTCCGGTCTAGCTTTTTTGCTTGGAGCGAATTCTGATCGCTCGAACCATTCCGTTCGAGCGGAAGGCGCTCTGGGGCTCGCTTCGCCGGGCGCGAGTCCTCGTTTCACGCAGCTGCGCTGGAGCTCTCCATGGACTCTTCCGAAAACAAATTCGGCGCGACATCCGCGCGGCTTGCGCTCGCGACGCGCCCGCGCCGCAATCGCAAGAGCGAATGGGCGCGCCGTCTCGTGCGCGAGACGCGGCTCTCCGCCGACGATCTGATCTGGCCGGTGTTTCTGCTCGACGGCGCCGGGCGATGCGATCCGATCGCCTCCATGCCGGGCGTCTATCGCTACTCGATCGACACGGCGCTCAAGGCGATAGAGGAGGCGGCCTCGCTCGGCGTGCCGGCGGTCGCGCTCTTTCCCAACACCGATCCGGCGCTGCGCGACCCGCACGGCTCCGCCGCGCTCGATCCGGAGAATCTCGTCTGTCGCGCCTGCCGCGCGATCAAGGGCGCGATCGCCGACATAGGGATCATCACCGATGTCGCGCTCGACCCCTATACGAGCCACGGCCATGACGGCCTGCTCGTCGGCGACGAGATCGTCAATGACGAGACCGTCGCCGTGCTCGCGGCGCAAGCGGTCAATCAGGCGCGCGCCGGCGCCGACGTCATCGCGCCTTCGGATATGATGGACGGCCGCGTCGGCGCGATCCGCGCGGCGCTCGACGCCGAGAGATTCGAGAACGTTCAGATCATGAGCTACGCCGCCAAATACGCCTCGGCCTTCTACGGACCGTTCCGCGACGCGATCGGCACCAACAAGACTTTGCGCGGCGACAAGCGCACCTATCAGATGGATCCCGCCAATAGCGACGAGGCGCTGCGCGAGGTGGCGCTCGATCTCGAGCAGGGCGCCGATATGGTGATGGTCAAGCCGGGAATGCCTTATCTCGACATCGTGCGGCGCGTCGTCGACGCCTTCCACGCGCCGACCTTCGCCTATCAGGTGTCCGGCGAATATGCGATGATCGAGGCGGCGGTCGCCAATGGCTGGCTCGACGGCGAGCGCGCGATGATGGAGAGCCTCATAGCCTTCAAGCGGGCGGGCGCGGCCGGCGTGCTCACCTATTACGCGCCGCGCGCCGCCGCCGCGCTGCGCCGCGGCTGAGGCCGCGACGCCGCTTCTCGTCCGTCATCGCGAGGAGCGCAGCGACGAGGCGATCCGAGAGCCGCTCGACGGCGCCGGATCGCTTCGCTCCGCTCGAAACGGCCGCGGGCCGTCTCACCATACGGCCTTCACCAGCGGCAGCTTCTGCTTCAGCCTCGTGATGAGGTCCTTCAGGCTTCGCCGATTGCTCTTGTCGCAGAGCTGCGCGTCGAGATCGGCCTGCACCGATTGCGACAGCCACCAGCTCATCGACACTTTGGACATGGACAGCGTCTGGCCCTTGAAGCGGGCGCAGGTCTTGTCGAGCAGGGGATCGTCGCCGCCGTCGGCGACGAGCGTCGGCTGCACGCGCACGCCGATCTGGAAGAAGCTCGCCGTCATATCGCCGGCGTAGCGGTCGGTGTCGGCGTTCATCTCGACGAGGCTGCGCTGAGCGAGCGCCGCCTGTTCCGCCGCATGGCCGGCTCTGGTCGCCAGCAGGGCGTCCACCGGGGCGGCGACGAGGCCGAAAATGTCGGAGAGGAAACTCACTCCCGTCGCGCCGAGCCGCGGCGTGCCGGCGGCGCGCGGCGGCAGCGTATTGTCGGTGAGCGCGCCGACGGGGTCGTTCTGCACCCATAGGATCAGCGGCGTGATTCCTTCGTTCTTGAGCGCGCGCGCCACATCGAGGCCGGAGGCGAGGCCGGCGTTGTCGAAATAGCCGCCGTCGACGATGCGGTCGCCATGCGTCGCATTGTCCTTGGCGCGCAGCGTTCCCGCCGGCGAGATGATGGGGAAGCGCGCGCTGAGCAGCGCCGCCGTCGACAGGAGAATGTCGGGTCCGTCGCGCAGCGCCGGGACGTCCCTGTCGCCATCGCCCGCCGCCGGGCAAATGTCGCCCTTGGGCGTCTTGCAGGGCGTCGAGACCATTTCGAAGAAATCATAGGCCGCCGGATAGAGCGGCGCGCGCGAATGGGTCGCGGGGGCCGGGCGCGTCGAGATCAGATCGGTTCCGATGATCCGCGCGCCGCTGTCCACGGAGGTTCCGTTGAGCAGCAGCAGCGGCGTCCATTTGCCCGGCGGCGTGGCGCGCGCATAGCCGAGGCGCCGGCACATGCCCTTCGTCGCGCCGCTCGCGCAGGGCTCGCCGGTCTGGATCAGCTCGCCGGTCCAATAATCATTCTTATAGGCCGGATTGGTCACGAAGTCGTAATGGCGCTCCCACGACTTCTCGAGCAGAGCGGCGCGATCCTCCATCCAGGGCTCGTCGAGCACGAAATATTTGCGCGGCGAGAAATTGTCGCGAAAGCCGAGGCCGACGAAGGCGGGCGAGAGATAGTCGCCGGAAACCAGCAATTGCAGACAGTCGCGCCAGCTCGCGGTCGGATCGCGATTTTCATGGGCTCCGACCCACACGCGCGCCTTGTTGACGCAAGGCGGCGTCGTGACGCCTTTTTCCGCCGCATCGGCGAGGGCGGCGCGGAAAGTGGCGGAGCCGAAGGCGCCGCCGGAGACGCCGGAGAAAGCGAAGATGCGCCGTCCGGGCGAGGTCAGCTCCGGCGCGTCCTGGAGATCGCCGTCGCGATCGATCAAATGGCCGACGACCGTCGCCGCCATGAAGGCGGCGCGGCTCGCTCCGCCTTCGGCCGCGACGATGAGCGCCGGCGGGCATCGGCTCTCGGTGCAGCCATTGGCCGCCTTCCAATTCCGGATCGCTTCGGGAATATCGATCTGCCGATCGTCTTTCTTGGGCGAGCCGGAGGTCTCGGGCAGCGTGCGCACATCGTCGAGCCGCGTGTTCGCCGCCGTGATCGCCACGGCGACGATGATCGCGCCGAGGAGCAGAGGCCGTCCGGTCTCATAGCTCTTGCGCACCAGCCAGCTCGCGCCGAGCACCAGGCTGCCCAACAGAAAGGGAACGATCAGCGCGCGGGGCGCGTGATCGGCGAGGAAGAAAGGCCAGATCAGAGCCGAGACGAACACCGCCGTCGTCACATGGAGCGAGGCGTCGGTCAGCAATTGCAGATCGACGCTCGCGCCGACGAAGCGCGCGATGCGCTGGCGTTTCACCACGAAAAGAACGAAAGCGGCCGCGGTCGCGGCGTCGAGCGCGAGCAGCGCCCATAGCTGGTCGCGCGTCGCCGTCGCTTCGGAAAGGATGGCGGCGTTCTCGATCGACGCCTGCGCGCCCATGAGGGCGAGCGCGACCGCGACGAAAGGCGTGAGGCCGAGAAGGCGCGGCGTCCAGGCGATGACGCGCGCATAGCGGCGGCGGACATGGTCCCGGATCGAGCGTATGTCGTTGTCGCGCATCTCGACGCGGAGAAAATAGGGGATCATCCAGGCCGAGTCGGCGTCCTCGAGCACGCGGCGCGCGCCGTAATGGACGGGAAAGGCCCAGACCAGGAAAACGGCGGCGAAGACCGAGAGCCAATAATGCGCGCCGAAGAGAAGATCGTCGAAGGAGCGGTCCGCGAACAGATTCTGCGCCTGGTCGACGAGGCCGAACAGAAGGAGCCCGGCGAGGGCGCTCGCCACGCTCACGCGGCAGGCCCACAGAATGCGGAAGATCCAATAGAAATCCGTCTTCCATTGCGGCGACGGCGAGGCGATCTCGTCCTCGCTCGCGGGTTTCGTGTCGAGCAATTGCGACATGGAGCTCTCCTTTGAAAATCGACGCCCGGACTATTGTCGATCCAGAAATCCGGCTTCGAACTCTACGCTAAGCCCCCGCCGTGACAAGACGGCCACGCCAGCGACAATCGCGCCGGCGGAGGCCTCGTCGGGGTGGACAAAGCGGCCGTCCCGTGGTTTGGCTGTGCGTGCGCCGCTTCGGGCCGGCGGCCCGCGGCGCCGCCCTTCGATCCTCTCGCGATTGTCCCCCCATGTCCGGCCGCATCGCTCCTTTTGTGATCGTTTTGTGTTGTCTTTGCGCTATATCCGCCGCGAAGGCGGATTTTCGGCTGTGCAACAACACGACGAACCGCGTGAGCGTGGCCCTGGCCTATACGGACGGGCGCAATTGGCTGTCGGAGGGATGGTGGAATCTGCGCGCCTCCGCCTGCGAGACGCTGTTGCGCGGACAGCTCGCCGCGCAGTACTACTACGTATATGCGATGGACGAGCGCGGCGGCGAGTGGAAGGGCAAGGCGTTCATGTGCACGCGCGATCGCGAATTTCGCATCGACGGCCGGGAGGATTGCTTCGCGCGCGGTTTCGACCGCACGGGCTTCTTCGAGATCGACACCGGGCGCGAGGCCAAGAACTGGACGGTGCAGCTCACCGATCCCACTCCGTCCTCGACGCAGTGACGAGAATGGCTCCGCGGCTCTGTCAAAACAGGATTGGGCATAGAAAATGAGAAGGTTGCGGCGCGTGAAGATCATCGCGACGCTCGGTCCCGCGAGCGTCGAGAAGACCGTCGTGGCCGGCCTGTCGACGGCCGGCGCCGATGTGTTTCGGATCAATATGAGCCACACCGATCACGCCGGGCTCGCCGCCTATGTCCGCATGATCCGCGAGATCGAGGCGGAGACCGGGCGCGCCATCGGCATATTGGTCGATCTGCAGGGCCCCAAGCTGCGCATCGGCGCCTTCGCCGACGGGCCGGTGCATTTGCGCAAGGGCGACCATTTCGTGCTCGATTCGGATCCGACGCCGGGCGACGCCGCGCGCGTGCAGCTTCCGCATCCGGAAATTCTGCAGGCGTTGAAGGTCGGCGACACCATCCTCATCGACGACGGCAAGGTCCGCCTCCATGTCATGGAGACGTCGGAGGATATGGCGCGCGCCGTCGTCGACATCGGCGGACGCGTCTCCAATCGCAAGGGCGTGAGCCTGCCCGATACGGATATTCCGATCACCTCGATGACGCCCAAGGATCGCGCCGATCTCGACGCCGCTCTCGTCGAAGGCGTCGATTGGGTGGCGATCTCCTTCGTGCAGCGGGCGGAGGATGTGCTCGAGGTCAAGCAGGTCGTCGGCTCGCGCGCTCTGGTCATGGCCAAGATCGAGAAGCCGCAGGCCATCGCCCGTCTCGACGAGATCATAGAGGTGACCGACGCGCTGATGGTGGCGCGCGGCGATCTCGGCGTCGAAGTGCCGCTCGAGAAGGTGCCGAGCCTGCAAAAGCGCATCACCCGCGCCGCTCGCCGGCTCGGCAAGCCGGTGGTGGTGGCGACGCAAATGCTCGAATCGATGATTTTGGCGCCGCTGCCGACCCGCGCCGAGGTCTCGGATGTGGCGACGGCCGTCTATGAGGGGGCCGACGCCGTCATGCTCTCGGCCGAGAGCGCCGCCGGCCAATATCCGGTCGAGGCCGTGGCCACGATGAGCCGCATTGCGGAAGAGGTCGAGAGCGACGCCGTTTATCGCTCGATCATCAACGCCCAGCGCAATGCGCCGCCCAATCCGACCGCCGCCGACGCGATCGCCGTCGCCGCCCGCGACGTCGCCGAGACGCTCGACTCCATGGCGATCTGCGCCTGGACCTCCTCCGGCGCGACGGCGCTGCGCATCGCCCGCGAGCGGCCGCGGCCGCCGATACTGGCGCTGACGCCCAAGCGCGACACGGCGCGCCGGCTGGCGCTGGTCTGGGGCGTGCATGCGCTGGAGACGCGAGATGCGCGCGACGTCGAGGACATGGTGGATCGCGCCTGCGTCAATTCGCTGGGCGAAGGTTTCGCCGCGCCCGGCGACCGCATCATCATCGTCGCGGGAATGCCCTTCGGCTCGCCGGGCGCGACCAATATGGTCCGGCTCGCGCTGGTCGGCGAGGAGAGCGGCTCTTAAGAGTCTTTCCGTGTTTCATTGAAACACGGAAAGACTCTAAGCTTTTATTTTGACACGTTTTCGGACGCCAAACCAGCGTCCGCTTCGGCTGGAAACGCTCTAGAGTCGCTCCGCTCTTTTAGCCGCCGGACGCGGCGGACGACCATTCCATGATCAGCGTCGGCCGTCCCGAGAGGCTCGGCCCGCCCTCGGCGACGCGCACGAATCCCTCTCGCCGATAGAAGGCGATCGCTCTCTCATTGTCCTGATTGACGTCGAGCCGCAGGCGCGCCGGCGAGAGGCTGCGCGCCGCCTCGATCAACGCTTCCGCCGCGCCGGAGCCGAAACGGTCTGGACGCACGCAGAGCTGGTCGAGCCAATGCGAGGCCGGATCGACGACGACGAAGCCGACGAGCGCGCGGGCGGCGCCCTCGAGCAGCAGCAGCGTGCGGGCTCCGCCACTCTCCAGCTGGACGATATGGTCCTTCAGCCAGTCTCGGCGCGCCTCGAAATCGATATCCGCATAGGTCTGCCGCCAGGCGACGACCCAGAGGTCGAGAAGCTCGCTCCAGTCCGAGTCGCGCCGAGCGATGATGCGCGGGCCGGAGATCGGGCCGCGCATCGTCGCTCAAGCCTTGCGGACGGTGTCGAGCAAAAGGCGGTGGATCGCCTCATTGCCGGCGCAGATCGCGCCTTTGGGCAGCATGTCGCCGCCGCCGTCGAGATCGCTGACGAAGCCGCCGGCCTCCCGCACCAGCACGATTCCCGCCGCAATGTCCCATGGCTTGATGCCGCGCTCCCAATAGCCGTCGCAGCGGCCGGCCGCGACGGAGGCGAGATCGAGCGCGGCGGCGCCCATGCGGCGGATGTTGCCGGTCTTGGCCATGACGGCGGCGAGCTCCGTCTGGAAGCGGGCGTGGCGCTCCTGCCCGGCGAGGGGAGGAATGCCGCAGGCGACCAGCGACTCGGCCAGCGTCTTGCGCGAGGCGACCCGCATCCGCCGATTGTTGAAATAAGCGCCCTGGCCCTTCTCGGCGACGAACATGTCGTCGGTCGCCGGATTATAGACGACGCCGGCGACGAGCTGGCCCTCCCGCTCGAGGCCGATCGAGACCGCGAAGACGGGAATGCCGTGCAGGAAGTTGGAGGTGCCGTCGAGCGGGTCGATGTGCCAGGTGTGGGTCTTGTCGCTGCCTTCGACCGCGCCGCTCTCCTCCATCAGAAAGCCATAGCCCGGACGGGCGCGCGACAATTCCTCGAAGACGATCTTCTCGGCGCGCCGGTCGGCGGCGGAGACGAAGTCGCCGGGGCCCTTCACCGACACTTGCAGATTCTCGACCTCGCCGAAGTCGCGCTTCAGGCTGCGCCCGGCTTTGATGGCCGCGGCAGTCATGACGTTCATCAATGCGGATCGGATCATGGAGTCCTGGAAATCGGCGCGAGGGGGCGGGGCGATGCCTCAAATGACAGGGAGGTTACGGGCGCGTCAAGCATTCCCTTGTCGCTCGCGCGACCGAACGCTTCAACCAAGCATAAACCATGAGGGCGCCGATCGTCGCGGCTTCACCGTTTCGAAAGCGCTGCTTCGCCACAGTAGAGCCCTTCGGCCCGTTTCGAGGAGTAAATCCGTGCCGCGCGATCCTGTGGACATTGCCCAGACGAGGGGCGGCCGGCCGGCCGCGGCCATTCGGCGGCGCGCGTCCGCCGCGACGCGGCCCCAGGCGACGCCGCGGGCGGGCCGCCCGACGCCTTCGGCGGGCCAGCTCTTTCGCGTCGGCCTGCTGCTCGCGGTCGTCGCGCTCTGCGCCGGGGCGCTCAAAGCCGGTCTCGGACGAACCGTCGCCGGGACCGAGCGCACGGCCTCGCCGCAAACCTCCGGCGGAACTGTAAAAGCTTGATCCAAGCTACGGAAGTAGCATCATTTTTTGCCGATGTTCCTGCCGTGCGACGGGCGTAATTGGGCGCTTTTTCGAGCGACGGTTAACGCCAGCCGATAAAATTCGATATTTCATTTAGTTAAATGAGAAAGCTAATCCTCATTATCAGCATTTGCCCGTCGCGGCGGGCGGAGGGTCGCGGCGGCGGGAGCGGCTCAGCCGGCGTGACCTCCGGTGTGTTACGTACGGAATCGAAGATTAAGGTTAAGCAAAACCTAATAAGGCGCTCCCCGCAAATTTGCGTTACATAGGGACCCATCGGAACGGCGCGGCCCATCGCGACGTTCGAGCGTTCGAGAGCGTCGTATCATGGGGCAAGCGTCGGATTCGGTGGAAAGCGTTCAATCTGCGGTCTCCTTCGCGGAGAAGCTCGCAGGGTCGGAAGCGTTCGGGGCCATGTTCCGCGAGGGCATGGCGCTGGTCGAGGAGGCCGCCGCTTATCTCGACGGCGCCGGCCGTGACGACGCCAAGGCGCTGCCGCGTCCGGAAGCTCTGGCCTATGCGGCCGAGAGCATGCGGCTGACGACCCGGCTGATGCAGATCGCCTCCTGGCTGCTGCTGCAGCGCGCGGTCAATCAGGGCGAGATCACGCGAGCCCAGGCTGCGAGCGACAAGCATAAGGTGCGGCTGTCGCAGCAGGAGCTCGCCTCCAATCCGGACGTCTTCGCGCATCTCCCGCAGACGCTGCGGGATCTCGCCATTCATTCGCTGCGCCTTCAGGCGCGCGTCATTCATCTCGATCAGCTGATCTATGGATCGGAGTCGGGCTATCCTGCGACGCCCGCGGAGAGCCCCGTCGAGGCGCAGCTGCAGCGGCTGCGCAACGCTTTCGCTCCGGGGCTCTAAAACACCGGGCTGTGACCGCGTAATATCGTTTCTGCGTGAACACTTCGCATTCCGCCCCGTCCGTCATTTGCGAGGAGTGGAGCGACGAAGCAATCCAGAGCCGCCCCACGGCGCTGGATTGCTTCGCTTCGCTCGCAATGACGGACGGGGCGGTATGCGAAGTGTCCGCGTGGAAGCCGTATGAGAGGCAGAAAAACGAAAGCCGCGCCCGGAGCGCGGCTTTTTTTTTCGAGCCGTCCGGCGGCGCGCTTACTTCTTGCCGAAGGACAGATTGCCGAAGCGCGAGTTGAAGCGCGAGAGGCGGCCGCCGCGGTCGAGCAGCTGCGCGGAACCGCCGGTCCAGGCCGGATGGGTCTTGGGATCGATATCGAGATTGAGCGTGTCGCCCTCGGAGCCCCAGGTCGAGCGGGTGAAATATTCCGTTCCGTCGGTCATCACGACTCTGATCGTGTGATAGTCGGGATGGATTTCCTTCTTCATCGTCTTTCCTCGGAATGAGAGCCGCGCCGGCGCCGGCGTTTGGCGGCGCTCATAGCGCATGGCGCGAAAAGGAGCAAGGTCGCGCGCCGCGCGGGCTCGCGCCGGAGCGTCGCTCTGTTCTCGGCGCTCAGGCCGCGAGCAGGCGCTGCACCTCGTTGACGAGGTCCCTGAGGTGGAAGGGCTTGGAGAGGATTTTGGCTTGCCGAGGCGCCTGATTGTCCGGATTGAGGGCGACGGCCGCAAAGCCCGTGATGAACATAACTTTTATGTCCGGGTCGAGCTCGGTCGCGCGCCGCGCGAGCTCGATGCCGTCCATCTCCGGCATGACGATATCGGTGAGCAGCAGCTCGAAGGGCTCGACGCGGAGCTGATCATAGGCGGAGAGGCCGTTGTCGAAGGAGGTGACGGAGAATCCGGCCGTCTGCAGCGCGCGCACCAGGAAGCGGCGCATGTCGGTGTCGTCTTCCGCCAGCAGGATTTTCGCGGCAATCTTATCGGTCATATCGCTCCTCGCATGTTCTATGACATAAGGGCGCAGTTTGGTAAAAATCGGGTGAAAATAGGGACCCGCTCAGGGCTGCGGTGGAGATTCTGGCCCTTGTTTCGCATGAACGGAAATTTTCGGGAATATGCGCGCCGATGAGTCTATGCTGCTTTTCCGCGTTATTCTTTCGAGGGGCGAGATGAGGGGCGGATCGGAGAGGCGCCGATGGTGAAGGACGAGGAGCTGCACGATAGCCAGACGCCCGTCGATCCCGAGCTCAGCCTTCCGTTCGAGCTGGTCGAGCCGGCCGAGCTCGCCTCGCCGCTCGTGTTGTCCTCGCCGCACTCCGGCGACGTCTATCCGGCGAGCTTTCTCGCGCGCTCGCGGCTCGACATTACGAGCTTGCGCCGTTCGGAGGACGCCCATGTGCAGGATCTCTTCGCCCGCGCCCCCGCGCTCGGCGCGCCGCTGCTCAAGGCGCATTTTCCGCGCGCCTATCTCGATTTGAACCGCGAGCCCTATGAGCTCGATCCGCGCATGTTCGAGGATGCGCTGCCCGATTTCGCCAATACGCGGTCGCTGCGCGTGGCGGCGGGCCTCGGCGCCATTCCCCGCGTCGTCGCCGACGCGCGCGAGATCTATTCCGGCCGGCTGCGCGTCGCCGAGGCGCTCCACCGCATCGAGAGCCTGCACAAGCCCTATCACGCGGCGCTGCGCTCTTTGATGGAGCGGGCGCGCCGGCGTTTCGGCGTGGCGCTGCTCGTCGACTGTCACTCCATGCCTTCGAATGTCGCCAAGGAGAGCGCGACCGGGCGCGGCGAGAAGCGCAAGCCCGATTTCGTGATCGGCGACCGTTTCGGCGCGAGCTGCTCCTCGGACGTCGTCGAGGCCATAGAGACGCGGCTGCGGCAGTGGGGCTATCACGTGCAGCGCAACCGACCCTACGCCGGCGGCTACATCACCGAGCACTACGGCAAGCCTAGCGCCGGCTGGCATGCGGTGCAGATCGAGATTTCACGAAATCTCTATATGAACGAGGCCGATCTGCGCCGCGGCGTCGACTTCGACCTCATCGCCTCCCGTCTCGGCGAGATCGTGCGGCTGTTGACGCAGATCGTCGCGCCGCGCGAGCAGCGCGACGCCGCCGAATAGGGCGTTTCCAGCCGAAGCGGACGCGTCGAAACAAAAGACACTAGACTCAGCGCCCGGAGAGGCGAATGACCGCCGTCGATTTCGAGAAATTCGTCGAACGCCTGGCCGACGCCTCCGGCGAAGCGATCCTGCCCTTCTTCCGCACGAGCCTCGCCGCCGAGGACAAGGCCCATGGCGGCGCCTTCGATCCGGTGACCGAGGCCGACCGCGCCGCCGAGATCGCCATGCGGCGGCTCATCGAGGGCGCCTTTCCCGATCATGGGATCATCGGCGAGGAATTCGGCGACGCCCGCGTGGACGCCGAATATGTCTGGGTGCTCGATCCGATCGACGGCACCAAGAGCTTCATCTGCGGCCTGCCGCTCTGGGGCACGCTCATCGGCCTCGAGCATCGCGGGAGGCCCTGCTATGGGCTGATGCACCAGCCCTTCACGCGCGAGCGATTCTCCGGCGACGGCGAGGCGGCCTTCTGGCGCGGGCCGGCGCGGCGGCGCCATTCCGAGTCCAACTGGAAGGCGCAGCCCGCCGTCGAGGAGCGCCGCAAGCTGCAGACGCGCCCCTGCGCTTCCCTCGCCGAGGCGACGCTGATGACGACCTCGCCCAAGCTCATCGACGAAAATTTGCGCGACGCCTTCTTCCGTGTGGAGGCGCAAACGCGCCTGTCGCGCTATGGCGGCGACTGCTACGCCTATTGCGCGCTCGCGGCGGGCCATGTCGATCTCGTCATCGAAACCAATCTCAATCCTTACGACATCGTCGCGCTGATCCCGATCGTCGAAGGCGCCGGCGGGATCGTCACCACCTGGGACGGCGGCTCGGCGGCGCAGGGCGGCGCGATCGTCGCCGCCGGCGACCGGCGCGCGCATGAGGCGGCGATGGCGATGTTGGCGAAGGGGTAGGCGTTCGCCCCTGCCTCTCCGAGAGCAGCCGGTATCAAAAGAACATCATCCCCAAGGGCGTCTATGAGAAGATCGAGGACGAGATCATCGCCGAGCAGAAGCGAGCGCGGCCCGCGCTCTGAAGCGCGAACGCGTCTTTGATCGCATTCTCCGACGCACTGCCGATCGACGAGGTTCTGCCGCGCGTGACGGCGGCGCTCGGCGCGGCGCGCAACCTCGTCGTCGTCGCGCCGCCGGGCGCCGGCAAGACGACGCGCATCCCGCTCGCTCTGCTGGACGCCGATTGGGCGAAGGGAGGCAAGATCATCCTGCTCGAGCCGCGCCGCCTCGCCGCGCGCGCGGCGGCCGCCCGCATGGCCGCGACCTTGCGCGAATCCGTCGGCGAGACGATCGGCCTGCGCATGAGGCTCGAATCCAAGGTCTCGACGAAGACGCGCGTCGAGGTCGTCACCGAGGGCGTCTTCGCGCGCATGATCCTCGACGATCCCATGCTCGACGGGGTCGCCGCGGTTCTCTTCGACGAGTTCCACGAGCGCTCGCTCGACGCCGATGTCGGCCTCGCGCTGGCGCTCGACGCGCAAGGCGGGCTGCGCGACGATCTGCGCATCGTGGTCATGTCGGCGACGCTCGACGGCGCGCGCGTCGCCGCTCTGATGGACGGCGCCGAGGTCGTCGAGAGCGAGGGCCGCGCCTTTCCGGTGGAGACGCGCCATCTCGGCCGCGACGCGAGCGAGCGACTGGAGGAGGCGGTCGTCCGCGCCGTCTCGCGCGCGCTCGCGGAAGAGAGGGGCTCGATCCTCGTCTTTCTGCCGGGACAGGGGGAGATTCAGCGCGTCGCGACTCTGCTTTCCGAGCGGCGTCTTCCGACGGATGTCGATATCGCGCCGCTCTATGGCGCGATGGACCGCAAGGAGCAGGATCTCGCCGTCGCGCCCGCCGCGCCGGGGCGGCGCAAGGTGACGCTCGCCACATCGATCGCCGAGACCTCGCTGACGATCGAGGGCGTGCGCGTCGTCATCGACAGCGGCCTCTCTCGGGTCGCGGTGTTCGAGCCCGATCTCGGCCTCACGCGGCTCGAGACGGTGCGCGCGGCGCGGGCGAGCGTCGATCAGCGCCGCGGTCGAGCGGGGCGCACCGAGGCGGGCGTCTGCTATCGCCTGTGGGACGAGGCGACGACCGTCTCGCTTCCCGCTTTCGCCGCGCCGGAAATTCTCGCCGCCGACCTCTCCGGTCTCGCGCTCGATCTGCGCTCCTGGGGCCTCGACGATCCGGGTCGGCTCGCCTGGCTCGATCCGCCGCCGGCGCCGGCCTGGAAGGAGGCCGTCGCGCTGCTGCGCGAGCTCGGCGCGCTGGACGAGGCGGGCGCGCTCACGCCGATGGGACAGGCGATCCGCGCTCTGCCGCTCGCGCCGCGGCTTTCGCGCATGATCCTCGAGGCGGCGCGTCATGGCGAGGCGGAACGCGCCGCCGATCTCGCCCTTCTCCTTTCGGAGCGCGGGCTCGGAGGACCCTCCTGCGATCTCTCCGAACGCCTCGATCGTTTTCGCTCCGACAACTCGCGCCGCGCCCGTGACGCGCAACGGCTCTCGGCCTCTTGGGCGAAGCAGGCGAAAGCGGCCGCGCGGCGCGAGGCGGACGCCGATCTCTCGGATGGCGCGCTCGTCGCCATGGCCTATCCCGACCGCATCGCCAAGGCGCGCGGTGCGGGCGACGAATTTCTGATGGCGAACGGCCGCGCCGCCGCCGTCGGCCCGCAGGATCATCTCGCCCGCGCGCCCTTTCTGGCGATAGCGGAAATCGCCGGCCGCGCCGCGCAGGCGCGCATACTCGCCGCCTGCGCGCTCACCGGCGAAGAGGTGGAGCGCATCGGCGCCGATCGGATCGAGACGCGCGACGAAACGATTTTCGATGCGCGGAGCGCGAGCCTGCGGCGGCGGCGCTTTCGGCGGCTCGGCGCGATCCGGCTCGCCGAGCAGAATCTCGCGGTCGAGGCGAGCGAGGAGAACGCCCGCAGCCTCGCCCGCGGCGCCGCGGAGCTCGGGATCGCGCGTCTTTCCTGGAGCAAGGCGCAGGCGCAATTGCGCGACCGCATCGCCTTTTTGCGACGCGCCGAGGGCGACGAAGCCTGGCCGGATGTGAGCGACGAGGGCCTCGCGAAAAGCATCGAGGACTGGCTCGCGCCTTTCATCCTCGGCCGCGCGAGCCTTTCCGCCATAACCGCCGATGATCTCGGCGCCGCGCTCGCGGCGCTGCTCCCTTATGAGCTGGCGCGGCGCCTCGACCAGGAGGCGCCGGCCTTTTTCGAGACGCCCGCCGGATCGAGCCACGCGCTCGACTATGCCGCCGCCAATGGCCCGCTGCTGTCGGTGCGGGTGCAGGAATTATTCGGCCTCTCGGTCCATCCGACGCTCGCCAAGGGCCGCGTTCCCGTAACGTTGGAGCTTTTGTCCCCGGCCCATCGCCCGATCCAGACGACGCGCGATCTTCCCGGTTTCTGGGCCGGCTCCTGGGCCGAGGTGAAGCGCGAGATGAAGGGGCGTTATCCGCGCCATCCATGGCCCGACGATCCCGCGAGCGCGGCGGCGACGACGCGGGCGAAGCCACGGGGAACGTGAGCTTCGCGTCTCATGAAAAAGCCGCCGAGACGCCAAGGCTTGAATTCGCGCTTCATCGCGACACATACGCCGCCTGCAGGGAATCTCGCACATGACCGAGGTTCAGACGCTCGCGGAATTCGTCGAACGGGCGCGGCTCGAGGAGATGAGCGACGCCGCGCTGCGGCAATTGAAAATCCGCGTTCTCGATACGATCGGCGTCGCCATAGGCGCGCTGGACGCGCCGCCGATCGCCGCGATCCGCGAGATGACGCGAGAGCTCGGCGGCGCGCCGGTCGCGACGCTCATCGGCGGGGCTAAGACCGCGCCCGACCGCGCCGCCTTCTATAATGGCGCGCTCTCCCGCTATCTCGATTTCATGGACAGCTATCTCGCCCCCGGCGAGACCTGCCATCCTTCCGACAATCTCGGCGCGGTCCTCGCCGCGGCGGAGAAAAGCGACGCGAGCGGCGCGGAATTTTTGACCGCGCTCGCCGTCGCCTATCAGGTCCATACGCGGCTGAGCGATGTCGCGCCCGTGCGTGCGCGGGGTTTCGACCATACGACGCAGGGCGCCTATGCGGCCGCCGCCGGCGTCGCCAAGGCGCTGCGTCTCCCGCGCGAGAAAATCGCCAACGCCATCGCCATCAGCGGAACCGCCAATAATGCGCTGCGGGTGACGCGCACCGGCGCGCTCTCGCATTGGAAGGGTCTCGCCTATCCCAATACGGCGATGGCGGCGACTCATGCGGCGCTGCTCGCCGCGCATGGGATCACCGGGCCGGCGGAGGTGTTCGAAGGCAATAAGGGGTTCAAGGAGACGATCGCCGGCCCCTTCGAGATCGACTGGCCGCGCGAGGACTTGGAGAGCGTGACGCGCACCATCGTCAAGAAGCACAATGCCGAGATTCATTCGCAATCGGCGATCGACGCGGCGCTGGAGATTCGCGCGCGTCCGGGATTTTCGGCGGCGGCGGCGCGCGAGGCGCGGCTCGAGACATTCGCCGTCGCCTTTCAGATCATCGGCGGCGGCGAGGAGGGCGACAAGCGCCTCGTGCGCAACAAGGAGGAGGCCGATCACAGCCTTCCCTATATGCTCGCCGTCGCGCTCATCGACGGAGAGGTGCAGCCGGAGCAATATGAGCCGGCGCGAATCCTCGCCGAGGATGTGCAGAGTCTCATGCGCAAAGTGAAGATCGCGTCCTCGGCCGAGCTCTCCGCGCTGTTTCCGAAATGGCTGCCGGCGCGTCTGGCGATCGAGCTCGAGGACGGGCGCCTGCTGGCCTGCGCGCGCGGCGATTATCACGGCTTCTACACCGATCCTTTCGACTGGGCGGCGGCGCGGCAAAAATTCGATCGCGTGACGCGGGGGAAGACCAGCGCCGAAGAGCGCGACGCCGTCGCCGAGATCGTCGAGACGCTGGAGCGCCGGCAGGTTTCGGAGCTGACGGAGCTGCTCGGACGCATCGGCGCGTCGTCGGAGGGGGAGGGACGAATGCGAGGCTGAAGGCTCGCATTTCCAGCATGAGGATGAAACGCCATGGCCGAGACCACATTCTCCTTCATCCCCCGCGCCGTGCGGACGCAGAAGCCCCGCAAGCGCGGCGTCACCGAGATTCGCGGGTCCTATTACAGCGCCTATGGAAAGCGCCATCTCGCCGATCTCTTCGAGACGATGGGCGAATGGATCGACGGCGTGAAATATGCCGGCGGGTCCTTCGCGCTGATGCCGCCCGAGGCGGTGAAGAGCTTCAACAAGACCGCGCATGACCATGGCGCCTATATTTCGACCGGCGGCTGGATCGAGAATGTGCTGCGCTTCGGGCCCGAGGCCGTCGCTCATTACATCGAGGAGGCGAAGTCGCTCGGCTTCGACGTGATCGAAATCTCCGCGGGCTTCGTCAGCCTGCCGATCGAGAGCATGTTGCGCCTCGTGCGCATGGTGAAGAAGGCCGGGCTGAAGGCCAAGCCAGAGGTCGGCATTCAATTCGGCGCGGGCGGCGACACGCCGGCCTCGGAATTGGAGGCCGAGGGAACGCGCGACGTCTCCTGGCTCCTCGCCGAGGCCGAGCGCGCGCTCGACGCCGGAGCCGACATCATCATGATCGAGAGCGAGGGGATCACCGAGAATGTGAAGCGCTGGCGCACCGATGTCGCCGCGCGCGTCATCGATAAGCTCGGCCTCGAAAAAGTGATGTTCGAAGCCGCCGATCCGCCGGTCTTCGAATGGTATGTGAAGAACTACGGCAATGACGTCAATCTCTTCGTCGATCACAGCCAGATCGTGCAATTGGAGGCGCTGCGCCAGGGAATCTGGGGCACGAAGAGCACATGGGGCCGCATTCAGAATGTCGGCGGGTGATCAGGCCGGCCCGGTGCGGAAGGTCCACAGGCGATTGCCGAGATAGGACCAGAAGAAGACGATTCCCGTCGTGACGACCTGCGCCGGCAGATAGGGCGCGCCCAGTCGCTCCACGAAGAGGCCCATGAAGCCGTAAGTCAGGCAGAATCCGACGAAGGCGACGAGGGCGAAGCGCCAGGTCGTCTCCTCATGCGGGCGGTCGCTCTCGAACGTATGCCGTCGATTGAGGAGATAGGAGACGATTCCGCCGGAGAGATAGCCGGCGAGCGCGCCCGAGACGGGCGGCCAGGCGGCGAGCTCCACGAGGCCGACGAGCACGACATAATGAAGGGTTGTCGCGACGACGCCGACAAGCGCGAAGACCGAGAGCTGGCGGGGGAGCGACATGGCGAGACGATCGCATGTTTCACGCCGCCGCGCGAGTGGAGCCTATCAGCGGGGCAGGGCGATCGGGTGAAGAAATAGGTGACAAGACGCGTCTGAGCTGAATCTGTCGGAATCCTCTGATTCGATCTTTGGGGGATTGCGATGGACGCGAGCGGACGCGACTTCGAGGCTCTGGCCGAGACGACGGC
>NZ_BGJX01000003.1 GCF_009811655.1 Methylosinus sp. Ce-a6 | reverse complement strand
TCCACAAAGACCTGAAGGCCCGCGCCGGCGCCTGACGCTTCAGCCTATCCCGCCTGCGGCCCACGCCGGATGCTTACACATCGCCCAACGGGTAAACGACAAAGCCCTGGCTGCGCGACCGCATCGGGAAGGTCTGCAATTGGCGCATCGGCGACCTGAAGCCTCGCTACCGATTCTCGCCTAGCGGGATCCCGAGCTTTGAATATTTGCGGGCGCGGAGGCGGGGTCCGGCGCCGATTTCGGCCGAGTGGGAGAGCCGGCGGCCAGTGATCGCCGCCCCATTTGTCGTGGATCTCAGGAGGTGTGCGATAAACTGTGCAATCGTTTTTCCATCAAGACGGAACGCGATTTGATCGTCTGCCCTACAAAGGGTTTAACTTCTCCTGTCAGGCAGAAACCCATCTTCATCCAAAAACCGATGACCGGATTGCTCTCTACCACGGCCAATCGCATTGTTCTTGCCTCGAGGCTGTGGAGGGCGATACGTTCTCCTTCCCGAAAAATCGCTCCCCCAACGCCCAGTCCTTGCGCGGTTTCTCGAACTGCCAGAAGGCCAATGAACGCCGTCCCGGGCGAGGGATAACCGTCGACGATATCCAGAAGCCCGACAGCCGCCGTTCCGCGCTTTGCCAAAAACGCATATTTGTGGCGCGGCTCGAATCCGAGCGGGAGGGCAGTCAAGAAGTCATGGGCCGCATTACGGCGTTTCGAGACGCCGTCGACGCGCAGAGAGTAGTTGGTCAGATCATCGAATACCTCATCTATCTCGCGCAGATCGCCCGAAGTGACTGGCGAAAGAGATACAGCGATTTCGTCTCGCATAACTTCTCCGGCATTTTTGTCGCGCGACACTCCCGTAGGAGCGACGCTCGTTTTCCTGACTTTCGCAACGTCGCAGAGTAGAGAGTCTTGCGACGACCGCAATGACCGCGGCGGCCGTCAGCGATGCCTCGGAGCAGCATCGCTGACGACATGTTGAGCTTGGTCCTTTGCAGAAGGCAGAGCCCATCGCAGCGCATCTGGCAGGGTAACGCTCCAGGCTGTGAAATCGTGCCCTCCGTCGAATTCGACAAAATGAGGTTGGTAGCCGTGTCGGAGCAGCGCGTCGCGAAATTTCTTCACCGCTTCGATCTGGGAGATTGTCTGCAAAACGCCCTCTTTGTGCAGAACGTTGTCCTGTGTCTCTTGCTGACCCACATCCAAATAGAATTCGGTTTTTGGCTTGGGATCCAGTTTCTCGAAATAGTCGATAATCCAGCAATCGTTTGACCAGAACGAGCCGGACTGGGCGATCACCTTCGTGAATCTGGAGGGATTGATCATCGAAACATAAGCCGCGGCCAAGCCGGTATAGCTGAGACCGACGATCACGCGCTCCTGGGCTTCGAGCGCACAGGGATAGGCGCTTTCCAGCCAGGGAAATAATTCTTCTTCGATGAACTGAGAGAACGGAAAATAGCAGGGGCACTCCACCCACCGAGAGGCGGCGCTTTCCATTGAGACAAAGACAAAAAGCGATCGATCAATGTCGCTCTCAGCGTCGAGGGCGTCGATGATCGAGGTCGCGCCAACACGGTCTCGGTAAAGTTCCGCATCCAGAAACACCGTCACGTTCGTGGCCCTATGCTCCGGCTCACGCACCCACACCGCCCGCTCATTCGCGAGATGGGCGCTCTTCAAGTTGTGCTGCGTCTCTTTCACTTTTTGCCCAACTTGGCGTTAGCGGACACTGATGTCAGCATTCCTATCTGAGACGGCCCTGAGATCCGGAACTCTGGCGGTCGCTCGCTTCGGGTGAAAGCGGACGCTGCTCCTCCAGCGCCCTGATCATCTCCACCCGAGTCGCATGTCGGCCACCCTCGAATTCCGCGGTCAGGAACGCATCCACGATATCGAGCACGAGCCCTTCGCCCACGACGCGCACGCCAATCGACAGCATGTTCGCATCGTTGTGCTGGCGGATCATGCGGGCTGAGAATGTGTCGACGCAGACGCCGCAACGGATGCCTTTCACTTTATTCGCCGCCATCATGATGCCCTGTCCGGTTCCGCAGAGGATGATGCCGAACCGGCAATCGCCGGAGGCGACCAGCCGCGCCGCTGCTTCGCCGTGCTCGGGATAGTGTGAGCTCTCCGCCGTTGTCGGTCCGATGTCGACCGCCACCCAGCCATGTGACGCGATATGAGCCGCAATTGCCTGTCGGAGCCGAATGGCGGTGTGGTCGCTGGAGAGAACGATGCGGTTGGCGGCTGTCATGGAGAAGACGTCCCGAATTCCGAGGCAATTTAGCGTTTTGCAGAAACAGCGCGCCAGAAACGCCACAATGGGGCGGGCTCGCGAATTTCGACGGCGCGGAGCGAATCGAGAGGCTTGCATTGTTCGTCGATTTAATTAGGTAAGTCGATAGGCAAAATATTTTTTATGATTTGGCGGCGATCGAGATTTCGTCATGCGTTTTCACGCTCCTACCTTCGACGTTCTCTCCCTCCGGCTGTCGCCGCGGGCGCTCGCCATAGTGGTCTCAGGACCAGCCGACGCGCGAAGTGGCCAGGAAGGCCAAAGGAAAGCTGATCCCATTCCGGCGCTCGCCCTTTCGACGACATAGACGCCGAGCTCCATATTCGAAAGACAGCCATGAACGATTACACGAAGAACATCCTCATCGCGGCGGGACTGTCGATGCTGGTGATCGCCGGCTGGGATTATCTCTATGCGTTTCCCAAACTCGCCCAGCAGCAGAAACAGGCGCAGTCCGCGCAGGAGAGCGATCGCGCACAGTCTGCGCCAATAGTGCAGGCCGCTCGGCAGACGGGAGCGGCGCCCCGGCGGATGCAGCCCGAGGGCGCCCCGGCGCTACCCGCGATCAAGACGCGCGCCGACGCGCTCGCCGAGAGCGAGCGCGTGACAATCGACACGCCATCGATCGTCGGCTCCATCTCGCTGAAGGGCGGCCGCATCGACGATGTTTCGCTGAAGAACTATCACGAGAGCGTCGACCCCGAGAGCCCCATCATCGTGCTGCTCTCACCCGAGAGTTCACCGCATCCCTATTATGCCGAGTCGGGCTTTCTGACCGCAGAGACAGAGGGCGCGCCCATCCTGCCCACCGGCGAGACGCCGTGGACCGCCGACCGCCGGTCGCTCGCCGTCGGCCAGCCGGTGACGCTCACCTATGACAACGGCCATGGGCTCGTCTTCCGGCGCAAGGTGTCTGTGGACGAGCGATATATGTTCGCCGTCGTGGACAGCGTTGAAAATCATGGCGAGAAGCCGGTGACGCTCTTCCCATATCTGCGCGTGACACGCCTCGGCGCGCTGGAGAGCGCCGGTTACGCCGCGGTTCACGAGGGCTTCGTGGGCGTCGTGGGCGAGGCCGGCCTCCAGGAGATCAAATTCGACAAGATCGAGAAAGAGCCGCGTGGCGTCAAAACGGCGAAGGGCGCGGGCGGCTGGCTCGGCTTTACCGAAAAATATTGGGCCGCCGTTCTCGTCCCGGAGCAGGACAAGGCGATAGAGGCGCGGTTCTCGGCGGCCGGCAATGGCCCGATCAAGGCCTACCAGGCCGATACGGTCGCGGCGCCGCTCACCGTCGCCTCGGGCGCCACCGGCACGGTCTCCTCGCGAATCTTCGCCGGCGCCAAGGTCGTGGACACTCTCGACGCGTACAAGGCGCAAGGCGTCGAACGGTTCGACCTGCTGATCGACTGGGGCTGGTTCTACTATCTGACGCGCCCGATGTTCAGCCTCTTGGACAGCCTGTTCCATGTTCTCGGCAATTTCGGCCTGGCGATTCTCGTCGTCACCGTGCTCGTGAAGATCGCCTTCCTACCGATCGCCAACAAGAGCTATCAGGCGATCGCCAAAATGAAGGAGATACAGCCGAAGATCGCAGAGCTGAAAGCGAAGCACGGCGATGACAAGCAGACGCTGAGTCGCGAGCAGATGGAATTGTTCCGCCGCGAGAAGGTAAATCCGGCCGGGGGCTGTCTCCCCGCGCTGCTGCAAATTCCGGTGTGGTATTCCCTCTACAAGGTGCTGGTTACGACCATCGAGATGCGCCATGCGCCGTTCTATGGCTGGATCAAGGACCTGTCGGCGCCCGATCCGACCAACATTTTCAACCTATTCGGCCTCATTCCGGTCGAACCGACGCAGTTTCCTGTCGTCGGGCCGTATTTATGGCTCGGCGTGCTGCCGCTCGTCATGGGCGTCTCCATGTGGGCGACCATGAAAATGAATCCCGAACCGGCCGACGAGATTCAGCGCATGGCCTTCGGCTGGATGCCGGTGATCTTCACCTTTTCGATGGGCGGCTTCGCCTCCGGCCTGGTGATCTATTGGACCTGGAACAATGTGCTCTCGGTCGCTCAGCAATGGTACATCATGCGCCGAGCAGGCGTGAAATTCGAGCTGTGGGACAATCTAAAGAAGAGCTTCAAGTTCAAGACCGCCTGACGCGCCGCCCCTACGCTCCATGGCGAGTGCTGGATGGGTCGAGACGCCGGTACAATGCCTTCGATAGGAAGGGATCTGATCATCATGTATGCAGCGCTGATCTTCGACTGCGACGGCGTTCTCGTCGATAGCGAAGTTCTCGCATTGGAAGTCGAATTGGCGGCTCTGGCCGAGCATGGCCTTATCTATGAATCTGGCGACTTCATGCGCCGTTTCATGGGAATGCCGGACCCTGCGTTCTTTGCGGCGCTCTGCGCCGACAGCGTAGATCGACGAGGCAAGCCGCTGCCGGCCAATTTTCCCCAGTTGCACGCCGATCGGTACAGCGCCGCATTGCGGGAACGACTCACTGAGGTCGCCGGGGCGGCTCGGACCGTGAGCGAATGCACGATCAAAAAGGCGGTCGCGAGCTCCAGCAAGACCGCCATGCTTCGCTTCAAATTGGAGAAGGTCGGATTGTGGGAGACGTTTGCTCCGCATGTCTACTCCGGCGATTTGGTGGAACGAGGAAAGCCGGCTCCGGACCTTTTCCTATATGCCGCTCGCGAGTTGGAGGCAAAGCCCTCGAACTGCGTGGTGATCGAGGATAGCGTCAATGGCGTTCTTGCCGGTCGAGCGGCAGGCATGACCGTCTGGGGGTTCGTTGGCGGCGGACAC
The DNA here is from genome assembly GCF_009811655.1 of Methylosinus sp. Ce-a6. Classification (GTDB taxonomy): domain Bacteria; phylum Pseudomonadota; class Alphaproteobacteria; order Rhizobiales; family Beijerinckiaceae; genus Methylosinus. The sequence continues at coordinate 225,163 of NZ_BGJX01000003.1, read as the reverse complement.
TGCTCTGAGACCAGCGGCGCTGAATTGAGAGCGGCCGGCGCCGAGCGGATAATTCGAGACTGGGCGGACTTCAAAGTCACCTTTGCGCAAGCCCGTCTCTAGGAGTGAGCTATGGGCGCCGTTTTGGTTTCGGGAGGCACGGGCTTTGTCGGCGCCGGCGTTGTGCGCACGCTTCTTCGGGACGGCCATCATGTGACGGTCCTCAATCGTGGTTCGCATCTCGTCGCCGACACGCGCCAACTCACAGCGGACCGAAATCGTAGCGGCGATATTTGTCGCGTCCTGAAAGGCCAGCGCTTCGATGCGGTCGTGGATACGAACGCCTACACCGGCGTGCAGGCGCAACTTCTCATCGAAGCGCTGGCTGTTCGCACAGATCGCATCGTCGTAATTTCGAGCGGCGCGGTTTACAGCGACAATGCGGCTCAGCCGCCCGGCGAGGATCAGCCTGCCGAGGGAGCGAGCGTATGGGGGCCTTACGGACTCGGGAAGGTCGGTGTGGAGACCGCCTATCGCGCGGCGGCAGACCGGTTTGCTCACTGCGCGATCGTCCGGCCGCCGTACATTTTCGGACCAGGCAACAGCTCCGATCGCGAAACCTGGTTCTGGACGCGTCAATTGGCGGGTCGACCCGTCCTGCTGCCCGGGAATGGCGAAACACGCGCCCAATTTGTGCACAATGACGATCTCGCCGCCGCGGTGATCCTATTGGCCAGTGGCGATCGGGTCGGCTTCGACGTGTTCAATGTCGCTCATCCTGACATGCTCAGCTTCGCGGAGCTTGCGGCGCTGCTGGGTGAGATCGCTGGCGTCGATCAAAGAACCATTTGCCTCGATTCGAAAGCGGACGACATGCCGCCGCGCGCATGGTTTCCATTTCGGGATTTCCCTTGCCTTATGGACCCGACACGAATTTTACCTGAAACGAGCTGGGGTCCAAAGGCGGGGCTGCGTGAGCGCTTCGCAGAGACTTTGGCCCATTACTCGCCGACGCGCTTGTGGCTGCCTACTCGCCGACGGACGCTGAAGCGCGGCTGCTGACGAAGGTTTCCGCCGATGCCGATTGAAAGTCTTTCAGATAACTCATGGCCCAATGGCCAGCAACGCTGTCATTATGGGGAAGAACGGGCCATGCACTATCCGTATTGCCGAGGGGCTTGCACGACGACTTCGATGCGGCCGCCAGTTATTTGAGCGAGCGCTGCGTCTACGACTCCCCTAAAGGACCCGTAAAGGGACGCGAGTCGATCATCGATGCTTATCGCGCCGCTTCGGCCTGGGCCCATGCGACATTCGACGAAGTCGCGTATGAATCGCAGGTTGAGCAATCCGCTATCAGTGACACGGAAACCGTCGCCGTCATCTATACCGATCGCATTCGCGAGGGCGAACTCTGGCACACACACAAATGTAGGCAGCTTCTCACGTTGGACCCCGAGTCTAGCAAAATCGTTGCTATTTCGTATCAAACCCTCGAAGGAGAGGGCGAACGTTTGAACGAGTTTTTCGTCGCCTCTAGAGTCGTGACGCCTACAGATAGCGAGGTCGTCCATGATCGGATCAGTTCACATAAGGCATGCGCTGCGAACCGACGTCCGTGAAATAGCCCGCGTTCATGTGGACGCGGTTCGTGTCGCTTACAGAAACATCTACGCAGACGAGCACCTCAAAACTCTGTCCGCGGATCGAATGGCCGATAATTGGCTTCATGAGGAGAAAGGCCATCTGGTGCATTCGGAATATGTCGTCTTTGTAGCACTTATAGACGACAAAATTATAGGGTTTGCTGACATCGGGCCCACCGCATTCAAAGCAGTCGCAGAATTGTATGCGATATATCTCGACTCGGCCTATATCGGAAAAGGCGTCGGGAGCTCCCTGTTTCGAAAATGCATAGAGAGCGCGAAGCAGCGCGGCTTTCAAGCGATGAAATTGACTGTTTTAAGCGCAAATTACGTGGCCCGCGTTTTTTATGAGCGTATGCAAGGTCACGCATTGCCTGAAACGGAAATTGAGATCGTCACGGGTGGAACACGCGCCAAAATCATTACCTATGCGTGGCCCGATTTATCCGTCGTTCGTAATGAAGGACGAGGGCAGAACCATCGAGTTTTGTGACAACCCGGGGCTGAGGCGGTCGGTCAAATTCGTGGTCGAGTCCTTCTTGGGCGCCTCACGGACATTCGACCCGCGCCACCAGCTCGCTTCCCCCTCCCCCGAGATACGCCGCCATTGCGAACAAAACAAGAATTATGGTTCAGTCTCCGAGTCCGCTCACCCTGCCGATTCGCCCATGACCGCCATCGCCTATCTCGAAAAGCTCAACGCCGAACAACGTCGCGCCGTCGAGCACGGGCTTGCTGACGGCTCGTCGGCTTCCGCCGGCGGCCCGCTGCTCATCATCGCGGGCGCCGGCTCCGGCAAGACCAACACGCTCGCCCATCGCGTCGCGCATCTCATCGTCCGAGGCGCGGATCCACAGCGCATGTTGCTGATGACCTTCTCCCGCCGCGCCGCCGCCGAGATGACGCGGCGGGTCGAGCGCATCTGCGCCGAGGCGCTGGGCGCCAAGGGCGGCGGCGATGTCCTCGCCTGGGCCGGCACGTTTCACGCGATCGGCGCGAGGCTGCTGCGCGAATACGCCGGCGTCATCGGGCTCGATCCCGCCTTCACCATCCATGATCGCGAAGACTCCGCCGATCTGATGAATCTCATCCGCCACGAGCTCGGCTTCTCCAAGAGCGAGAGCCGCTTCCCCACAAAGGGAACGTGCCTTGCGATCTACTCCCGCGCCGTGAACGCCAAAATCCCGCTCGAGCAGGCGCTGCTCGGCGCCTTCCCCTGGTGCGCGCGCTGGCACGAGGAGCTGCGCCGCTTGTTCGCCGCCTATGTCGAGGCGAAGCAGGCGCAGAATGTGCTCGATTACGATGATCTCCTGCTCTACTGGGCGCAGATGATGCAGGACGAAGCCCTCGCCGAGGAGATCGGCGGCCGCTTCGATCACATTCTCGTCGACGAATATCAGGACACCAATCGCCTCCAGGCCTCCATCCTGCTCGCCTTGAAGCCGAAGGGCCAGGGGCTCACCGTCGTCGGCGACGACGCGCAATCCATCTATTCCTTCCGCGCCGCCACTGTGCGCAACATTTTGGAGTTTCCGAAGAGCTTCACGCCGCCGGCGGAAGTCGTCACGCTCGACCGCAATTATCGCTCGACCGAGCCGATCCTCGCCGCGGCCAACGCCGTCATCTCGCTCGCCGCCGAGCGCTACGCCAAGAACCTCTGGACAGAGCGTCGCTCCACCGAGCGGCCGCAGCTCGTCACCGTGCGCGACGAGAGCGATCAGGCGCGCTTCGTCGCCGAGCGCGTGCTAGAGGCCCGCGAAGGCGGCATGACGCTGAAGCAGCAGGCGGCGCTGTTCCGCGCCTCGCATCACAGCGCCATGTTGGAGCTGGAGCTCGCGCGTCGAAACATTCCCTTCGTGAAATTCGGCGGGCTGAAGTTCCTCGACAGCGCCCATGTGAAGGATGTTCTCGCTCTGCTGCGCTTCGCGCAGAACCCGCGCGATCGCGTCGCCGGTTTTCGCATTCTGCAAATTCTGCCCGGCGTCGGCCCCTCATCCGCGCAGAAGATTCTCGATTTCCTCATCGAGCGCCCGGACCCGCTCGCCTGTCTCGCCGACGCGCCGACGCCGCCGCGCGCCGGGGAAGAGTGGCGCGGCCTCGTCGCAACGCTGCAAACGCTGCACGCGAGAGAGGGCTGGCCGGCGGAAATGGAGGCGGTGCGCCGCTGGTATGAGCCGCATCTCGAGCGGCTGCACGAGGACGCGCCGAGTCGCCTCGCCGATCTCGTGCAGCTCGAGCAGATCGCCGCCTGCTATCCCTCGCGCGAGCGCTTCCTCACCGAGCTGACGCTCGACCCGCCGGACGCGACCAGCGACGAGGCGGGCCCGCCTCTGCGCGACGAGGATTATCTCATCCTCTCGACGATCCATTCGGCCAAGGGGCAGGAGTGGAAGTCGGTCTTCGTGCTGAACGCCGTCGACGGCTGCATCCCTTCCGATCTCGCGACGGGCACGGCGGCGGAGATAGAGGAGGAGCGCCGGCTGCTCTATGTCGCGATGAGGCGCGCGAAGGACAGCCTGCGCCTGGTGACGCCGCAGCGATTTTTCACCCATGGCCAGCCGGCGCAGGGTGACCGGCATGTCTACGCCGCGCGCACGCGATTCATTTCGACGGAGATGCTGCGGTATTTTAATTGCGTGAGCTGGCCGGCCGTGGCGGCCGCGGGCGAGCGTCTCGCCGGGGGTGGGCTGCGGGTCGATGTGCGGGCGAAGATGCGGGGGATGTGGGGATAGCAAAGGGAAGGTTTCTATGCAATTCGGCCTCCTTTTTTATTCTCGGAAATTGAATTAGATTATTGGGTCGTGAGGCTGCTGGCAGTTAGCTGTCGGGGGAAATCTTGCCTTAATGCGCTCGATCACAGCCGAGCCATATTTGTCGACCAACCGCTCAAGAAACTCAGGCTCAATCGCGTTGACGAAGGCTAGAAGGCCAGAAAGATGCGCGGTTTCATGGCCATTGAGCTGCCCGAGCGCGTAATGGTGCAACGCGGCGCGGATATCTCTTTTCCGATCCCGTCCCAGTGACACCTTTCCATTATCAGCGAGGACCAAGCCAGTTACGACTCGCCGGTACTTTCTTGTCGCAAGGACCGTTTTATCCTCATTCAGACGCAAGTGCGGCGAGGCGACTTCCCGAACAATGCGTCTGAGCATGCGCTCTATGCCAATAAGATTATGAGCTCGCTTCGCGGAAAACGTCAGGTCATCAGCGTAGCGGGTGTACTTGACTTTCTCCTTGGCAACGGCTTCGGTAACGCGCTGGTCGAACTCTCTCATCAGGATGTTTGAAAGATGGGGCGATGACGGCGCACCAATTGCGAGGCGCATTACTGAGCCGTATTTCGTTCGCCGGAACAATAAGTTTGCGCTCAGACATATATCGTCTATGTCCTTGAACACCGAATGCCGGCGGCAATACGCCGCCCAGTCGTCGGCTTTAATCGAGGGGAAGAAGTCGGCGAAGTCGAACTTGAGGATTGCTCCACCACCGGCATGAACAGCAGCGTTATCTCTTATCGACCGGCCCTCCCGGTAAGCCATTGCCGCGTCATGAACGGGGAGTCGGGACAGTATCTCTTCAACAAGGATCCTCTGGAGGAATTTAACTTCTCGCGCCGGCTGCGATATGATTCTTTCGCCACCGCGCCTTTTAGGTATCGAATATGTCTTGTAGCGGGACGGCGCTGTTGCGATGATCGTTCGAACGTCGCGTTCGCTAAGACCCGAAGCGGCCACGAGTGCCTGAACCACGTCAGACACGTTGCGTTCCTTTAGCTGCTTGCAGGATTGCGGCAAACCTTAGCTTGTCTTTCTCCTTCCAATGTTCTCTGATCACTGCTCGACGTCGCATTTTGCTTGTATCCTTGGCTCCTTCTTTTACAGGCAACGTCGCCGCGTCTACGCCCTTTGCTATACTGCTTGCAGTCTGCACGTAGTAGTCATTCGTTCCCTTCGAAACAGTTGTGAGCCAGTCAACAGCAGCCGCGCAACATAGATACCCACGAATCTGGTCATCGCTCTTCTCGGCCCCTAGAACCTTCAGCAGCCATGATATCTCCCGCAGAGTGAGCGCTCCATATTCCTGTACCAGTCCTACAATTAGTTTTATCACATGCCCCGCTCGACGAGGGTCGAAGGTGGTCGGCTCTCGGGCTGTATTGACCCGGCTTTCCAGAGGCCCCTCCAACATTTCCACTAGCTTTTTCTTGTCCACTTTTGCGGCGGATTTTCCTTCCAGGCCAACGTCGTGGTCTGCAATTACATGGATCGCCTCGCGACCGACTTCGCGCTCGATGCGCCGAAGTGGTCCGAGTTTTACGAATGACGGCTCATTCCAGTGCTCTTCTCTGATCACGACGAACAAGCGCTTCATGATCTCGTCGATCACGGAAAAAGCTCCGAGTTCGGCGAGGCTGCCGGCACTTTCGCAAAAAATGATGATTAGCTCAACGATCTGAGCGAGATCCGTCTCGAATATGAGTATGTCGTCGTAGCTTTTATGGAAATCATATTGCTTCGTGATGTCCTCCGCCTGGATCAATTCCCGATCCCTCAAGGGCTTTGGAGGAAGCGCTTTGAGGAAAGCGTCCCTAAGAGATTTCGGGACAGGGTCTCCAATATCGCCGTATTCCCCGCCGCACAACAACACGACGTCGAACGGCTCCTTCACGTGGATTCGTTCGGCGTCGATTTCTTCGACGAAAGGCAACAAGTGCTTACCTTTAAGGACTCGGAAGACGGCTTTGCGCCATCGAGCGGAGCGGTCCCACGGACGATGGCGCAAAGCCGTCTTCCGAGGCCGCAAGTGAGGACAATAAAGTTAGACCTAGCGAAGCGCCGGGCCACGTGCCTGACGGCACGTTACGCGTAAGCATAAACTAAGCTATTTCGTAACCATCAGCCTGTCAATCGCGCCTTCCGGGGATTACGCCGTCGGCCAACAATGCAGCAGGATGGAAACCAAAACGAACTCCGAATCCAAAGGCACTTGACGACGTCGTAGCAACATTCGCCGTCTTTGATCATGCGTCCCTCCCGCGCGCTTTCGGGCCGCGGCCGCGGCGTCCGGAGGCCGTGACGAGCGCCGCGATATCGTCGCCGGTGAGAAATCTCCGCGCGAGCAGCGCCTCGGCGATCCGCTCGACGTCGGCGCGCCGCCTGCGCGTCAGGGCGAGCGATTGCGCATAGAGACGGGAGAGGTCCGCCTCGACGATGTCGCGCAGATCGCGGTCATAGGCGAGCGATCCGGCCGCATCGCTTCGATGCAGCAGCGTTGCCCCCAGTCCATGCGCGGCGTGGCCCTCGGCGAGCGCGCGCGTCGCCACTGCGAGATCCGCCACCGCGCCGGTCGACGCCGCGCCGAGAATAGCTTCTTCGGCGGCCCGCCCCGCGAGCAGGATCATGACGCCGGCGTCGAGATCGGCCCTGGTCGGGAATTCAGGTCGTCGCCCGGCGGCGCGCGTTTCCCCTCCGGATGCGCCGCGCGGGATGATCGAGGCCGATGCGATCTGCATTCCGGCCTCCCGATAGGCGACGCAGTGCCCCGCCTCATGGACGGCGGCGACGCGGCGATCCGCCGGGGTCCGATCGTCCGGCGGCGCGATGATGCGCAGCAAATCGTCTAGCGTCGGCGGACGCCCGGCGTCACGGGCGAGCCACAATACGTCGTCGGCCCATTGCGCGGCCTGCGCGGGAGTGGCTCCAGGCGCGAGGCTCGCCGCCGGGACGAGATCAACGTCGGTGAGCGCGGTCCCGAGGTGATGGCGCAGCACGGCAGCGAGGCCTAGCGCGTCGGGCGGCCCGATCTCAATCAGCCGTCCGATGCGCCCCGGTCGCAGCAATGCGGGATCGATTTTCTCGGGGTGATTGGTCGCCGCGCAGACGACGAGTCCGTCCCGCTCGGAGTCGGGGCCGCCGGAAAGCGCGAGCAGGACGGCGTCGAGCAGCGGCGCCCACCAGCTCAGCCGGTCGGCGTCGAGTTTCGCGCGATCAGGAAGTCCGTCGATCTCGTCAATGAAAAAAAGCGCCGGGCGCGCCGCGCGCGCGGCGTCCCACGATCGCATGAAGGCGGTCACGACGTCGTTGAGCCCCGTGGTGTTGCGAAACCACTCGCTGGGGCTGGTGGCGATGAAATTCAGCCCGCAGGATTTCGCGACGGCGCTCGCGAAGAGAGTCTTCCCCGTGCCGGGCGGCCCGTGGAACAGAGCCGAGCAGTCCTTGGGCCACGCCGTGCCGGCGCGGTGGGCGGCGACGGCCGCGGCGAGGGACAGGCCCCAACGCATCGCGCCGGCGGGAACCCACGGAAGATCCTGCAAAGACGGGCCGTCGCCCGTCCGGTCGACGGCCTTGCGCTTCGCGACGGCGGCGAGCCGGTCGACGACGTCGCGCGCCGCCGCGCCCGAGCGGAAACAGGCCACGATCTCATGGAAGTTGAGCGTCGAGACGTCGGGGAGCGCGTCAGGAATGCGTCCGCTCGCGCTTTTCCGCAGCAGCGACCGCAGGACTTTGGCGTCGGGAGCGCGGACGTGGACGTCTGCATCGGCGACGGCGATGAGCGTCGAAGGCAGGAACCTTTTCGGATCCTGAGAGACGCCGACGACGGATCGCCCACGCGCGAGGTCGGCGGCGACGGCGTCATTGCCGCGGGCGGGATCGTGGTCGCGGCGGTAGGAACCGTCCCGCGCGAGCGAGACGGTCCGCATCGCATCCTTCCGGGCGGCGCGCGCCAGAGCGTCGCACCAGTCGGCGCCGGGGGCCTGAACGACCGCGGCGATCGTGTCGCCGCAACGGATCCGCCGGCGCAGATCGGCCGGCAGGGCTGCCCGCAGGCAGGCCAAGGCCAGCGCGTCGGCGACGCCGGCCGATCCGACCGCGTCGTCGTCATCGTCGGGGCGGTCGAAGAGGTCGTCGTCGTTTCCCTTTACGTGCGAGAGCTTTCTCATTGGTCCCTCCCGCACGCGGCGCCGCCGGGACGACCGAGGCGATAGAAGCGGCCCGCCGTGCGCGCCCAGCCGGCTTCGTCGTCGAGCGCGAACAGATCGGAGGTGATGATGCTGCGATCACCGAGCACGGGATGACCGGCAACCGCTCCCGCGAGAGCGGGCGTCCTGCGCCCAATGACAACCCAATGGTCCAAGATGGGCGCCTCGGCGAGATCGCTTTCCGCAGGAACACCATCCGCGAGGATACGGGCGATATCATCCGACAGGGCGCGCGTTCTTCGAATGATCTGCTTCGGATCGTCGCCCAGAAAGATTGCACTACGCATTATGAAACCTCCATGCTCGAAAGGACTCACCGTCGTGGCGTCCGGCTCATCGACCACGAGCGATCGGCATTCGACGCCATCGTCTCTGCCGTAGAATCATGCGGGGGCGGCGACGATGTGCGGAACGCGATGCGCACGTCTTCTGAAACGCAGTCGCCATGCGCCAGCTATCCGCGATGAGATCGGAATCGGCGGATCGCCGGCGCCGCAGACCGAAAATGACGATCTCGCGAGCGGCCGCGTCCCCGCGGAGCGCATGAAGCAGCGTGAGGCTCATCGCCGCGTCGACGTCTGCGATCGAGGCGCCCTGGTCCCGAGCGATACGAATGGCGCCACCGACTGCGGCAGCCACCCTGTCGCGACAGGAGTCGCAAAGGTCCGCGCCGTCGAAGAGGCGCGCGAGATCTCGCGTCAGCTCATGCGCTTGGGCGCTCGTGAAGGCGAGAGCAGAGACAGCGCGCCACCGGGTGAAAGAAGGCGGCGACGCGCAATGGGTTTCAGCAATATTGCAAGGCTTCATGGCGCAACTCTCCTGATCGCGCCCATCGGGGGCGCGTCGAATCTCGACATGTCGGAATCCACTCGGCGGGTCGGAGTTTGCCTGGTCCTCGAATGAGCGCCCGAAGTCGCGATCTTCGGCTGCCGACGAAGAATCGGCGCGGCTAGACCACATGGCTTGGTGATGCGCAGACGCAACCGAGGCGCGTGCGGCCGCGTCGCCGCGGCCGCACGCGATAGAATTGCGGGGTTGCGTCAGGCTCGGAAAGCGGAGCGCGCGTCGAGGCGGATCTCTTCCCACGCGCGCGTCACGCTGCGCGGGCTGCCCAACACGAGCTTGCCGGCGTCGTCGAGCGACCGGACGGGGACGTCTCTCGACAGAACACGGACGTCCGGCCGGCCGTGCACCGGTTCGAGCGCACGGTCGCGAGCGAGCTCCTCGCGGACGCGAATGTCGCGCGGCCGCGCCGACGGCTGCGCCTGGGCGCGGATTTCCGATCCGGCGAGAACAGCCCAACGCCCGCCCGCTTCGGCGACGGCGGCTCTATAGCCCATGTCTCTCAGGATCCAGACGCGGCCCGCATCGAAGGGCGTCACGAATCCGTCGAGGTCGTCCGACTCAATGGCGCGCTCGGAGTCGTGGACGGTCCTCTCCTCGAGGAGATCGACGCCCGCCACCGAGAGATAGAGACGCGCTCGCTCGAACAACGGCAGCGCGGCCTGGAAAGCCGTCCTCGACGGAGGATTGGCGTCCACGCCAGACATGACGTCGCAGCGTCCGGCGGCGACGAGATGGCTGTGCAAAAAATACTGCAACGCGTGAGCGATCCGCTTGTCCACCGCAGGGCCATAGATGATGGCCGCGCGCGTGCACCAAGCGAATTCGCGGTCCCGCATGTGATGAGCGAGACGATTGCGCACATCGAGCGTCTCGCCCGCACGCGCCATGACGACATCCGCCCAATCGTCGTTGAGGAGAAGATAGGCGGCAGGCGTGCGGAGCGGCAGAGCGCGAAGGTGGAAAGGGAGCTGTTCGCGAGCGCTGACGACCACAAAAAGACCCGCGGCATCGCATCCGGTGATCGCCGGACTGGCATGTCGCGTCGGCGACGGATCGGATGCGGTCTGAACGCAGATCGGGTCCAAACGACCGAGGTGTTTGGGCCCTCGCGTCGCGCAGAGATCGAAGCGCAGGCGGCAGGCGTTCTGGATGGATTCCGCTTGGTGCGGAGACGTGATAGTCCCTTTGTTAGCCATATGGTGATCTCCCTAGGATCATCGTTTGGTCAGGCCGCTGTGGAGGGGCCCTAATCCCTCCATGGCGGCCGCTTTTCGACTGGGATAGCCGCGACCAATCGACGAGATATGGATGCGGTTCAGGTTCCGCAAGGTCGAATTCGGCAAATTTTTAGAAGAAAAATATATAGTTAACGCAACTATCCTGCCAAGATCGGGCTTTTTAGCCGAATACGAGCAATGTTCTATTTATCCTCTAAGCTCTTATGCTGTGAACGACAGCATTCCCGCCGCGCGCCGCTCCGTCAGCCGAACCGCGAGCCGCGCCCTGTGTGACGCATTCGAGCAGATCGGCTACGATGATGGCGCCGGGGACGGATTCGTCTGCGCCACAAAGGCGTGCCGGGTTCGACCCGACTCCCAAATCTGAGATTTTTCCTCATGCGATTCTGTTTTCTTCATGCGGCCGACCTCCATATCGACAGCCCGCTCGCCGGTCTCGGCGTCAAGGACCCTGCCGTCGCGGCGCGTTTCGCCCAAGCGGGGCGGCGCGCCGTCGAGGCGCTGATCGACGAGGCGATCTCAGCCGACGCGGCTTTCGTCTTGATCTCCGGCGATATTTTCGACGGCGATTGGAAGGATGTGACCACCGGCCTCTTCTTCGCGCGCGCGCTCGGCCGGCTCGACCGCAAGGGAATTCCAACCTTCATCGTCAAGGGCAATCACGACGCCGACAGCCTCATGTCGAAGTCCCTGCCCTATCCGCCGAGCGTGCGAATCTTCTCCTCGTCACGCGCCGAGACGCTGCTCGACGAGCAGCGACGCGTCGCTCTGCATGGCCGCAGCTTCGGCACGCGTCTCGTCGACGGAGCCTTCGTCGCGAGCTATCCCGAGCGGCGCGAGGGCTGGCTCAACATCGGCGTTCTGCATACGGCGCTCGACGGCTCGCGCGGCCACACCGCCTATGCGCCCTGCACGGTCGAGGATCTCGCGCGCTTCGGCTATGATTATTGGGCGCTCGGCCATGTCCATGCGTCGGAGATCGTCGCGCGCGATCCATGGATCGTCTATCCCGGCAATATTCAGGGGCGGAGCGTCAAAGAGACGGGCGCGAAGGGCGCGATGCGGATCACCGTCGACGACGGACGCATCGTCGAGGCGACGCCGGTCTCGCTCGACGCCGCCCGCTGGGCGCATGAGCACGTCGAGATCGACGATTGCGTCGACGAGGCCGCAGCGCTCGCCCGCATAGAGGCGCGCCTCGGCGCCATCCATGCGCAAGCCGAGGCGCGGCCGCTCGCCGCCCGCATCCGCCTCGTCGGCGCGACGCCGCTGCACGAGCGCCTCGTCGCGGGGCGCGAGACGCTGGAGCAGGAATCGCGCGCGCTCGGCTTCCGCCTCGCCGAGGATTGCTGGGTCGAAAGGCTGGAGATCGCGACGCGCCCGCCAGCCCGCGCGCGAGCGCCCGCCGCGCCGGACGCGCTCGACCTCGAGACGCTGCTGCGCGAGGCCGCCGCCGATCCCGGCTTCGAGGCGACGCTGGCCGAGCTGGCCGAGCTTGTGAGCGACAAGCTGCCGCGCGGCCTGCGCGCCGAATTTCCGGCCGATCCGGCGGCGCTGGCGCGGCTCGCCGAGACTGCCCGCGATCTTCTGCTTGGCGCGCTCGATCAGGAGGACGCCGCGTGAGGATCGAGGAGCTGCGTTTCGAGCGCTATGGCGCCTTCACCGATCGCGCGCTGACCTTTCGGCCCGACGCGCGGCTGCATATCGTTCTCGGCGCCAATGAGGCGGGCAAGACCTCGGCGCTCGCCGGCATAGGCGATCTTCTGTTCGGCTTCGGCAAGCGCACCGCCTATGATTTTCTTCATGAGAGCCGGACGCTGCGGATCGGCGCGCGTCTGCGTCTCGTCGACGGCGCGGCGCTGAGCTTCCGGCGCCGCAAGGGCGACAAGAACACGCTTCTCGACGAGGCCGACAAGCCGCTCGACGACGAGCTGCTGGCGCCGCTACTGGGCGCCGCGACGCGCGAGAGCTTCTTCGCCGAATTCGGCCTCACCGCCCGCGCGCTGCGCGACGGCGGCCAGGAATTGCTGAAGGCCGGCGGGCGGCTGGCGGAGACGCTCGCGGCCTCCTCCGCTCAGCTTTCCGCCCTGTCGCGGCTGCGCGCCCGGCTCGATGCGGAGGCGGAAGCGCTGTTCGGAGCGCGCCGCGCCTCCTCGAAGGAGTTTTATATCGCCGCCGCTCGCTTCGACAATGCGGAGAAGCTCCTGCGCGACGCCATCGTCACCGCCGACGCTCTGAAGGCCGCCGACGAGGCGGTCGAGGAGGCGCGGCGCAAATGCGACGCGCTGCGCGGCGCGCATGAGGAAATCGGCCGCGCCCTCGCCCTTCGTCGGCGCGCGACGCGCACTCGGCCGCGCCTGTCACGCCTCGCCGGGTCGAGCGAGGAATTGGCGGATTTCGCCGACCTCCCCCCGGTCGCCGCCGAAGAGACGGCGCGCTGGCGCACGGCCTGGAAGGACGCCGAAACGCTCGACGAGAAGCTCGCCGGCTACGCCGCCGACGACGCCGAGGATCGGGCGACGATCGCCGCCCTCGCCGTGGACGAAACGCTGCTAGCGCAAGACGCCGAAGCGCAGAAGCTGCGCGAGCGGCTCGGCGCCGTGCGCAAGGCGCAGTCCGATCTGCCCAAGCGCCAAGGCGAGCAGCGCATCGCCGGCGACGCGCTGACCGAAACCGCGCGCCGGCTCGGCTTCGCCTCCTTCGAGCAGCTCCTCGCGCGCATGCCGACCGATCCCGCCCTGGCCGCCGCGCGCGAGGCCGTCGATGAACGCCGGCACGCCGAGGAGCGCTGCGCCGATGCGCTGGGCGAACTGGAACTGGCGCGTCAGAAGCAGCGGGAGCTGGAAGGCGCCGAGGAGAACGGAGCCTATGTCGCCGATCCAGAGCCGTTCTCGCGGCGTCTCGAGGCCTTCGCCGAAGTGGCCGGCGACGCCGATCGGCTGCGGCGCGACCGCGCGCAGGACGCGCTCGAGGAGGCGCGCATCGCGGAAGATGCGGCGCGGCTCGATCCGCCGGCGAATGCGCTGGACGAGCTGGCGCGCCGCCCGCTGCCGGACGAGGGCGCGATAGAGGCGGCGCGCGCCATCGACGCCGACATTGCCGAGAAAGAGAAGCGCTCGGCCGCCGATATGGCTGCGGCGCGCGCGACGCTCGCCGAAATCGAAGGCGAGATCGAGCGGCATTCGCGCGCCGGGGCGGCCGCGACAAGAGAGGATTTGCTCGCGGCTCGCGCCCGCCGCGACGCCGCCGGCGCGGCGCTCGAAGCGTCTCTCGACGGCGCGCCGTCCGAGCGGCGCGAGAATTTCGTCAGACTACGCGCCGAGACGCGCGAAATCGACACCGTCACCGATGTTCTCCTCTCCGACGCCGACCGCGCCTCTCGTCTCGAGACCGCGCGCGAGCGGCTCGCGCACGAGCAGAGCAAGCTCGCCAAGCTGCTCGACGCGCAGGCGGCGCTCGACGAGCGAAAATCAGCGGCCCAAGCCGCCTGGATAGAATTGTGGAGCCGCAGCGGCGTCGTCCCGCGCGCGCCCGCGGCGATGGCGCATTGGATGACGCAAATCGGCGAATTGACGGAGCGACGGCGGCGTCTTTCGGATCGCGGATGCGAGGCGGCGGCGATCGAGGGCAAGCTCGCGGCGCATCGCGGCGCATTGGCGCGGCTCGTTCTGGACCTCGGCGGCGTCGACGATCCGTCCATGCCGATCGAGTTGCTGCACAAGGATGCGTCGAGCCGACTCGCCCGCCTGCAACGAATCTGGACCGGGGCGCGCGAACGCGCCATACGCCGGCAGCATGCGCAGGAGGATGTCGAGCGACGCGAAGCCGCGAAATCGCGCGCGCTCGAGACACTCGAGGCGGCGCGCTCGCAATGGCCGACGCGGATGAGCGCGATCGGCCTCGCCGCCGATGCGACGATCGCCGAGGCCGAGGCGGCGCTGGCGATCTGGCGCGACGTGCCCGTGCAAAAGAAGGACTTCGAGGAATTGAGCCGCCGCATCTCCCGGATGGAGGAGGATATGGCGGCTTTCGCCGCCGACGTCGCTCGCCTCATCGCGGCGACGGCGCCGGACATCGATAGCAGCGTGCCACTGGCGGCTCTCGACGCCGTCATCGCGCGTCTCGAAACGGCGCGCAAGATGCAAAGCCAACGCGACGCGCTGACGGCGGCGATCGACAAACGCGCGGTCGCGCGCGCCTCGCTGATGACGCAGAAGGCGAGGATCGACACGATTCTGGAGCGGGCGCGCCTCGCGCTCGGCCTCGGCTCTCCCGCCTCCCTCGCAGCCGCGCTGCCGCGTCTCGAGCGGCGGCAAGAAGTGGTGAAAGAGATCGAATTCATTCGCCGCGATCTCGTCGAGATCGGCGATGGCTACAACGAAGAGACGCTGCGCGCCGAGCAGGACGGTCTCGACGCCGATCTGCTGCCGACGGAGATCGAGCGCCTGAGCGTCGATCAAAGCCAGCTCCTCGCCGATATAGAAGCGGCCGCCAAGCTTCGGCACGAGGCGGAGACGGCGCGCGAGCGACTGGCCGCAGGACGGGACGCCGAAGCCGCCGCGCATGAGAAAGCCGAGGCCGGCGCGGAACTGCTGAGCGTCGCGGAGCGCTGGATCACGCGCGCCGCCGCCGCCCGCCTCGCCGCGCGGGCCATAGAGCGCCATCGCGCCGCGGTGCAGGACCCGCTGATCCTGCGCGCCTCCGCTTTGTTCGCGCTGGCGACGGCCGGCGCCTTCAAAGGGCTCTGCGTCGATTATGACGAGGGCGACGCTCCGACCTTGGCGGGACTCCGCCCTGACGGCGTGCGCGTGCCGGTCGCCGGAATGAGCGAAGGCGCGCGCGACCAATTGTTCTTGTCGCTGCGCCTCGCCCTGCTCGAGCTGCGCGACGCGCAGCCCCTGCCCTTCGTCGGCGACGATCTTCTCGCGAGCTTCGACGAAGCGCGCGTCGCCTGCGCGCTCGGCCTGCTCGCCGAATTCGGTCGCGCACGCCAGGCGATCCTCTTCACCCATCACCGCCATGTCGCCGATATAGCGAGAGACACGCTGCGGGACGCGGCGGATGTGCTCATGCTGTAGTGGGTGTCCAGAGTCGTGATAATCACGTGAAATCCCGCAGGAATTCCGAGCCCGGCGTAACGCCGCTGATCAGCAGCCGGTCCCGCGCGCGCGTCGCGGCGACATAGAGCAGTTGTCGTTCTGTCTCATAAACATCCTCGAGCTCGACCTCGTCGGCGACCGAGTCGATGCGGGATTGCAGCGGAAGGATTTCGTCGTCGCAGGCCATCACCGCCACGGCCTTGAACTCGAGCCCCTTGGCGAGATGCATCACGCCGATCGAGATGCGCTCGCCCGGATCGTCGCCGCGCTCGGACAGCTCCATCGGCTCGCGGCCAGCCGCCGCGACGGAAGCCCGCGCCCGCGAAAGCTCCTCGGTCCTGCGCGTGAAGACGCCGATCTCGCTCGCATCGACGCCGCTGGCGAGAGCTTCCATCAGGAAGGCGGCGACCGCGTCGATCTCTGCGGCTGCGTCGGGCGCAACGAGCACGCGCGGCTCGACGCCGTTGAAGACCGAGACCGTGCCGCCGCGCGCTTCGGCCACGCCGTCGACGTCGTGAATCTCTTTCGGCAAGAGCCGATCCGCGGCGCGACGGATTTGATGCGAGGTGCGATAATTCACCTTCAGGCAGGACGAGCGCCCGCGAATGTCGACGCCGAGCGCGCCCCAGGAGAAGGGCTGCTGAAAGATGCGCTGACCGAGATCGCCCGCGAAGAACAGGCCGTTCTCGCCCGCGCTCGCCACGGCGGCGACGAAGCGCAGCTCCGGAACGCCGAGATCCTGCGCCTCGTCGACGACGACATGGGTGAAGGGCTTTTCCGTCCGCTCCGCATAATGCCGCGTCACCGCGGAAAACACGCCCGGCCAAGTGTGGAAACCGCGCGTCTCGAGGCTCTCCCGCGCCGCCGCGAAGATCGGCCATAGACGCTCGCGCTGCTTGGAGCCGAGCCGGTTCTTACGGCCGAGACGCGGAACCGCGAGATAGGCGGCGCAATCCTCGACCTGCCAGGCGTCGACGACATGCGTCCATTCCGAGCGCAGGAAATTCAGATTGACCGACCCCTCGGCCGCTGCGGCCTTCTCCAGAGCGCGAGCGAGCCGGTCCGGTGCCGCGACATGGGGGCGATGGCCATGCGCCAGCTCGAAAAGCTCGGAGGCGATGATCGGAAGCGAGGCGACTCTGATGCGCGACAGCAGCCCGGCGTCGGCGCCGGCGAGCAGCCGGACCTTGCGCTCGAGCGCGGCGGCGAGCGGATCGGAGAAAGTCGCCAGCAGCACGCGGGCATGGACCGAAGCGCGCGCCAGCCGCACGGCGCGATGCACGGCGACGACGCTCTTGCCCGTGCCGGCCGAGCCGGCGACGCGCGCCGGGCCGGAATAGTTCCGCTCGACGAGATCTCGCTGCGACGGGTGCAGGAACACCGCCCATTTGTCCCAAGGCGCATCGAGCGCCTGCGCCAGCTCCTCGATATTCTCCACGACGCGGAACCGCCGCAGCGCGTCCGGATGGGCGTAAGGATCGGCGGGCGCGGGCGCGGGGCGCGCCAGCAGGCCGGTCGTCGCATATTGCAGCAGCGCCTCGGCGGCCTCGGCCGGCAGGCGCGGCGCCAGCTCGAGAAAGCCGTCCTCGCTCGCCGCGCGAATGTCGGCGAGCCAATCCGCCGGCGCGCCGATCGAGAGCAGCTCATCGTCCGACAATCTCGAAAAGGACGACGGCGTGCCGGCGCTCTCGCGCGGCGCAAAGAGCGGCAGCTCCTCGACGCGCTCGCGCACCTCGACGATCTGCACGGCGCCGGTCTTGGGATGCGCCTCGATCCGCCGCCGCTCGGCCCAGGCATAGGCCTTGTCGTGATGATCGACATAGGCGAGCAGCATGCTCGCTTCGGTCTTGTGGACGATGATGCGAATGTCGCGATTGACGCGCACGGACCAGAAATTCCGGTCCTTGGAATTCTCGATGCGATGAAGTTGCAGGCCGGGGTTTTGGGGATTGGTCTGGAGGTCGAAGGCCGAGGTCTTCACGGCTTTTTGATCTGGCGCGGGGAGCCGCGCCAGGGAGTCGGTGAAGGTGTCGGCGATGCGGAATTCCATTCTGCGTCCAATTCCCAGGCATATTAATTACTAAACGATCTATCGCGCGTCATTGGATGACGCCATCGATCTCCGCCGTATCGCCGTGCAAATAGTAGAAGTCCGCCGGCTTCTTTTCCTTTGCACGTCTTTCGAGGTCATCAAGGCTGATTTTATTGCCTGATGCCGCAATCAAATTTTCTGCCTCTTTCAATTCGGCAATAAAATTCGGATCGTCATATTGACTTGCGCGGGCCATTTCAACATTCGCGCTTCCCGGCCCACCGACAAGAGCGTCGTTCTTATATTTGAAGATACAATTCCCTCCGCAGGGCTTACCCGGGATCAATTCGACCCACTTTGGTCCGCCGAGATATACAGCGTAATACATCAACTTTGCTTTTGCTATATCCAAGCCGCTTTCGACCAGAGCGTCATAGAAAACCCTGTGCGTCTGTCGCCACGGACGAACATGCCGATCACAATAGTGATCATGAATTACCGCCGCTTTTAAGAACTGCTTTTCGAAAGGCTGGCCAACGAAAGGCTGCGCCCAGGGCGGTATCGAGGCGCCATCTGTCTTGTCTCCTGTTTTGGTCAGCCACTCCAAACCGTTCGGATCTTTGTAACGGAAGTCGGACTTGATGATGCAAAGACCAGTCTTTTCGCAGCCGGCGGGGGTAAACGCCAGTTCGCCGATGAACTCCGCCTGCGCTGAAGCCGAAAGTAATGACGCGACCATAGCGACAAATATCAGATACCTCTTCATGAAAACCTCCCAGTGCAGGATAAGAGATTTCGATACGGCGACTTACCTCACACCCTGAAAACCTTCATCACCTCATCCCCGAAGTGATTGATCACCTTCACCGCGATCTTCCCCGTCGCCGGGCGCGCGAAGGACCGTGAGACGTCGCGATACAGCGTCTCCCAGGCCTCCTTGTCGATCTCCGCCTGCAAGGCCGTCTTCAGGCTCTTATACGGATCGTTCGCGCCGAGAAAATAGGCGTGGCGGACGAAGAAGCTCTCCTCATTGTAATTCGTGTCGACGAACCAGGCGGCGATCCCCTTGGTGTCGTCGCTCCTGATCTCGCCCGTGTTGGGATCGAAGATATCGACGCCCTTCACCTTCACTTTCACCCGCCCGTCGGCCTCGTGCAATATGTCGATGTCCGGCTCGCCGAACACGACGAACAAATTCCCCTTGCCGGTGTTCTTCAGATCGCCGGCCATATGCAGATCAGGGTTCATCTTCGCTTTGAGGATCGGCAGCGGCCCGAGCTTCGTCACCTCGCTCGCATGGGCGTCGAAGGCGAAGGCGCAGGCGATCAGCGCGTCGAAGCGCGCATCCACCGCCTCGCGCGCCGCGGCGGCGAGATCGACGCGCGACACCGAGCCGAACTCGGGGCCAATGAAGATCGCCGCGCGCCGCTCCGTTTCTCCCTCCATGAAGCGGCCTTCCGCCGCCACATATTCGCCGGGCCAGGGGGTGAGCGCGGTGAAGCGGATCGAGTCGCGCTTCTCGCTCTGATGCACGCCGGCGGTGCGCAAATGCTCGAGCGTCATTTCGGCGAAATCGGTCGGCGGCATGGCCTTGTGCAGGCGCCGCCGCGCGCCCTCGTCGGCCTCGAGGAAATCGATCAGCTCCTCCTCGTCGGCCGGCGCGACGCGATGCGGCGACAGGCTCTCCACCGTGAAAGGCCCGGCGACGCGCACGCGGGATTTGTCCTCATAGGGCCGGTCGTACAGCAGCTCGACATCGGCGGCCTTGGCGATCGAGGCGTCGATCTCCTTCTGCCGCGCGATGCGCGCCTCCCAGAATTGGGCGTGTAGCTGCTTCGCGGCTTCCGGCCACGCCGCGGGAAATTCGCGAGGAACCAACCATTCCTTCGTGTCCTTTGTGTCTTCGTGGTGGAAGTCTTCACCACAAAGGACACTAAGATCACGAAGAAGCGGCGCGATGAGAGCCTGCCATTTGTCGTAGATCGCATCGATCTGCTCATTATTGGCGATCGACTTCAAGGTCACATGCGGCGCGCGCTCATAGACGAAGCCCTGGCGCAGATCGCCCTGCGTCCGCGCCTCGGGCAGGATTTTGCCGGAGACCTCCTGCTCCTTGCGCCGGCCCTCGGGCGAGTCGGCGAGCAGATAATAGGGATAGCGCGCGCTCATCAGGCGGGTGCGCGCGAGCGCCAGAGCGACGCGGGAGGTGTCGATGGTGATCCAGCGGCGGCCCCATTGCTCGGCGACATGAGCGCTCGTGCCCGAGCCGCAGGTGGGATCGAGCACCAGATCGCCGGGGTCGGTGGTCATGAGAATGCACCGTTGGACAGCCAGCGTGGAGGTCTGGACAACGTAAATTTTTGGATCGAGTCGGCTCTGTATGCCGCCAATATCGCGCCAAAGGTCGGTCAAACCGAATGCGGGAAAGTCTTCGAGGTAACGAACGTAGCGCAAGATGTTTTGGCTAGGTTCGACACGACTTGAATATAGGAGTCGCCGTAGGCCCTCCTCGTTTGTCTTCCACCGCGCCTGCAAGGTCGGAGTGAACTGGCGTCCTTCGAAAGGGACGCTGAACCAGGACGCCGCACCCTCGCCTTTCGCACGCCCCATGCTCTGGCTCGTTAGATTATCGTCGGTGTAAAGTCTGCCACCTCTTTGCACCTGTTGCGTAAGTCCGAGGTCGGTTGATGCGGCAGGTTCTCTGGTGCCGTCGACGTATAGGATTTTGCGGTATTTTGTTGCCCCCTCCTCGCCCGCAGCCTTCATTTGAAACAAAGGCCGAAATTTCGCGGCTTGCTTATTTTTTGCGAACCACAAAATGTAATCGAGCGTTCCCGGCAGGAAGTCCGAGGTTGCTCCCGTTGTTTTTTGATACGAAATTTGAGAGAGGCAATTCCCCTCCCCAAACACCTCATCCATCACCGCCCGCACGCGATGCACATTCTCGTCGCCGATCTGCACGAAGATCGAGCCGCTCTCGGCGAGCAGCTCCTTGGCCAATGTCAGCCGGTCGCGCAGATAGGTGAGATAGGAGTGTATCCCCTCCTTCCATGTGTCGCGGAACGCCTTGATCTGCTCGGGCTCGCGGGAAATATCCTGCTGCTTGCCGTCCTTCACGTCGCGAGAGAGAGTCGAGACCTGCCAATTGCTGTTGAATTTGATGCCATAGGGCGGATCGAAATAAATGCACTGCACTTTTCCGCGCAGCGCCTCGCGCTCGGCGAGGCTCGCCATCACCGCGAGCGAATCCCCCAGGATGAAGCGGTTCGACCAATGCTGGTCGTGCTGGTAGAAATCCGTGCGCGCTTGCGGGTCGTCGAGCCCGTTGAAATCGGCGAAGAGATCGGGCGCCTCGCTCTCCGCCTTCTGCGTCTCCTCGGCGCGGCGCTTCAGATCGTCGATGATCGCCTTGGGATGGATTTTCTCCTGAATATAGAGCGGCGGCGCATTCACCACGAGATCGGACCAGTCCTGCCGATCCTTGCCGCGCCACACGAGCTGCGCATCGCCGATCTCGACCTCGCCCTTGTCGAGAAGCTGCCGCGCCTGCTCCTTGGACAGGCGAATGCGCGCCCCGCGCCAGACGATCTGCGGATCGAGATCCGCGTCGCGCTCGCGCGTCTCGCCCTCGGCCAGCGGCGCCGCGCGCGGAAAATGCTTGGGCGGAAAGGGCTGGCTCTCCTCGATCCGCTCGTTCAGCGACTGATATTCCGCCGTCGGAATATTTTTCCGCGCCGCCTCGGCGTGAGTGAGCGTCTCGATCTTGACGGACTTGCCGCCGGGTTTCTTGGCCATGTGTGTTCCCTTGGGCCCTCATCCGACCCGGCTTCGCCGGGCCACCTTCTCCCACCCTGTGGGAGAAGGAAGCGCCCTTCCTTTTTTTATTCCGCGACCGTCGTGTTCTCCCTTCTCCCGCGCGCGGGAGAAGGTGGCCCCGCCATAGGGCGTCCCGTAGGACGCCCGTCGCAAGCGACGGGCTTTGGCGGAGTCGGATGAGGGTCCCGCTCCATGAACGCGGCATCCTGGTCTACTTCGAACATGCGCATTCCTGAGTTGAAATCACGCCGCGTGATCTGAAACCTTCCGCTCGACGAGCCGGCGAACCAGCGCGTCGAACTCGCTCTGAAACTGATAGCCGTCCTGAAACTCCGCAAAATCCCAGCGCCCATGCGCGCCGAGATTATTGACCCCCGGAACCCAGAAGCGCCGCATCGTCTCCGCCTTCAACTGCGCGTCATGCCCGCGAAACCCCTTCGTCTCGACCACGAGATTGAGCTGCTCCTCGCCGCCGTCGTCCAGCTTCACGATGAAATCGGGAACATATTTTCGGGGGATCGCGCCGTCGCGATAGGGAACCTCGAAGCCGAGCCCCTGGTTCTTCACATAGGCGATCACATGAGGATTGCGCTCGATGACGCGCGCCATCTCCGCCTCCCAATCGCTGTCGCGCACAACCGCGTCGACATGGGATTTGTCCGGCGCCGTCATATGGACGGGCTTCGACGTGGTGAAGCTGACGTGGCGGGTGGCGCCGCGCGGATTATAGGGATCGAGGATCGCCTTGATGCGCTGCGCGCCCTCGGCCGCGCGCTGGCAAGCCAGATAGATACGCTCGGCCGCCTGATCGGCGAGCTCGAGATAGGTGACGGCGGCCGGAGGCACGTCCTTGACGACGAGATAGCCCTCGTCCAGCCAGCGGCGCACGACGCGCTTGGCCTCGCCGAACAAATGGGCGGGGAAATCCTCGCCCGAGTCGCGGAAGCGCGTCTCCAGCAGCCGCTTGGCGAGATGATAGACGATGGTGCTCGGGCGGATGTCCTCGAGCACCTTGGGGCCTATCTCTACGCTCTCGCCGACGATGCCGGACAAGAGCACCGTGCAGGGGCCGACCATCTGAGCGTCCAGCACGAGGCGCGAGTCGTTGGTGAAATGCGCCTCGAGCCGCTCCTCCGGCAGATCGACGCGATAGCCCTCGACACGCGGAAAGACGATCTCCAGCGCCGCGCGCTCCTTCAGCGCTTTGACGCGGGTGACCGGCTTGGGCGCCGCCGGAGGGGCGACGACGGGCTTGGCGGTGAAATCGAAGGGGATGCCGAGGATGTCGGCATATTCGACATTGAACAGGCCCTTGTCGTTCAGCTCATAGGACTGCCGGCGCAGCGCCCGGCCGACGACCTGCTCGCAGAGGAGCTGTGTGCCGAAGGCGCGCACGCCCAGAACGTGAGTGACGGTATTGGTGTCCCAGCCTTCCGTCAGCATGGAGACGGAGACGACGCAGCGTATGGCCTCGCCGAGCCGGCCGGGCTTGCCGACCGTGTTCATCACCTCGCGCAGGAGATCGGCGTCGCTGAGCGCCTTGCCGTCCGCGCCGTCGCGCGCGGAAATCTCGCGCTTGAACTGCTCGATCTCCGGCCCGGCCAGCTCGCGAAAGGCGGGATCGAGCGCGTCGCCGGATTCAATCTGCTCGCTGTCGATGAGCAGCGTGTTGGGCCGCGGAAAGCGCATCCCGTATTCGTCGAAATTGCGGAAGGATTCGAGATGGCCGCAATGAGGCGTATAGAGTTCGCCATCCTCGTTCGCACGTTGAAAGCCCGATATCCATTCGTAAACGAGCTTCGAGACCGCCGTATTGCTGCACACGACGATGAAGACAGGCGGGATGGCAATGCCCATGCGGCGCCATTCCTCATCGACTTGTCGGTAGTGGCTGTAGAGCGAATAGAGCGCGGTCTGAATTTCCGGCGCGAGCTTCAAAGGGTCGAGTTCGCCCGATTTGCTCGCGCCCTTTTTCGGCAGGCTGCGGCCGCGCTTCTTCAGCTCCTCCCAGAGATTGCGATAGAGGGGCATGTCGCCGGACGGAAGGCTGTCATCGATCGGCACGCGAGGGAGCTTCACGATTCCGCATTCGATGGCGTCCATCAGCGAGAAATCGCTGACGACCCAGGGAAAGAGCGAGCCCTCGCGATAGCCGGAGCCACGCAGGAAAAACGGCGTGGCCGACAGGTCGAAGACCGCCTGAAGCCCGACCTTGCGCTTCAACGCTTCGACGCCCGATATCCAGAGGCGCGCGGCCTCATTGGCCTTCTTGGCCTCCTCCTTCTCGTCGGCCTCGAGCTTCTCGTCCTCGCGCGGCGGCCGCTCGCGATAGCAATGATGGGCCTCGTCATTGATGACGACGATGTTCTTCAGCGTCATCAGCGGACCGCAGGCGCGCTCGAGCATTTGGCCTTCCGACTCGATCGTCACCACAGGCGCGCCACGCGGCCCTTGCAAAAGGGCGCGGCCGGTCTTCGAGACCTCCATCGTCTCGCGCCTGCGGAAGGCGTGGTAATTAGTGATGACGATCTTCGCCTTGGCGATGTCGGCGACGAGATCGGAGGGGACCAGCTCACGGGTCGTATAATAATTATCGGGATCTTCCGGCCGCAGCACCCGCAGCCGATCGCGAATTGTGACGCCTGGCGCAATGATCAGGAAGCCGCGGCCGAATTTCCCGCTCCCCGGCGAGCGAATGGCGTTCGCGGTCTGCCAGGCGATCAGCATCGCCATCACCGTGGTCTTGCCGGCGCCGGTCGCCATCTTCATCGCGAGCCGATAGAGCTCGGGATTGGAGGCGGCGTTGGCCGCCGCGATATTGGCGAGGATCGCTTTGCCGCGCGAGAATTTTGGCGCGACCTCGGTCAGCCAGACGATCGTCTCGACCGCCTCGATCTGACTGAAGAACGGCTTCACGCCATGGAACTCGTGCGCGCGCCAATAGGCGAGCAGCCGCGCCGTCGTCGGAGTGACGCCCCAATCGGAGGGATTGGGCAGAGCGCGCCAGCTCTCCACGAGCGAGCGAATCTCATTGATGACCGGGGTCGGATTATACTCCTGCTCCGCGTCCGAGACGCCGCGCGCATCACCGAGCGCCATGGTCGTCTGGCGCTCGCGGCCCGGCCTGTTGCGCGGCTTGGGGACGGGGGTCGTCAGCTCGGACCGCCTGCGGCCCGCGACGGGCGGAGCGTCGATCGGCTGGCCGTCGGCATCCAAAAGATGATGGAAACGCGGCGCCTCATATGGACTATTCAAAATCGGCTGCTCGAAAAACGAGGCGGCCATCGGCGGGCGTCCTTTCGAGGAATCGGGGGCTGGCGAGCGGCCTCCGGACTCAATATGGCGACGCCCGTGGTGTCAACTCGGCGCCCGGAAGTGTCGGGCGCCTTCCGCGACGACCGGCGACGGCGCGCCGCCGGCGCAGGCTCTCCGCGTCATTCGGACGACGACCTGTTCGGCGCCGTCTGGCCGAGCGGCCGGATGGGACGATTGAACCTCGGCTGCTGAGACGACGCCGGCGGACCATTCGTGGCGGCGGAATCGGACCGCTCGCTGCTCGGCCGCGGCTCCGGAAACGGCTCCATCATCAGATCCAATTCGTCCTCCGGCGCCGTCGACTCCTCTGCGACATCGGTGACGACAGGATCGCTCTTCCCGCCCCCGCGCAAAATCTCGAGAAGCCGCGGCGTGAGATCTCTGTTTTTCGCCGACAGCAACGTCGGCGCCAGGGCTTCCAATTTTTCGATATCCGCCTGGATCCACCCCTCCTCGTAGCCGATCTGCAACGCGAGCTTGATCGCGGTGTTGCTGATCACGTCGGCTTTCCGCTTCGCGGCATTCAACTTGGCGCGCGCGGCTTTTGTTTTCGCTTTGGCGAGCTTCTCGTTTTCGCAAGCATGATCGTATTCGGCGCTAAGACTTTTGAGGCTCATGAGACATCTCCTTCGGCCTCATGATGCGATGAGGTCATGAAAGCGCAAAGCGCTATTTCAATGTTGACACCTCACGTTCGATCACGCTCGCCAGTGAGCAAACATGAAGCGAGATGAGATGTCTCCGATAATCGGACTCGGATCACACAGCCTCTTGCGCTTTGCATGCGCGCAGACGAAATTGGAACATGTCTACCAAGGATTTCATTAATACACTCGAGGCTGACCTACCGCCGCGACGGACATGAAACATGCGCGAAAGATCACTCGGAATGCGCTTCGCGATCGTGAGCCGCGGACATGGCCGCTCGGCGCTCGCACGCTCGGATTACCAGCTGGGCCACGCTCCTGTGGATTATACGTATATCGATGAATCGACTCTCGCATCGACGGCAAGCCACCGCCGGCATTGGATGCTCACGCCGAACGATGCGCCGCTATGGGCCTCCGACGCGAGAACTGTTTGGAGCGCCGCCGCTCGCGCCGAGCGACAGTGGAACGCGCAGGAGGCCAGGATTTTGGATGTGCAAATTCCGAGAGGCATTCCTTACGAATGGGTCGATGAGCTGGTCCGAGAAATATACGGCCCCTTCGTCTCGGACGGTCTCGTCGCGCAAGTCGACTTTCACGTCTCGCCAGCCAGAGACATGGGCGAAAACCCGCATCTGCATGGCCTCATTTCGACGCGCCCGATGACGACATCGGGATTTGCGCGAACCAAGATCGAGGCGCGGCGATGGAATCGTATTTTTCGGGAAGACGATGGACGTGAAATGCGGCGGCAGGTTGCGGCCGCAATCAATGCGGTCGCGGAGCGTCATGGCTGCGAAATCCGAGTCGTCGCCGAGACGAATGACGAGCGCGGACGGCCTCCGGCCGAACAACCTCGTCGACGCGGTATTTTTCGCGCTCCGCGCACCGCCTTCGCGAAAGATGCGCTCGCCAAGCTCGACGCTGGTCGCCGGGATCGACTGGCTTGGGAGGAGGCGGCGGCCGCGGAAGAGATCGCCACCGCCGAACGCGTCAGAGTGGAATCGCAGATCGCCGCGTACGCAGCAAAGCTGCCGTCGCTTTTTCCCACGCGGGGATCAGCGAGATTTAACGGCGAGGTCCTACTCCACGCGTCCTGGCAATGCATGGTCGAGAGTCACGGGAGTGAGCCGATCGAGCGGAAGTTTATCGGCGAGCGAGCGCTCGCTATCGCCTATGCCGGCGCCGACCTTCTGATCGAAGAGGACGCTCTCTGCATCGAAGGTGAAATCACGGCTCAGGTCGCCAGTTTCGTCGGCGCTCTCACCTCGGCCGTCGGCTGGGACGAGGTCTCGAAACGCGGTGAGATGACACGCAGCGCTCGTATTCGTCTGACACGCGCCACCCGGTCCTGGGCTGATCCCAAATTGTTCCATGTCCGGAGGCTCGAGCAAGACCAACTGTTCATCGACCTCTCGTCTCGCTACGAGAGTGCGGCGAGTCCGGAACAGCGCGTGAAGATGTTTAACGCATTTTGCAGACAGCACGCTATTTCGAGGAGGACACGTGAGGTGCTGATCGCCGGCCTGACCGACAATTGGGATGACGGCGCCGACGTCGGTGCGCTCACATTGCAGATCGATCGCGCGGTCTCCGAGCTAGCGATGATCTCCATCGACCGATCGATCAAACGAATTGTCTCGGCCAAAGTTCGCGCGCACGCTGAGGCCAATGGCGAAGATGCCGGGCTGAGCGGCGATGATTGCGCCGGCGAATTGCCGACGGAAGCGCTTCGGGTGCTCCGCGCCGAGCACGAGGGCGCGCGCGCCGAGAGGAAAACTGATCCCGAACCTGATTTTCTACCGCCTCCTGAAGAGGATGGAACAAGCGGAGCTGGAGAGCTAATTCCGCAAATATCCGCCGATACGCAGGGCGTCGAAGTGGACGAATTGAAGGGAACGATCAAATGAAGTTCACAGAAGCCGGGTTCCCGCGCCCCGCCGTTGCGGGGATGGTGTCTGGCATCTAGGTCGCATTTAAGGCGATCGGCCCCCCATTTCCAAGAGCTTCGTGTCGGGCGAACTCCGCCGCGGCCCAGTAACCGATAGGGAATGCCCCCCCTTCGGCCGACGTCGTATGTTGGGCTCGGTGAGCAAAATGCGGCGCCATTGACCCCGCTGTCATACTGTCTTGTCGCAGCTCGTAAAGAGCATTGAACAGCGCCATCGGTCACCCCTGCATCAGCGCGACGATTTCGCAGATACGTTCCAGATACGCCTTTTTCTGCGTCGGGTCGCAGCCTTGCCGCACGTACGTCGGAATGCGATCGAACCACTTCGCAGGATCGTCGATCCGGCCCCCGATGAAATGCTCGATCATCGCTTCCCGCAGGATGCAGCGATGCGGCTCTGCGGTTGGCATTTCCACCTCGATCACGGAACGTCGAAACCGCTCGAGAGCCGCGCGCACCTCCTCTCTGGTCAGAGAGCCGGCATCCACGACGAATGGCAGTTCATCCTGAAGCGGCGCATCTTCGAGCTTGGTAGCGGTCTCGGACGCAGCCTCCGGCTCACCGACAATAACGTCATCTTCCTCGGCGCCTTGATCTGCCTTGGCCGCTGAAGGAAATTCATTCCCGAAGACGACCTCCTCGGAGACAACCAGCGGCTTCGCCGCGAGCTCGTCGATCTTCCGGGCGAGCCTCTCCGTCTCGCCGTCGGTGTCCGCGAACCAGTCCGTCGACCAGACGCGCAGGATCTCCCATTTCAGATCCCGCAGGACTTCCTCGCGAAGACGGTCGCGATCACGAGCGCTCTTGCTGGAGTGGTAGGCGGCGCCGTCGCACTCAATGCCTGCGAGATAAACGGACGGCTCCTGCGGGTGGCGGACTGCGAGATCGATGCGGAACTTCGAGACGCCGACCTGCACATCGACGGTGAAACCCTTCGCCCTCAGGCGCTCGGCCACGGACTTCTCGAAGGGACTGTCATAATCGCGTTCAGTGGCTGCGCCCTCGGCCCCGCCCCGCCTTTCGGCGTATTCCAGATAGGCTCTCAGCACACGAACGCCGCGGCTACTGGTCTCCGTCGGCTTCACGTCCGTAGAGCGCATCGAGGTAAAAAGTCCGATGCGCCTGCGTGCACGGGAGAACAGCACGTTCAGGCGGCGGTGTCCCTCGCTGCGGTTGATGGGCCCGAAGTTCTGCTTGACGACGTTCCGTCCGGGCTCCTTGCCGTAGACCAGGGAAATCATGATGAAATCGCGTTCATCGCCCTGCACATTCTCCAGGTTCTTGACGAAGAACGGTTCCCCGCGCGCCTCCGCGCGCTCGATATAGCGTTCGACAACGTCGTCCCCGGAGGCGAGGCGTCGGAACTCCTCGGTAATCCGGTCGCGTTGGGCGGTGTTGATGGTGACAATGCCGATCGTGCCGAAGCGGGAATCCTCGGCGTCCGCAAGACGGCGCATGAGGCCGATGGCCTCCTCGCAGATCCATTGGGCCTCCGCAGGGTTCTGGTTCGCCTCGTAGGCGCCATCGACATGGACGAGGTCTATCGAGAACGAGTTCGGACGGGCCATCGGAAAGGTGATGAGCGACTTTTCGTAGAACTCGCGGTTCGAGAAGTCGATCAGGCTCTCGCACCGGCTGCGGTAATGCCACTTCAGGGTGCGGACGCGGCGGAACGACTTGCCGCAAGCCTCGAGGATCGACTCGTCCTTGACGTCCTCGATCTCCTCATCGCCCTCCTGATCGTCGGATGCCCTGTTGAAGAAGTCGGTGGGAGGCAATTGTTTGGGGTCGCCGACCACGACGATCTGGCGCGCCCGCAGCAGCGCCCCCAAGGCGTCCTCCGGACGCATCTGCGAGGCCTCGTCGATGATGACGAGATCAAACGTCATGTCACGGGGCAGGAATTTCGCCACCGACAGCGGGGACATCATGAAGCAGGGTTTGAGCGCCCGGATGGAGCTCGGCGCGCGCTGGAGAAGCGAGCGGACATTTGTGAAACGCTGCTGCTTCCTTATCTCATTGCCGAGGAGCGCCATCTCCGTCCAATGGCGCCTCGGGCCGGAGTTGTTCCCATTAAGGGGCTGGCGGCGCTTCAATCTTCCGCGGGCGTCATGGCGGTCCTTGAGGATCTTGAGCCGATCCTGCTCGGCGAAGGTCCTACGCCGGACGTCGAGCGCTGTTCCGCGGGCGTTCGCGAGATTTTCGTGTTCGTTTGCGCGCTCGGCGCGCCGCCTGGTGAGGACGTGCTCCAGGGCGTGGCAGAAGCGCTCGGGTTCGACGCCGGCCTCTTCGGCGGAAGCGAGGAAGACCTCCAGTCCCTCGTCCACAAGGGTTCGCCGGGCGATTGCCTGAGCGAGGAAGTCGCGAAGTTGACCGGTCTCCCTCAGCAGGCGGTCGCACAGTTCGACGAGCGCCTCTGGTTCGCTCGGAAGCTTGCCGCCGAATCCGGCGACGAAGCTGGCAAGCCCCTCCCGCAAGGCGCCATCCGCATCGATGAGTCTCGTTCGCAGCGTCCTGAGATCGGCGAACGCCTGCCCACAGGCCGGCGACAGTAGGCGTCCAGAGACGGCTTCAGGAAGACCGAGCGCCCGAATCTGCTCGATCCACCGGGCTGCGGCGACGACACGGTCGATGTCCCCCGCCTGCCCCAGCATAGCGCGCACTTTCCCGCCCAATGCCACGGCGCCGAGCGCATCGTCCGTTCGCCGGCGCCGGTCAAGGAGATCGCCATAGCCGACGATTTCCGCCAAGGTGAACTCGACTGTCTCGAGCACGCCGTCGGGGTCGCATGCCGAGGCCGTCTCGGCAGCCACGGCGTCGGCGACGACGATCCGAGCCGCCTCACGGATCGAGACCTCCCCGAAATGAGCGACGTCCTCGCGGGCAAGGCGGTTGGCGACGACGGCGACGCCTTTCAGATCCGCAAGCCTGCCGATCGTGTCGGCATCGCTCGCAAGTAGCCCGGCGGCCACGCGATCGCCGCCGGGATGCGCAGCAAGCTGCGTCGATATCGTTCTGCGCGCCCCGATCGACCAAGCGACGTTGTCGAACTTCGTCGCCATGCCTTTCCAGAGGGGGCCGAGGACGCTTTCGCCGATCCCGCGTTCGAAGTCTTCGATCGCCTCGAGATGGTTCGATAGCTCTGCCAAGGCGTTCGCCGCGGGCTCGGCGCTTGGATCGATACCCAAGATCGCGGCGATGTCCTTTGCTTTCTGCAACTCCGCCCACCTCCATGGGAAGTAGGGCGCGAATGCGTCGCCGAGGGATGTCGCAGCAGCGGCCACGTCCTGATGTATCGGCGCGTTTTCGCGCCGATACGCCGGCAGCTTCCGGCTCCAAGCGGCATCCGCTTCCCGAAGTTGCTTCCATGTTCGGTGAAGGGCCTCGAAGCACGCCTCGTCGCCCGGCAGCTTGCGCGAAAGCCATCCCCTATCGGCCACCGGAACTGCCGCCGCCACGATCGGCGCCAGCACCAGCGTCTCCTGCGCCGCGAAGGGGAAGTCGTCGCCGATCTTCAGCACATCGCGGATCTGCGCCAACGCAGTGCTTCGTTCCTCGACCCTCCGGCTTCGCTCGGCCATCGCCGCGGCGCGGGGCAGGATCTCGCAGCAGGGAAGCGTGCGCAGCGCCGGCTCCCGCATTGCTCCCTGAAGTCGACGGGCCGCCTCGACAACTTCGATCGGAATCCGTCCATGCATCGGGCTCGCCGCCAGATCCTCGTCAAGCCTTCGGCTTTGCTCGGCAACGTCCGCCGCCTCGACGACCTGACGCGGCTCCAGATCGAACGCCGCATGAATGCCGGCAACATCCGGGGCATCGGGGATGCGGGCGATGACGGACAGCCCCCAGCGGCGGTCATGAAAGCCCGCCTGCTCGATCTCGGCGCCCAGTTCGATAAGCCCTCTACTGGTCTCCCGGATCGCCGTAAGCGCTTCCACGACCCTGACGGCCTGTCCTGAGAGCGCAGTCAGGCCCAGCGGCGCCCAGACGGACTGTGACGGCGCATAGCCGAAGTCCTGTCGGAACGCGGTGGCGAGCGCTTGGTATTGCCCGAGCGAGGCAAGGATGTCGCGAATCCCCTCCTCGTCCTGGATGAGGTTATTCGGAAATTTCGCGCGCCTGACCGCCTCGGGGAGTTCATCGAACTTGCCGGCGCGCGCAATCGCGCGGGAGAAGAGGGAAAACGCGCTGTCGCCTGCATGCTCCTTGGCGTGCAGGGCATCGAGGTAGGCCGCGATCTCCCGGCGGGACGTTTCCCAGAGATTCCTGCTGAGTTGCCTGTCGCCGGTCTGTCCGTCCGCGCCATCGGCGTTGATGCGGGCCTTGAGGCTTTCGACGACTTCCTTCGGCGAGCTCTTCTCAGAATGCAGCTCAAGGCAGAAATCGCCGAGGCCGGCGATGTCGAGACGCCTCTTCACGACCTCGAGCGCCGCAAGCTTCTCGGACAAAAATAGGACTGTCCTGCCGCCGTCGCGGGCCAGCACATTCGCGATGACATTCGTGATCGTCTGGCTCTTGCCCGTTCCCGGCGGCCCCTCGATGACGAGGTTGAAATCCTTCATGACGTCGATGATCGCGCTGTGCTGCGACGCATCGGCGTCATGAACGAGCAACGGCGCCACAGCTTCGATCTCAGGGGCGTCGATTTGGTAGTCCTCGGGAATTTCCGGCAGGCCGCCCTCTTCCTGTTCGGGCCGGTGATCCGTGCGCTCAATCCCGCTGAGGATGCTTTTAATGAGCGGATGATCGACAAGAACCGGCCATTTCTCGGCGTCGAGATCCTGATACATCGCCAGCCGACCGAAGGCGAAGTGGCCGAGCGTCAGGAACCGCCGAACGCGCCAACCCGGTAGATTTTCGATCGCCTTCTCGACCAGCGACAGATACGCCTCGACCGAGATTTCCGTTTCCTCGTCCGTCTCGAAGTCGGGCAGCACCCGCCCGTGCTCGTCCTCGACGTATTTGATGAGGGTGACATTCGTCTCCGGCGCCTCCGACACGGCGCGGACGCCATAGACCTTGCGACCGTGCTCGACCCTCGTTTCGAGAACGACTGGAAGCAGGAGCAGCGGCGCGTGGAGAATTTTCGCGGAGGACTCCGACTGGCGCCACTCGAGATATCCGAAGCCGAGGAAAAGGGTCGAAAATCCCATCTCCTGCTCCGATAGCCTCGCGAGGTTGCGGATGGCCTCTATGCGGGGCTCGAGGTTCTCGGACAGCAGCAGCGTCTGTAACCGCCTCCTTCCGACGCCAGTCTTACGACCTTCTTTCCCGAGTTCGATTTCCGGGCTTATGCGGTGGTTTCTGGCGTGTTCGGCGAGATCCAATTTTTTCCGGTCGGGCCTCGGCGGCAGTTCGAGCTGCCCTCTGACCTTGTCACGAAGCCACCTGTCCAGCGCGGCGACGCGCACCTCGTCGTCCTCGCCACGATCGGCAAGATCCTTCAGGCATTTGCCGTAGTCCTCGTCCGTCGCCTTTAGGTAGGCCAGATGCGAGGCGAACTCCTCGGTCCGCTCGTCCTCGGGTTCGTCGCCCGGATCTGGGAGGGCGACGACGTCCAGCACCAGCGCCTCCTTGATGAGTCGAGAGGCGACATCCTCGAGCGAGTCGTCGACGATCTGGAGGTGCCTCCGCGACCGCGACAGCGGCTTGTAATTCAGCATCGGATTGCGGAGCGTGAGATCTAGCAGCCGATCGCGGAGATTGCCGAAAATGCCGAGGAGCCGCTGCTTTTCCATAGCGACCTCAATGTCGTTGGTAGGCTGATGGATCGTCATCGACCGGAAATGCCCCTGCAAACCAAAAAAAACTGCGTTGAATGAGCCGTGATGGCCCTGCCTGCCATAAAATTCGCGCAGACATCGCGTGGTTCGTCAAGCTTGCCCTAGCGACATCGCCGTTCTGGCAGAGTGTCAACATCATCTCGGGCGGCAGACGGCCTCTACAGGTCAATCAGACGGGTCGAAATTGAAACCGTGCGCCGAAAATGCGATCTCGATCGCCAAGAGCGGCATCGTCCACGACATCGGCGAGCGGCGCGCTCAAATCTCGCCTGTGATATCGCTCGCGACCTCGGCGATCAAAGACCGCAGCCAGCGATGGGCGGGGTCGTGGCGGTAGCGCATGTGCCACGCCATCTCGACCGGGAAGGTTCCGAGATCGACGGGCGCCGGCAGCACCTTGAGCCGTCGGTCGTCGGCGAGGCGGCGGCAGATCAGGCGCGGCAAGGTCGCGCAATAATCGGTGACCGCCACCATCTCCGCGACGGCGAAGAAATTCGTCACCGAAATGGCGACGTCGCGCCGCAGCTCCTGTCGCGCCAGCGCCTGAAACAGCCCCACGCGCAGGCGGCCGGGCGGAACCACATTGACGTGGCGCAGCGCCTCGAACTGCTTCCTCGTGATCTTGTCGCCGATTTCGGGATGGTCCGCCCGCACCACGCACGCCAGGCTCTCCTCCATCAGATGCTGCACGACGAGATTGTCCGGCGGGTCGACGATACGGCCGAGAACCATCGCCGTGGCGCCGGAAACGACTCCAGTCTCCGCGAGGTCCGCGCCATAAGGCGTGAGACGCAATGTGACCCCCGGCGCGATCCGCCCCAGCCGCGCGACGATCGCCGGGGCCAGCACATATTCGACATAGCTGTTGGGCGCGATGGTGAAGAGACGCTCGGCCTTCGCCGGATCGAAATCCTGCTGGCCCAGCACGGCGTCGTCGAGCTTCGTCAGCGCATCGGCGATCACCGGAGCGAGCTCCAGAGCGATCGGGGTCGGCTGCACGCCATAGCGCCCACGGATGAAGAGCTGATCTTGCAGCATCGCCCGCAGCCGCGCCAATGCATTGGACATGGCCGGCTGGGTCATGCCGAGCCGCTCCGCCGCGCGGGTGACGCTGCGCTCCTCCATCAGGGCGACGAAGATGGGCAGCAGATTGAGATCATAGCGCATCAGTTATAATCTCATACCTATATCTATAATAAAAGAAATAAAGCTGCAGAATGATAGGCGCAGGCGCATGTTGGCGGCGTCCAAAGGACGCG
Organism: Methylosinus sp. Ce-a6; assembly: GCF_009811655.1. GTDB lineage: Bacteria > Pseudomonadota > Alphaproteobacteria > Rhizobiales > Beijerinckiaceae > Methylosinus. Next base: position 190,573 of record NZ_BGJX01000003.1, on the reverse strand, counting down.
AGCCAACGGAGGGCGCAATGACAAAGGGAAAGGTGCTGGTGATCGGCTCCAACGCCACGCGGATCGAGGTCCGGGGAGGCGGATGGGGGGCGACTGGTCAATATCTCAACGAGACCGTCGTGCCCGCCATGGCGCTGATCGACGCCGGCTATGAGATCGTCCTCGCCACGCCCGACGGAACCAAGCCGCAAATCGACGCAGCGTCGGACTCGGCCGCGCATTTCGACAGCGACGAGGCCGCCTATCGGCGCGCGAAAAGCTTCTACGCCGAGCATCCCGCGATGAACGCGCCGCGCAGGCTGGGCGAGGTGATCGAAGAGGGTCTCGACGCCTATGTCGGCGTCTTCGTTCCCGGCGGACAAGCGCCCGTCGTGGATCTCATGCAGGACCGCGACATGGGCGAGGTCCTTCGCCACTTCCACGAAAGCGCCAAGCCCACCGCCCTACTCTGCCACGGCCCGATCGCGGTGGTCGCGGCGATGACGCACGCTCGCGAATTCCGCGCGGCTCTGATCGCCGGCGCCGTCGAGACCGCCAGGAAATGGGCCGAGGGCTGGCAATATGCTGGCTATCGGATGACCGTCTTCTCCGCGAGCGAGGAGACGGTCGTGGAGGACCAGATCCTCCACGCGAAGCTCTATTTCGACATGCCCTTCGCGCTGACGGCGGCGGGCGGCGAGGTTTCCGTCGGCTCGGTCGACTTCGCGCCTCATGTCGTCATCGACCGCGAGCTCATCACCGGACAGAACCCGCGCTCCGATCATCCGATCGCCGCGGCCCTCGTCGCGGCCTTGGATCGCTCGCTCGCGCCGAGCTGAGCAAATGAAATGAGAACGCGCATGACCGGCGGGGCGCTGCGCATGCGCGTCGCGCTCCTCGCGACAGATGAAGGATCGAAGACCATGACAGTGAAAATCATCGCTCTGCTCACCGCCCGGCCCGACAAGAAAGAGGCGCTCGAAGCGCTGCTCACCGGCATGATCGCGCCGAGCCGCGCAGAGCCGGGCAATCTGCGCTACGATCTCTGGCGCGACCAGACCGACCCCGCGCGCTTCGTGCTCGACGAGCTCTACACGAGCGGCGAAGCGGTTGCGGCGCATCGCGAGACGCCCCATTTCCGCGCCTATCTCGCGGCGATCAATGATCTCGCCGAACGGACGGCCTTGCTGCTCGACCCTGTCCAAGTGGGCTGACCGCCCAATCATCATCTCCGACGGCGCGAGAAGGCCGGAACCGTCGGCCTCGTCTCCGGCGGAAGCCGAACACGCGCGACAAATGAGGATTTGCATCATGAGCGAAGGCATCGAAGGCAAGATCGTGCTCATCACCGGCGGCGGCGTCGGACTCGGCGCCGAGACCGCACGCCATCTCGCCGCGCGCGGCGCCCGCATCGCCGTCGCGGCGCGCCGCAAGGACAAGCTCGATGAGGTCGTGGCCGAGGTCACGAAAGCGGGCGGAGAGGCGCGCGCTTATCCTTTGGATGTGACCGACAAACATCAGGTCAAGGCGGTCGTCGATGCGGCGGTCGCCGATTTCGGCCGGCTCGACGTCATCGTCAACAATGCCGGGCTGATGCCGATCCGTCCCATGATCGAAGCGAACACCGACGAATGGGACGCGATGATCGACGTCAATCTGAAGGGCGTGCTCTATGGAATCGCCGCCGCTCTGCCGATCTTCGTCGCGCAGGACAGCGGCCATATCATCAACATCAGCTCCGTCGCCGGCACAAAAGTCTTCGCGCCGGGCGGCACGGTCTATTCGGGCACGAAATTCGCCGTGCGCGCGATCTCCGAAGGGCTCCGGCAGGAGATCGGCGGCAAGATCCGCGTCACCTCGATCGAGCCGGGCGCGGTCGACAGCGACCTCAAATATTCGACGACGAGCGCCGCCCGCGAGAAAGTGATCGACTTCTACAAGATTGCCATTCCGGCCGCTTCCGTCGCGCGCGCCATCGCTTTTGCGATCGAGCAACCCGCCGATGTGGACATCAATGAAATCGTGCTGCGCCCGACCGCGCAGGAATTCTGATCGGCCAAGTCCCGCGGCAGGCCGGAAGGCAGCCGCCGGAGGAGCCAAAGGATGGAAACGGTGAGCATAGAGAAGCTTCTGCCGAGCAAGCTCGGCTTCGGCGCCGCCCCGCTCGGCAATATGTTCCGCGACATTCCCGAGGAGGAAGCGCTCGCGACGGTAGAGGCCGCCTGGAACGACGGCGTCCGCTATTTCGACACGGCGCCCTTCTATGGCGCCGGTCTCGCGGAGCTCCGCTTGGGCGAAGCCTTGGCGGGGAAGCCGCGCGAGGATTATGTCATCAGCACCAAGGTGGGCCGCGTCATTCTCGATGAGATCGAGGACGTCGGCGCCCGCGATCTCGGCGAGAAGAGCGGCGTCTTCGCGCATGGCCGTCCGAACCGCATCGTCAATAATTATTCGGAGAGCGCGACGCTGCGCTCGCTGGAAGAGAGTCTGAAGCGCCTGAGGACCGACCATGTCGACTTCGTCTTCGTCCATGACGTGGCGCAGGACTTCTATGGCGACGAATGGCTGGCCATGTTCGAGAGCGCGCGCCTAGGAGCCTTTCGCACGCTGGGCCGACTGCGTGAGGAAGGCGTGATCGCGGGATGGAGCCTCGGCGTCAACCGCGTCGAGCCGATCGAGATCCTGATGGAGCTCGACGAGCCGCGTCCCGACATATTCCTGCTCGCCGGCCGCTACACGCTGCTCGACCATGACAAGGCGCTCCAGCGCGTGATGCCGACGGCGGCGGAACGCGGTCTGCGCATCGTCGTCGGCGGGCCCTACAGCTCGGGCGCGCTGGTGGGCGGACCCAATTTCGAATATGCGCCGGCGACGCCGGCCATTCTCGACAAGGTCGCGCGGATCAAGGCGATCGCCGACGAGCACGGAGTCGGCATGAAGGCGGCCGGGCTGCAATTCTCGCTCGCCCATCCGGCGGTCGCAGCGGCGATACCCGGCGCGAGCCGTCCGAGCCGAATTGCGGAGGATCGCGCCGCCATGAATGAAGTTGTTCCGGCAGAGTTCTGGCGCCGGCTGCGTGACGCCGGCCTCATCGATCCCGCCGCGCCAACTCCTGCCGCACGGTGATCTGCGGCGAGGCTCGCCGGTTCGATCCGAGCCAGCCATGGGCGCCATTCGCCGCCGCGATCATATGGCGACCGAGCCGACCGATTGCGCAAGGGTCTCAAAGATAGCCGCGGCGGATCGCAGATTGCGTCGCGGCGCCAGCGTGCTACAAATGCGCGTGACACCACTCGGCCAGCATCGCCGGACGTGATGCGACGCCAATGACTTGCGCATTCTGGCACCCGGGGGCAGTATCCTCCCGCCCCAGCCAGAAATCCGCAAATTATTGGAATCACGAGAAAATCGCCTTAGCTGGGGCGCGTTTCCACATCCCTTGTGACACATGGCTGGTACACCACGGAGCCTCTCGTGCCCGCCATACCCCATGTCGTGCGTCGCGGCGCGTTCTATTATTGGCGGCGGCGACTGCCGTCGGAATCGAGAAATTCTGCGACCCTGATTCTCGGCCTGGGCGCCAGCAACCCGAGGAGAGCGCGCTTCCTCGCCGGCCAGATTTCCGCGCTCGCCGATCGCTGTTTCTTCCCCGCCGCCATGACCAGCTTCGCTTACACCTCCCCCGAGACACGCCGCCATTGCGAACAAAACGAGAATTATGATTCAGTCTCCGAGCCCGCTCACCCTGCCGATTCACCCATGACCGCCGTCGCCTATCTCGAAAAGCTCAACGCCGAACAACGTCGCGCCGTCGAGCACGGCCTGTATGACGGCTCGTCGGCCTCCGCCGGCGGTCCGCTGCTCTTCATCGCGGGCGCCGGCTCCGGCAAGACGAACACGCCCATCGGGTCGCGCATCTCATCGTCCGGGGCGCTGATTTGCAGCGGATGTTGCTGATGACCTTTTCCCGCCGCGCCGCCGCCGAGATGACGCGACGGGTCGAGCGCATCTGCGCCGAGGCGCTCGGCGCAAGTGGCGGCGATGTGCTCGCCTGGGCGGGCACGTTTCACGCGATCGGCGCCAGGCTGCTGCGCGAATATGCCGGCGCCATCGGCCTCGATCCCGCCTTCACGATCCACGATCGCGAAGACTCCGCCGATCTGATGAATCTCATCCGACACGAGCTCGGCTTCTCCAAGACCGAGAGCCGCTTCCGCACCAAGGGCACGTGCCTTTCCATCTACTCCCGCGCTGTGAACGCCGAAATCCCGCTCGAGCAGGCGCTGCTCGGCGCCTTCCCCTGGTGCGCGCGCTGGCATGAGGAGCTGCGTCGCTTATTCGCCGCCTATGTCGAGGCGAAGCAGGCGCAGAATGTGCGGCGGGCTGTGGGGGTGTGAGGGGGCATCGGCCCCCTATCCGTTCGCAGTCTGCTGCTTGTCGTCTCGATCAGTCGAGCGAAACGAGCAGAGTGCCGCCATAAGTGACCGGCGGCATACCGAGGGTGACGGAGGCGGGGGTGCTTCCGCTTCCCGGCGACCAGGACATGAAAGGAACCACGTTGAAGAGGTTCTTTCCCCAGAATGTCAGCCTGTAACGGTTGTCGCTGGTCTTCAGGCCGGCGCCGACGCCGAGGTCGACATAGGGCCGGTTCCAATATTGAATCAACGACCAAGGATTGGTCAATTGAACCTTGTCGGTGTACGCGACATTGAAATAGCCGAACGCGCTGACGGGCTGTTCGGCCCATGGACCGAGTCCCGCGCCACTGAAGAGGGCTCCGAGAGGATGCTCGTAATTGGCGCCGACCCTGAACGCCCATCTCGGAAGGTTGGTCCAACGCGTGTTCGACAGCGAAAGGGACTGCGGCGCTTTGATGAAGTTCGCCGGCGCCTTCGAAGGTGTCGGCCAGGCCCAGTCGCTCGGCGCCGGCGCTTGCGAATACTTCACCCAATGCGCGTCCGAGAGCGAGCCGGAAAAGGTGATCCAGAGTTTCTCGATTGGGCTCCAACGTCCGTCGAGCTCGAAACCGCGCATCCGCGCCTGTTCGGCGTTGCCGACGTTGCTGACGGAAATCGGCGCGCCATTGACGTCGTAGCTGGTCTTGCTCTGCACGACCTGAAAATTATACAGATCGGTCCAATAGCCGGTCAGGTTGAGGAACAAGCGCCCGTCGAGCCAGTTCGTCTTCACGCCCAACTCATAATCCCAAGACACTTCGGGCTTGTTGCCGAGCAGCGGCGCATGATCCACGAGGTGGTAAACGCCCCCACGGTTCACATAGATCGGTCCCGTGCCGGTGATGTTGACCGCCGAGGCTTTTTCTCCACGTCCGACCAGTCCGAACAGAACGACATTGTCGTTGTAGCGATATTCGGGATTGACGAGCGCCGTCAACATGTTGCGGTATTTCGTCTGAAATCCCGTATCGGACCGACCCCAGCCGCCCGCTGCGATGATCGCCTGCTCCTGCTGAAAGGGCGTATATTCAGCACCGTAATAGAGCGACGGCCGATGACTTGCCGACCCGCCTCTGCGCTCCCATGAATCTCTCACGCCGAAGGTGATCGCCGCCTGCTCGTCGATATGATAGGTGGCGTTGGCGTATGAGGCGAGCTGATGCGACGTCGCTTTGACGTGCCACCAATCCGTCACGCCGGGGATGGCCGCAGGGCGGTTGTACCATTTCGCCGCATCCGCGCCGAAGTCGGTATGGTGCATCTGGCTCAGCACCTCTTCCGCGAAACCATAGAGTCCGACCTGCCACTCGAGCGGCTGCTCCTTGGGCGACGAGAGGCGAAATTCCTGCGAGCCTTGGCCGGCGTATGTGTCCATGGAGCCGCTGCGAATGGCGGCCAATTGGTTTCCGTCCGAAAATCCGCGCTCGAGGCCTCGCTCGAAACCGTATGCGGAGATGGACGTCAGCAGGTGCTCGCCGACGCCTACGTTCAGCTCGTTCGAAATGGTGTAGTTTCGTTGCGGATCGGTCCCTTCACGCGCCATGTAGGGTCTGTGGGGATCGAAAGTGAGAACCGGACGGCCGAGCCTATTCCAAAAACTCTGTGCGTAGCTCGTCGCGGGAACCGCGCCATTCGCATAGATGAGAATGGAATTGCCGACCGGGATCGCGCTGCGAAAATAATTTCGGTATTCGTCCGCGCTGGCGTAGTTGAAGATCAGCCGATCGCTGATGTTTTCTCCGACGAAGAGCAATTGGCCGCGAACGCCCCATCGGTTGAAGTTTCCATAGCCTGCGCCGGTCAGCTGGTCATGGATAAAACCGTTGTCCCTGTCGAAATATCCGGTCACGCGATAGGCGAGCGTGTCCTCGATGATCGGGCCTGTGATATTCACTCGCTCCGTCGTGCGCCCGTAATTTCCATAGGACGTTTCGATCGTCGCTTTACGCGCGAAGGAAGGCGCCTGGGAATGGATCACGACGCTGCCCATTGTCGTGTTCTTGCCTCCCGCCGTGCCTTGAGGTCCATAGGCGACCTCGAAGGACGAAATTCCAGGGAAGTTCATCCACTGAAAGCCGGGCGCTTGCCAGAACACATTGTCGAGCACGAATCCGGTTGCGGAATGCGCTCCAACGCCAGTGTTCGAGCCGGCGCCGACGCCGCGGATGGAGGCGAAGGACCATTGCGCCGTACTGGTGTTGGGTCGATAATTGGAAATCTTCAGAGCGAAATCGTCGAGATTCTGGAGCTGCTGCTCCTCGATCGTCTCCGTGTTGATAACCTTGATCGCCCTCGGGGCTTTCTGCGCCTGCTCTTCGCGGCGCGCCCCTTCGCTGCTGGTTACGACGACATCCTCGATGCGAGCGTCTTCGGCTCTGGCGATTTGAACGAATGCGCCGACGGCAACCGTTGCGAGAAGTAAATTTTTCAATCGTGACATGCCCATACACGACATCGACGCTCTCCATTCTAGTTTTTCGATCGACTAGATAAGAATATATACGTTGTCAAGGTCACGCTTATGGCGAGACTGGGAAGGCGTCGATGCGCGTAGATCTCGAAATGACGAGGGCCAGAGGCTTGGAGACAGATTCCGACGAAAGCCCGAAGACCGCGGCGCGAGTCGCGCGTCGATGCGCGCGCCCGCTCGCTCGGCGGAAAGCCCGTCAAGATCGGATGTTGCAAATTTGAATGACCCCGGAGACGAAATGCCACGCAGAACGCTGCGCGAAGTCTCGCAAGAACGAATGCGAACTGGCCCGCCGCGTCGGCTCCGAGTCAGGCAGGTCCGAAAGCAATCCCGTTTCAGCGCCGAGGTTCGGCATAGAACCGCAACACGACGCTCGGACGCAATATGGCGCGCCAGCAAGAGACTGGCCTATCCAATGCGGTTGTCGGCTACGATCCGGCCCAAGGGGGATATTGCGGCGGCGGGCTATGACCTCTCGCTCAATCGCTATCGGGAAGTGGAGCATGAGGAGATCGAGCACGAGAGTCCGGCGGCGATCCTCGCCGATCTGCGGCGGCTCGAGGCGGAGATCGCGGAGGAGATGACGCGGCTCGAGGAGATGGTGGGGTGAGATGGCCGATTGCGAAGCTCAAAGACATAGCCCGCATCGAGCGCGATGGTGTCGACCCCAAAGGTCTGGCGACCGGAACGAAATATGTCGGACTGGAGCACGTAAGCAGCTGTGGTTCCATAAGCGCAATCGAATTGGAAGGCGGGGAAATTGCAAGCACAAAGTTCGCTTTTACGAATGCGGATATATTGTTCGGAAAACTACGCCCTTACTTAAGAAAGATCGCGCGACCGAGTTTCGGTGGAGTTTGCAGCACCGACATCGTTCCGATTCGGGTCGGTTCAAACATAGATAGAGGCTACCTATTCCACTTCCTCCGCACGGACGCGGTCATCGCCAATGCGACATCGCTTGCGACAGGCGCCAATTTGCCGCGGCTCAGTCCCAAAATATTGGAGACTTTTGAGGTTCCTGTCCCGCCCCTCGACGAACAGCGGCGGATCGCGGCGATCCTCGATCAGGCCGACGACCTGCGGCGCAAACGGCGGGAGGCGTTGGGGCGGATAGTCGATTTGTCGCGATCCAACGCTTACGCGTTGTTCGGGGACCCGCTAGTAAACCCAAAGGAATGGCGCTCTGATCTTACTCTTGGTGAGGTTTCAGAAATCGCATCTGGGGTGACGAAGGGCCGCAAGTTGAACGGCGCTGCTGTTCGCTCTGTGCCTTACTTGGCTGTCGCCAATGTGCAAGATGGCGCGATCACTTTAAAAAACGTGAAATACATCGACGCGACCGAGGAGGAAATTCGCCGCCTTCGCCTCAAATCAGACGACCTCTTGCTCACGGAAGGAGGAGACCCCGACAAATTAGGACGTGGTTCGTTATGGAATGAGACATTTCTCGAAGAATGTATCCACCAAAATCATGTGTTTCGCGTCCGAATCGAATCCAAGGAGGTTCTGCCTGCTTTTCTGAATTGGCTTATCGGAAGTGATAGAGGTAAGCGCTATTTCTTGAACGCAGCAAAGCAGACGACGGGAATCGCGTCCATCAACATGACTCAGCTTCGGGCATTTCCGCTTCTTGTCCCGCCGCTCGATGTTCAATACCGCTTCGTCGAACAGAGCGCCGAGTCGACAAGCTCAAAGCCCATCACCGCGCCCATCTCGCGCGGCTCGACGCTCTGTTCGCCTCGCTGCAACATCGCGCCTTCCGCGGCGACCTCCCCGCCCCCAAAGGCGAATCCTCGCCGCGCAACTCCTTCTCCCGCTCGCGGGAGAATGTGGCCTCGCGAAGCGAGGTCGGATGAGGGTCCGCATAGAAAAGGCGAATTTTCAACGCGTTGTAGCCACGAGAACCCTCATCCGACCCGACTTCGTCGGGCCACCTTCTCCCACGAGTGGCACGAGTGGCACGAGTGGGAGAAGGAATGCGCGCCCGATCGGCCCGCGTTATAGATGGCGGGGGCTGGACTTTGGCCTTGCTCTATCGTCGAATTGACCCGCCATGTCCCAATTTTCATTCCTCCAAGCCGAATTTCCCGACATCTTTGCCCACGCCTCCCTCCGAATGTCGCGGACGGCAAGGCGGGCGACTCGCTGGGCAAGCGCCTGTTTGCCGCGCGCGTGGAGCTGATCGGCGAAATCGACCGCTCCCAGCCGGAGACGCCGGCCGGCGACTATACGCAACTGCCGCTGGCGATGCTGCATGTCGGCGAGAGCGGGTCGGACGCCGATCGCGACGCCGCCGTCGCCGAGATCCGCGCATCGCTCGCCGGCGCGCTGCGGTCGGAGGTCGAGGGCATGAGCCTCGACAATTTCCTCGTCCGCCCGCATCGCCGCTCCGTCGAGAGGTTTTCATCGAGCGCCGCCTGGGCGCGGCTCGACGCCGACGCGCGCGCCGAATTGATCGAGCATGTCGCCGGCCTTCCCTCGTCCGTCGGCGACGACGATCTCGCGGCGAAGCAGTTCGATCTCCTTCTGTTCCGAACCGAGCTCGCCCTGTTGCGCGTGGAGCCCTCTTTCGTGGGACTCGCCACGCGCATTCGGGAGATCGCCTCGCTCCTCGAAGCGCTCGCCAATGTGCCGATGGTCTCGGCGGAGATCGCGCTGATCGAAGAGGTCCAGACCGACGCCTTCTGGCAGGATGTCACGCTGCCCATGCTCGAGAGGCCACGGCGGCGATTGTGCGCGCTCGTCAAGCTCATAGAGCGCGAGAAGCGGCCGATCGTCTATTCCGATTTCGAAGATCGCGGCGGCGGCGGCGGCGAGGTGGCGATTCGCGGCCTGCCGGTGGGCACGGATATGGACGCCTTTCGCCGCAAGGCGCGCGTCTTCCTGCGCCCGCACGAGAACCATATCGCCGTTCTCAAGCTCAGACGCGCCGAACCTTTGACCGCGACCGATCTCGCCGAGCTCGAGCGCATCTTCCGGGAGTCCGGAACAGATGACGCCTCCCTCGGGCTCATCCAGTCGAAAGGTGGCCTCGCACGCTTCGTTCGCTCGCTGGTCGGCCTGGACCGCGAGGCGGCGAAAAAGCTCTTCTCGGAATTCGAGGATGGACGGCGACTGACCGCGGACCAGCACGAGTTTCTCAATCTCGTGATCGATCACCTCACCGAGCGCGGCGCGATGGACCCCGCGCTCCTCTACGAGACCCCTTTCACCGACTTCGACACCAAAGGAGTCGAAGGCGTTTTCGAGACGGCCGACGTTCTGCGCCTCGTCGACATTCTCCGACGCGTGGATGAGCGCAGCGCGGCCTGAGCTCCGCTCGACGCCGAATTTCACCCCTCCAAACAAAGGCGCGCTACCGCTCCACCGTACCCGGGACGGCGGAACGCATGCGGATGCGGAGGCGACGGATTTCTGGTCGCGAGACTTCTCTCGACACGATCGGTCGGCTCCTTGCTGAACGGATCGCTGGCGAGAATTCTCGCGGGTTCGTCATCCTCTTCGTCCGGCTCGGCGACCACGGCGGCGACGGCTTTTTTCGGGGCCGCCCTGAGCGCGCCGAGCACATCGACGATCTGATCCGCCGCATCCCCGTTGCGGTCCGACAGCAGGTCCTCGGCGCGCGCCTCCCGCCGATCCAAATCGACCGTTACCCATCCCTCCTCCGCGCCGGAAACCAGCGCTTTCCCGATCGCCGTGCGAGCGACGGAGACCGCGACGCAAGGTCCGCAACGGCGCGACCTCGCCATTCGCGAACGTGAAACTCTGTCGAGTCGCCCAGAGGAATTTTTCACCCCCGGGCGTTCCCAGAATCGTGCATGAACCTCTCGACTCACACGGCTCCCGATGTTCGGCCGTCGCCATGACATAGAGGCCAGTGGGCGAAGAGTTCGGGGGTTCGCCCGACGTAGCCGGTCGAACCAATCTCGCGCCCCCTTGGTCTGATGGCGCATCCGCTTGAACTTACGGCGCGCCCATCGAATGACATAAGCCTCGATCCTCGTCAGGGTCGGACCCAATCGCGTCTCGTAGAAGTGGCTGTAGTAGCTGATCCAGCCGCGAATGCAGGGGTTGTGCTTCTCGGCCAGCTCTTGCAGGGACTTGTCGCTGCGATGATGAAGCGCCCATCGCCGAACGGTCCGGCTGATGTCCGTCAACGCTTTCGGACTGGCGGCGGGCATGAAGCTGTGGGCGGCCCTTCCACCCCATATCACCTTCCGGAGCGCCGGTGTCGACCGCGGTCACGCGTCCGCCGCCAAGCCGGCGCCGCCGGGACTTTGCGCATCGATCCTGAGTTTCGGAAATCCTCATGACTTCCTCGCTCACGAGCGATCGTTTCATTCCTGCGCGCGAATAAAGAGCGCTTCGTGACCGGCGCTCCCGAACCGCCACGCAGCCGGCCCTCGGCCACCGCCCCGCTGGTCACAGAGCCTTCTCCGCTCAGGACGCGAGAGCCAAGCCGCCCATCATGAGGCCGATCGCGGCGATCCAACTGCCGAGCGCGCGAATGGCGATGCGCCGCCAGCCTCGCGAGACTGTCTCCTCTCCCCGAAAAGCGACCGTCGCCGCCGCCACGAGCGCGATTGCGACATATCCGGCGATCGCGATCCCGAGCGCGAACAGCAAGCGATTTGTCTCCGGTCCCATTCCGCCGGCGTTGGACGCGCCGCGCATCGCCGCCGCGCCGAAGGCGATGACGCACAGCAGATTGCGATGGATACGCAATCCGGCGGCCAGCAGCAGTCCGAGCAGCACGAGCATTCCCGAGGCGGCGAGTCCGCCGGCCGGTGCGAAAACCACCTCGGCCCCGACGCTCGATCCCGCCAGGAGGCCGAGGGGGAAGAACAAGAGGATCGGTCTGGCCGCCGAGGGACCGAGCGATCCGGCGAGGAGGGCCAGCGCGAACCAGAGAATAAGGTCCGCGAGATCGGTCAGCGGATGCGCGGCTCCGGCGTAGAAATCGCCGAGCCTCGCGCCGATGATATGAGCATTCGCCGATGTCGCCGAGGCGATCAGCGCGAGCGCGCCGGCGGATGTCGATCTCGGCCAATGTTTCATCGCCGACCCATGTCTCATATCGCGACGCCGAGGCCGGTCGCCAGAAAGTAGCCGCCGAGCAGCGCGATCGCTGCGCCGAGCCCCTGAATCAGGCGTTCGCCGACAGGCCATCGCGACAATGCGCCGAGCGCGACGCCGCATCCGTGAAGAAGGCCGGTCGCGGTGACGAAGCCGGCGCCATAGGCCAGAGGATCGGAGGCGTCGGGAAGCTCCGCGCCATGCGCGTGACCGTGAAAGACCGCGAATAATCCGACGAGAGCCGCCGCGGCGGCGAAGGGCGCGCGCAGGCGCATCGCGACGGCGACGCCGAGCAAGACACCCGACAGAGCGATCATCGCTTCGGGCGCGGGCAAGGGAATGCGCAGCACGCCGAGAACGCCGCCGATCGCCATGACCAATGGAAAGGTGATCGGCAATAGAAAGATCGCCGGCGCGCCGAGCTGCGCGCCCCAGAGCCCGACGGCGACCATGGCGATCAAATGATCCGGCCCGCTCAGCGGATGAAGGACGCCGCTCGCCAAGCCTGCGGCGACGCCGGCCTGCTCATGGGCGATTGCGGGCGAGGCGAGCGCGACGCTCGCGATCGCCGCGAGGAGGAAGGATCGACGGATGAACGACATGATTTCTGCGCCCTCAATCGAGCTCGAGAACCCGGAGCAGCCGGCCGATGAACCAGAACATCGCCACCGAGCCGATCGCATAGGCCGGGACCAGCCCGCCCCATCCGGTGAGAACGGCGCCGAGGCGGCGATGCGCCCAGAGCAGCGAAAGGGTGAGAAGGACGAAAGCGAGCTGACCGATTTCGACGCCGAGATTGAAGAAGGCGAGCGCCGCCGGCAGCAGCCGGCTCTCGATCCCGAGCCCGGCGAGCGCGCTCGCGAAGCCGACGCCATGCACGAGACCGAACGCGCCCGCGACGGCCGAGGGGTAGCGGGCCGTGAGGCCGGCTTCTCCACGCCGCTTCTTCACGATCTCGACGCCGACGAAGACGATGCTGAGCGCGATGCAGGCGTTGAGCGGCCGCTCCGGCACGCCGACAAGTCCGAAGGCCGCGGCGGCCAGCGACGCGCTGTGCCCGATCGTGAAAGCGGTGATCGTCCCGATGAGCCGACGCCCGACGCCGACGATCCAGATCAGTCCGAAGACGAACAGCAGATGATCGGCGCCGAGAAGTATGTGGTCGACGCCGTAATTCAGATAGGTCGCGCCGAGCTCGATCCAGCTCTGCAGCGAAGGCGCTCCCGGCCCGAGAATCGAGACGGTGGGATTGGCGGTCGTGATCGTGTAGCTGCGCGCCTCGCCTTCCATCGGAATGATCTTGATCAACGCCGCCGACATGCGCGAACCGAGATTGCCGATCGTCAGCGCGCCGACGAGGCCCTTTTCGCCGCAGTCGAGCTCGGGCAGGCGGAAGAAGCAATGCGGCGGCATGCGCAGATCGACGCGCGCGGCGCCGATCGTCGGTTCTATGGTCCAACGGGCCACATAGGCGCCATGTCGCACCTCGCGCAGCTCCAGCGCGCCGAGCGACGATTCGTGCGCATGGACCGCGATCGGAGCGAAAAACGCCGAGACGATCGTCCAGGCCGCGAGAATTCGCAATGACGGTCTCACGGCTCGATCCGAACCGTATAGGATGCTTTCAGCCGATTCACGGCCTCCCATGCCCGCGCGCGCGTCTCGTCGGCGCGCCAGAGCCGCAGAACCTCGTCGCGAAAATTTTCGAAGACCGCGGGCTCGCCTGGCCGGCGCGAATCGAGGCGGACGACGTGCCAACCCTCCTTGGATTCGAGCTTCGCCCATGTTCCCTGCGGCAGCTCGAGCAGCGCGTCGCGAAACTTTTCCCCGAATGCGGGGGCGAGACTGTCGATGGGCCGCGCGAGGATCGCGCGCGTCTTGTCGCGGAGCTCTTCCGAGTCGCGCCCGGAGCCGATGTCGTCGAGCCAGCGCCGCGCCTGCGCCTCGGTCGTCGGAGGCGTGAGATAGAAGCCGACGCGCTCCGGCTCGTCGAAGCGCGCGCGATTTTCTTCGAACCACGCTCGCAGCCGCTCGTCGGTCGCTTGGGGCAGACGAATTTGATCGAAGATCAGCAATTGCAGCTTATAGGCGATGCGGTCGCGAATCATGTCGTCGCCGCGGTCGACTCCGAGCGCTTTGCCCTCCCGATAGAGAATCTCGCTCGCGACCCAGCTGTCGATCATCTTCTGCAGTTCGGCGTTTGACGGCGTGCGCGCCTTGTCCTCGTCGAAATTGTCGATAAAGGACTGGCGCAGCGCCTTGCCGACAGTGATCACGCGCTCGTCCTTCGCAGCAGGACGCGACATGGCGTCGGCCGCAAAGACGAGAGCGCCGATCGCCGCGAATTGGACGAGAGGCTCGCGAAGAAATCCCGTCGCCGCACTATCCCTCGATCGCGAAGCGCCGCCGGCCGCGTCGCTCGCAGCGACTTTCGAGCCGTCGTCGTCCCCGGCCATGAGACGCTGCAGAAGAGAGAATGAAAGAGTCTTCACTTTGGGCGCCATGCAATTCTCGTATCGCCATAGCGGCGGCTTTATGCATCGCCGCGTGAGCTTTGTCACCCGCGCGCAAGCAAAAAAACACAGTCGAAACTGAGCAAAAAAGCCATTTCCTGTAAAAAAAGGGTCACACTACTGTCTTCGGCTCTGCTTCATATACCGCCGCCGATACCCCCACGGGGCGGGGGTCGCAGAAGAATCCTGGGGGGCCTTCATGCACCGTTCGAAATCAGCAATTATATTGACAGCCGCGTCGGTTTCGCTCGCTTTCGGCGGCTCGGCGACCGCCACCGGATTCGGCGACAAGGCGTCGAACCCTTATGTCGCCGGCGACATGCACAATCACAACACCTGCACCGACGGCTCGGTCTCCGCGGGCTACGCGATCGACCGCTCGGTCGGCAAGGGAACGGCCGCCGCCGGCGGAACGAATTTCGACCTCGATTGGTTCACGCTCGGCAATCATGGCGGCTCCGGCAATCGCGACTGCCGCTTCAGCGACACGAGCGCCAATCTTCCGGGCGATACGACGACCGCCTGGTCGCAGACGCTCGGCCAGACGATTCAGGGCATCACCATCACGAGCCTCAAAGGCGATCCGAAGGGGACGGGCGCCGCCGCTCAGATGTGGCGCTGGCAATCAATCGGGGAAGTCGAATATCCGATCATCGTCAATCGCTCGGCGCAATATGACAAAGTGCTGGTGGAAGGCCTCGAATGGATCGTCCCCGGCCATGAGCACACGGATGTCGCGGTGATCGCCGGGCAGCATCCGCGCCATGGCGGCAACGCCGACAAGATGGCGGAGTTCGAATTCCGTTTCGATCGCGCCGACACGGACAGCATCGGGCCGGTCGATTCCGGCAATAATCCGCTGTGGCCGGGCAAGGACAATGTCAACAATGCGGGAACCGCCGGCCATGGAAAGGCGCTCGAAGGCGTCAAATGGCTGCAGGCGAATTATCCGTTGCAGTCCTATGCGATCCCGACGCACACCGAGCGCCAGGGGCCGTTCTCGGCGTCGAGCAGCAAGGGCTATAATATCGAGCACTTCCGCGACTTCAACAATGCGGCGCCGACGGTCGCTTTCGGCATCGAATCGCCCGGCCATATGGCCGAAGGCGGATTGACAGGCGGCTCCGGCTCCTATGGCTCCGGCGCGGTCGGCGGCGGCACCTACGGCATGGTCGGCGTCTACAACGCGAAGGTCGGCGGACTCTGGGACGGTTTGCTCGCCGAAGGCCGCAACTTCTTCATGTTCATCAGCTCGGACTGGCATAACCGCGGCGCTTTCGGCGCGCGCGACCGCTACACCACGGCGGATTTCATCCCGGGCGAATATACCAAGCTCTATGTTCCGCGCGGCGAGGGCTTCCACAATCAGTCGATCATCGACGGAATGCGCTCTGGCGACAGCTATTCGGTGAATGGCGATCTCATCGGCCCGGATTTCGTGTTTCGCGCCAGCGCGCATGGCGAGTGGAAGACGATGGGCGAGACGCTCGTCGCGCAGCCGGGCGAGACGATCACGCTGCACGTCGAGATGACCGTGCCGGCGAAGAACAACAGCCCCTTCAGCTTCAACAATCCGCTGCTCGCGCAAATCGGCCAGAGCCAGCCGCTCGACAAGCCGTCGCTCGATCACATCGATCTCATCACCGGCAAGGTCACGGGCGTCGTTTCACCGGATTCGCCCAATTATGCGGTGGCCAACGCCGCGGGCGTCGCCGGCGCCTCGATCGTCTACAATCCCTTCGCGGCGATCGCCAAGCAGGTCAATTGGCAGGCGATGAAGGCCAGGAAGCAGCACGACGGCTCGACCCGCCTGTCTTTCGTCACCAGCTTCACCATGGGTTCCGAGCCCGGCTATATTCGCGCGCGCGGCACCAATATTCCGGTCGCGACGCCCAATGTGACCGACAGCGCCGGCAATCCTCTGCTCGACTCCAATAATGCGGCGGTGAGCTGCACGGACAGCTCATGCCCGGCGCATCTCGAGTCGGTCGGCGGCGTGAAGAAAGTGACCCACGACGTCCAGGCGTGGTCGAATCTCTGGTTCTATGCGAACCCGATCTTCTTCCGCCCAGTCGGCTCGTCGGAGCTTCTCGTCGAAAAAAATGCGAAGCTCGCTCATCGGCTGGCGGAACACGGTCAGAATCACGAACACGAGCACGAGCACGAGCACGAGCACGAGCATCATCACTCCCGCTGAGAAAACGAGCGCGTAGCTCCGTCACCAATCCTAGAGCATGTTCCCGAAAAGCGCGAAGCCGCTTTCGGAAAAGAACATGCGAATTCAAATCGGTCTGGAGCGCATTCGGACCTGATTTGCCCGAATGCGCTCTAGCGCCGGCGGCGATCTTACGCCGCCGGTTTTCCTATTTTTCCGGACCGTCCGTTCCATGCCTCGTCTCGTCCCGATCGTCGTCCTCTCCATCGCCGTCATCGCCATGGTTTTCGCTTTTCGCGCGCAAACAAACGGCGGCCAAGCCGCGACGACGACCGCGTCGAACGCGCCCGAGGCTCCTGCAGCGGCGACCGCGACGGCGCCGGACGCTTCCAACTCCCCCTTGCCGACCACGCAAGACGAGCCGACGCGAGAGGATTGCGTCGCCGCGGTGGACGAGGCTCGGAATTCGGCGAATGCGCTGCCGGCCGAGCATCCGTCACGCTATATCGCCGAACGACATCTGCATCAGTCCATGGTCGAAGCCGGAAATGGCGAGTTCGACGATTGCCTCTATTGGGCGGAGCGCGCGATGCTCGAAGTGCGAGAATTGCGCCATGAGCTGACGCCGGGCGAGAAGATCGAGGTCTTGCAACCGGACGAGACGCCGGCGAAGACCGAGCCCGCCGGCAAGACGACCGACGAGAAAAGCGCGCACGGAAGAACGAGGCGTTGACATTCCGGGAGCGGGCGTCGGCCGCGCATGTGCGCGAGCCGCGAGGAGTGTGACAGCATGGATCAGATCGAGCCGCTCTTTCCTATTCCTCTCATGCGGTGCCCGGGCATTTTGAGCCCGGCGCTGGTCGATGCGGCGCTGGACGCGATCGGCACGGCGCGCATCGAGAAAAATCTCCGCTCGGACCAGCTCTTTCACACGCAAGTCGCCGACCCGCGCGGCGACGAATTGTTCCGGCGCCTGTCCGAGGCCGCGGCTCCCAAGCTCGTCGATTTCGGCATGCTCCTCTTCGGCGAAAAACTCGAATGGACCGTCAAGGAGATGTGGACGAATGTGCTGGAGCCGGGCGGAAGCCAGGCGCTGCATTCGCACGCCAATAGTTTCGCGTCGGGCGTGTTCTATCTGACGCCTTCGCATCCGGGCAGCCGAACCGCTTTCGTGCGGCCTCCCGGCGGTTTCGAGTTCAACTTCCGCCATCATACGCGCTCTGCGGCGATGGGACCGTTCAACGCCGGAAAATATGTGGTTCCCGTGGCGGAGCCTGGCGACTTGATTCTTTTTCCGAGCTATCTCTACCACGAGGTGCCGAAGAACGAGGGCGATGTGAGAGTGACGGTCGCTTTCAACGCTATTCCCGACAGCCTCGATTGTTGGGGCTACCGGATCAAATTCTCGCCATAGAAGCGCGACCGACGCCCTATCTCTGGCCACTCGCTTCGTCTTCGCGCTCCAGCATCTCGCGCGCGAGGCGGCGTTGGGGCGCGGCGGCGTCGATGCGACGCAGCAGATGCGTCCCCTCGTCGCGGTCATCGGCGATCAGCGATCGCGCCATGCCGATCAGCGGCGCATAGGCAGGCTCGAATTCCGGGCTGATCCGTAGCGTCGCGAGCAGTCCCGGCGCCGCGGCGTCGACGAGCGCGCGTCCGCGCGGATCGCCGGGCAGAGCCGCGCCGACTTCGAGAAAATGATTTCGCGCGCGCCAATAGGAGGCGAGGCGCTCGCGCAGTCCGTCGTCTCTTTCCTCGGGCAGAAGCTCGCGCGCATCCGGCGAGATTTCGCGGATGACGGCGAGCAACGACGTCCAAGGCGGCGCCGTCAGCGCGCGCACATTGCGGCGCGCGTCGAAGATCACGAAAGGCTCGTCGTCCGTGTTGCGCGGGCCTTCGCCGGCAAAGGCCGCGAGCGCGCGCGGACCGCCGAGATATTGTCCGAGGAGATCGATCGGCGCGCCGAAGCCCAGCGGCCGCGCGACAGCGGCCATAGCGGAATCGTCCAATCGCGCGGACAGCGCCTCGACATCGAGCGCGCCTTCGTCGCGCTTTCCGACGAGAGCCAGCATCGGCGTGCGCACGCTATAATGATTGAGCCAGGCCGAGGCGTGCGGATAGGCTTCGACAAAGCTGCGAATGATCGCGCGCAGAGACGGCAGGTCGAGCTGATAGAGCGGCAGCCATTGACAGAATAGACCGCCCGGCGCGAGCCTCTCGCGCGTCGCCGCGAAATGCTCGGTGGTGTAGAGAGCGCCGCTTCCGTCCAATGCCGGATGAAACAGATCGGCGACGACGACGTCATATGTGGCGCGATCGGCGACGACATAGCGCCTCGCGTCGGCGACGGCGACTTTCGGCGTGGCGACCCGCTGCGCCTCGTTCGCGAACCAGGGCAGAAGCTCGACGACCTCGGACGAAAGCTCGACGCCCTGCGCTTCGACGCCGGGCGTCATCGCGCCGCCGACGAGCGTCGCGCCCGTGCCGACGCCGAGGAAGAGAGCGCGGCGCGGCGCGGCGTGCAGCAGCAGGGGCAGCATCGCCTGCCGAAAATCGGACCGCGCCGAGCTCGTGCCGCCCATGCGGAAGTGGCCGTTGATCTCCAAATAGCGGACGCCCGCGGCGTCGTCGACGACGCTCGCGGTGACCATCGGCCCATCACGCGTCGCGAGGACGGCGCCGCCTGCCGGCGCGCGTACGAAGGACGGCGAAGGAAGGGCGCAGAGAACGACAGCGAACGCCGCTGGCGCGGCGAAAGGCGCGAGCGAAGCGCGACGCAGCGGCAGCAGCAGCAGATAGCCGAGCGCGACCGGGATGAGGGCGGGCCACACGCCGAATGTCGGAATGAGGATCAGCGACGTGGCGAGCGGCGCGAGCGCCGCTCCGAGACTGTTGACGCCGACCGCCCAGCCGATCGAGCCGCGCGCGTCTTGCACGCGCTGAGTCAAATGGCCGAACAGCGCTCCCATGGCGACTGACGGAGCGATGAACAGAGCGAGCGCGACCGCGAGCTCGCCGATCACGCCGACATTCTCCGAGCCTCCCGCTGCGCCGACGATGACAGGCGAAAGGGCCGCAGTCGACAGGCAGGCGAGCGCCGCGGCCGCCGGGAGCCAACCGAGACCAGACTCGCCGGCCCTCCGTCCGAATGTCTGCCAGAGCAGACCGCCCGCGGCAGAGCCGAGGAGATAGGCCGAGAGCAGACCGGCGAATGTGAAGACCGTATCCTGCAACGCCTGGGCGGCGAGCCGCACGATGAGAGTCTCGAAGGCGACGCCGACGAATCCCGTCGCGAAGAGAGCGGCGGCGAGACCGATCGGCGTCGCGCGCGGCGGCGGCGGCTTCGCCGCCGATGAGCGGTCCGCCGCCATCCGATGCGCCGCCAGCGCGCTCAGCGCGCATATAGCGTTGATCGCGGCGAGGAAGAGAAGCGTTTTCGATAGGCCTAACCACGGCATCAGAAGAAAGGCCGAAGCGAGCGCGCCGATGACCGCGCCGGCGGTGTTGGCGCCATACACCCCGGCGCAGAAACGTGACTCGCCCGTGACGGCGCCGGTCATGCGCGCCAATGCGCTCAGCGTTCCGCCCATGGCCGCCGTCGCGGGGAGGAGGAGCAGCGCGGGCAGAACGAAGCCGACGCCCCAGAGCGACGCCGGCGACGGTTCGACGCCGAGCATGGCGGGCGCGACGCGCGCGGCGGCGGGAAGCATCCAGACGCTCGCGACGCCCCAGAGCCCGATAGCCGCCTCCAACAACGCATAGGCCAGGAAGGGCGAGCGCGCCGATCGTATGAGCGGATCGAGAACGAAGGCGCCGAGCGCGAGGCCCGCGAAAAACCCCGTGATCACGCCGAGCACGGCCATTATTTCCGTGCCGAGCGCGAGGCTCAGCATGCGGGTCCAGACGATCTCGTAGCCGAGCCCCGCGAAACCCGACGCCGACACGATGGAAACGATCGCCGTCCGTCGAACATTCGACGCTTCGATCCAGCCTTTGCGCGCCGAATCGACATTTCTTCGCATCTTTCCATTCACTCGAATTTGTGTAAGCTCGCCCTATCCC
The DNA here is from genome assembly GCF_009811655.1 of Methylosinus sp. Ce-a6. Taxonomy (GTDB): domain Bacteria; phylum Pseudomonadota; class Alphaproteobacteria; order Rhizobiales; family Beijerinckiaceae; genus Methylosinus. The sequence goes on along the minus strand of NZ_BGJX01000003.1, from coordinate 169,858 downwards.
GACGAAGAGACGGTTTCATGACTACTCGCGGCGGCTCCGATGCGCCTCGGCGCGCATGCGCCGCCATCCATAATTCCCGAGGCGGCGCCAAGTCGACTGAATGCGGGTGAATTCAGACAGCCATCCAGAAAGGTTGCGCCTCTCATAATGCAGGAAATAGTCCTGCATGTCGTGAATGAGCAGCACGGCGCGGGCGAGCTCCTCGAGCTCGATCCTCTCGAGTTCCGCCGCGCGCTGCTGCGTCCCGAGGCTCTCCAGTCGATGCTCGCTCCAAGGCCAAGGGCGCAGCGCCTGCGGCCCCTCGACGAGCGGCAGAATCTGGACGCCCTGCCCTGCTCGACGTCGAAAATCGCCGCGAGCTGCGGATGGCGGCGCAGCAGCGCCTCGCGCGCGTCGCGCAGCCGGCCGGGCGCCGGCGAAGAGCCCGGGCCTCCGCCATCTGGCGCGCGAAGGCGACCGCCCAGAGACGTGACTGTCTCTCGCCTCCGGCAAATCCTGGGCGGCTCGGTTCAGGCGGCTTGCTTGGCGCGAAATGGCAAGTCGTTCGTCTGGCGAGCGCTCGAACGGCGCAATACGATGCATAGAGCGCCAGAAGCACAGCTGAAGAGCAGATACGAAAGTCGCCGGCGAGGCCGGCGCGCTCCAGCCGGCCTTCCAAAGGCGAGGCCTCGCTCGTAGAGGGAGAATACATATGCTGCGTGCACTGAAGCCATTCGTCGCCGCGATGGCGTTCGCCTTCGCGACGATCGCGCCCGCCTTCGGTCAAACCGCGGCGACGACGATCGCCGTTCTCGATTTCGACTTCGTGGACACCTCCGGCGAGCTGCAGGATCAACGGGCGCAGCACGACGCGCGGCTGAGGGCGTTCGGCGACGCGCTGCGTCGGAGCCTCGGCTCGGCCGCGGCTCTCGAGGTGGTGGCGCTCGATTGCGGGCCCTCGCCTTGCTCGGCCCGCAGCATGACTCCGGAGGCGCTGTTCGAGACGGCGAAAAAAGCCGGCGCGCGGCTCGTCCTCTACGGCGGCGTGCACAAGGTGAGCACGCTCGTCCAATGGGTGCAAGCGCAAGTCGTGGATGTGGAAAAAAATCTTCTCGTCGATGATCGACACGTCACGTTTCGCGGCGACGCCGACGAATCCTGGCGGCGCTGCGAAAAATATCTAGCGCGACAAATCGTCGAGCGATTCAGCGGAGAGCAGTCGAAATGACTGCCGCTTTCCGCGAGGTTTCGAAACCGCCGTCACGTGGAATTGTCGCTCGTTTCGCTGCACATGTTTCGGCTCGAGGTCCGGCTGCTGTCGTGCAGCCGAAAGCCGCATTGCGATCGCGCCGGATCTGGGTCTTTTCTCGCGCGTCTCCATGTGCTCGGCGGCACCCCGACCCAGTTCTGGAAGGCGCGACTGAAATGGGCGGGGTCGGAATAACCGAGCTCGAACGCCATCTGATTGATGGACAGATCGGACCCGGCGAGCATTTCTTTCGCTTTTCCTAAAAGCACACGCTGTTGAATTTCCGCGAAGGTCACGCGTTCTTCCGTCAGTCGCCGTTGAAGAGATCGGCGCGACATCCCCAGGCGTCCCGAAACCCGCGCGATCGACGGTCTCTCCGCATGCATGCCGAGGAGCAGCAGATGCTCCACGCAGGCTGCGAAGTCTCCGTAAATCGGCATTGGGCGCGCGTCCGGATCTTCGATCAATCGGTAGGGCGTGGGGTTGACGGTCTTCAGACAGTCGGCTGGCAGGATCAATCCGGCGGTCGGGCCGCCGAAGGCGACCTCGCAGTCTAACGCGGCCTCGATCTCGCTGCGAGCCGGCAAGGTGGCGCCAGTGACGATCGCCCGCTCCGGCCTCCAGCCCGGCCCCATGAAATAGCGAACCACATCGAGGAGGTAACCGAGTGCGAGAACCTCGTTGATCTGCCGCCCGATGTCGATCGACTCGGTAATCTGATATCCATATAGCGCCGATCCGCGGTCGACTTTCGCCAGTCCTGTCCATGTCGCCGTTTGCAGCAATCGCGGGGTCTCCGCTTCTGCGCAGGCGATGGCTTCCCCGAGCGTCGCGGCGGCGCAGACTCTGCGGCCGAGCGGACCGAGCCCGAGCGCGCCGATATTGCTCGACAATTTGGCCGGCAACGCCGGATCGCCGATTTCCTCCACCGCAAACGCCAAGAGGCGAACTTGATCGCGCAGGAGGAGGAGCTTGTCCGGCTCCTGCAACAAGTCGATCGGCAGCTCGGCCTTCGCGAAAACTCGAGTGGTCGAGCCGCCGGACTGCTCGATAGCCTCTGCGATCGCGCCCAACGACCGGGCTTTGGTCAAACCAATTTGAGCCATGCAATTCCTCAGTGTCGCGCGATTCTCTCCAAGTGGCGCGAAATGGCAAGAGGTTTCGCTGGCGAGCATTTCATTGTCGTCGTAGCGTCCGTCGCATTGCAGAAGCACAGTCTCGAAGGCGTCATTTTAATATGAGAATCGCGAACAATGTCGTTCTCGTGACTGGCGCGAATCGCGGCCTCGGTCGAGCGCTCGTGCGTTGTCTGTTGGAGAAGGGCGCGCGCCGGATCTACGCGTCGGCGCGAAGCGACGGCCCGAATGCGGACGACAGCGGCGGAGCCGTGATACCGTGCCGTCTCGACGTCGCGCATACGGCGAATGTCGCCGCCGCGGCGCGTTTCGCGCATGATGTGAACATCGTCATCAACAACGCGGGCTCCATGACTCGCGGCGGCCTGCTCGACGCGGCCGACGCCGCCCTGAGACGCGACATGGACGTCAACTTCTTCGGCTGCCTGAGCGTCGTGCGCGCCTTCGCTGGAGTGATCGAGCGCAACGGCGGCGGCGCATTCGTCAATATTCTCTCGGTCTCCGCTCTGGCGAGCTCTCCAGACGCCGGGGCGTATAGCGCGTCCAAGGCCGCCGCCCATTCGATGACGCAGACGATACGCGCGGAGCTCGCGCCGAGAGGCATCGGAGTTTTCGGTGTCTATCCCGGCCCCGTGGACACCGACATGGCGAACGGCGTCGCCGTCCGAAAGGCCGATCCGATGGACGTCGCTCGAACGGTCGTCGAATGCGTCGAGCGCGGCGAAGAGGACATTTGGCCCGACGAATTGGCCAAGCAAGTCGCCGCCATCTGGCGGCGCAATCCGAAGATCCTCGAAAGACAGTTCGCCAGCCTCGCCGAGAGGAGCGTCGGATAAAAACGGCCGACGAAAGTTCTTGTGTACGAGATCTGAGGTCACGGATGTCGAGCGCGGGTCGGGATCGAGTAGCAGATGTCGAAAGACATTCAGTCGTCGAGTGGGTCATAGACTCGATCTGCGACATCACGGGATTGAGCGCGGCCGAAATCCGTGAAACATCACGAATAGAAGAGCTCGGCCTCGAGTCTCTCGCAATCGTATCGTTCAGCGCGCGTCTGGAGCGGTCGATTCCAGAACTGCGTCGCTCGTTCATCTTCGATTGCCGAACGATCGGCGAGATCGTCGACTATCTTCTGAGCCGGCATCCTTCGGAGGCCGCCTCGCTCGTCTCGAACGGCGGATCGACGGAACGGTTCGCGCCGGAGAGCGACGATCGGGGAGCGCCTCACACCATCCTCCAGCGTTCCTCCTCGATCATCGTCGACGCGCTCGATGGCGACGACGACTGGCCGGATATCGAACTGCCCCCTCCCGCCGCGAGACTCCCCGTCGACTTCGCCGCCCGCCCGAGAGACGCGAGCGCGCCGCACGCAGATGTCCGCTGTTCGACCGACGGCGTGGTCGCGGTCGTCGGCATGCACGGACGTTTCCCCGGCGCGTCGAATCTGGACGCGTTCTGGGCCAACTTGCTCGCGGGCGTCGACTTCGTCTCGGAAATTCCCGCCGACCGTTGGCGTCTCGACGGTTTCTATGAAAAGGGAGCGGACTCTCGAAAATCGGGGAGGAGTTACGCGAAATGGGGCTCCTTCCTGACCGACGTCGACGCTTTCGACACCCAATTCTTCGGCATCCCGCCGAGGGAGGCGCGGCTGATGGACCCGCAAGAGCGGGTGTTTCTCGAATGCGCATATCATGCGATGGAGAACGCCGCGCTCGTCGGCGAACGCCGGAACAGCCTGAAACATGACAATGGCGGTCTCGACGTCGGCGTCTTCGTCGGCCTAACAACCAACACCTACCAGCTGAAGGGACCCGCGCATTGGCGCTCGGGCGGGGTGGACGTTCCGACGTCGATGCCGTGGTCCAGCGCGAATAGAGTGTCCTATTTCCTCGATCTGTCTGGGCCGAGCGTCGCCGTCGACACGGCCTGCTCGTCGTCGCTGGTCGCCCTGCATCTCGCCGTCGAGAGCGTGGCCTCCGGCGAATGCGCCGCGGCGATCGCCGGCGGGGTCAATCTCTATCTCCACCCGGCCAAATATGTTCACTTGTGCCAATATCAGATGTTGTCGCCGACCGGACGCACCAGCGCTTTCGGGGCGGAGGCGGACGGCTTCGTCCCTGGCGAGGGCGTCGGCGCCGTCGTCTTGCGGCGCCTCGACGACGCCCTGCGCGAGAACGACCGCATTCTCGGCGTGATCCGCAGCAGCGCGACGAATCACAGCGGGAGGACGAACGGCTACACCGTGCCGGGGTCGCGCTCGCAAGCGCAGCTGATCCGCAAAGCCTTGGCCAAGGCGTCGCTGCAGCCGGACGCGATCGGCGCCATCGAGGCGCATGGAACCGGCACGAAGCTCGGCGATCCGATCGAATTCGCCGGGCTGGTCGAGGCTCTCGGCGGCGAGTCCGGCGCCCGATGCGCGGTCAGCTCGCTCAAAGCGAACATCGGCCACCTGGAAGCGGCGGCGGGCATGGCCAGCGTCCTCAAGGTGCTGCTGCAGCTCGAGAACGACAGGCTCGCGCCCTCGATCCATTCGCGAGCGCTCAATCCCGACCTTCATCTCGACGGCTCGCGTTTCTTCGTGCCGCAGCAGCCCGTCTCGTGGCCGATCGCATCCGACGGACGGCGGCGGGCGGGAATCAGCTCTTTCGGAGCCGGCGGGGCAGGCGCTCACGTCATCGTCGAGGAGCCGCCACAGCAAAGCAGAATCGCGCAGGCTACAGGACCGCTCGTCTTCCCGATCTCGGCGCAATCCATCGAGCAGCTTCGCCTCGTCGCCCGACGGTTGCGCGACTGGATCGAAGCGTCCGACGAGTCGATCGACCGGCGACGTCTGCAACGAATCGCCTACACGTTGCAATGCGGGCGGGCGGCGCTGAGATATCGTTTCGCGATCGTCGCGGACAGGGTCGACGATCTCGTCGCCCGACTGGCGGACTTCGTCGACGAGCCGACGAGTCGAGCCGTCGATTCTGCTCGGGGCGCCGCGGAAGCAGGCGCGGAGACGGCGGCGTCTCGCGCGGGCGCAGACCCGGATGCGCTGGCCGCCCGCTGGGCGAAGGGAGACGCTCTCCAGTGGAGGGGCCTCTGGAGCCATCCGCTCCGACCGGACGACATTCCACTCTACCCCTTCTTGCGTGAACGCCACGCCCTCCCCGATCTCGAGTCGAAATGCGCCGACGAAGAGGCGGGGCCCAAGCGCACAGGCGAGCCGTTGGCGGTCATCGAGCTCGGCGGCGCCGAATATTTTCTCCGTGAGCACCGCATCGGCGGACGCGAAACGCTGTCCGGCACAGCTCTGCTCGGTCTCTGCGTGAAAGCTTTGGACGCGACATCGCGCGAGAGCGGCGGCGCGGAGCTGCAGGGTTTGGACCTGCGGGACATCGCCTGGCTCTCGCCCTATCAATGGGGAGCGGATTCGCCTCGCGCTCTATCCGTCACGGCGACGACGGACGACGACGTCATTGCGCTCGAAGTGTTCTCCGCGGCGCGCTCGGCGCCGCATTGCATCGCCCGAGCGAAAAGAGGACGACGCCACGCTCCGCCGGTCGCGGACACGCTCGCCGCAATCAAAGCGCGATGCGAGCGGCCGGCGACGGCTCGAGAGCTCTACGGCATTCTGCCCGGCCTCGGCATCGAGTTCGGCGAGAGCTTCCGTTGCGTTTCCCGCGCTTGGCGCGGCGCAGGTGAAGCGCTCGTGGAGGCCCTTTTGCCGGACAGCGCCGATGGCGACGATAGCGGCTCGCCGTTCCACGCCGGTTTGTTGGACGGAGTCTTCCAGAGCGCTTTCTTCGCACTGGATCTGGCGCCGCGAGGCGCGATGGTTCCTGTCCGCGCGCGGTCGATCCGATTCTACGGCGCGCTCGGATCGAGGCTTTTCGTACATGTGGCGCGTGTCTCGGCAGGCGACGAGCAGAGTTTCGATTACCGAGTCTTTTCGCCAGAAAGTCGACTGCTGTGCGAGATCGAGGCGCTCGCATTCCGGCAGCTTTCGGCGACGACGCGTCCTGCCGGCTCGGATCGGACGAATGCGAGGACGAATGTTTTTCGTCCAATCTGGACCGATGAACCGGTCGAGCGCGTCCTCGGCCGGCGGCCCGAGAACATCTTGCTGCTCGAGGGAAGCGAAGAGCTGGCCCGGGCCATCGGATCGGGGCATGGAGGCGCGAGACTCCGCCGAGTCGTGAACGGCACGTCGTTCGAGATCCGGTCCGACGGCGACGTCCACCTCGATTTGGAGCGGGCCGACCATTTGGATCATCTCTGGCGACTGTATCGAGCGGAAGGAGCGCTGCCCGACGCGGTCGTCTTGGCTCTGTCGGACGTCGATGATGTCCATGCGCCGGCGGACGCGTCCTGGCGGAGAGAATCCGGCCTGGCGCCGATCTTTCGCGCTATTCCCTCGATAAGGACCTTGGCGCAGGCGTGCGTCGCGGCTCGGCGTGTCAGACTCCTGTTTGCGTGCCGTTGCGAAAGAGCCGCAGCCGCCGTCGCGGCAATGATGCGATCCGTATGCCTCGAATTTCCGAACCTCGCCTGCACGGTCGTTCACGCGAGTGCAGACGCGTCGACGACCGACATCGGCGTTGCGGCGGCGCGCGAGCTCCAAAGCGAACCGTCGCAGAATGTTCGCGTGGCGCGCCTCGCCGGAAAAAGCGTCCAATCGCTCGGCTATGCGCCCGCCGAAGAGTTTTCGCGCGACGTTCCGTCGACTCCCGACGTCACGGCCGGCGACGTCGTGCTCGTGGTCGGCGGCATGGGCGCCATAGGAGCGCGCCTCGCGAAGGCTTTGGCGCGGCCCGGAGTTCGCGTGGCCTTGCTCGGTCGGTCGCACGAATCTCTCGATGTCGAGAAAGCGCTCGACCGGTTGCGGGCGCAAGACGCGTCTTGCGGTTACTGGCGATGCGACTGCGCCGATCGAGAGGCGCTCGCCGAAACGCTCGACAGCGTGCGAGAAAGCTTCGGTCCGATCACGGGCGTGCTCCACTGCGCCGGCGTGTTGCATGACGCGCTCTTCGCCCGCCAGAGCCAAGCCCTTTGGGACGATGTCGTGAAGCCGAAGGTCGCGGGAGCGATTCATCTCGACGCGCTGACGCGGGATGACCCGTTGCGCTGGTTCGTCGTCAGCTCGGCTCTCGCCGGCGTCTGCGGGAACGTCGGTCAGAGCCTCTACGGGCTCGCCAACGGATGGCTGGACGCTTTCGCCGCCGAGCGGCGGAGACTCGCGTCCTCCGGCGCGGCGCCTGGCCGCACCGTTTCGATCGCCTGGCCGCTGTGGGACACTCCGGACGGAATGCAAGCGCCCGAGCGCTTCGTCGCTCGACTGCGCAAAGAAGGCCTCTCGCTTCTCGAGCCCGCCGACGGCGTGCGCCTGTTCGAGGCGGCGACTCGAACCGAACATGCGACTCTCGTTCCCGTCGCAGGCGAGCCGGAGCGGGCGGCCGCTCTATTCGAGGCGGGCGTCGTCGCTGCGGCCGCGACAGCGGAGCGATCACCCGACTCTTCGTCCGCTCTCCTGCCTTATTTGGTCGAGCTGCTCGCGAGCGTCACGGGAACCGAGCCGGCGCGGATCGATGCGGACACGCCGCTTCGAAATTTCGGTCTCGACTCTCTCCTCGTGGTCGAGATGAGCGAAAAGCTCAGGGAGCGATTCCCGAGTGTCCCCGTGACGGCTCTGTTCGAAGCGCAAAGCTTGCGGGCGTTGGCGCAGCTTTTGATGTCGGAGGCGTCGGCAGACGTCGCAGTCCTCGACGCCGCGCATTTCCAGGAGCAAGTCGAGACAGGGCCAGGCGAGCCGCAAAATTCGCAATCCGCAACATTCGCCATCCCAGCGTCTTTCGCGCCAGAGGCCACGTCGACGCAAGCGATCGCTATCGTCGGACTCGCCGGTCGTTATCCGCAATCCAAGAACCTCGCTCAGTTTTGGGATCATCTCCGCTCCGGAGCCGATCTGATCGTCGAACGGCCGGCGCGCACGCGCAGCGACGACGAGGCAGGAGACGTCTACGCCCGCTGGGGCAGCTTCATCGACGACGTCGAATGTTTCGACCCGCTGTTTTTCGGCATTTCGCCGCGTGACGCGGAACGCATGGACCCGCAGGAGCGCATCTTTCTGCAAACGTCCTGGCATGCGGTGGAAGACGCCGGATACACGCCGGAAACGCTGTCGGACAAGGACGGCGACAGCGCTCCGCGACGCGTCGCCGTCATCGCCGGCGTCATGTATGGCGAATACCAGTTCTATGGCGCCGCGGGCGGAGCGGCGCTTTCCAACTCCTCCTACGCCTCGATCGCGAACCGGGTTTCATATTGCCTCGATTTCGACGGCCCCTCCTTCGCCGTCGACAGCATGTGCTCGTCGTCGCTGACCGCCATCCATCTGGCCTGCGACATGCTCCGCGGCGGCGGTTGCGACGTCGCGCTCGCCGGCGGCGTGAATCTATCGCTGCATTCCTACAAGTTCCGCATGCTCTCGGAGCTCAAATTCGCCTCGAGCGACGGTCGCTGCCGCAGCTTCGGCGAGGGCGGCGACGGCTATGTGCCCGGCGAGGGTTGCGGCGTCGTCGTCCTGAAGCGGCTCGCCGACGCCGTGGAGGCGGGCGATTACATCTATGCGGTGATCCGTGGCGGCGATATCGGTCACGGCGCGCGGACGTCCGGCTACACCGTGCCGAATCCCGACGCTCAGGCCGATGTGGTGCGGCGCGCCTACGAACGAAGCGGCGTCGATCCGTCGCGCCTGTCCTATGTGGAGGCGCACGGCACAGGCACGAGCCTCGGAGATCCGATCGAGATTCGCGGACTGACGAAAGCGATCGGATCGAAATTCGCCGAGGGCGAGGTCTGCGCGATCGGCTCTCTGAAGTCGAACATAGGTCACCTCGAGGCGGCCGCCGGCGTCGCGGCGCTCACCAAAGTGCTCCTGCAGCTCGAGCGCCGGCAGATCGCGCCCTCGATCCACAGCGAGACGCTCAACCCTTTCATCGAATTCGCCCGCACGCCGTTTCGGGTGCAGCGCGAGCTCGCCGAATGGACGACGGAAAAGACGCCGCGTCTCGCCGCGATCAGCGCTTTCGGCGCGGGCGGCTCCAACGCCCATCTCATCATAGAGGAATGGGTCGAGGATTCGCCGGCGTCGTCCCTCGCAGGCCATGCTTGCCTGTGCTTCTCCGCGCCCAGCGACGCCCAGCTCGAGCATACGGCGCGAGCTTTCCTGGAGCACATCGAGCGGGAGCTCGACAGCGCATTTCCCCTCGCGGGGCTCGGCCGTCGAGCGCGCTCGCTCCACGACGTCGCCGCGACGCTGCGATACGGAAGGCGCCGCTTCGAACGCCGACTCGCGATCGTCGCGGCCGATTTCGCCGACCTTCGGCGCAAGCTCGCGATCTTCCTCGACGCGAGCCCGACGAGCGCGTCCGACAAGAGCGCGCTCGCGCGCGAGGCCGTCTTCGTCGGCGGGAGCGAGCCACGGCTGTCCGAAACGCATGACGAATTGACCCGGCAGGCGATCATGTGGGTGACCGATAGACGCGCCGTCGCGGCCGATCGCCCGCCGCGCCGCTGGCGCCGCACGCCCTTGCCCGGCCACGTGTTCCAACGCCGGCGCTTCTGGCTCGGCAATCAACCTCAGTCGGCGGAAGTCTCCTCGGACGACATCGTCTCGTTCGGCCCCGCGCCGGCTCGAGCGGAGCCTGCGTCCATCAGTCCAGCCAAGATCCTCGCCAAGGTGCGCACGGGCGACCTCACCGTGGACGCCGCCAGGGCGATGCTCCTGGCGACTCGCTGACATCACAATCGAACCGAGGAACGAGACATGCGGATTGGGGTCATCGGCGCCGGCGCGAGTGGGATCGGCGTGGCGAAGGCGCTGCGAAAGGACGGACTCGATTTCGACGTCCTCGAAGCCACGCGCGAAATCGGCGGCAACTGGCAGCCGAACGGCTCCGCATCCAAGATGTACAAATCCGCGCATTTGATCAGCTCGAAGAAGAACACGCAATTTTCCGACTTTCCGATGCCGGATCATTTTCCGCACTACCCGCACAATTCCCTGATGTTCGACTATCTGAACAATGTCGTCGACGCGGCGGATGTTCGCAGATCGATCCGCTTCGAGACGAGTGTCTTATCGGCTCGCCCGGAGCGCGCGGGCTGGCGCCTTTCGCTCAGCGACAACAGCAGCGCCTTCTACGATGCGCTGGTCGTCTGCGCCGGCCTGCTGAGAAAGCCGATCGTTCCGGCCTATCCGGGACGCTTCGACGGCGAGACGCTGCACGCGGCTCAGTATCGCTCGAGCGCGACGCTCGACGGCAAACGCGTCCTCATCGTCGGCGGGGGCAATTCCGGGTGCGATATCGCGGTCGACGCGGCTCATGTCGCGGCGAAAACCTTCCATTCGACGCGACGGGGCTATCACTACATGCCCAAGTTCATCGCGGGGAAGCCGACTCAAGAGTGGCTGATGGATATTGCTCCTCAATTCTCGAATTCAACCGAATATTGGGCGCATGTATCCGAGGTCTTCCGCGTGGCCGGGTTCGACGGCAGAGATTACGGTTTGCCGGAGCCGGACCATAGTATCGAGGCCGCCCATCCGATACTGAACTCTCAGATCCTCTATCACATCGGACATGGATCGATCACGCCGGTCGCCGATGTCGCGCGTCTGGACGGACGCCACGTCGAATTCGTGAACGGCCGTCGAGAGCAGATAGACGCCATCGTCTGGGCGACGGGCTACGACACAGACGCGCCTTTCTTGTCCAGCGATCTATTCGATGCGAAGGCCGATCTGAGCTCGGCTTTTTTGAAGGTTCTATCGCGACGTCACGACAATCTGATCTACGTCGGATATTTGAATACCCCGTCGGGGATCGGAAATCTCGGCAATATCATCGGACGCTTCACCGCGTCGTATCTGATCGCGCGCACTGAAAACAATGCTGGATGGAACCGATTGAAACAACTCGTCGCGCAGAACGTCAAAGTGGATATCGGCCAGGACAGATTCATGAACACTCAGCGCCATTCTTACGAGGTCGATTTGTGGAAGTTCATCAAAACGATGAACTTCTTATCGTCCGAGCTCAGGAGACAATGATATCGAGCCGTCTTCCGACCTGACGAATTGCGAGAAAGGCGCATTTCTGGAGTTCATCGATTGATGAGCCTACTGAGGCGAAGGAATCATTGACATGACTCATCTCGATAATCGCGTTTCGGGAATTTGGTCGGCCTCGAGCGAGGAGACGCTGACCGCCGAAGAGGCGCTGGCGCTTCTCGACCGCATCGACGCCGCCGGCGGATCCGCGCAGGAGGACGTGACTCTCAAGGCGCGCGTCATTCAGGATCTGGGGCAGTTGCTCGTCTCCATCCTCAAGCTGCAGATGCAGGATCTCTCGCCAGACAGGTCTTGGATGGACTACGGCTTGGATTCGATCGCTTCTACCGAGCTCGCGGCGCTTTTTACAGAGAGGTATGAGATCTCGCTGCCTCCGACGATCTTTTTCGAATTCCAAAATCTCGATGCGTTCACGGATTACCTGATAAAGAACCATCTAACCGAGCTGACGAAAATATATTCCGCTCGCCAGATCCATCTCGTGACGCCCGCCCCGTCTCGGCTCGCCGCCCGAGCCGAACAGATTTCCGCGGCGTCCGAGGGAGCGGCGTCGATCGAGTCGCTCTGGGCCGAGGTCCGAGAACAGGAAAGTCGCGGCGCTCCCCCCGCCGCCGTCGCGTGGTCGGAACAGCCGAGCGCCCGTGTGATCGCGCTCGCCGAGTCGAAGTCCAGCGAACCTTCCGCCGAAGAGTTGCGTCGATGCCAACGCTTCGTCGAGGCCGCGCAGATCCACAGTTTCGATCGTCCAGGCGGGGGGCGCATCGAATGCGCGACCTATGGCGAAGGGCCGCCGGTCCTGCTGCTCGGCGGCCTCGTCATGCATTACAGCGTGATGTGGCGGCTGCAGCTCGAAACATGGGGCGCCGAGCATCGGCTGATCATGTTCCATATGCCCGGCAGCGGCGGCGCGACGCTCTACGACGACGTGACGCTCGAGAGCTTGGCCGATGACGTCGCGGCGGTCCTCGACGCGATCGGCGTCGCGGGCGGACTTCCCGTGCTCGGCTATTCGTTCGGCGGCGTCCTCGCGCAGGCTTTCGCCCTTCGGCACAAGCACAGATGCTCGAGTCTCGCGATCTGCGTCAGCGCCTCGTCGTCGGACGACGTCGACAACTTCCAGACGCTGATGAAGGAGCTTCAGAAGAGCTCCCGCTTCATGGAGGTCAATAGGGGCTGGCCGATGTCGGCGCTGCCGACTTATGGGCGAGCGGTCGCCGGCTTCGATTTTCGGGACAAGCTCGCAGAGCTCGACCTGCCGACGCTCGTCGTGTCGGCGACCGACGACCGCTATATGACGACCGCACATGCGGCGCAGACACTCTCCCGCTTGCCGAATGCGAAATCGCTTCAGTTCCAGAACGCCGGGCATCTTGTCGGCTTCACTCACCATGTCGAGTTCAATCGGGCGATCCTGGATTTTTGGGCGAAGCAGCTCGATCGATCGGCCGGCCGACGAGAATCTTCGATCTACGCGCCGGCCTCGGACGAGACGCTGCAACTGCTCGAAGACTATATCCGCTCCGGCGAGCAGGGGCACACGATCATGCTGTCGCCCGCCGTCGCGCAAGCCGCGCGGCTGATCGATATCGGTCTCAACTCCGTGAAGGACGCTCCCGAAGCGTTTCGATCCTATTTCCTCACCTCCCAGGCGGAGGCCCTCGACGCCGCAATCCGGTTTGCGCGCCATCTCGCGCGCAACCGATCGGACGCCGCGGACGGCGCCGCGCTGTTGATCGATCCGACCGTCGGCTGGGCGCGTCGGTTCGACCCGTTGGGCCGGGGCGCGTCAGATGCGCTGGTTCCCGGCGTCGAAGCCGTCGCGACCGTGACGGCCGCCGAAGCGCGGCTGAAGAGCGGCGCTTTGTCCGTCGTCGCATTGATCTTTGTCGTGACGCCGACCGACACGCCCGACGATCTGCGACGTTTCGTCGAGCTCGCGCGTTCGGCCGCAGCGACCGCCGTGCTCGTGGAGCTCGACGCGCCCCACCTCTCGCCTTCTGACTTCCTCTCCTTCCGCGCGCGGGCCGTCTGCGACATCGTCGTGCTGGGCGGGGCGATCAGCGGCTCCAGAGTTCCGTCCGGCGCCATGGTCGTGCGGGCGAATCTCGGCAATCCATGGGCGATGACGCCGAACGAGGGCTATGTCCGACATCCGATGGCCAATCTCGGCTTCGCGGCGCGGGTGATCGCCGAGCATCTGCTCGAATGCATCCCCCAAACGCGAGAACAGGCGCGGGAGCTTCGACGCATCGCGCATGATCCCGAAGCGAACTACCGAGCGCATCTCGAATACGGCAACCACGGCTACGCGCGCGTCGCGCGAATGCACGGCTTCGACGCGCGCTTCTACGAGGGTCGCGGCGCGCTCTCGCGCGTGGAGCCCGCCGAGGGCGGTCCGACGCGCGAGATCGTCGATTGCCTATCGAACGTCGGCGCCTGCCCGCGTGGACTCAACCCGCTCGACGTCGTCGGAGTCGCCCGCGCGCACGACCCGCGCCGAGACTATTGGGAAGAGCTTCGCTCGGTGCTGAAGGAGCTGACCGGCCTCGAAGCAGTGTCGCAGACGGCGAGCCATGTCGCAGCGCTCGACGAGGCCCTCGCGCTCGGCCTCGCCGCGGCGCGCGGACGCGTCAAGATCGTCGCCTTCAGCGGCGGCGCGGCTTTTTCGCTGGCGAGCGGGGCAGTCGCCCACGACGTCTTGTTCGACAGTTTCCGCGCGCCGTTCCAACCTCTCTATCCGCATATCTCCTTCATCGATCCGCGCGCGCCGGACGCTCCGGCCCGGCTGGAGGCGCAGCTCTCGAGCGGCGAGGTGGCTCTCGTCTGGCTGGAGACGATCCAGGTGGAGGGAAACGCGACGAGGCCGCTCCCCGTCCATCTCGTCGAAACCGTCGAACGTCTGAAGGCGCGAGGCGGCTATCTGATTGCGGTGGACGAGACCCAGACGGGCCTTTGGACGGGCCGCGCGCTCCACAGCTCCGAACTCATTCGGCAACCCGATATCGTCGTGCTCGGCACGGCGGTGACGGACGGATTGTTGCCGATGGGCGCGGTGCTCGCGAGCCGAGAGGTTTCGGAGCGCGTCGAAGCCGCGCGATTCGCATGGTTCGAGGAGCGCCGGACGCATGTCTGCCAGCTCTCCGCTCATCTCGCGGTCCACGCGCTGCGGGACGTCCTGGCCCGCGATCTGATGGGCGCGGCGCGTGATCGAGGCGCCTATTTCAAAGAGGCGCTGCAGGCGCTGCGCGCTCGGCGCCCCATCATTCGCGACGTTCGCGGCGAAGGCCTGCTGCTGACGATCGAGCTCGATCTCGTCGGCCAACCCGCTTTCATACAACAGAGCTTCGGCTATCTGTTGTGGGGACATCTCATGAGAGATCATGAGGACGGCGTCGCGCTCGTCGTCTGTCCGCTGCACAACAACTGCATTCGGCTCGCTCCGCCGCTCACGATCAGCCGAAGCGAGATCGACCGGATCATCAAAGGTCTCGACAAAGCGTTGAGCGCCGGGATCGCCGGCGTTCTGCGCTCATGCGCGGCCTATTGCGAAACGCGAGGCGATATGAAGACGGCGAAATTCATCGGCGGGCTCGTCGCGGCCGACGGCTCATCTGGCGCGGACGCCATTGTCGAGAAGGCCGGTCCGCGGCCTTCGAGCGGCCCGAGCGTCTGCATCATCGGCGCAGGCGTCGCCGGCATTTCGATGGCGAAGGCGCTCAAGGACAAGGACATCCCGTTCGAGTGCTATGAGGCGCGCGATCAGCTCGGCGGAATCTGGGCGTACGACTCGGAAGGAAAGCACACGTCCACCTGGGCGAATCTGAACATGAACACGCCCAAGGGGCTCTATCAGTTCGCCGACATGCCGATGCCGGCGGACTATCCAGATTATCCTTCGCGCCAGCAGGTGAAGGACTATCTCGAAAGCTACGTCGACAAAAACGATCTGCGCAAGAACATCCATCTCGATTGTCGCGTGCTACGCGCCGAACGCGCGAAGGACGGCAAATGGGACGTCACGCTCGAGGACGGCGTCACGCGCCGATTCGACGCGCTCGCCGTCGCCAATGGCCACCACAATCAGCCGGTCATTCCCGAATTCGACGTGAGCCGCTTCGCTGGCTCTGCCTCTCATTCGAAATTCTATCGCAGTCGTCACGAATATCGCGACAAGCGCGTGATGGTCGTCGGCATCGGCAACAGCGGCGCGCAGATCGCCGTCGACGTCAGCCACGACGCCGCGATGACTTATCTCTCCGTGAGGCGAGGAGTCTATGTCCTCCCGCATTACCTGTTCGGAATGCGCATCGACAAAGCGCTCGGCCCGCTCAACGCTTGGTGGGTCAAGAAAATCTTGCCCTACCCGCTTCACGAGATGCTCCTGACTTGGACCTACAAGCTGTTCATCGCGAGGCATCGCAATCTCGGCATGCCTCGTCCAGACCATTGGATGATGTCCTGCCTGCCGACGATGTCCGAAAATCTCGCCAATCGAATCGGCGACGGAAAGCTCGAGGTCGTCGGCGGCGTCGAGCGTGTCGAGGGAACGACCGTCCAGTTCAAGAACGGCGAGAAGGTGGAGATCGACTCCATCATCTACGCGACCGGCTACAGGACGACCTTTCCATTCCTGGACAAGGAGACGTTCGACGCCTCCGACAACAAGATCCAGCTCTACAAGCGCATCTTCCACCCGCACATCGACAACATGGTTTTCATCGGCCTGTTCCAGGCCATCACTTGGGGCTTTCTCGACATTATGGAGCGCCAAGGGCAACTGGCGGCGCAATATTTCGCGGGCGAATACGCATTGCCGAGCGCCGAGCAGCAGCTCGACGACATCGCCGCCGAACGCCGCCGCATCGACCGCGAATATGTGCCGACGCTGCGCAATCAATATTATTTGCACGGGCCGACCTACATGCACGAGCTGAGCGAAGAGATGCGGCGCGGCCGCAAACGCGCTCGGGTCGCGTCCAACGCGCCGGCGCGCGCCTCCTTCGTCGAGGAGAGGGTCCACTGATGGCGGCCGCGACGGCGACGACCGCCGAACACAAGACGATGAACCGGGGGGCGGCGATCGCGATCGTGGGCATGCATGGTCGCTTCCCCGGCGCCGTCGACGCGGCCGCCTTCTGGCAGAATCTTTCGTCCGGCCGAGACGTCGTGCGCGAGGTTCCGGCGGAGCGATGGGACTGGCGCGCGATCCACGGCGATCGATCCGCCGACGGCGCCAAGTCCTACTCCCGCTGGGGCGGGTTCGCGGATCATGTCGATTGTTTCGATCACGGCTTCTTCGGCGTGCTGCCGAAAGAAGCGGAGAGCATGGATCCACAGCAGAGACTGTTTCTCCAATCCGCGCACAATGCGCTGGAGGACGCCGGAATCGCGCCGCGCAGCCTCGAAGGGCGCAAGGTCGGCGTCTTCGTCGGCGTCGGCAACGCCGATCATCCGGCGCTCTTGCGCGACAGCGAGACGGCCATAGACGCCTACCGCGGAACCGGCATGGCGTTGACCGCGATCGCCAATCGCGTCTCCTATCTCTTCGACTTCCGCGGTCCCAGCAATGTCGTCGACACCGCCTGCTCGAGCTCGTTGGTCGCGCTCCACCGCGCCGTCGTCTCCTTGCGCGAGGGCGAATGTGAGCTCGCGATCGTCGGCGGGGTCAATCTGCTGCTCGGCCCGGAACTCTATGTCGCCTTCTCCAAGGCGGAGATGCTGAGCCCGACAGGTCGTTGCCGCACATTGGACGCCGAGGCGGACGGATATGTGCGCGGCGAAGGCGTCGCGGCGATCGTGATCCGCCCGCTCGAGGAGGCGATCGCCAGTGGCGACTATATCTACGCGGTGGTCGAAGGCGTCGCCGAGAACCATGGCGGCCGCGCGCACAGCTTCACGGCGCCGAACCCTGTCGCTCAGGCGGAGGCGATCGCGGCAGCCTGGCGCAAGGCCGGGCGCCCGCTCGGCGACGCCGCCTTCCTCGAGATGCATGGGACGGGCACGACGCTCGGCGATCCGGTCGAGATCGACGGCTTGAAGGCCGCGCTCGCGCTGGAGCCGGCGGCCCGCGGAGAAAGCCGCGCTCCGATCTATCTCGCGAGCCTCAAGAGCCAGATCGGCCATTTGGAGGCCGCCGCCGGCATCGCCTCGCTCTTCAAGGCCGTCATGGCCTTACAGCGACGACATCTACCGGCGAATCTGCACTATCGGCGGCTCAATCCGCAAGTCGAGCTCGAGAACACGCCTTTCGCGGTGGCGGATCGGCCTATCACACTCGAACGCCGCGACGACGAGCCGCTGACAGCGGGCGTGAGCTCCTTCGGCTTCGGCGGCGTCAACGCCCATGTCGCGCTCCGCGAGTTTCGCGCGGAGAAGCGCAGCCGCGCCAGCGAGGCCGCCTCCTCTGCAGCGAGTCGGCCTTTCCTGTTCGTTCTGTCGGGGAAGGACGAAGCCGCTCTGACGGCGCGCGTGCGCCAATTGCTCGGGCTTCTGCGCAGAATCGTCGGCGCGCCCACGCAGGCGCGGGTCGTCGAGCTCTTGGGCGAGGCGTTGGGGCTTCCCGAGTCGACGCGGTTTTCGGAGCTCGCGTCGCATGGCGTGACGCCGGGCGGCCTCGTCGAAGCGCTTGGCGTTCTTTCGCGCCGGTTGGGCGTCGCGATCGGCATTTCGGACATCCGGGACTGCGTCACCCTGGACGAGATCGGCGCGGCTGTTTGCGAGCGGCTCGCCTCGCCCATCGCCGAAGACGATCGGACGCGGCTTCTCTGCGGCGTCGCGGCTCCCGACGCCGACATCGACGTCATCGATCTCGCCGGGATCGCGCGGACGCTCATGCTCGGCCGCGACGCGATGAAGGAGCGCCTGGCGCTGATCGCGCCCGACCTAGAGACGCTGATCGAGCGGCTCTCGCGCTTCGCGGCGGCGCCGTCGTCGGAGGGGCCTTGGCTGCGCGCGTCGATCCACCGCTTCGGCGAGAAGGGCGAGCGACCCGTAGCGGCGCGAGATGCGCTGGACGAAGCCGCTCTGCTGCATTGGGCCTCTTATTGGGCGCGGACCAGGGCGCCGGACATGGCCTGGGACGCCCTTTATCCGGACCTGCCGCCGCCGAGGAAGACGCCGCTGCCGGCCTATCCGTTCGAGCTGCGGCGCATCTGGCGTCGGAGCGCGCGAAGCGCCGCCGGCGAAAGCGAGAACCGCGCGGCGGCCGAAGTCGCCGCGGCCGACGCGCAAGCGCGGCGGAGCCGCGTCCGTTCGGCCTCCTCGCTTCACGACGCTTGGGAAAGCTGTTGGACAGGCTCGGAGCGATGGCCGCCGTCGTCGCTGACGGCGTTGCCGGCCCTGATCGTCCATCTCGCCGCGCAGAAGGGCGCTGTG
This sequence comes from Methylosinus sp. Ce-a6, assembly GCF_009811655.1. Taxonomy (GTDB): domain Bacteria; phylum Pseudomonadota; class Alphaproteobacteria; order Rhizobiales; family Beijerinckiaceae; genus Methylosinus. The sequence goes on along the minus strand of NZ_BGJX01000003.1, from coordinate 151,002 downwards.
GCGATCGCCGAGGCCAGATTAGCGCGTCCTTCCGATCTCGACGGCGATCCGACCATCGACCCGACCACGAGCGACGGATCCGTGCTCCAATGCGTCGCTTCCGGGGAGCGGCCGCGCGCGATTCTGAACGCGCGCCTCGCGGCGACGCCGCCCGAGCCCGAGCGCGCTCCGCCGTCGGAGCCGATCGGCTCGATTTTGGGCGGCGCGTTCTACGGCCTCTTGGACTCGGCGGGGCTGACGGTCGCTCCGCGCTTTCGATGCGTCGAGAGCGTTGCGATCTCGACCGACGCTCTCGACTTCCGCCTCCGCCTGTCGCGCGAGGACGACAGGGACGCCGCGTTCTGGGCCGCTCTGACGGCGACCTCCGCGCTCGGCGCATGTTGGCTGCTGGACCCGGCTCTGTCGGCCGACGCGTTCAGATGCGTCTGGCGCGTCGAGTCATTGCGCTTCGATCCCGCCGCGGCGCGGACTGTGACTCGCCTCTCTATGGTTCGGCGTGACGAGGACATCGTCGCGCTCGCCGCGTTCAGCGACCGCGACGAGCCCGTCTTGACGATCGCAACCGTCGCAACCCGTCGCTTCGCTCTTCCGTCCCGATCGGTAGCCGCGGCGGCCGTCGTCAGGAGCGCCTCATGAAAGCCGTGGTCTTTTCCGGCCAGGGGGCGCAGCGACCCGGCATGGGGCGCGACCTCTTCGGACGCTTCCCCGCGCTCGTCGCGCTTGCCGACCGGACGCTGGGCTATAGCGTGGAGGAGTTGTGCCTCGAGGATCCGAGGAGCGAGCTGTCGCGCACGGCGTTCACTCAACCCGCGATATATGTCGTTTCGACGCTCGCCTATCTCGAATTCGAACGGACCCACGGCGCTCCGGCCCTGCTCGCGGGTCACAGCGTGGGAGAATACGCCGCTCTGACAGCGGCCGGCGTCTTCGATTTCGAGATCGGGCTGCGCCTCGTCCAGCGCCGCGCCGAGCTGATGGGGCGCGCCGACGGCGGCGGGCTGACGGCGATCCTCGGAATCTCCCCGGACGAGGTCGGCGAGATGCTCGCCAGACCGGATCTCGCCGGCCTCGAGCCGGCGAATTTCAACACGCCGCGGCAGACCGTCGTGGGCGGTCCGAGCCCGCTGCTGGCCCGGCTCGAGCGGCTCTGCGCCGAATCGGGACGTCGCGCCGTCCGGCTGAACGTCAGCGGCGCCTTCCATACCAGCGCGATGCGAGAGGCCAGCGAGGAGTTCGGACGTTTTGTGACGAGCTTCGCCATGGCGCCCCCGAAGATCCCGGTCGCTCTGAACCTCACCGGCCGGCTCCACGCCGGCGAGGACCTGCGCGAAGTCTTGCCGCGCCATATCGCTAGCCCCGTGCGATGGAGCGATTGCATCGCCACGCTGCTGCGCGAGGGCGCGACCGAATTCGTGGAGCTGCCGTCAACCGGAGCGCTCTCCAGAATGGCGAACGAGATCCGGTCGGCGATTTCCTCGCCGCCTCCGGTCGCGAGGCAGGTCGAGGAAGCACATGGAGATATCCGCGACATTCTCGGCCGCCGGCTGGTCTCGGTTTCCCTCGGCCGCGGCATCTCCGGTCTCGAGCTCACGCGCTCCCTCGGACGAGCAGGCGTTTTGGCCTTCATCGACACGGAGGACGCGCCGCTCGACCGTCTCGAAGCCGATCTGAGCAGCCTCGTCTCGTATCCAACGATCGTCGCTCGCGTCGGAGCGTCACTGACGCCTTCCCTCGACGCCGAGGACGAGCGGCGCCGCGTGGACTTGTTCGTCCGATTGGGCGTGCGAAATGTCGAGCTCCGGGGGTATGAGCGACCTTCGGAAGCGGCGCTCCGCTATCGCTCGCCAGCGCCAGAACGCGGCCTTCGGCGTCTGTTCGTCAGAGTGACGCGAGCGAGCGCGGTCGACGCCTTCCTCGATGTCGAGGCGGGAGACGGCGACCCCTTTGCGGCGGCCCTGTGCGTCGATACCGGCGTCTGGCGTTCACGGGAAAGCGAGCCCGAAGACGCGCTCCGACACGCCCTTTCTCGTCGAGAGGCGGCGCGGCGCGACGGCGGGCCGGCGGGGAAGACCCTGATCGGCGTCGTCGCCGATCCGGCTTCGTCCGGCGGAATCGCGGCGGCCTTCGAGGCCGGCTGCGACTTTGTGACGACCGGTTCGGCGATGCTGCTCGCCGACGAGGCGCGATTGGACTCGGAGATGCGCGCCGCGATCCGCGACCCGCGCGTCGGCGCAGTGGCGGGGCTACCGGACTGGTGGCTGCCGGAGCTCGCAACGCGCTCCACGGCCTGGATCGACGACCCCGGAGCCATCGAAGAGGTCCTCAACCTGCAGAACCTCTATCTGCGATCTCCGGACACGGAGACGATGCGAGGCGCAGTCGCGCCTTTCGCCAGGACCGCCGACGGGCATGGCTCACGAGAGCGCGAGGCCCGCAAGGCTTTGCGCCGCACGGCGGCCGGCGTCTTCCGCCGACTGATCCCCTGCGATCCCGCCTTCGACAGCTTGCGTCGCTGGATCGTCGCGCGGGCCGATGGCCATGGCCTGTCAGCCGCGCGCATCGCCGAGATGCTGCTGCCGCCGTCCGTAGAAGAAACGCACCCCACGGAAGGAGCATGATCGTGAGTCTGCAAACCGTCGAGGCAATCGAAGAGTATATCGTCACCTATATCGAGCGCGAGTTGCACATCTCCTCATCCGAAATCGATTGCGACATGTCCCTCGGCGCCTTCGGCATGAGCTCGAAGTCGGGCCTGAAATTGGTGGGGCTGTTGGAGGACCGGCTCGATATCCGAATAGATCCGAAGCTCATATTCGCGCATCCGACGATATCGCGCCTTTCGAGCGCGTTGCTCGATCTTCTGCAGAAGTAGTCGGTTGCCCGCAGCATTGATCAAACATCAGTTACGCCGGGACGAGGGTCGAATACGACCAGGCCATCGGGAGACCGTCATGTTTGCTAAATCAGAGATGACCGACTTCGAGATTTTCTCTGCCGCAGGTTCGCTGCCGGTGCAAGATGTTCTGGCGATCAGGACATGGCTCACGCCGGACCAGCTGTTGTTCACCTTTCTCGACGACGATGGCGAGGAAGCCGGGCATTTGACTTACAGAGGTCTTTGGTTGCGGTGCCGCGCGGTGGCTGCGGAGCTTTCGGCGTCGCATCCGCCCGGCTCCCGCGTCATCTTGTTCTATCCGCCGGGGCTCGACTTCGTCGCCGCTTTCGTCGGCTGCCTGATGGCGCGATGCATCGCGGTGCCGGTGAATTTGCCGGTCCGACGACGCGTCGGTCGGTCCGTCGGCATCATCGAGGATTGCGGCGCCACGGTCGCGCTGGCCCCTTCGGATCAGATCGCCGAATTCAAGAAGAGCTTCGAAGACACTACGGCGTCCGACCTCCACTGGATCGTGACCGATACGCTGCCGCTCGACGAAGCGGCGGACGATCTGCCCTTTTCGCGTTCGGTCGCGGACATGAATGCCGTCGCCTATCTGCAATACACCTCCGGCTCCACCTCCAATCCCAAGGGGGTGATGATCACATTCGACAACATGACGACGAATTGCCGCATGATCCGCGACACTCTGCGATTGAACGAAGACTCCACCATGGTCTTCTGGCAGCCGCACCATCATGACATGGGTCTGATCTGCAGCGTCCTGCTGCCGATCGTCATCGGCAATCACACCGTCCTGATGACGCCGAACACCTTCGTTCGGCAGCCGATGCTCTGGATCCAGACGATATCCAAATATCGAGCGGAAGTCGCGGGCGGCCCGAACTTCGCGTTCGACATCGCGTCAGAACGCTATTCGGCCGCCAAGCTGGCGGGCGTCGACCTCTCGAACTGGCGACTGGCGCTCAACGGCTCGGACATCGTCAGGGCGACGACGCTCGACCGCTTCGTCGAGCGCTTCGAGCCGCACGGGTTCAAGCCGGAAACCTTCCTGGTCTGCTACGGCATGGCCGAGGCGGTGCTGTTCCTGTCGGCCGGGCCCGTCGGGCGCAAGCCGCGCTATGCGATCGTCGACGTGGAAAGCCTCGAGTTGTACGGCCGGGTGCGCTCCCCCTCCTCGCAGGCGCAGGGCCGGCGACTCGTCGGCTGCGGCGAGCCGTCCTGGGAGGTCGAGGCGATCATCGTCGATGCGGAAACGCGGCGGCGCCTGCCCGACGGCGAGGTCGGCGAAATCTGGATCAACAGTCCGACCGTCGGCCTCGGCTATTGGGAGAATCCCGACGAGACGGAACGCGTCTTCCACGGAAAGCTCGCGGACAACGCGACCAAATTCTATTTGCGCACCGGCGATCTCGGTTTCATCCATCCCGACGATCGTCAGATCTATGTCTGCGGCCGCATCAAAGACCTGATCATCTCCGAAGGGCGCAATCTTCATCCGGAGGACATCGAATATTCGATCGTCGAGGCGCTGTCGGCGGCCGGCGATTCGAACGCCATTTCCTGCGCGGCGTTCAACGCGCAGCAGGGCGACGAGCAGCTGATCGTCGCGGTCGTCGAGCTCAACCGCGCGCTGAAGCGAAATCTCGCAGAGAGCGGTCCAGACATCGAAAACGCGGTCCGCCGGGCGGTCGCGGCCGATCACGGCGTCACTCTGCATCAGCTCCTGTTCGTGCCGCCCACGGCGATGTGCAAGACCACCAGCGGCAAGGTCCAGCGCGGCCTGATGCGACAACTCTACGCCGGCGGCGCGTTGAAAAGCCTGGAAGGCGCCGAGGCGATCGCGTGATGTCGTCTCCGACTCCGTCCTGGGTCGTTCTGGACGAGCGCGCTCCAGAGCGACCGTGCCTCGCCTGCTTCCATGCGGCCGGCGGAAGCGCCCAGAGCTTCCTGCCTTGGCGGCGGGCGCTGCAGGGGCGTTACGACCTTCTGGCGGCGGAGCTTCCCGGTCGCGCGCGGCGCTTCGGCGAGGCGCATGCGACCTCGGTCGAAGCGGTCGTCGCAGAGCTCGCCGAGAGCCTCGGCCGCATGGCGCGGCGCCCTTGGATATTCGTCGGCCACAGCCTGGGCGCCCTGCTCGCCTACGAAACGGCCATGACGCTCCGCGAGCGAGGCGCTCCGGCGCCGATCGGCATGATCGCCGTCGCGCACCGATCGCCCGACGAACGCGCCCAGGGCGATGGTTTGCCCGGCGCGGGCGCGCGCGAGACGAGGGACTATCTCGAGGAGCTCGAGGGCACGCCCGATGCGATCCTCGAAAACGACGACTACATGTCGATGTTCTCGAAAATCCTGCGCGCCGACTTCGATCTGCTCAGAGGATACGTTTATCGGCCTCGCCCGCCGCTCACGATGCCGCTGCATGTCATCGGCGCTCTGCGTGACTCGGCGGTCGGATTCGAGTCCCTTCTCGGTTGGGGTCGACTGTTCGACGGCGAGCAGTCGCTGACCATGGTCGACGGCGGCCATTTCGCTCCCGTCCACGATCCTTCGACGGTTTTCCGCAAGGCCGACGAAATCGTTCGGCCGAGCGTCGATGCGTTATCAGATCCCTCGAGGAAGGAAATGCGAAATGGATACGACGACACAACAGCAAATTTCAGAGGTCGATCACGAGGGGTTGGGACAGGCGCTGAGCCACAGTCTGGCGAAGGCCGACGGCGCGATCCGCTCCAGCGTCGTCTTGAAGCTCGACGCTGAAAAGCCCAACTGGATCGAAACTGGCATCCTGCTCGAGAAAGGCGAAGAGGTCAGCCTGCTCTCGGAAGGCGTCATCTGGATCTCGCGCGAATACGATATACAGGTCCGCGGCAACGCCGCTCTCTGGCACAAGATCGACGACGGCAAGATCGCCAAGTCGGCCGGCCGCACGACGACATTTCGCGCAGACCGTTCGGGTCCCCTGCGATTGGCCTGCCGACTCGCCGGCCATTGGCTGGACGACACCGGCGTGCTCGATCCCGACGTGCCGCCCATGCCGATGGAGGGCGCGCTGACCGTCGGCGCGATCGTCTGGCGGAATGACGCGACGGAAGGGCTTCGACGGCTCGTCGACGTCGACGAAACCGCTCTCGCCGGCGCGGAGCTCGCGCGCATCGAAGCGTCGCGTCCGCTGCCCGATGGATGGGATCATCTTTGGCGCGTGGGGCGGACCGACATCTTCTGCGAAGCGATCGACGACGATGGCGGGACGGCGCTCCTGTGCAATTGCACGGCGGACTCCGGCATCATCAAATATCCGGTCGACGTCGCGCTCGACGACTCGACGCGGCTGATCTGGAAATGGGTGATGCGGAAGCTGCCCTCGCCGGCGCCGGAGAACTCGCTGGTGACGCACGACTACATGTCGATTGCCGTGGAGTTCGAGAATGGGCAGGACCTGACCTATTTTTGGAGCTCGTCACTGCCGCTCGGAACCTCTTTCCGCTGTCCCATTCCGGGTTGGGAGAAGCGGGAGACTCACATCGTCGTACGAACAGGCGGCGAGGATCTCGGGCGCTGGGTGTCCGACGGTCGGCCCATCCTCGAAGACTACCGCCAGGCCGTCGGCGCGGAGCATCCGGGCAAGATCGTCGGCGTTTGGATCATCGCGCTCAGTCCGTTCCAGCGCCGCAACGGCGTCGCCGCGTTCCGCGGCATCGCTCTGACGTCATCCGCCGGCGAGATGTCGATCGGGCCTTGATCGACATGGTCGGCGCCCGCAACGACGCGGCCTCCGCAAACCTTTGCCTGAAAGGAAAAGTCATGTTCGAGACCATTGCCAATCTCGCCGCGCTTTCGAACGACGCGCCGACGCACATCGAGGTCGACGGCTTCGACCTCGTCCTCATTCGTTCGGCGAACGATGTCGCGCTGTTCGAAAGCCGATGCCCGCATCAGGGCGCCATGCTTCACGAAGGCGCAATCAGTGACGGCAGGCTCGTGTGCCGCGCGCATGGCTGGGCCTTCGACAAGCGCAGCGGACAGCTCCGACACGATCCGAACCGATGTCTGCGCGCGATCCCGATTCGAATCGACGGCGACGAGGTTCTCGTCGATGTGAACGCCGTCCGCGAGCTGCGGCTCGAACGATCCGCCGCGGCCGCGACCAGCTCCGAAGAGCAAGGCGCGCCCGCCGGCGCCTCCAGAGCCATAGAGGACCTCCCCGGTCCGACGCCGCTGCCGTTCATCGGCAATGCTCATCAGCTCGATCTCGAGCAGCTGCATGTGACGATGGAGAATTGGCAGGAGCAATTCGGCTCGTTTTTCAAGTTCAGAATCATGAACAAGCTGGCGATCGCCGTCGCCCGGCCGCATCTGATCGGCATGGTGTTGCGTGAGCGGCCGCATAATTTCCGCCGGATCGACACCATCGAAGCGGTGTTCGAGGAGCTCGGCGCGCAAGGGCTATTCTCCGTCGAGGGCGAGACTTGGCGACGGCAGCGCCGAATCGTCGCGCAAGCGTTGAACGCCAAGCAGATCCGGATTTTTTTTCCCAAGATGCAAGAGATCACCGGTCGGCTCCTGCGTCGATGGAGCCGCGCCGCCGCGAGCGGCGCGACCGTCGACGTGCAGGCCGATTTGATGCGCTACACGGTCGACATCACGTCGAACCTGTCGTTCAATTACGACATGAACACACTCGAGAAGGAAGGCGACATCATTCAGAACAAGCTCGAGCATGTGTTCCCGATGATCAGCCGCCGCGTGAATTCGGCCTTTCCATATTGGCGATACTTCAAGCTGAAACGGGATCGCGAGCTCGACAAGGCGCTGAAGGAGCTCAAGGTCGCGATCGATGAGATCATCGAGATCAGCCGCGAGCGATTGCAGCGCGACGGCGACAATCGGGAGCCCGCCAATGTGATCGAGGCGATGCTGCGGCTCCAGGACGAGCAGGGCGCGATCAGCGACAAAGACATTTTCGGAAATGTTTTCTCCTTGCTCATCGCGGGCGAAGACACCACGGCGAACACCATGGTGTGGATCCTCCATTTCCTCAGCCGGAGACCAGACGTTTTTTCTCGCCTGCGGCAGGAGGCGGACGCCGTGCTCGGCGACCGCGAGATCATCGCCGATATCGATTTGGCGGGTCGTCTCCAGTATCACGACGCGGTGATCAACGAGGCGCTGCGTCTGAAGCCGGTGGCGTCGGTCTGGCCCATGGGGGCCTGCGCGGACGTCGTCATGGACGGCGTCGCGGTGCCTGCGGGAACGCCAGTGTTCTTGCTCACTCGCGTGCCCACCCTGCTCGACGGTGACGGGACGCCGGCCCTGGAGTTCGATCCCGACCGCTGGCTCGCGAAGGATCGGCATACCGCGCATTTCGAAGATGTCATGGCGCCGTTCGGCGCAGGGCCGCGGCTGTGTCCGGGACGGAGCCTCGCACTCCTCGAGATCCGCACCGTGATGTCTATGGTGGCGCGCAATTTCAATATCGTCCCCGCGGCGGGCGGTCCGCCGGTGGGCGAACGGTTCGCCTTTACTTTGATCCCTACGAATGTCCGCCTGGTGTTCGACGAAAGGCGAAATTCGACGCGCGTTCCCGCAGACCGCGAGCTCCTCGAAGGGTGACGACGCGGGCGGATCGAAGCCGACGTCGCGCGATCCATTGGATGCGAGCGGTCGGTCGAAGGGGCGATGTCGCATCGAGCCGATGCGGGCGGAGGTCGACTAGCTTGAATGCGATGTCGCCGGGACCTCATCGGAGGCCGCTGTCGGACGAGTCGGTCTCTAGTTCCTCGACGAGAAAATCGACGAATTCGCGAACCGTCTTGGCGAGCCCGCGACGCGAGGGAAAAACCGCATGAATAATTCCCGTCCGCGGCGTCCAGCTCGGCAGCGCCGGCTCCAGGAGCCCCTGCTCGAGATGGTCCCGCACGAGATATTCGGGCAATTGCACGATCCCGACTCCGTCCATCGCGGCGCGACGCAGAGTGACCAAATCGTCGGTGACGAAGCGGGGCATGAACGGGACCGAGACGGAGCGCCCCTCGGAGTCGGTCAGCTCCCAGCCATGCCTCCCAGTCGCTCGCGTCAGATCCATGCTGTCGAAACGCGCCAGATCCTGCGGCGCGATCGGCCGTCCCGAGCGCTCCAGCAACGCGGGCCGCGCCACGATGACCTGCGCGCTCTTGGCCAATGTTCGCATGACCAGCGCGGAATCTTCGAGTGGCGGAAAGCGCACTCGGAGCGCGACGTCGATCGCCTCTTCGATGAGGTCGACCGGCCGATTGGTCGCGATCAATTGCACCACCACGCGCGGGTACGCCAGCAAGAAACGCGAGATGATTCCCGAAACGCGACTCTGCGCCAAAGCGATCGGACAACTCACCCGCAGCAGACCGCATGGCTCGATACGCGTTTCCTCCACGACCTGCCTCGCGGCCTCCGCCTCGGCGATCATCCCGGCGCAATGGCGAACGTATCTGTGGCCGACCTCGGTCAACGCGAAACGGCCTCCCGAACGCTGAATCAATCGCACCCCGAGTTGCTCCTCCAGGGCGCTGATGCGGCGACTGAGCGTGGATTTCGGCAAGCCGAGAATGCGTGCGGCCGCGGAAAATCCGCCATGCTCCGCGACCTTCGCAAAATAATAGAGATCGTTGAGGTTCTGCATGATCCTCGTTCCAAATTTGGAACGAAATGTGCCATCCGATCGACTTTCTGACAAGCGCATGCGGCGCTAGAAGTGGCGCATGGCTTTTGGCTTTGGAGGCGTCATGCCGAAGGTTCTCGTTCTCTATTATTCGGCCTACGGCCATATCGAGCAATTGGCGGAAGCCATCGCGGCGGGCGCTCGCGACTATGGGGCGGAAGCCACTTTGAGACGGGCGCCCGAGACGGTTTCGGAATCCGTCGCTCGCGAATCTGGATACAAGATCGACCAAAAAGCCGAGATCGCCACGGTGGAGGAGCTCGAGCTGTTCGATGCGATCATCATCGGCTGCGGAACGCGCTATGGCCGCATCGGCGCGCAAATGGCGAGCTTTCTCGACCGGACCGGCGGCCTGTGGGCCCGCGGCGCGCTCAATGGGAAAGTGGGTTCGGCCTTCACCTCGACCGCGAGCCAGCATGGCGGCCAGGAAACGACACTGTTCTCGATCGTCACCAATCTTTTGCATCTGGGCATGGTCGTCGTCGGCCTGCCGTATAGCTTCCAGGGGCAATTGACGACGGACCAGGTGTCGGGCGGCAGTCCTTATGGCGCCACCACGATCACCGGCGGGGACGGCAAACGCCAGCCGACGGAGAACGAGCTCGCCGGCGCGCGCTTCCAGGGCCGCCTCGTCGCCCAAATCGCGACGAAGCTGGTCTCCTGAAGCGATTGGAAGGCGACATCTTGCGGCTAGAGGCTCGAGCGTCATGCGGGGATGGTTACGATTACGATCGGGATCGTTCCCGGCGGCAAGTCTCGCGCTCGCGGCGACGGCGGCTGTTTATGTCGGCGGTAAGGCGCCCGCGTCGCTGCAGAAAAGCGCTCTTGCCTCATCCTCTTCCGTCATCATCGTGGAAACCGCCGAGGCGTCGGCCGACCCGCTGCCGCGCGGCGTCACGGCCGTCGGCTCCCTACGTGCGGTTCGCCAAGTGACATTGACGCCGGAGGTCGGAGGACGCGTCATCGCGATCCATTTTCATGGTGGCGCCCGGATCGCCGCCGATGCGCCAGTAATCGACCTCTACAGCAAGCCGCAGCAGGCGGAGCTCGCGCAAGCTCGCGCCGAGGAGACTCTCGCCCGACTGCAATTGCGCCGGGCGACGGAGTTGAGTCGGCATAACGCGTCCTCGCAGGCCGAGGTCGAGAGTCGTCAGGCCGCTTTCGACCGCGCGAGCGCCATGGTCGCCGCGAGCGAAGCGGCAATTGCGCAACGGACCGTTCGCGCGCCGTTCTCCGGCATTCTCGGCGTGCGGAATATCGATCTCGGACAGTATTTGAATCCGGGCGACGCCATCGCGACGCTGACCGATCTGAATGAGCTCTTCGTCGATTTCGCCGTGCCGCAACGCTATCTCAACGACCTCGTCGTCGGACAAACGGTGGAGGTCGCCGCGGACGCTGTCGCGGAGCGGCGCTTCACGGCGAAGCTAGAGACAGTCGAGCCGCAGGTCGACCGGAGCACGCGCAATGTCGCTCTCCGAGCGAGGATCGCCAATCACGAACAGAATTTACGGCCGGGCATGTATGTGACCGCGACGCTGAGCTTCGAGCCGGAGAAGGAAATCGTCACCGTGCCGGAGACCGCCGTATTGGCGAATGCATCGACCAAGACGGCTTTCGTCGTGCGCGACATCGGCGCCGACGGCGAGGGACGCGTGGAACAGGTGGTCGTCGAGACCGGGCGGCGAGTGGACAGTCGGGTCGCGATCCTCTCCGGCCTCACGCACGGCGATGTCGTCGTAACCAGCGGCCAATTACGGTTATCGCCCAGCCTGAGGGTCAAGCCTGTTTCGCCGCGACAACCGGACGGCGCATCGCTCGCGGCCAAACTTCCGAATTCCAAATCTCTGCATTAGAGCGCATTCGGACAAATCATGTCCGAATGCGCTCTAAAGTTATTCGAATTCGCATGTTCTTTTCCGAAAGCCGCTTCGCACTTTTCGGGAACATGCTCTAGAACCAAATCTCTGCATTAGAATGAGGGCGCCGTGGTTTTCACCGACATCTTCGTCAGAAGGCCGGTTCTCGCGATGGTCGTCAGCCTCCTCATCCTGCTTGCAGGCGTATGGTCGCTGCTCTCTCTGCCGATCCGGCAATATCCCAAGCTGCAGAGCGCGGCGATCACGGTCGAGACCAATTATCCCGGCGCCTCGCAGCGGCTGATGCAAGGCTTCGTGACGACGCCCCTCGCGCAGTCGATCTCGACCGCCGACGGGATCGAATATATGACGTCGATCTCGACCGAAGGAAAGAGTCTGATCAAGGCCCGTCTCAAGCTCGAGGCGAATCCCGATCGCTCTCTGGCCGAGATCATGGCCAAGGTGCAGCAGGTGAAATATCTGCTGCCGCGAGAGGCTTTCGATCCGGTCATCGACAAGATAACCGACGATCCCACGGCGGTGATGTATATCGCGCTGATGAGCGAGACGCTTCCGGCGCCGATCATGACCGACTACGCCGTGCGCGCGGCCCAACCGCTGCTCGCATCGATCAACGGCGTGGCCTCGGCCCAGATCATGGGCGGTCGCAATCTGGCGATGCGCATCTGGCTCGACCCCGACAAGCTCGCCGGACACGACATCACCGCCGCCGAAGTCTCCCGGGCCCTGTCGCGAAACAATGTGCAGATCGCGGCGGGCCAAATCAAAGGACCGCTCACCGCCGTCACAGTCGCGGCCAATACGGACACGCAGGATCCCGAAGCGTTCCGGCAATTGGTGATCAAGACCGGCGCCGGCGGACTGGTGCGTCTCGAGGACGTCGCCATCATCGACGTCGGCGAACAGAACTACGAACAATCCGCGCTCATCAACGGCCGGCCCGCCGTGGTTATCGCCGTCAACGGCGCGCCCGCAGCGAATCCGCTCGAAATCGTTCGCGACGTCACGGCCCTGCTGCCGCAGCTCGAACGCTCGAAGCCCGTCGGCATGGATATCCAGAACGTGTTCGATGTGGGTCGCTTCGTCGTGGCCGCGCTGCACGAAGTCGAACACACGCTGGTGGAAGCCGCGATCATCGTCGTCATCGTGATCTTTCTCTCCCTCGGCTCCGGACGAGCGGTGCTCATTCCTATCGTCACAATTCCCTTGTCTCTGGTCGGCGCCGCGACGCTGATGCTGGCGGCAGGCTTCAGCCTCAATCTCCTGACGCTGCTGGCCATGGTGCTGGCGATCGGCCTCGTCGTCGACGACGCCATCGTCGTCGTCGAAAACATTCATCGGCATATCGAACACGGGGCCAGACCTTTCGAAGCGTCGCTGCTGGGCGCGCGCGAAGTCGTCGGCCCGGTGATCGCGATGACGATCACGCTCGCCGCGGTCTACGCTCCGATCGGACTGATGCAGGGATTGACCGGATCGCTGTTTCGCGAATTCGCCTTCACTTTGGCCGGGGCGGTCGTCGTCTCGGGCCTGGTCGCGCTCTGCGTGTCGCCCATGATGAGCTCGTTGCTCCTACCGCCGCAGAGATCCCAAGGCCGGATCACGGCGGCCATCGAGCGTGGATTCGTGCGCCTCGCAGACGCTTACGCCGCGCTGCTGAAAGCGACGCTCCGCGTGCGGCCATTGATGATCGCCGTCTGCGTCGCGGCGATCGCGGGCGCGGTCACGCTCTATCTCGGTGTCAAGCGCGAATTCGCACCGAGCGAGGATCAGGGCACGGTGATGGAGGTCGCCAAGGGTCCCCGCTACGCCAATCTCGACTACACCGAGCGCTACGCCTCCCGGCTCGAAGCGGCGTTCCGACGACTGCCGGAAACGGACACGACCTGGGTGTTGAGCGGCTCGAGCCAGACTGAACCCGGTCCGCACGGCGTTTTTGCGGGCGTGAACCTCGCGACCTGGAGCAAACGCGAACGCAGCGCGGCGACAATCATGGCGGAGCTGCAAGCCGATGGAGCGCAAAATCCTGGCCTGAGCGTATTCGCCTTTCTGCTGCCCGCTCTACCGACAACGCCCGGCCTACCAGTGCAGATGGTGCTGTTCGGGCCGAGCGAGTTCGATCGCTTGTATGAAGTGAGCGGGCATATCGCCGAAACGGCGCGAGCGAGCGGCCTGTTCGCGGTGGTCGACACCGACTTGTCGTGGAACAAGCCGGGCTCGACATTGACGATCGACCGCTCCAGGGCGAACGACCTCGGTTTGACGATGGAGGACATCGCCACCACACTGGCCACTCTCGTCGGAGAAAAATACGTCAACCGTTTCGAGTTTCGCGGACGGTCCTATGATGTGATCCCGCAGGTCGAACGCCGCTTCCGCGCCGATGCGGCGGGCTTGGGCCGTTTCCATGTGCGATCGACGTCCGGCGCGCTGCTCCCGCTCGACACGATCGTCGAGGCGTCTGAACGCGCCGAGCCAAACCAGCTCGGACAGTACGATCAGATGAACGCGGCGACGATTTCCGCCGTCCTGGCCCCGGGGGTGACCATGGGACAGGCTGTGACGTTCTTGCGGCGGCAAACGAGCGACCTGCCCGAGGGTCTCGCGACCGCGTGGCTCGGAGAGTCCCGGCAATATGTCACCGAGGGCGATCGGCTCACTATCGCCTTCGGCCTCGCGCTGGCAGTGATTTTTCTCGTGCTGGCGGCGCAGTTCGAGAGCTTTCGCGATCCGCTCGTTATCCTCGTCAGCGTGCCCCTCTCCGTATTCGGCGCGCTGCTGCCGCTTTGGCTCGGCTATGCGACGCTGAACATTTTCACGCAGATCGGTCTCATCACGCTCGTCGGCCTCATCTCCAAGCACGGCATATTGATGACCGCCTTTGCGAACGAGTTGCAGCGGCGCGAGGGTCTCGACCGCCCCGCCGCAGTCGTCGAAGCGGCGCGCATCCGGCTGCGCCCGATTCTGATGACGACTGCCGCAATGGTCGCAGGACTTTTTCCACTGCTGTTCTCCGCTGGAGCCGGCGGCGCAAGCCGCTTCGCCATCGGAATTGTGGTGGTGGTCGGCATGCTGTTCGGCACGCTATTCACTCTGCTCGTGCTGCCGACGATCTATTCGCTGCTCGCTCAGGACCACCGCCGACGACCGGTCGAGGACGAGCGAACCGCGTCCGCTGCGTAGCGCGCTCTTCGAGCCTCGAAAGGTTTCAGGCCCCGCCCACGAAGTCGCAAATCGATTGTTCTCATTTCGGAGACAAAAATGTAATATTAGTTTACGTAGATGTCACGAATAGCGAATTCGACTATTGTGGTGCTTTTATGAAACGTACGTATTTTTATACGGAAAGCGAGCACGACAAATTTTGTTCAGAATGATAAAAAAATTCAATTATCTTCGACGATCCATCTGTGCGACAAGAGCGCGGTAGCCGAGCGGCCTGAACCGCTGAATGGATCAGGGCGTCACGTTTCAGTATATGAAGCCTTACAGCAATAGAATAGCCATTCTATCGTTTACAATAATACTCAAAACGATGTGCACATCAGCATTGGTTCTGGCTCGCCGGCATACTCATAGAGTTCGCGTCGCACCAATCGATTAGATGAAGGGCAGAGACATGACAACGGTAGGAATCGACGACATCTCGATCTACTCGCCTGGTTTCTTCTACCCGCTGGAGGATCTCGCCCACCGGCACGGCGTCGACCCCGCCAAATACCTCTACGGGATCGGCCAGGAGCAAATGGCGGTTCCCTCGCCGGACGAAGACATCGTGACCATGGCGGCCAACGCCGTCGCGCCGGTCCTGACCGCCGATGTTCGGGAACGCATCAGCACAGTCATCTTCGCCACCGAGAGCGGCGTCGATCAGTCCAAATCGGCGGGAATGTTCGTGCACGGAGTGCTCGGGCTCAACCCGAACTGCCGCGTCGTCGAATTCAAGCAGGCCTGCTACAGCGCCACAGCAGGCCTCCAATTCGCGTGCGATCTCGTGCGTCATCGGCCGAGCGAAAAAGTTCTCGTGATCGCCTCCGACATCGCGCGCTACGAGCGCAATTCGGAAGGCGAATGCACCCAAGGGGCGGGCGCCGTCGCGATGGTGATCGCCAAAAACCCGAGCCTGGTCGAGATTCATCCGCAGAGCGGCCTGTTCAGCTTGGACGTCATGGATTTCTGGCGCCCGAACCATCGCGACGCCGCCTATGTCGACGGCAAGCTGTCGATCGACGTCTATCTGCGTTCCTTGCGCGAATCCTATGCGGATTTTTGCCGTAAGGACGGCATGCCGCTGGCCGCGATCGAAAAGCTCTGCTTCCACCAGCCCTTCACAAAAATGTCGAAGAAGGCCTTCGCCGCCTTGCGTGAAGCGGCCGGCGCGGAGGCCGACCATCTCGATGAGACGAGCTACGCCGAGAGCCAGGCGTACGGCCGCCAGATCGGCAACACCTATGCGGCCTCGCTCTATATCGCTCTGGCCTCCTTGCTCGACAACTGCGCCGAAGATCTCGGCGGCCGCAATATCGGCCTGTTCAGCTACGGCAGCGGCTCGGTCGGGGAGTTCTTCGCCGCGACGGTGCGCCAGGGCTACCGCCGCCGCTTGCGCACGCGCGCCCATCGCGCCTTGCTCGCCGGACGGCGCGAAATCGATTATGCGACCTATGTGGCCTGGTTCTACAATTCCGCCAAATCGGCGGAAGATCGGGTCTGCCCGGAGGAGACCGCGGGACGCTATCGTCTGGCCGCGATCGACGCGCAGCGCCGCGTCTACGCGGCCGCCCGCAATCTCGAGCTCAATGCCGCGGCGTGTCCATGACGCGCCCCGTCCACGTCACGCGCTCGACGGCGCGCAACGGCTCGGCCATTGGCGAGTTGCGCCTCGCGCGGTCGGAGCGCGGCAACGCCCTCGACGAGGCGATGCTCGATGCGATCGCAGAGGGCTGCGCCGAGCTGGCCGGCGACGGCGCGCTTCGCGCCGTCCTCCTGACCGCCGAAGGCAAACATTTTTGCGCAGGCGCCGACCTCGCATGGATGCGGCGCGCCGCCGAATTGTCGGATGAAGAAAATGTCTTGGACGCGGAGCGTCTCGACGCCGCGCTCGACGCGCTCGCCGGCCTTCCCACTCCGCTCGTGGCGAGAACTCAGGGTTGCGCCTACGGCGGCGGCGTCGGCCTGCTGTGCTGCGCCGACATCGTCCTCGCCGAAACGGGCGCGACCTTCCGTTTCAGCGAGCCCCTGCTCGGACTCGTGCCGGCGGTGATCAGCCCATATGTGGTCCGCGCCATCGGGCTGCGCCGGACGCGCCGTCGTTTCCTCACGGCGGAGGCTTTCGACGCGGTCCAAGCTCTCGAGGACGGCCTCGTCCACGAAGTGCTCGATGCGGCCGCGCTCGAGGTGCGAACGAGCGCGCTCCTAGACTCCATCACATCCTGTGGTCCGGTCGCGCTGCGCGAATGCAAAGCGCTCCTCGATCGATTGCAGGCGCGAGACCATCTCGGCGCGGACACGATCGCCAATCGCCGGTTGATCGCAAGGCTGCGCACGACATCCGAAGCGCAGGAAGGCATGGCGGCGTTCCTGGGCCGGCGGTCGCCCGCCTGGGTCGCGACGGCGGATTGATTTTTTCATTTCCTCGAACGCATTTCGTACCGGAGAGGAAGAGGATCATGTGTGGTTTTTTGGCGATTTACGACAATGGTCCGCGTCCTGTGGCGCGTGCGAGAATTCTCGACGGCCTCGCCGTCATGCGACATCGCGGACCAGACGAACAGGACGTCTGGATCGATCCGCGAGGAAACGTCGCATTCGGACACGCGCGGCTCAGCATCATAGGCCTCGGCAACGGACGGCAGCCGATCGCCTCCGCGGATGGTTCGATTCATCTGATCGTCAACGGCGAGTTCTACGATTTCGAGCGAATACGCGACGAGCTTCGCGCTCGTGGCTGTGTTTTCCGCACAGAAAGCGACAGCGAGATCGCGCTGCATCTCTATCGCGAATTCGGCACAGCGGGTCTCGAGCGCCTGCGCGGAGAGTTCGCGCTCGTGCTCTATGACGCGAACGAACGCCAGCTCGTCGCCATGCGCGACCGTTTCGGGATCAAGCCGCTGTTCATCGCCGAACACGCGGGAGCGATCTATATCGGCTCCGAGATCAAGGCGCTGCTCGCGGCCGGCGTGCCGGCGATTTGGGACGAGGACGCCTATGTTTCCCGCGGCTTCTATCTGTCGAATCAGACGCTTTTCAAGAACGTCCGCAGCCTCGCGCCCGGACGTCTCGTCACCGCGACGCCGAGCGGCCTGCGCGAGCAGACCTATTGGGATCTCGATTTCAGTTCCGCGGTTTCGCTCGCTAACGAGCGTTTCGACGAAGCGGAGGCGGTCGCCGGCCTGCGGGAGAAAATCCTCGAAGCGGTACGGTTGCGCTTGCGATCGGATGTGCCGGTCGCCATCTATCTCAGCGGCGGAATCGATTCCTCGGCGATGCTCGGATGCGCGACGCATCTGAGCGGCGCTCCGCTCGACGCCTATAACCTCTCCTTCGTCGACTCCGAGGCGCATGACGAACGGCGCTTCGCCGAGCAGGCGGCGGCTCACGCCGGCGCGCGCTTCTGCTCGATTCCCGTGACGCAGAACGATCTAGCGGACAATTTCGCCGACGCGTTGTGGCACAATGAGACGCCTTTTTTCAACGCCCATGGCGTCGCCAAATATCTTCTCAGCCGAGCGGTGAGGGACGCTGGTTTCAAAGTCGTGCTCACCGGCGAGGGCTCCGACGAGATTTTCGCCGGATACCCGCATTTTCG
Source organism: Methylosinus sp. Ce-a6 (assembly GCF_009811655.1). Classification (GTDB taxonomy): domain Bacteria; phylum Pseudomonadota; class Alphaproteobacteria; order Rhizobiales; family Beijerinckiaceae; genus Methylosinus. Next base: position 132,724 of record NZ_BGJX01000003.1, on the reverse strand, counting down.
TCGGGACATGCTGCTCTACAACGCACAGCATCAGGACAGCGACGCCGTCGAAGAGCTGCGAGCGAAGCTGAAAGCGAGCGAGGCGGCGGCCCGAATACATGAACGACTTCCCCTCGACGCGGCGTGGATGACCGCGCAACTCGGGCACGGTGTGTCCTGGATCGATAATCAATCGAACTGGTTCGGCGCTCTGCAAGCGCTCTACGACGACGAGACGAGGCGGCGCTGGTCGGGCGTCGGGCCATATCGACGCTTCTACAATGGATCGGCGCATCGCCGGCTCGCCGGCCGCGATCCCGTGCATCGCTCGATGTATCTCTGGGCCAAGAGCTTTCTGCCCAATTTCGTGCTGACGACGCTCGGCGACCGCATGGAGATGGCTCACAGCATCGAAGGGCGCGTGCCGCTGTTGGACCATCATGTCGCCGAATACGCCTGTAAGCTGCCGGTCTGGCTCAAAATCAAGGGAGGCACGGAAAAGCACGTCTTCCGCGAAGCAATGCGTCCGTTCCTCCCGGAGACGCTCTACAAGCGCAAGAAACACTACTTCCGCGCGCCCCCTGCGACGCTGCATCACGAAGATCGCCTCTCGCAGCTCATTCGCGACGCTCTGCACGGCGATGCGCTGCTCGACCTGCCCTTCTTCGACGCAAAGCTGGTGCGTCGAACGCTCGCGGAACTGCCGGAACTGCCGCCTGACCAGCAGGCGCTCCTCGATCCGATGTTCATGGAAATCGCCAGCCTCTGCCTGATGCAGCAGAGCTTCCGCATGAGCAGTGAAGCAAGCCGCGCCACGGAATCTCTCGTCATGGAGGAGATAGCATGAAAGTCGGCATCATTGGCGCGGGACTCAACGGCCTCGCCCTCGCATTGCTCCTGAAACGCTTCGGGGTCGAAGCGCAGGTGTACGAGCGCGGCGACGGGCCGCGCGACACGGGTTCGGGAATCTATGTCTGGCCGCAAGGCGTGCAGGTTTTGCGCTTCATGTTCGGGGACGATCGTATGCGCGCGGCCGGTCAGCCGATCGAGTTTCTCGACACGCTCGACCGGCGCGGCAAGCTGATCGACAGCCAACCGGTGCGGCTCGAAGGGTTCGAGTTTCCCGCACCGGCGATGATGTTTCTGCGCAAGCGGTTGTTCGGCATGTTGCGCGACGCTCTCGACGCCGACGCCATCACCGCCGACGCCGGATGCGAGTCGATCTCGCAGGACGAGAATGGCGTGACGGTCGACTTCACCGATGGTCGCTCGCGTCGATTCGACGTCGTCGTCGGAGCCGATGGAGTTTTCTCTCGGGTGCGCAGCATCGTCGCCCCAGAAGCGATCGTCGCCGACACGGGCATCGCAGCCTGTCGCGGCATCGTCGAATTCGCACATCCGGCCTTGCTCGACGACCGATGCCAGATCTTCACCTACGACAGCGCTCGGGTGGTGACCTATCCGCTCGATGAGAGCCGATCTCTGCGTTACTGGTTCTACGCCTATCGGCATCTCGATCAGCCGCTGCTCGACAAGGACGGAATTCGCGCCGCGATCGCCGACATCGCCGACCCTCTTCCGGCGATGGTCGACGCGACGCCGCCTGCATCCATGCTCCACAATCGCTTGCACGCGATAAAGCATATCGAGAACTGGCGCCGCGGCCGAGTGACGCTCCTCGGAGACAGCGCGCACGCCATGTTGCCGACGCTCGGCTACGGCTTCACGCTCGGTCTCGAGAACGGCTTCGCTCTGGCTCAATCGCTCGTCTGCAATTGCGACGCGGACATCACGAGCGCTCTGCGCCGCTATTCTCGCAGGATGCGTCTGCGTTCGCGCGAGATGCTCGAGGTCATGAGCGATCTGACAGATCTATTTTACTTTCGCGAAGAGGGCTCGGTAACGAAAGACACGTTGCAAGACCGATTTACGAAGTTCAGAAGCCTCGCCGAAACGACGGTTTTCTGATGGACGACGAAATGTTTCGGATCGCGCTTCGCGCCTTCGTCGCGGAGCGCGTCGGACCGCATATCGACGCATGGGAGCGCGCCGGAGCCTATCCGGCCAGCCTGCACGCCGAAGCGGGAGCGGCTCGCCTGCTCTCGCTCGGCGATGTTCCAGGGCCCGTTCTGCCGACCCATCAGAGCCGAATGCGAATGTTGCTCGAAGAAGTCACATGCGGTGGATCGCAGGGGCTGGCGGTCGGGCTCTGCTCGCACTTTGTCAGCCTGTCGATCGTCGCTTCGGCGGGAGCGGACACGTTCGGATCGGTCATCATCGACGTGCTCGCGGGCGCGCGCATCATCGCTCTGGCGCTCACCGAGCCGGACGCCGGCTCCGATCTGGCCGCGCTCGACGCGCGCGCCGCGCTCGGCGCCGATGGCGTGTGGCGGATCACCGGCGAGAAGCGCTTCATCTGTAATGGAGCGCGCGCCGACTATCTGGTCCTCGGCGCACGCATGCCCGATGGCCTCGGCCTTTTCCTGGTCGATCAGCCGCAAGCCGAGATTGTCGGCTATCCTCTCGAGCCGTCGGGTTGGCGCTGCCTTCCGCTCGCAGCGATCCGCTTCGCGAACGCTCGCGGGCGGCTGATCGCCGCTCCCGGCCGCAGCGGCCGGATCCTGCGCGACGCCTTGACGCGAGAACGGCTCAATCTGGCGATCTCGGCTGCGAGCGCCGCCGAGGCCGTGTGCGCAGCCGCTTTGAAGCACAGCCGAAGCCGCGTCATTCGCAATGCGCCTTTGATCGCCATGACGCATGTGCGCCAGACGCTCGCCGAGCTGCATACCGCCGTCGCCATGGCGCGCCACCTCGTGGATCGAACGACTGTAGAGGACGGCGAAGTCCAAGTGGCGATGGCCAAGAACGCGGCGACGTCGGCGTTCGCATTGGCGGCGCAGGTCGCGGTTCGACTGCAGGGGGCGGCTGGCTGCGTTTCTCCTTCGCTCGCCGAGCGAAGCCTGCGCGACGCTCCTCTCGTCGCCATCGGCGGCGGCACGACCGAAGTGATGAACGAAATCATCGCTCGCTCACTCGAACGGAGGCCGATATGATAGAAATTTCCGATCATGCGCGCCGACATAGCCGGGCGCTCCTCATGCACGATTTTCAGCGCTATTGCGGCCTCGAGCTGCTGGAGCAGGACGCCGGTCGCTGCCGCTGTCGACTGGTCGTCACTGCCGCTATCGACAATCTGAGCCACTGCCTGCATGGCGGCGTGACTTACGCCATGCTGGACGTCACCAGCATGCTCGCGACTTTGCCTCTGCTGGCCCCGGACGAATATGCGGTCACCACAAATATGGCGGTCTCGATCCTGACGCCGATGCCCCGCGATTCCATCGCGGAATTTCAAGCCAGCGTGATCCGAGCGGGACGCAGATTGATCTTTACCTCCGCGACCGCCGTACGCGTCGATGTCGATGACGCACACACGCCTTTCGCGACGGCGCAGATTTCCAAGGCGCGACTGCGGCAGACCATTTCCGTTCCGGAAGCAAACGGAGCGATCGGCCGCTCGGCGTCGTGAGGCCGCCGAATCGGGAGTTTCTACTCACATCGTGAAAGCGGATCGATCGCAGCGACATACGGATGTCGAGCGATCGCGGGAGCGCCAGTTCGACGCCGGCGTGAGAGGAGTAGCGATATGGAACATGGGATGACGAAAATCACGCTCGAGCAATGGCGCGTATTCGTCGCCACGGCGCGGCACGGAAGCTTTCATCAAGCGGCCGAACGATTGAGCAAGACCCAGTCGGCGGTGAGCCACGCTGTTCGCAAGATGGAGGAATGCCTGGGCAAAGATCTTTTCGCGATCGAAGGGCGACGGGCGACCCTGACAAAGGCCGGCCGAATGATTTTTCCTCGCGCGCGGGAGCTCATTAGCCAAGCGATGCAAATCGAGCGATTCTGCTCAGGATTCGATCCTGATTCCGAGGGCGAGATTTCGATTGCAGTCGACATTGTTTTGCCGAGGGGGATTGTTCTGAACGCCCTCCACCAATATTCGCTCCTCTACCCGCGGCTATCGGTGCGGATCTACGAAACGGCGATGTCGGGCGCGAGCGAAGCCTTCGAGGAAGGGCGCGCGCAGATCGGCGTCGCGAGTTGTCTTTCCAGCCGAATGATCGTCGAGCCTCTGCTCTCCGTGCGGTTCATCTGTGTGGCTGCCGCAAGCCATCCCCTGCATCAGCTCGGCGTGATCACGCATGAATTGCTCAAGGAGCATCGTCAGATTGTGTTGAGCGACTCCGGTCTGCGAGGACCAGACAGCGACTGGCTCGGCTCGCAACAGCGATGGACGGTCAGCCATCTCACGACATCGGTCGCCTTCGTCGCCGATGGCCAGGGCTACGCGTGGCTTCCCGAGCACTGCATTCGCGATGAGCTGGCATCGGGACGGCTGCGTCCATTGAACCTCACAGCGGGACGAAGTCGCATGATCGAGCTCGATATCGGCTATGGGGAGCATTTGGAGCAGGCGCGTCAGATTCTCGATCTCGTGGCGATTTTCCGTGACGCGGCGCAAGATTCCGAATCCCCTACCCTTCCCGGCGTCCGAAGCCGCATCGACGCGGATTGCGGGCGAAGCGTTTCGTCTGTTATGTGAACAGGCCTCAACGTCGTCACGCGAAACCGGCTGGAGCGGCATTCGTCGTCGAATAATGGCGCCCCCGCTGCTCGACCGGCTCGCGGGAGCGTCCCATTACTCCGGCTCGAATCCCCGTCGCCGCCACGCGCCCACACCGGCTCTTCGGCGGCGCATATCGCGGTCAGATAAAGTGGAGCATAGCTGATGAACGCCGATTTCGCCCTCGTCCCATCTCATGAGCCCATCAGGTTTGCAGGGGACGTCGACGTCGCGCAGGTGAGGATTGCGCGCCCAACCGATAAGCTCGAAGCTTTGGCGGCTTTCTATCGCGATGGTTTGGGGTTGGCCGAGCTATATCGATTCACCGATCATGGTGGATATGACGGCGTCATGTTCGGCCTTCCCGGTCGGGCCTATCATCTGGAATTCACGCAGCGCCACGCCGGGAGCCCATGCCCGGCCCCCAGCCGTGACAATTTGTTGGTCCTGTATATTCCAGACGCTCGCCATCTCGCGAGCCTGCGAGACCGAATGATCCGATCGGGCCATGAACCTGTCGAGCCTGAAAACCCCTATTGGGTCGACAAAGGTCTCACCTTCGAAGACCCAGATGGTTGGCGAGTGGTGCTTTGTGGCGCTCGCGGCATATGAGGCGACTCTATGATCGTAACCGGCCGCCGTCTGAACCGTCACCGACTTCCCGAAACGGATGATGAGCGGAGCCTCGAAACAACGCCGCTCGAAATCCCCTTTGGCGCGGCGGCTCCGCTTCTCGTCGAGAGACGACGAAATCATCGCTTCTCTCCGCGCTCGGCTGGAGGAACGCGATGAAATCGCCGGCTCCGGCGGCGCTGAAATCCTTCCTCTGCCTCGTTTCGACTGGCGGGCTCGTCGGCATGACCACCGTGATTGCGGGTTTGGCCATCCGCTCAGGCTGGCATCCTATCGCGTTTCTCTTATGGTCCGCGCTCGGTGGAGGCTTGGCGCTCGTCGCGGTCGCGTGCGCAGCGGCGGAACGGCTGAAGCTCTCCGCCGCGCTCCTGCGCTATGGGCTCCTATCCGGTCTTTTGAGCTTCGCTTTGCCGAACATGCTTTCCTTCGTATCGATTCCGCATGTGGGCGCCGGATTCGTCTCGCTGTGCCTCGCTTTCCCGCCCTTGCTGACCTATGGGCTGGCCTTGCCCTTGGGGCTCGATCGCTTTTCGACGACGGGCGCGACCGGCATGACGCTCGGGCTCGGCGGCGCGGCGTTGCTCGCAGCTTCTCGGCCGGGCGGAATGGATGGCGGCTGGATCTGGACGGGCCTCGCTTTGACGGCTCCCGTCATCGTCGCAACGGGGAACATCTATCGCACCGTCGACTGGCCCAAAAACGCATCGCCTCGTCTGCTCGCGCCGATCATGCTCCTGGCCGCGGCCGCGATCATCGGCGTATACGCGGTCTGCGCCCATGTCCCACTCAACCCTGAGACATGGAACGAGAGCGCGTCGGCGCTGCTGGCGGTCCAAATGACGATCATCGCCGCTACCTACGCACTCTTCTTCACTCTCCAGAAGCACAGTGGGCCGGTAGGCGTCAGCCAGATCGGCTGGATCGGCGCCGGCGCCGGAAAGCTTCTCGCGGTCGCCTTTCTCGGCGAAGCATTCCCGGCGATCCTTCCCTTCGCATTCCTGTTCATTTTGGCCGGCGTGACGCTCGTCGGCAGAAGCCGGTGACGGCTCTGGCCGCCTGTGAGCCGGTCGAGCAGCGCCGTCGTCATCTTGGCGTCGCCGAACACGCTCGGCCATTCGCCGAAAGCGAGATTGGTCGTGACGATCACCGAGCTGCGCTCATAGAGCCGGCTGACGAGATGGAACAGCAATTGTCCGCCCGCCTGCGCGAAGGGCAGATAACCGAGCTCGTCGAGAATGACGAAGTCCATTCTCGTGAGATAGTCGGCCATGCGACCTTGACGTCCGCCGCGCGTTTCCGCCTCCAGCCGATTGACGAGGTCGACCGTGTTGAAGAAGCGGCCGCGCAAGCCGGCGCGGATGCAGCATCGCGCGATGGCGATGGCGAGATGAGTCTTCCCGGTCCCCGTTCCGCCGACGAGAACGATATTGCGCTGATGAGCGACGAAGGCGCCCCCGGCGAGATCGCGAACCAGCATCTCATTGACGTCGGCGGCTGCGAAGTCGAAGTCGTCGATGTCCTTGGCCAGAGGAAGCTTGGCGATCGTCATCTGATATTTGATCGAGCGCGCTTGCATTTCGGCGATTTCCGCCTTCAGCAGGCTCCCGACGATCTGCGGTGGCTCGTGTTGCCGTTTGACGCCGGCCGCCATCACTTCATCGTAAGCGCTCCTCATGCCGAAGAGCTTCAACTCTCCCATCATATCGTAGATTTGCGTGCGCTCCATCATCATCCGGACCTCCTCAGTTGGTCGTATCTCGAGCAGTCGGCGAGCGGCGCGCGCCTCAGTCGCAGCGCGTCCGGCGTGAGGATCGTCACCGACGGACCGGGATCGCGGCGCCGTGCGAGTATGTTCAGCATGACGTCGGCGGAGTGAACGCTCTGATCCAGCGCTTCGGCGCAGGCGGCCTCGACAGCCGGCAGCCCGTCGTCGAGAACGGCTGCGAGGATTTTCACCATCTGCCGATCGCCATCGGCCGCGCGGCGCCGCGCTCCTTGCGCCAAGCGACCGCGTAACGGCGAACGGCGGCGTAGCTGCCTTCGTAGCCAAAACCGCGCAGCTCCTCGTAGAGCCGCACGAGCGTCAGCCGTTCGCGGGCCGCTTTCCCTTCATTCTCCGACAAAAGCGCGTCCAGCCGCTCCCGCCAGGGACCGATCTTGGGAAGCGGCTGCGTCTCGCGACGATAGTGAAACTCCGTCGCCTCGGAGCGGACGACTTTCCGCAAGACCTTCCGCGACACGTGAAGGTCCCGGCAGATCTCCTTGATCGGTTTCTTCTGGACAAAATAGGCGCGGCGAATCTTCGCAATCGTTTCCACAACGAGCATTCCAATCTCGGCCTCCCTCACATCAGGAGGCCAGTGTGGACCTCAGCCCCGGGGTCCCGATTGGATGCAAATCACCCCCAAAGCGGGGGCCTTATTCCATGCAACTTCACACGAGGCCGAACATCAGCAGCAATGGGCCGGCGACGCCGGCGCCACAATAGAGCAGCTCCGCGAGAATGCGTTGATCTATATCCGCGAGAAGGAGCTTCGCGGCCAGCGTCGAGACGCCGAACAGAGCCGCCGAGAGCAGCGCATAGGATATGGCTTTGCTTTCATGCTCGGCGCGCGCATCAGTGTGTCACCGCGAGCGCGACGATCCGCGCGAGAACGAGGCCCCCGGCGAGCAGAAGATAGCAGCGTAGCACGCTCATCCATATGCGGCTCGCCATCGAGAGCTTCGCCGGCGGCAGCGCGTGCAGCGGCGGCATACGCCAGCTGTCGCGGGCGTGACGGCCGATCGGGCCGCGCGCTGTGCGTCGCCTCGCGTGAAGACCGCCCGTCGCGACTGCGATGGCGACAGTCGCAATCGAGCCGCCGGCGAGGATCCGTAGAATGACTGTCTCGTTCGTCTGCTCCGGAAACAGGACGGACGCGGTCAAAATGATCGACAACATCACGAGAACCGCGACGATCGCGCCGGTGAACAGATTCATGCCCCAGCCATTGACCCAGGGGCCGAGTACCGCCTCGTCATTGCAGAGAAGCAGCAGAAACACGGTCGCGCTCGGCAGCAGGACGCCGGCGAGCGTCTGCACGGCATTGGTCAGCAGGCCGAGCGGCGCGCCCGGAGTCAGCACGAGGCCCGCCGAAACGACGATGAGCGCGAAATAAACGCCGTAGAAGCCTTTCGCGTCGGACGGCTTGCGATGCAGCGAATGCTTCAGCGACAGCACATCGCCGAGCGCATAGGCTGTGGAGAGCGACACCGCCGCGGCGCCGATGACGCTCGCATCGATCAGCGCCAGAGCGAACAATATGCCCGGCAAGCGCCCGGCATATCGGCCCAAGCCCTCCGCCACCGCGCCGGCGTCGGTGAAGCTTCCAGCTTCGGGACGTCCGGCGAAGACCGCCGCCGTGAAGGCCATCATCGCCGCCGCGCCGATGACGACGAGCGCTATGCCGAGCCAGAGGTCGATGCGCTCATAGCGAATGAAGCGCGGCGTGATGCGCTTGTCGATCACATAGCTCTGCTGGAAGAAGAGCTGCCAGGGCGCGATGGTCGTGCCGACGATCGCTATGACGAGCAGCATCACATCGCCGAGCTTGCCGTCCTTCGGAAGCTGCACGACGAACATATCGCGCGCGAGATCCGCCATCGGCGGATGAATCATCACGAAGATCGGAATGAGAACGAGGCTGCCCGCGCAGAGCGCCAGAGCGAAGCGCTCGAAGCGACGGAAGTCGCCCGTGCCGACGGCCGCCATGATGACGACCGCCGACAGCGCCACGCCGAGCTCCCGCGAGACGCCGAGATAGGAGAGCGCGAGGGATATGCCGATGAATTCGGTGACGATGGTCAGCGCATTGAGCAGAAAGAGATCGATGACGCTGAAGGCGCCCCAGAATTTGCCGAAGCGCTCGACGATGAGCCGGGCATGTCCGACGCCCGTGACGGCGCCGAGGCGGAGCACCATCTCCTGATTGACATAGAGCACGGGAACGAGCAGCAGCAGCGTCCACAGCAGGCTCGTGCCATAGTTCTGGCCCGCTTGAGCATAAGTTCCGAAAGCGCCAGCGTCATTGTCGCCCACCATGACGATGAGGCCGGGACCGAGAATAGCGAGAAGAGTCTGGAAGCGCCGCTTGAAGCCGATGCGCGGGCCGTTATCGGCGTGATGGATCGTGCCCAGCGCGCCGCGGATATGGCCGACATGGGCCTCGTCGAGAACGGCGCTCTCGTTGGTGTCTATCGGGTTGAAATGTAGCGTCATGGCTCGCCTTTTCTCCGGCGGGAGACGAGCCTTCGCGAGAGCTCGCGCCCTCTAGACCGCTCGCGCTCTCGCGCCCGGGCAAATTCGAATCGGGATGGATGTCGATGCGCCCGCCGGGCCGAGCTCGCGCTCGCCGGCGGGCCTGGTTGGGCCGGGGTTCATTCGATCTCTCCAGTCAGACGGCGAGGCGCGAAGGGGGCCGCTCGACATTATCCTGCGTGAGGCGCGCGTCGGCTTGCGCCTCGTCGCTCCACACGCACAGAAGACGTCCCGAGGCGGCGTCGAGCGCCCAGACGCAATGCGGCGCCCGCTGCGCGCGACGGCGAAACGCGACGATCTGCGTCTCGGCGCGGAACGAAGCCGCACTCCGAGCGAACGGGCGCGCGAATGCAATTGCAGTGAGCTTGTTCATCGCTCATCTCCTTTTTGGCCGTTGTGATCCACGGCCCGGAGCATGAGCGGCAGGCAGGAGCCTCTAGACCCTCGCGACGCCTCTCACGCGGCCTCCGAGACCGCGGGTGGTTTCGATGTCGAGTGGCGTCGCCAGCGCAGACGAGGCTGCGGGCGCGGCGCCGAAGCGGCTACTGCCCATGTTTCTTTCTTGGGTTGTCGGAGTCGACGGCAGGGGCGAAGCCCCTCCATCCGAGGGCGATATCGGTCCGGAAGCTGTGGTTGTCAAGCACAAATCGCAGGATAGGCGACAGCGATTACCAATCGATGAAGCGAAAGGCCGAAGGAGCGCGCTCCGGAGACGCTCCAGCTCGCTTGCCGGATCAGGGCGAAATCCTAAATCGTTAAGCTGCGAGCGCGTAAAATCGGGCCTCGTCAGTCGACAGCGATTCGGACGTTCGCTCCCATGCCTGGCATCAGCGCAAGATCCGGATTCGACGCGGTGATGACGATTTCGTTTCCACCTCGTTCCATCGGCGCATGCCCTCGGCCATCGATCTGGGTCACTGCTCCTTCGAAGGTGTGATCGGCAAGCGCATCGACTGTGAAAGAGACCCTGTCGCCTAGCCGGATGCGCGCGACATCCTGCGCGCTCACATCCGCCTCGACGCGCACCGTTGCGAGACCCGCGGCGATCTGGAAGAGCGCGGCGTCTGCGCCTGCGTCGACCATCTGGCCCATCTCCACATTGCGCGCGACGACCACGCCATCGACGGGGGACACGACCTCGGTGTTCGCGAGATCGATCTCCGCCGCTCGAAGCGCCACTCGCCGCTGCACGAGTTCGGCCTCGTCCTGCGCCACGCGCGTCGTCGCCCGCTCGAGCGCAGCGCGCGATTTCGCGACTGCTCGGCGAGAGGCGGCTCCCCGCTTCGCCTCCGTCTGAACACGCTCCAAGGCGGTTTTCGCGCGAGCGAGACGAAGCTCGTTCTGCTTGCGCCTCGCGCTCGCCTCGGCCAATTCGAACGCCCTGCGATCGAGTGTCGCCTGATGGACGACGGGATCGATTTTCGCGCATAACTGGCCCGCCTGCACCTTGTCGCCGCGCTCGCAATAGAGCGTCTGCAGCACGCCGGACGCCCGTGCGAGAACCGGCTCCGAGGACAGGGCATGGACGATGCCGGTCGTAGTCACGGTGCGGATGGTCGAGCCTCGCTCCGCTGGCTCCCGGACGTAGCGGGACGCCATTCTCTCTTGCAAAGTCCAATAGAGCAGCCCGGAACCGAGAGCGGCGACGACGACCGCGCCCGCCAATGTTTGCCAGAGCCTCCCGGCGCTCGGCGTCTCCAGATAGGCGGCGTCCGGCGCTTCGAGATCGAATCGCCGCTGGACGAACTTCTCGAGTTCGAGAACGAGGTAGAGTCCGGCTCCCACGCCGATCACGGCCGCCGCGTCGACCAGCGACATCGAACGCGTGTCGAATATCGTCTGCATGAAGGGCGCATAGGTGAACAGGAACTGGGCCGCCGTGATCGCGCCGACCCCGATGACGATCGCAGGGGCGCTGAGAAGCCCCGTCCATGGGAACGACGCGGCGAGCGGCCGCCGAATACTGAAGAGGTAAAAGATCTCCATGATGACGATGGCGTTGACGACGATCGTGCGCGCCTCTTCGATCGGCAGCCCGCGCTCCTCCGCCCAGAAAAACAGGCCGAACGAGCCGGCGACGAACAAAAGCGACACGAAAGCGACGCGCCAGATCAGAAAGCCGGATAGCACGGGCTCGCTCGGCGCGCGGGGCGATCTGCGCATCACCTCGGGCTCTGTCGGTTCGAAGGCGAGCGTCAGGCCCAAGCCGACCGCAGTCACCATGTTGATCCAGAGAATCTGGACCGGCGTCATCGGCAGGGTCAGCCCGAAGAAGATCGCCACGATAATCGCCATCGCCTCGCCGCCATTCGTCGGCAGCGTCCAGCCGATGACCTTCTTCAAATTGTCGTAGACGGTGCGTCCCTCGCAGACGGCGGCGACGATCGACGCGAAATTATCGTCAGCGAGCACCATTTCGGCCGCCTCCTTGGCCGCCTCCGTGCCCTTTCGGCCCATTGCGACGCCGACGTCCGCCCGCTTCAGCGCCGGCGCGTCATTGACGCCGTCCCCCGTCATGGCGACAACATGGCCTTGCGACTGCAGAGCCTCGACGAGTCGCAGCTTGTGCTCCGGAGTGGTTCGCGCGAACACCGTCATTTCGCGGGCGGCGCGTTCGAATTCCTCCTCGTTCAGCTCCTGAAGCCGTTCTCCCGTGATCACAGCTTCGTGATGAGCGAGACCGAGGCGCTGGGCGATGGCGCTCGCCGTCGCCGCATGGTCTCCCGTGATCATCTTCACGCGAATGCCCGCGTTTCGGCACTCCTCGACCGCCATGATCGCCTCCGCGCGGGGCGGGTCGATCAAACCGACGACGCCGAGCAGGCTCAGCCCGCTTTCGACATCCGAAAAGGTGAGCTCTTGCATGCTCTGCGGCGTTTTTTTCGTCGCCAGCGCCAGCACGCGCTGGCCTTTGCGCGCGAGCGCTTCGATCGCGGCGCACCAGTGAGCGTGATCGACGGGCTCTAGCCCCTGGGCTCCCTGCTGGGCGGAACACATCGAGAGGACTCTCTCGGGCGCTCCCTTCACATAGGCCACGGATCCGTTCTCATGGGCGTGGTGCAGAGTCGCCATGAAACGATGCCGCGAGTCGAAAGGGATTTCATCCGCGCGCGGAAATTGCCGGCGCGTCGCGTCGGCGTCGCAGCCCGCCTTGGCCGCGAAAGACATGAGCGCGCCTTCCATGGGATCGCCGTCGACGACCCAGCCGGAGCCAGACTGCCGAAGCGCGGCGTCGTTGCACAACAGCGCCGCCAGAGCCAGCTCCTGCATGACGGGATTTTCCGCGATGTCGAATTCGCGTCCGTCGCGCCACAGCGCGCCCCTCGGCTCATATCCCTCGCCGGTCGCCTCGACGGAGCCGGCCGCCGTCACTGCGGTCTGCGCCATCATCTCATTGCGCGTCAGCGTCCCGGTCTTGTCCGAGCAAATGACGGAGACCGACCCGAGCGTCTCGACGGCCGGCAGCCGGCGGATGATCGCGTTGCGCGCCGCCATCCGCTGCACGCCGATGGCGAGCGTGATCGTCATCACCGCAGGCAGCCCCTCTGGAATAGCGGCTACGGCGAGGCCAACGACGGCCATGAACGCTTCCGCCCAAGGATAGTGACGCAATCCGGTCGCGAATGCGAAAACGAGAGCGGAAACGCCCAAGATCATGATCGTCAGCTGGCGCGCGAACCGGCTCATTTGCCGCACGAGCGGCGTCGTGAGCGGCTCGACCGCGCCCAGCATAGCGCTGATGCGCCCGAGTTCCGTCGAAAGGCCCGTGGCGACCGCGACTCCGAGACCCAGGCCTGCGACCACGAAAGTGCCGGAATAGGCCATAGAGGTCCGATCGCCGAGCGCCGCAGCGGCGTCGACGGGTCCCGCGCCTTTTTCGACGGCGACCGACTCGCCGGTGAGGGTCGCTTCCTCGATCCTCAGATTGCGCGCTCGAACGAGCCGCAGGTCCGCCGGCACGCGGTCCCCTGCCTCGAGCAGTACGATATCGCCGGGAACGACATGTTCCGCTCGGATCACCATTCGATGTCCGTCGCGCAGCACGGACGCATTCGGCTCGATCATCCCCTTGATGGCGTCGAGCGCCTTTTCTGCGCGTCCCTCCTGAATGAAGCCGATGAACGCGTTGATCAGGACGACGAGCAGGATGACCGCTGTGTCTACGCCATGGCCGAGCAGCGCCGCCAGCACGGCCGCCGCCAGGAGGACATAGATGAGGACGTCGTGGAACTGCGCAAGCAGACGCCTGAGCGCGGTGCGCGGCTTCGCTGTCGGTAGCGAATTCGGGCCGTGCGCCTCGAGACGCCTTTCCGCTTCCGCCGGGGTCAGACCGTTCCGGTGCGTCTCCAGGCATTCGACGACATCATCGACGGAAACGGCGTGCCACGGTCGCGCATCGGCGTCGGCAGTCGAACTGTCCGCCGTCCGCTGGACTGCTCCCGCCTCCTCGGCGCACTCGACAGGCGCGGCCATAAGAATGCTGCCCTTTCCCCTTCACAGGACAGACCGTACCCGCCCACAGCCGAGAACGGGTTTCTCCGTGAGACGCTGTTCAGGAGCTTGGATCATGGCTGATTCTGAAGATAGCACGACTCCGCCTGCTGTTAGCCGGCGCGCGATTTTACGAGGAACTGGCGCCTCGCCATCGGGGAAGAACACAGGAGGGCGCCGTCCGACCCTGCGCTGCAACTCTGGCGGAGTTGGCAAGCCAATCACACGCAGGTCGTCGCGCTAACGCGCCAGTAGCAGCGCATCGAGACGCAACTCGTTCACTCGGTCGGCTTCCCCGAGGTCACGGTCCGCCTTTCCCGCGAGGAGGAGCCCAAAATCGCTCACTCTGTCGACGAGATCGAGGAGTTGCTCGCAGACGAGCCAGAACCCGAGAAAGACATGCTGATCGCGGCATTCGAGGAGCAGAAAAGGCGATGGGACGACGCGGCGGCGGCGCTCGGCTTTGACGCCGTCGACGCCGAACTCCAAGCCGCTCTCGGTAAGGAGCGTGATTTCACGGCTTCGGTCCCGAGGACGAATGCCGCCAGCCTGCCGGGCGTTGCGGCCAAGCTCGCCATCGTCATTCAGCTCGGCGAGCCGAGCCCGAAAGACGCGGAATTTCCTTGGCCGGAACTGCGCTCGGCCCTAACGGATATCGTCAGATTGGCGTCACCCGAAGCAGCTGTCTCGCCGATGTGACGTCGTGCTCGGGTCCATGGTCGCTCGGCTATGGACCCGGCTTCTTTCGAACAGCGGCCCGCCTTTGCGCCGGCCTCTCGCTTTTCCGAGATCGTTTTGCGCCTTTCTTGGCCGGCGACTTCTCTCGGATTGGTCGGTAAGGGAAACGAACGTGATCGCCGGCCGACACAGCACGGGATCGATCGCATCATCGCACGAGCCGATTTGACGCCGCAGCTGTTAATTCCGTTGGGAAGGATCGTGCGCTTCGCGATCGCGACCGCGATGCGCCTGGATGAAATATGCCGCGTCGCTTGGGATGACTTCGGGCTCAGCGCGATGCGTGCGAGATCGGTCGGCTCCGTCGAAAGCTGGATGCCGTGAACCGCCGCTGCGTGCGACAAGATCGTTTTGACATAGCCGAGGTCGATGCCGAGCGTGACGGGACCAGCTCCTTCCTTTGCTCTATCTCGACCGAATTGAATGAGCCGCTCTCGATCCAGCTCTGAAATCTTCAATCATTCAAGGCGACGCTCGAGAAAGTCGAGGCTCGCGGCCTTCGAGCGGCCGACCCGCTTTCCGACTTCCGCGAGATCGTCCCTATGGAGACGGACGAGATCGCCGAATGTTCGAGCCTCCTTGCGCGCGCGCTTCGACGGCGACTCGCCACGGTCGATCCGCCGCTCTATGTCGAGCGCCACTCCTCGGCGTCGCGCCGGCGGAGAAACGTCTCGTTGACGTATTTCCCCTTGCGTCGAACGTGAGCGCGCCAGGAGCTGGATTTGAGCCTCGTGAAGGTCGCCATTTCGTGTGCGCTCTGTGTGCACTGAGAAGTCGAAAAGGAGCGAAAAGTGTCGTATCGAGGCGTACCGGAGAGTGCACACGCCCCGACCTAGGGCCTTGAGAGTAAAATGAAATCGCTTATAAAACAAGATATTAGATTCTCTACCGCGCCCATGATGGACTGGACCGATCGTCACTGTCGGTTCTTCCATCGCCTGTTGTCGCGCCGCGCGCGGCTCTATACGGAAATGCTCACGACCGGCGCAGTGATCTTCGGCGATCGCGAGCGGCTGCTCGGCTTCGACGCGGCGGAGCGTCCGCTCGCGCTGCAGCTCGGCGGATCGGATCCGGCCGAGCTGGCGAAAGCCGCGCGCATCGCCGAGACCTTCGGCTATGACGAGATCAATCTCAATGTCGGCTGCCCTTCGGATCGCGTGCAGAACGGCGCTTTCGGCGCCTGTCTCATGCTGCGGCCCGAGCTCGTCGCCGATTGCGTGAAGGCGATGAAGGACGCCGTCGCTCTGCCCATCACCGTCAAATGCCGCATCGGGGTCGATGATCAGGAGCCGAGAACGGCGCTGTTCGCGCTCGCCGAGCGCGCCGTCGCCGCGGGCTCCGACGCGCTGTTCGTCCATGCGCGCAAGGCTTGGCTCTCCGGCCTTTCGCCCAAGGAGAATCGCGACGTTCCGCCGCTCGAC
Source organism: Methylosinus sp. Ce-a6 (assembly GCF_009811655.1). Lineage (GTDB taxonomy): Bacteria > Pseudomonadota > Alphaproteobacteria > Rhizobiales > Beijerinckiaceae > Methylosinus. The sequence continues at coordinate 116,535 of NZ_BGJX01000003.1, read as the reverse complement.
TATGGGCTCGTCTATGAGCTGAAGCGCGCCTATTCCGATCTGCCGATCGCGATCAACGGCGGCATAGCGACGATCGACGACATGCGCGGGCATCTCTCCCATGTCGATGGGGTGATGATCGGCCGCGCCGCTTATCACGAGCCGGAGCTTCTGCTCTCCGTCGATCCGGAACTGTTCGGCGAAGCGGCGCCGCTCGCCGATGGTTTCGCCGCGGTCGAAGCCTTCATCCCCTATATCGAGGCGCAGATCGAGCGCGGCGAGCGTCTCGCCAACATGACGCGGCACATGCTCGGCCTTTTCGCCGGCAAGCCCGGCGCGCGCGCCTTCCGCCGGCGCCTCGCCAGCGAGGCCGTGCGGCCCGGCGCAGGCGTCGAGGTCTTGCTCTCCGCCATGGACGAGGCGCGGCGCGCGATGTCGGCCCGTATCAGGCTTGCAGCCGACGCCAATCCCACGGGTCACTCGCGATCATAACGGGAACGGATGCTTCGTGGCCCTATGAACAGGGCTGTTCAACGCTCATTACAAGCCGCGATATGAGAGCGTGACGGTGGGATCGATGGCGGCGCACCAGAGGGCTTGGGCGAGGCGGAGCGGATCAATGTCGATCGCGTGACGCGCACGATCGCGGCGATCAACGGCGCCCATTCGCCGTCATCGAGAGCAGCGCCGGGAGCGTAGACTTCGACATGCCGGTCTTCCTGGCGATTTCGCGCCGCGCGACGGCACGACCTCGACACCAACCAGCTATTCACATGGCGGCGGCAGTTCGGCGTCGAGCCGCCCGCGCCGAAGGATCTCGCGCCGATCCTGCCCGTAACGATCATGCCGGACTCGGAACATTCCGCTCGAGAGTCGAACGGCCAGATGGAGATCGTGCTCGCCGAGGGTGATCGGATCATCGTGTGGGCCGATGTCGAGACAGTCGCGCTGTCTCGGGTTCTGAAGGCGCTGCGCCGATGATCCCACTGCCGGCGGGCTGTCGGGTGCTTCGAGCGCAAGCGGCCGGAGCGCAACACCTTACCCGACCATCTGCCGCGCGAACGCGTCGTGATCGAGGCGCCGAAGAGCTGCGCCTGCTGCGGCGGATCGCGTCTGCGCAAGCTCGGCGAAGATGTGACGCGGACGCTGGAGACGACGCCGCGTCAGTGGAAGGTCCTGGAGACCGTGCGGGAGAAGTTCACCTGCCGGGACTGCGAGAAGGTCACAGAGGCGCCTGCGCCGTTCCATGTCGTTGCGCGCGGCTGGGCGGGGCCGAGCCTGTTGGCGATGATCGCCTTCGAGAAGTTCGGCCAGCATCAGCCGCTGAACCGTCAGGCCGAGCGCTATGCGCTCGAAGGCGCGCCGATCGCCCTGTCGACCATGGCCGATGCTGTCGGCTCCATCTGCACGGCGCTCGATCCACTACGGCGCCTCATCGAGGCGCATGTCCTCTCCGCCGAACGCCTTCACGGGGACGACACCACGGTTCCCGTGCTGGCGAAGGGCAAGACCGATACGGGACGCTGCTGGGTCTACGTCCGCGACGACGCGCCCTTCGGCGGCGCCGGGCCGCCGGCGGCGATGTTCTATTATTCGCGCGATCGGCGCGGCGAGCATCCGCAGGGCCATCTGGCGAATTATTCCGGCATACTGCAAGCGGACGCCTACGACGGCTATGGCAAGCTGTATCTGGCGGGGCGTGAGCCCGGCCCAATCCTCGAAGCGGCGTGCTGGGCGCATGCGCGGCGACCGTTCTTCGCCATGGCCGACATCGAGGCCAGCGCCCGTCGCAAGGCGGCGGGGAAAAAGGAAAGACCGCTGTAGCCGATCGCGATCGAAATCGTGCGCCGGATCGACGCGCTGTTTGCGATCGAGCGGTCGATCCTCGGCAAGAGCGCCGAGGAACGTCTCGCTGTTCGACAGGCGTCGAGCCGCCCGCTCGTCGACGCGCTGGAAATCCATCTGCGCGAACAACTCGCCAAACTCTCGCGCGGGCACGATCTCGCCAAGGCGATCCAGTACATGCTGAAGCGCTGGCCGGCCTTCACGCTGTTCCTCGACGATGGACGCGTCTGCTTGTCGAACAACGCCGCGGAACGAGGGCTGAGAGGCATCGCTCTTGGCCGGAAAAGGCGGCTATTCTGCGGTTCCGACCGCGGCGGCCAGCGCGCTGCGGCTATGTACAGCCTCATCGTCACAGCGAAGATGAACGGCGTCGATCCGCAAGCATGGCTCACCGATGTTCTCGCCCGCATCGCCGCGCATCCCGCACATCGCCTCGACGAGTTGCTGCCGTGGAACTGGCGTAAGAAAGACCAGGCTGCCTCGGCGCTGGCGGCATGAAATGCACATCAACAAGGTTGCTTCCGTGACAACCATCGATCGCATCGCCGAGCGGCTCGATGAAAGCGTCGACTTCCTGTACGATGTCGCCAACGAAATGGAACCGGAGGACGGCGTGATCTCGGTCTATGGCGCCGGCGATCATGAGATCCTCGCCTTCACCGACTTCGGCGTCGAGAACCTCGTCGAACTCGTCAAAATCCACAAAGAGCTCAAATCACGTCACGAACTCTGACCAGCCACCGCCGCCCCTGCGGTCTACAGCGGCTACAGCGGATGCTTACGGCCTATGTCGCCCAGAGGCGGGTTCCGAAATCGACGCTCGAGGTCGGCGAGGCGAAGCTCTGGACCGATCTTCGCGTCTGGGCCTATCGGGGAGAGATCACGCTCCTATCCGGCAGGGCTCGCCAAGGCCGGATCGGCTGGACCTTGCTCGTCCCGGCGGCTGGCTGCCGACATTCCGCTCCCGTCGACAGTCGTCAGCGCCGCTCTCGGCGAGATAGCGCATCGTGACCGCCACGGCGCGCGTATCCTCCGCGATGTCGGCGACATCCGCGTTCTCATGTGAGCGCTATCTACTTGGTCAGCGCCTCTGACAGGTCTCTCAAATTCTGCCGAAGCAGCTCTGTTTGGCGACCTCCAGTTTCTGTAGACACCGGATCCACGTCATAAGAAGCCAAGGCCGCATTGAACTGCAATTTTCTCGCTTCTGGGGCTTTCATCAAACGCCCTGCCATGCCGGACATGAGATCCGGCGAGGCGAAGGCGTACAACCTCGCGCATTGCGAGATATATCCTTCGTTCAGCAGCATTTCGAAATCGTCGAGGACGAGCCTGCGTTGGTCGGTCGGGATCAGACTCCAGAGATTTGCGACGTGAGGTAATCTCGAGAGCGCAACCCAAGCTTCGCGCGGAGCAAAGCGATACGATGCGCCCAGATGAGCCCAAGCGGAATTCGTGAGGGTCCCCGAGACGACTTCGCTCCAAAAGAGAACGAACCAGGCGAAACCGTTCGTCGGCGAGCAAGCGATCTGTCCAATCACATTCGACCTCGCCCGCCGTAGATGCTCCTCGACCGGGACGTCTCGACCTTGTGCGAGCGAAGCTTCGACCAGTTTCAATTCGATCAGTGCGACCGCCAATTTCGCATCGCCATCGCACGAACCCTCCTCATCACCGCGTCGCGCCATGCGTTCGATGAAGGCGTTCGGCAAGGTCTCTCCCGTGACGATGCGACGGTAGACGATCTCGAAGGCTCTTTGCGAATTCGCCACGCGCAGAGATATCAGAGCGAAACCGAAGCCGAGCGCCGAGAGGAGCAGGAACATCGCGCGCATGTGACGTTGTCTGCGCAGCGAGACTCGAAGCTCACCAATGTCGCTATCACCCATAATAGGCCGAGCGCACGTACCCATAGCCCTCGATCCGCCGCATCGTGTCGACATCCACCTTGTTCAACACGACTCCGATCAACCGATCACGGACCAATGGAGCCAATTCGAATGATTGCGCCAAGTCATCGACATTGGTTTTGCCCCATTCCGCCACAACGATGAAAGCGTCGAACAGGTGCGAACACGCGCGTGTGTCGACGACGGGGAGAATCGGGGGCAGATCGACGATCACATAATCATAGTCCCGCTTCGCCGCGACAAGCAATTTGCTCATAGGCTCCGAGTTGAGAATGTCCGCCGTGTGGACTGGCCGAATTTTCGTGGGACCGCACAAGAAGTCGTATCCGTAATGTTCATCTGTTCGGATTACGTCCGCGATCGCCGATTCACCATAGAGGATTTCGAGAAGGGAAGCGTCGTTCTTGGACCCTAGCTCGGCGCTCAAAGACGGACGGCGCAGGTCGGCGTCGATCAGCAGCGCGCGGCGTCCGGCTTGAGCCACCATCGCCGACAGGCTGAGCGCCACACTCGATTTGCCTTCTCCTTTCGTAGCCGAGACGATCGCCACCACACGCGTGCTTTGCGAAATATTGCGTATGTCTATCGCAACCTTGATCCCACGCACCGCTTCCGCGTCTATGGACAGGAGATCTTCCGCGTCGTAGAGCATCACCGGCGGACGGAGATGCGTCTCTTCCGTGTCCTCGGCGCCGCCGCGTCGTAGCTCGTCCATTTTCGATTTCAGCTGGGATATAGATTTCAACCGGGATACGAAGGAGCTCAGCGTTTTCGGCTCGTTCTGTTCGCCTATTCTTCGAATCGTGCAGATCAAGTCGGCGCCGAGTTCCCGCGCAATCTGGTCACGACTATATACGACTCTGTCCAACTGCTCCCGAACGAACACTCCGATCGTCCCGAGACCCAGGCCCGCGGCGAGCGCGACGCCCAGGGACATCAAAATCTTAGGCGACGTCTTCCTGCCTGGCGAAGCATAGGTGATCACCCTCGCCTCTGTGGATGGAAAAGATTGCTGCTGGACTGCCTGCGTATAGCGATTGAGAAAATTCTCGTAAATAGAACGGAAGGTGCTCGCTGCGGTTTCCAACTCTTGAAGCTTTACCTGCGACTGTCGTGTCGCGCTGTCGTTCTGAAATACTTCCGTAATCCGCCTTGCGGTCGACTCCTCTTTCGCCTGCGCGACCTTCAGGTCGCTTTTATAGGTCTCGGCGATACGCTGCATCTCTTCCCGAATTGCGCGCTTCAGTCCGGCCATTTCGGTCCGCAGATTTATGACGGCCTGGTGATTAGGGCCATAGCGCGAGCCCCACTCGGCCTCCTGCTTCTTACGGTCCAGATAGTCCTGCCGCAGCTTGGTAATAACCGGATTGCTGAGCGCGTCGCTGACAGTGCCATTCTCGGGGACGCCGGATTCGTCGCCTCGAACCGCCAATATGGCCTCGATCTCGGACAATCGTGACTGCGCTCGCGTAGTGTCGGCGCGAGCCTGCGCCAGCGAACCGGTGAGCTGTTCGAGCTCTAAATCCGATGACAGTTTTCCATCGCGGCCGACAATGAGATTGTTACGCGATTTGAAATCCTGGATCGCCTTATAGGCCGATGTCGCCTGATCTCGCAATTCGACGATACGCTGCTGCAACCAATGACTGGCCCGCTTGGTGACATCGAATTTCGCCTGCAACTGGTCCTCTATATAGGCGTCAGCCGTGGCGTTTGCGATGCGGGCCGCCTTGTTTCGATCAGCCGAAGTGAACGAGATTTCGACCACATAGCTTCGCCTCAACCGATTCACCGAAAGTCCTCGCGAAAATGCGGACACCGCCTCGCGGAGAACCCCTTCGTCAGTCGGCGGCGTCTCGGTTTTGCCATCGATCGAATTCTCGAGAGCGTTTACGACGCCCACGAACTCCGGATCCTCGAACAGGCGAAGCTTCTTGACGACCAGGATCGCGACGCTCTCGGACCGAATGGTTTCGACGTGGCTTTCGACGGCCGTATCATCGACCTGCGGCTCGATGAAAACCTCGCTGGCGCCGAGCGACGGACGCTTCGCATCGAGGATCAGCGTGGTCGTCGCCATGTATCGTACAGGGGTGACGATCAAATATGCGGCCGTTCCGATGACGGCGAGCGCGACCGAGATCAATAAAATCCGCCGGCGACGCCACAATGCGCGAATAATGTCTCGGAATGAAAACTCGTCTTGATCAGAGTCGTTGGCGACAGTAACCGACGCGTCGTTACGCGCGGCCTCTCCAAGGTAATTCATCGAAACGCGATACTCCTGAAATTATTGCGACGGGCTGACCGCCGAGGTGGCCGATGTCAGCGTTCGCGTCGTGGTCCCCGCCTGGCTGGCGCTCGACGCCGATACAGAAAACCCGGACGGTCCGCTCGTCGTCGTCGACCCCCCGGCAAAATTGTTGGTCGAGTTATTGGCCCCGCCGGTCTGGCCCCCTTCGCCGCTGGCTCCCCCGGCTCCGGCCGCGCCACCCCCGGCGCCGCCGCCCGCTCCTGTCGCTCCTGTCCTGGTGTTGCCCGTGATGGCGGCAAATTGATCGGAAATCGCTTTATTGTCGATGCTCAAGATCGCTTCCTGGATTTGCAGAGCCAATGCCGGATCCTGTGTTTGGCATGCGATAGCCGCCTGCGCCATGCCGGCGGCGATCGCCGACATTTGCGCATCGTTCGCGCCCTTGGCGAGGCCGACGATCGCTCCGAGGACGCCGGCGTCGGACGCCGCCAGAATTCTTATTTCGCTCGCCATGGCTCCCGACCCCAAAGGATAACGATGCAGGAGTCCTCCAGGGTCGCTCTTGAACGCGTCGAGCTGATTTGCGGAAGCCGGCGGCGCGAGACATGCCGCTACGCCGGGAAGGACGCTCGATGAAAGCACGAGACAGATAGCCAAGAACCGATTCAGAAAAAAAGACATGATCCGCGTCTTTCAGCACAATGATCTGAAATCTAGCTTACACTGAGCGTCCGTCGAAATTCAAGCGCTTCAACGCCGCGAGGGACGAGCGAATTCGCCGACATGCGCGGCGCCGAACTGGACGCGCCGAAATCGACCGCTCGGGCTTCGTCCGCCAAACGCTCCGAATGTGCGGACCAATGTTGGGCGCGAACGCGGAATCGGCTAGACGTCGTCGCTCCAGCATCGCCCTGACGCGCAAGGTTCTGGCTTTGTGATGAACCGAACGGTGACAGTCCATACTTGGCTGACGATTGCGGCGGCGTCGTTCGCGCCTCTGCCCTATGGATCGACCGATCCGTTCTGGATCGGCGCTTGGGTCTTGGTTTTGGCCGCAGCGCTCGCGATAGCCCCGCTCGGCGCGTTCAATCGAGCGCAAGAACGCGCTCTTTGCTGGATGATCTGCCTTTGGCTGACCTATTCGGCGATCGCAGCGCTGCAGATTTTGCCCAATCCGCCATTGCTGGCGCATGAGGCGTGGCTCCAAGCGAAAGAGCTGCTCGGGGCGGCTCCATCGCCGCGAATATCGGCCCGCGATTCCATCCCTTTGGATGCGCTTGGCCGCACGCTGCTGGCGATTTTGGCCTTCTGCAATGGTTTCATCGTCGGCGCGCGACAGCAGGAGGCGAGGCGTCTCCTCGACTGGGTCGCATACGCCGGAGCGACCGTCGCGCTCTACGCCGTCGCCGCCGAGCTCGCAGCCCCTTCGCATCTCCTGTTTCGAAGCAAGACGGCTTACCTTGGAGATATGACGGGGACCTTCGTCAACCGAAACACGGCCGCGACCTTTTTCGCCGTCATATCCACTCTGTGGCTCTTTGCAATTCTTCGCAAGGCGGCTCGAATTCACCTTTATGTCGGCGGGCTGATGCTGATCGTGCCGCAGCACGAAGCAGCGGCGCGCTCCCTCGCCTTGCGGATCATGGCGCTCTCGATCTCAGCGATCGCGCTTCTCGGAACCCATTCGCGAGGCGGCGTGCTCGCATTTGCATTCGGTCTCGCGACTTGCGCGGCGATCGTCCTGCTCGAGAAGGGCAAAACGCTGCTATTGGCGGCTTTGGCGGCGCTCGTCACGATCATCTATCGGCACGGCGGAACGATTGTGTCGCGCGTCGAGAGCGAAGGCCTGTCCGACGGAGGACGATGGACGACTTATCGCTCTTCGCTGAAACTCGTCGTCGAACATCCCTGGCTGGGAACCGGCCTCGGCACATTCGAGGATGTTTTCCCCATGGTGCGCGGCAATGGAGCCTTCACGAGCGGCGTCTGGGACAAGGCGCATAACACGGTCGTCGAAATCGCCGTAGAAATGGGACTGCCGATGGCCGCGAGCGTCGTTATTGCCGCGAGCTGGATCTTGTATTCGACCTACAGAGCCGCGCTCGAAAGCGAAGGCCGGCGACGAGCGGATTTGTTGGCGCTCTCGTGCATCGCCGTTACCGCATTCGCACATTCACTGATGGATTTCTCGATGCAAATTCCGGGCTTTCTGGCCCCCTTTGCAATCCTCCTCGGCGTCGCGTCGGCTCTTTCTCTCCAAACGAAAGACGAGGCGGTTCGCCGCCAGAAATCGGCCGCATGAGGCATTGTCGGGGCGGCGATCTATTTCAAACGAGTTGGCCCACAAAGGCGAACAAAAGTCTCTCGGGTCGATCGCACGGGTCGCCTTGGGATGACGAGCGTCGACGCGCCTCGCGGCGAGCGCAACGCACTCATTCAGTCCACATCGGCGAGCGCCTCGACAAATCAAACCGTCCCGCAGAATCAAAAAAAGCTCGCGACGCGAGTCGTGTCCGGGACTGATAGATCGAGCTCTCTCAACTGTCGAGATAGCCGAAATGGGATATTTTAGAGTGCTTTCTGCTCGAACGGGATCGTTCGAGCGATCAGAATTCGCTTTGGACGACAATCACGAGAGCTGTTTCTGTTCAGATTGGACCTGAAACAGGTATAGCTTCAAAGACAACAGGCACAATCCCCGAATTCAAAATGTAGACGCTTGCAAATACTCTTTTTTAAGACGCTACATTTTTTTCTTCCTGTCTTTCTTTCTCATCGCCGGATTGCCCGTGTACACCCTCCACGGCTCCAAATCTCGAAACGCAACGGCGCGCGCGCCCAGCACTGCGCCCTCGCCGATTGTCACACCAGGTCCAACAAAGGCCTCCGCCGCGACCCATGCGTGTGGCCCAATCACGATCGGCTTCGTAATCAGCTGAAAATTCGGGTCGTCGATGTCATGCGTGCCGGCGCACAGGTGGGCGCCTTGGGATATGACTGCACCTTTCCCGACATGGATAACATCCATATTGTAACAAATTGTCTTCGGACCCAGCAATGCGTTCTCGCCCATGGACAAATGCGGCGGATACCAAATCTTGGCGCTTCCGCGAACAAAAGAGTTCCGCGCGAGCTTCGCGCCGAAAAGCCGCAACAAGAGGCATCGCCACCCATTCAGAAAGGGCGGCGTCCAAGCGGCCAGCATCATCCAGGCGACATTCCAGACTGCGCGATATAGGCGATTAGAAAAACTGAAACTCGGCCCTCCTTCGAGCGGCTTGAATTTAGAGGCGTCTAGCGGCGTCATTGTCGACAGCTCCGGCGTCTGTTTCTTGCAATTCATTCAGCAGAGATTTCAAACGCTCGCCGAAGACGCCATCGAGGTAGTTTTCCTCAACCTTGCGGCGTCCGCGCTCGCCGAAAGTCCGCGCGACTTCCGGATTGGCCAAAAGAAAATGCATATGTTCCGCGAGCGAGTCGATGTTGTCGGGATCGACGACGAACCCGTCCACCCCGTCCGAGACAATCTCGCAAGAGGCGCCTTCCGTGCTGCAAATAACCGGCAGCGCCCACTGCCAAGCCTCCAAATAGACGATGCCGAATCCTTCCTTCGAGGATGGCAGGATGAAGACGCTGGCCCGTCGATAGGCGTCGCGTAATCCGGCGTCGTCCACGCGGCCGAGAAAGCGGACGCGTTCAGCAATGCCGAGTTCTCGCGCGAGAGCTTCGAGCTCGCCGCGCAATACGCCGTCGCCGACGATCTCATAGATCGCTTGCGGCATCTGCGATGACAGGAGCGCAAAAGCGCGCAAGGCTTTATCGACATTTTTTTCGCGATCGCCCGGTCCGATCCGGGTAACCGTCAAAACCGTGGGAGGCCCCGGCGCCTTTGCTTCGTCCGCGCAAACCGGATCGACGGCGCAAGGAAACAAACGGAATTTAGATCTGGGAACGCGAAACTCTGTCGCCATTTTTCGCGTCGTATGGTCGCTTATCGACGCCACCATATCGACACACATCAATAGCCACGGCTCATAGAATCGCGTTTTGCGATGGCACGGAGAATTCCAGACCTCGTCGCCGTAGACGAACAGCAGAATTGGCGTTTTTGGACGAATTATTCGTGAAATTATAGCCAGAGGGAGCAAATTTATGTGGTCTAATATCAAGACGCGAGCATCACGAAGTGAGCATATCAGCTCCCATGTGAAACGTAGCCGCCCGGCTCCGGCGAAAGTGAAGCGCACGCCTGCTATTCGAGGGCAATCCTGTGGATCGTCCCGCATTAAAATGACATGTGCTTTCGTGGCGCTTTCGCATGAAAAAGCTCCAAGAAAGCGAATGACACGCCGGTTGAACTTTTGGATTCCACCGACAAGCGAGTAGGTTTCCAAAGCACAGAAAATAACGCTGTCCATTGATTGGCGCTTCTTTAGATAATGGATTGAACGGCAGCGATATGGCGCGGGTTTGAACGCGCCTTCGGATCGTCCCGCAAGAGTTCGACGCTCGCCTATGTGACGGCTCCTGCATCGGCCGGAGCGTTTGTCACTCGAAGGCGCTCGCTCTCGCCGAGGGCGTCGATCTCGAGGAGCGGCGTCTCGCCGTGAGATCTTCATAGGCGGCGACCATCGCCGCGCCATAGCTCGCCCATCCGCCCAGCGACCGCATTTTCTCGACCGCCGCCTGCGACATCGCATGCTGAAGATCGCGGTTTTCGGCCAACAACTGTAGCTTCTCCGCGATCGCCTGCGGAGAGCGGATCGGCACGATGAAGCCTTCCTCGCCATCGGTGAATATGTTGCTCGCGCCGGTATTCGTCGTGGCGACGACAGGACATCCACAGGCCATGGCTTCTGCCTGCACCAGCGCCAGCCCCTCCTCGACGCTCGGCAGCACCAACGCGTCGCTTCGCCCCATGATCTCTTTCAACGCTGTCTGGCTCACGGTTCCGAGAAGGCGAATGTTCGCCGTCTGTAATCGTTGCCCGAGCGCCGCGGCGATTTCCGAGCTGATGCTGCCGGCGATCGTCAGACGCTTGTCGGCGACATCGAGACTCTCGAACGCGGCGAGAAGATCATGTGCGCCCTTGCGCACCGACAGGGCGCCGACGAACAGCGCTTCGAAAGTTTTCTTTCGCTTTTCTTCGACCGGCGAAAAAGTGGTCAGATCCACGCCATAGGGCACGACGGCGAGCTTTTCGGCGGAAAAACCAGAAGCCACGAATGAGGATTTGGCGAAATCGGACGGCGTGACGATCAAATCCGCTCGCTCGTATTCGTCCAACTCCCTTTGATATGACCAAGGCCTCCCGGGATATTTTAGACCAATTCGGTCATATTCCTCTTCGAGCAGCCGCTCCTTCCACCCCATATGGCTGCAACCGCGATCGCAGACATAGAGAGCCCCTCGGCGCTGCGCGGCTGCGCCCGACCAGAGGCCGGCGCCTTCGTGCCCCACGAAAATATCGCATTCGGGCGCGACCGCTCTGACATAGGCGTCGAGCGTCGTCAGCGACACGAGATGGAGCGCTTCGCTCAGAGGTCGTGGGAGCGACACGCCCAGCCGGCCGGACGCCATGATGAAAGGGCGCACCAGCGGAAAGACGCCCACCCGCTCGCGCGGCAGACGCTCGCGCGCCAGAGCGCCCCATGTGAAGCCGCTGTAGATCTTTTCCAAGAAACGACGGCGCTCCAACTCACGCGCCAGCGCGAACATGTGAAAGCGGCCGCAGGTGGAGAGGACGATCTTCATCGGAGGCCCGCCTTATGCCGCATCGCCGAGCGACAGAGCGCCAGCGTGACGCCCATTCCCAACCAACAAAAGCTCAGCAGCTGATTCTGCAGGGTTATTTGCGCATATGCCAAAAGGTAGCCGGAAAACCCGAACATGATGAGCGCGCTTCCGTCGCCAGTGAGGCGATTGACGAGGATGCAGCGCCATCCGATCCACGCCGTCATCGCCACACGCGCGAGAAGCGTCAGAGCGCCGAATATCGGCCCCATCTCGTTGATGATATGGCCGCCTTCTGTCTCGCCGAACTCGAAGCCGCTCTTGCCGAGAAATTGCAGAACGCCATTGTTTCCAGCGCCGATTCCATAGCCGAACAACGGCGCCGAGGCCATCGTTTCGACGCCCTCGGCGAAGGCTCCCAAGGCCCGTCCCAGCGTCGAGCCTTCCGCCGCCTCGGCGGTGGCTTGCCGCTCCGACATCGCCTCGAAAGAATCGGGAAACACGATTACGAACACGAGGAGAAATCCTGCGGCCAGCGCAATGACCGATGCGAGCCGGACAATTCCGGTGCGCACGCGTTTGGACGTCAGCCCGGCGAGGATGTAGGCGCAGCCGACGAGAGCCGCCGAGCCAAAGAAGGTTCGGCCGCCGCTCAACGCGCCCATCGTCATGATTGCGAAGCCGGCCGGGGCCAACAACATCGGCGATATGGAGAAGCGCTTGCGTTGATCCCAGGCGATAATGACGACGGCGACCATCATCGCTGCGAACGTGTTTTGCGCCTGAACGAAAGTGAAGGGCCCATAGGGCCGCACGATTCCGGCGACGACGACAAACACATGTTCGACTTCGTCGCTAGTGCCCTTGTTGATTGCCGCGTCCGGCGGCGACAGGAACTGGACGTAGACGAGCAGCGCAATCGGAATTGAGATATAGAGCGAGACGACGATGAAGCGGCGAATGTGGGCCTCCTGCAGGCACCCGCCCAATATGAAAGCCAAAGGCGCATAAAGGACATAAGCGCGAAGGCCGAGCGCAGGCGCGATCAGCGGCAGGCCATAATAGATGGTCTGCAATGCGGACAGGACGACGAAACTCATCGCGATCACAAAATAGGCGCCCAACCAGGATCGCTCGCCCGCACGGGACCGAAAAAGAAAAACGCCATAGAGCGCGAGAAGCGCTGGATCGCGGATAAAGCCGAGAATTCTCTCAATGTCGTTGAGCAGCCATTTGCGGAATACCCCCTCCAGAGGAATCAGCAAATAGAACAAGATGAAAAGCTGGCCAATTCGTCTCGAACGACGGATTGCTCGGGCAACTTTTTTCCCGTGACTCCAAGCGCCCGCAATGGCGGAACGCGTCGAGCCGAGCCTCGCGCAGCTGTCGGGGCCGCGCAGCGCGGGAGCGTCAGAGAGAGACAATTGGGCTTTCCGCACGCGCGGGCGCTCGAAATTTCGGTGGCGTCGAAGGCGTCCCCGGCGGAGCGCGCTCGAATTCGCGGGCCATGCGCAGTCCGGCGAAATAGCCGCTCCAGCCGCCGATCAACTGGCCCGGCAGGCTTTTTGGTCGTTTGGCGAGACTGTGCAGGATGAAATAGAGGCCGGGACAGTGCCTGAACCCGACAGCCACGCAAAACAGGAAAAAGCGCAGCCTGGTGAGCGAATCCGTGAAGGCGCGCTGTGTGGCCACGTGGTTCGCGGTCCAATGGAAGCACTTGATTTTCGACCATGTCCCGTAGGCGTAATCTGGCTTTACGCCCGGATAATGGTCGACGATGGCGTTCGGGTCCAAGATAATCCGCCATCCGGCCTTCCGGAGATTGATGCAGAGCCACGATTCATTGGCGACCTGAGCGCCCGACCCCAGAAGGCGCTCGTCGAGCCGCAGCGTTCCCAAAGCGCTGCGGCGCAGCGCCCAATTGGAGCCCTTGACGACCTCGACCGCGCGCGGCGGACCGACGACCAGATGATGGCCGCCCCGGATCATTCCCCAAAAGTCGCGATAACCCGCTCTGGTCACGGTCGGATGCAAGACCGGCGCGCCATCGCCGTCGAAGACAATATCGCGCCCTCCGGCGGCGCCCACGTCGTCGTCGCGAAAATGCCCCAGGATTTTTTCCAGCCAGTCAGGGCGCGGCACGGCGTCATCGTCGAAAATCGCCAATATGTCGCCCCGCGCCACGTCGATCGCGGCGTTGAGCGCGCAAACCACGCCAGCTCGTTCGACGCTGACCAGCCTCCACAGCGAATGATCTTTCGCATTGTCATGCAGCCAGCGGGCGGTGTCCGGATCGTCATCTGGGCGATAGCTGATGACGACCTCGATCGGACGCGGCTGCAATGTTTCGACGCCCTCGAGACAGCGCGGCAGCAAGTCCATCCGCTTGAAGGTGGGGATGATGACGCTGACAGAAAGTGAGATAGCGCCTTGCGCATTCATCATTCGAACCTTTCGAGTTCAACGCAACGCAGGACGGCTCGCAATGGCCGCGGACACGACGCTCTGAAGCCGACAGTCGAGGAAACGAGGCGTATCCTGACCCAAAGCCGTGTATCGCCTACCTCGCGGGCAACGGTTGCGATGCGGTTTCGTCGGACAATGCTCAGAATTGGCGTCGACGGAACGAGCGCGCAGATCAACGATCTTCGCCACCCCCTGATGACGGCTCAGCATTCCGCGTCGAGAACAAAGGTTCTATGCCCTGCCCGGTGGACCGGCAGAAATCCAACAAAGATGTGATGATCGGCCCCACAGCGAACCCGGCCTGAAAGATGATCGCCCCGACGAGCGTGTGAAGATCGAGCGAGATTGCGGCGGCGCACGCCCAGGTGAGGCTGAGCGGAATGGTGATCCATGCGAGGCTGTTCCACCCCCGCGCGGAAACAAGCGCACGCAAGGTGCCGCTGAAAAGGCTTAAGACAGCCGCGCACGACATAAAAAGAACCTCGCCAGTCAGCTGGCTATAGTTCGGCCCCACGAGCCAAAGCAACGCGCTGGGCCAGACACTGGCCATCGCGATCAAGAGGACGCCTGGAACGGAGCAAACAGCCGTCAGCGCTATGAGCCGCTCGCCAAGACGACGCTGCGCCTTGGCGAAGGCAGGTATTGCGAACGCGCCCACAAGCGCTTGAAACGGCAACAGAATCTGCCCGATCCGCGAAAGCGCCCCATAATTCGCGACTTCGCTCACCCCGGCCACCAGCGTCAAGATCAAGAGAACGATCTGGGATTGGAATACGTAAAAAATCTCGACGGGCATCTGCCGTCGTACGCCGAGTTGGATCTCGCGCACATCGGCCGGCAGCACAGAATGCGGCGCGTTCGGCAATTTTTGGTTGACCCAACGGCTGATCGGAATTGCCCGAGCGATCTGACACACCGCGTTCACGGCAACGGCGGCGAGCACGCTGGTCGCGCTTGCCAGCTGCAACAGACAGATGGCGGCTAGCCGCGCGACAGAAAGGACGACCTCTAGCATTTGCAGAGAGTTGGTCTGGTGGTCGTAAATTAGAATCTCTTCTACCATTGAGGCCCGCATATCCGCGAGCCACAGGACCAGCAGAAGCACGAGCATCGCAACGGTCAGGCTCGTCGACGCGCCATTCGACCAGAGAAGGAAGGCGGCGCTGGCCATTATTGGCGGAAGCATGACCGCGGAGATGCTACGCCGAACCTTCAGCGCGGCGGCGAGTGCTTGAGCGGCACGGTCGAGGTCCGGCCAGTGACGGCCGAGAATCGCTGCATAGCCGATGTAGACGCCACTTTTTGTCAGGACATTCATTGCGCCAATTATAGCGCTGATAATCGCGTACAACGCGAAATCGGGAACGCTGAGCCATCTTGCGAGCAGCAAACCGGTGACGGCGGCCAAACCCTGGGCGAGGCCCTTACCGACGAGAAAGACGAGTGCGCGACGAACAGTTGCAAACATGGGCGCTCGCATTTGCTCAGACGGTCGCCCGCCGACGGCGGAAAACCAACGCAGTCCGTATCATTTTGAGCGCAACGCCCATCTCCAGCAGATCGATGGCGTCAAGAGCATTGCGAGCGTCAGCAGACCACGCAGCGACGCTCTGTCGCTCAGGGACCAACCGTCGGAGAAATATGCCGCAACCGCCCGTCCTCGTTCGCCGTCGCGGAGATAGCGGGTCACCGCCACTTTCGCGAACTTTCGCACAAGCGCCAATTTCTTGCTGGCGGCTTCACGCGGAACCCGAAGCTCCCGAGCTGCTTCATACGCCAAATGACAATCAATGCCGCGTCCCGTGCTTGTCAAGGATACAGGCTGACTCCTATAGGCAAAGATATCCTCGGCGATGAACCGCCCCCAATAGCCAGCATTGGCGAGACGCACCCATAGCCCCCAATCGCCCACGTTTCCGTCTCTTGGGCCACGCATGAATGACCGATAAACGTCTGCGCGCATGAGCCAGCCATTGGGAGGAAGCGCCTGCGTCAAGTTCCACTCCCACATCGGCCTCACCTCCGATGCGCCTCCTTTTCCATAATATGCCATGTCCCGATGGCTGCGCTCTATGTCCACGACCCCGTGTTCATCCATAATTAGGTTGCGCCCGAACCAAACGGCGACACGACTGTCGGTATCCGAGATGGCGCAGCCGTATAGGCGAGCCAGAGCCCCCTCGCAATAAGCATCGTCATCGTGCAGAAGAGCGACAAATTCTCCTTTAGCTCTCGACCCGAGCGCACACTGGTTCGGATAACTCCCCAAAGGCGGAACATTGCGTCGCAGTTCGATAAGCCCGTGCAGCGGGCTGTCCGCGATGATTTTATGGTTCAATCCGGCATTGGCGTCGTCGCTGTTGTCGCCGATTAGAATTTCGGAAATGAGGGCTCGCTCCTGCATCTCGACAGATTGGAGGGCCTCCCTCAGCTGTTCGGGTCTTCGGTAGGTGGGAATGAGAACGCTTATCATGAACGGCCTTTCGAACTTACCTCCCGAACCGCGAAAATATTCGCGACAACAGCCGCTTGGCGCCGCGCCAATATTTCACGAAATAGAGCTGCGCGACGTCGAGCCAGCCGAGCCGCCATGTCGCGCGGTTGAGCGCCAGCACGTCGGTGTAGACGCGGTTGCCGAAATTCATGACGAAAAACCCGTTTTTCCTGAGCCTGACGATGATTTTCTCGACCTCGGCTCGCTGCTCGGGCTGCAGGAAGTCGTGAAACTCGATCGTCATCTGATCGATATTCTTCAGATAGGCGACGGGCAGCGTCGCGAACATGTCGAGCTCGGCGCCTTCTATGTCGACCTTCAACAGATTGATCCTGTCGAGCGCGAAAGCGCGCATCAGCCCATCGAAATCGATGACCTCCACCACCACGGAGCGCTCGGCGGCGGCCGGCACCAGCCCGGCGACGAAGGATGCGCAATGGCTGGCGTAGAGCTGCAATTCGAGGCTTCCCGGGCCTCCGCCGACCGCCAATTGCAGCGATTTGATGCGGTCGTGCCGCGGCAGCGCCTCGAAGAGGCCGGGCGCCGGCTCGACGCCGAACACGCGCGCCGGGGTGTTGGCGACGATCCAGCTCGCGAACGCGCCCTGGTTCATGCCCAGATCCACGACGACATGATCTTGCGTGAGACCGTCCGCGATGAAACTGTGATCGCAGACACGTTGGACAAAAAGCGTCAAGATCGAACCTCCCTGCGCACAAGGGAATGAGAAGCGTGTCGCGGCGCGGCATTCGCGGCCGGGACGCGGCGGACTATGGCTCCAGGCGCGTCGCTCGTGGGCGGCGCCGCCTGAGCCGAAAGGGCGTCGTCATTCCCGGCAGACCGAAGGCCTGACCGGGAATCCTGAAACAGGATAACTCCGCCTGTTGTTCTGGACTCCCGAAGACAATCGCGGCGATCCTCTCCGATATGCGCTTCGAGGCGCTCTTCGAGGAGAGCCGCCGTCATCGGTCGACGAGCGCGTCGGCGCGCGCTGCTTCGTCCGCGCCCTCTTCGAGCGCGCCCGCTTTCCCTGCCAATAATTGCTCGAAGGCTGGCAGCAGCCGTGCGGCGCTCAACGATTCGGCGAGCCGAAGTCCGCGCGCAATATGCGTGGAAAAATCTCCCGATCTCGCCATATCGATGGATCGGGTCAGGGCCTCGTCGTCGCCCGGCGCCGACAGCAGCGCGACGTCCGCCAATATATTGGCGATTTCTGTGCCGGGCTCGGCCGTCGCTGCGATCAATCGACCGCTCGCGAGCATTCCGCCGAGCTTGGACGGCAAGACCAGATCCGCGGCGCCGCTATGCTGCGGCAGCACATGAAGATCCGCCATCGCCAACAACTCGTTCAAGCGATCCGACGCCTGAACCGGCAGGAAGGCCAAATTGGAAAGATCGCCATATTTTGCTTTGAGTCCTTCCAGCGCCGGCCCCTCGCCGACGATGACGAAGCGAAGCGCCTTTTCCTCGGCCAAGCGGCGCGCCGCCTCCAGCACCACGTCGAGCGCCTGCTTGACGCCGATATGGCCGGCGTAGAGGACGACGAAATCATCCTCGGCGAGCCCCAATTGCGTTCGAAACGCATTCGACGCCCTCGCCCGCGGCCGGATCGCGTCGAGGTCGACCCAGTTTCTGAGGACGACGACCTTCGCGGGGCCGAGGCCCTTGGCCAATAAAGCCTCTCGCATTTTCTCGGAGATCGTCACAATCTGATCGAACCAGCCGAGAAGACGTCGCTCGAGCGAGCTCGCCGCCTTTCGGATCGACGCGCCTTTCAGAGGCCCGACCTCGAAAGCGGCGTCCACTTCGAGATCCTGCACATGCAGCAGGCTGCGCGCCCCCACGAGCTTGGCGGCGAGCAGCGCGACCGGAGCGGCGAACAAGGTCGGCTCCACGCACATCACCACGTCCGGCCGGAATCGGAAAATCCGCCACACGACCATCGGGGCCGCCGTGGCGGCAAAACTGAGCGGCGCGACGAGACGCCAGAAACCTCCCGCTCCCGCCTTCGTGGCCATGGGGCAACGCGTCACGCGGATGGAGCCGAGCGTCTCTCGTTTGTAGACGCCGGCCCGATATGGCGGCCGCACGAACCATCCCGGATAGTGCGGCGGCGCGGTGACGACTTCGACATCGTGACCTCGCGCTTCGAGATATCGGGCCAACTCTGTCGTGTATTTCCCGCATCCGATGAGTTCTGGCGCGAAATTAATGGCGTGTATCAAAATTTTCTGGGTGCGCCGATCGACTCCTCCCGGCGTCTCGGCCAAAGGAGTCCGGGCCTTCCATATCCGCCCCAGACGCGAGATAGTCGTATCAGACCAAAAATGCAGATTTGACATTACGTCTACCAGAATATTTTTCGTCACGTCGATCGAAAAACACTTGTGCTGATCGCGGCAAATTGTCTGAATCTGCTCAGAAATGAGCGCTTTTCTAAGCTGCCGCGCTCGGGGTGACTTTATGTCCCCGTCGCCATGATATGGCTGTCCCGGTCATAGACCGATCTGGACAGAAATATTTCTTCTGGACAGGGCGATTTGTAATCCGCCAGCCATCCAGAAGTATTTCATAGACGCGATCGGCACAGGTGAAACAGCTTCACGCCGCCGGTTCGATCCAATCGCGAGCGACGTTGCTGTTGTAGCCCCGCCCATGATGTTCAGTAAGGAGCGCCAAGCGCTCCTGTCGAGGAGCGCCGCGTGAGCGTCGTCACGGAGGTCCACTGAGAATCTCGGCCATGCTGCCGCAGTTCGGGTGACTGCAAAGTCCCCGTTGCGATGAATTGGCTGTCCCGGTCACCCACCGATCGGAACAGAAATCATTTCTCGCGCGACCGGATGGTCACCCGAAATCTTTTGACAGGGCCGAAATACGTGAAACAGGTTTCACGAGGCCGGTTCGATCCAATCGCGATCGACGTTGATGCGTATAGCCCCGCTCATGATGTTCAGCAAGACCTCTACGCGCTCTTTGGACGAGAGGCGGGCGAGAACGCCGAAGGTCTGCGCGAAGGGCCCCGCAACCAGGCGCACCGGCTGGCCGAGCTCGATGTTCTCGACCAGACGCAACTGCCCCGATGGATCGCTCGAGCGGATCAGAGTTTCGACGACGCCCGCCGGCACGGGCAAAGGCCGCTCATGCGCCATCACCAAGCTCGAGACTCCGCGCGTGCCATTGACGCTGCGCCAACGATCTCGGTCGAGGTCCAGCGCCACGAAAATATATCCTGGAAAGATCGGCGAATTCACCGTGCGGAGTCGCCTCGCGTGGCGAATTGTCTTTGGCCGTCGAGGCAGAAAATTGCAGAATCCTTGAAGCTCCAAAGCGACTTGCGCGCGGCTCTCTTGATGTGGCAGCGTATGCGCCAAATACCATCTTTGCCCGCTCGCGGGCCTCGATTCCACTTCGAGGCGCTCCGATCGGCTAATGAACGAACCAAACACACCTACCTCCAATTTCAACAAAGTCTCGATCGATTTTCGGCAAAAGCCGAACTATTCGACAACGAAGGCGCGGGCGCTGCAATTACGAAATATTGTCGTCGTGAGATGAGGTTACTGGCGATAAGCGGGCCGACGGCCGCGACGCGAGGCCATTCCGCGAGATTCGTCTCGCGCAGGGACCCGGCGCGAGAACAAGCAGAACGGAGCAGGTCGCGACAGGGACTCGCGGCCTGGAACGGCGTGGCGCATCTACGATCGAGCCTCACCCTTCAGTTTCTTGCTTTCGATCAGCGCATTCATCGTCTCTAATAGATCGATCGCCGTTTTCTCCACGTCGAAGCGCGCGAGGAAGCACGCTCTGCCGTTATTGCCCATCACGGCGCGCTCGTTCGCCGTCGCCCCGCAGAGCCGGCGCAGACCGTCTTCGATCGAACTCGTGTCGTCATTGACCACGAGCCCGGCGCCGTCGGCCTCGATCTCTCGCCAGATGTTCACCTTATTCGTGATCAGGACCGGCACGGACAGCATCATCGCGTCCGCGACCACTATGCCGAAATTTTCTTGATGCGACGGCAGCACGAAAAATTCCGACGCGCGATAGGCGCCCCATTTGACATCGCCGGTGAGCATCCCGGGCCAATGAATGCGATGCGCTGCTATGCCGCAATCGTCTGCGCGGCGCTCCAGTCGAGACCGCAGTCCGACCTGATCCGGGCCGGCGATCACGAGATCGAAATCGGGAAAGTCGTTCGCGATTTTCGCGAAGGCGTCGATCAACAGATCGACGCCTTTTTTCTCGTGAATGCGGCTCAGGAAAAGAATCAACCGGCGACCGCGCGTCGCAGGATAACGCGCATAAAATTCGTCCGCCTGCGCCTTGGCGTCTCCTTCGATATCGGACGAGCCGTATCCGACGACATGCTCCTCGGCAAAATAGGGCGCGAAAGAGGTTCTGGATGCGAGCCGTTCTTCCTCCGATGTGAAAAAAACACCTGTGGCGTCGCGCAGCACACGATGCTCGAAAAGCTTCCAGAAGATCGTTTTGAAAATTGTTTTGACAGGATATGCCGTGTTGAACCAAGGGTCGAGAGCCCCGTGCGGGAAATTGAAATAGGCCACATCGGCGCCGCGCAGGCCGAGCCAGCCGCCGAAGGAGGCGTAATTCCATAGGCCGTTGATGATGACCACGTCATATTCATGGACGTGGGATTTCAGCCAGCCGACGAGGCGCGGAGAGTAGCGATAACGAAGCCACGGCGTCACCCGTCTCACGAAGGGATGCGCCGCATGGTCCGAGCCGACCGCAAACACGGGGACGGGGCATTCGGCGAGATATGGCGCGCTTTCCGGATCGAGTGAGAGGACATGTCGCTGGTGACCGTGTCGAAACCAGACGTCGGCGCTCGAGATTATGCCGGAGATCGGGCCTCCACTGCGTGGATCGACCGAGGCTATGATATGAAGGACTTTCACGAAAGATTCCGCATATAACGAGACGATTACAAGGTTTGAACGTCGTGAGCTTAGCCGTTCCGACGGTATTTCGGCAAGTCGTATCTGTCGGGCGCGTCGACGCGCGCGCTCGGCTGTCGACACGAACTGTTCCCCCGACGAGCCCGAGCACATGTCTCGCCGCCCGGCCCATGATTAAAATTTTCCGAAACAGCGCGATAAAATGGTCTTGACGAGCTGCACGCGCATGGAACTTTTTCTACGTAGAACTTGCTCCGAAGCAACGCTTTCGGAGTTCATATCATGTCGAAATCCTTCGCTTTCGCCCTGCTGTCGATCGCCTGCGCGAGCATCTCGCTCTGCGCTGATGCGGCCCCGCTCGGATTTTCCCGCAATTTGACCAGTGAATACGCTCGCATCCGCCTCGGAGAGGGCGCGCCGGTCCTCGCGCCGTTCGAGCACGTGCGATTCTGCATCAAGAATCCAAGCGAATGCGTGGCCGATACGTCGGAAATGGAGCAGATGGAGCTGAGCGATGCTCTGATACGGACGCTTACGACGATCAACTCCGAGGTCAACGCATCGATCGCGCCGATATACAAGGCTGCGGACTACGGCCCGTCGGGCGGCTGGCGCATCGGCCCGGCCGCAGGCGACTGCAACGACTATGCGGTCACCAAACGTCATAAATTGAAAGAGGCCGGGCTGCCGTCGCGAAGCCTCGTCCTTGCGGTGGTGAAAACCGCCAGAGGCGAGGGGCATCTCGTGCTCGTGGTGAAGACCACGGAGGGCGACTTCATTCTCGACAATCTGACCAGCGAGATTCGGTTCTGGCGGGAGGCGAATTATGAGTGGATTTCCCGTCAGTCGAGCGAGAATCCGCGCTTCTGGGTGCATGCGAAGGGAAGCCGCGAGCCGACCGCCGCCCAGCCCGACCACCGCCATGGACCGGCCGAAGCTCCCGCCAAATTGCCCTTTTTCGTGACTTGGCTCGGCGCCAGCGCCTGACGAACCCGCCGCGGAGTGGGGCTTTCTGATCTCATGCCTGTCGCGCATGAGATGGACCTACGGGACCGGATGGCGCTGCAAAATTTTCAGGCGAAATCGCTCGGACTCCACCGGCGCGAGGCCGTCGCAGCGAGATTCTTGCTGAATTGCTAGGGCGTTAATCACAATTCGCGGTTTTCTGGCTCGCATCAGCCCTGAGCTTGACGAACAGCTTCGAACTGAACTACTTACGCAATGCCACTTAAGGCTATTTTTTTGCGGGCGCGACGAGGATTCGATCTCGAACCGCTCGCGTAACCGCTCCATTGTGGGATTGCGACAGTGAGAAAGCTTTTTCGGCGGTCCGCGCTCACGGTCGTCTGCGCGCTATCCCTCACCGGATGTAGCCTTTTGCCGCGATCGGGGCCTGACGATAACGATATAAAGCTGCTCGGTAATATTTCGTCGCCCGAACCAGAGGCGCCGCTGGCCTACGAGTTGGTCCCCGTAAACGCCAGCAACATCGCAGAGCTCGCAGTCGCGCGAACGGCTGTGCCATTCGATACTTTCGTCGACAAGGGTCCGCAGCCGATCATTCGCCTCGGACCCGGCGACATAGTTTCGGTGACGATATTCGAAGCCGCGCCCGGCGGCCTCTTCACGCCGTCGACCACCGCAGGCGCGAGGCCCGGTAATTTTGTCGACATTCCGGCCCAGTCCGTCGATGAAAACGGCAATATTTCCATCCCCTTCGCCGGTCTCGTCCCGGCGGCCGGCAAGACGATCCCCGAGGTCGAGGCGATCGTTCAGGACAGGCTGAGGAACCGCGCGATCGAGCCGCAGGTGGTCGTCGCGCTAAAGGAACAGCACTCGACGATCGTGTCGGTGCTCGGCGAGGTCAACTCCCCCGGCTCGCTGACGCTCAGTCAGAGCGGCGAAAAGCTGTTGGAGCTGATCGCGAGAGCCGGTGGGCCGAAATACCCTCCGAACGAAACCTGGATCATCTTGCAGCGCAATGGAAAGAGGACCAGAGGCCTGATGAGCCGCGTTCTCGCGGATCCGAAGCAGAACATCTACATTCGTCCTCGCGACCAACTCTATTTGCAGCGTGAAATCGCGACTTTCACGGCCGTGGGCGCTTCGGGCGCGAATGGGCTGTTCCCCTTCGAAAACGAGCACATCACCTTGTCGCAAGCGATCGGCCGCGCGGGCGGCTTGCTGGATACGCAGGCCAATCCCGCCGCAGTATTCATTTATCGCCTCGAGGATAGGCCATTCTTGGAAAAAATCGGCGTCTACATCGGCCGATACGACGGCCAAAAAATTCCGACTGTCTACAGCGTCGATATGCTCGACTCGACAGGCCTGCTGCTGGCCAGCAGTTTTCAGATGCGAGAGAAAGACGCGATCTTCGTCGGCAATGCGAAATCGGTGGAATTCCTGAAGTTCCTCACAGTCGTCAACGCCACCGCGAGCACTCAATCGAACGTGATAGCCGCGGGCCGAGCGACGAGAGGTGGATTCTAGACCAGCGTCCGAAGCGAATCTTGATCGCTCGAACGATTCGATCCGAACGGAATGCGCTCGGGTGACGATCCTCTGGCGAAGCTGCGATAGCCGCCTTCGCCGCCGGGAATGGGCCGACCGAATGGTCGACCCGCCTCCCCTATTCTGACGAGACGCTCCGGCCTCGCATGACGCCCGAGCGCGACGAGGCTCCGCTTTCATTCCCGGCGGAGACCTGCTCGAAATCAGCAAGAGCCTATCCGGGCGACCGAAGCCGTCTAACCCGCTGTCTCCGCGCGGTCGTCGAACTCCTTGGACCCTGGCGGGAGAGTCCCCCCCGATCGACTCGCCGCCGCCGCCACATGGCGCTTCACGACGACGAAGCTGTCGGGCGTCACCGAGATCGAATCGATGCCGCATTCGACCAGGAATTCCGCGAACTCCGGATGATCGCTCGGCGCCTGCCCGCACAGTCCGACTTTGGCGCCTGCATCGCGCGCGACGCCGATGACGGTGCGGATCATCCATTTGACCGCCTCGTCCCTCTCGTCGAACAGATCGGAGAGCTCGGCCGAGTCTCGATCGACGCCGAGCGTCAGCTGCGTGAGATCATTGCTGCCGATGGAGAAGCCGTCGAAGCGTTGCGCGAATGCGCCGGCGAGAATGACATTCGAGGGAATCTCGCACATCACATAGACCTCGAGCCCGTTCTCGCCGCGCTTCAGCCCATTGGCCGCCATGACGTCCAGCACGCGATCCGCTTCCTTGACCGACCGGCAGAAGGGAATCATCACGATGACATTGGTAAATCCCATTTCTTCGCGCAGTCGGCGAATGGCGCGGCATTCGAGCGCGAAGCCTTCCCTGTAGCGTGGGGAATAATAGCGCGACGCCCCGCGAAAGCCGATCATCGGATTTTCCTCTTTCGGCTCGAATTCGGCGCCGCCGATCAGATCGGCATATTCATTGGTCTTGAAATCGCTCATGCGCACGATGACAGGCCGGGGATGAACCGAGGCCGCGATGCGACCGAGCGCCCGCGAGAGCCCTTCGACGAAATAATCGGTCTTGTCCTCGTAGCCGACCGTCATTTCGGCGATGATTTTCTTCGCCGCCTCGTCCTTCGAGGACTCGTAATGGACGAGCGCCATCGGATGGATCTTGATCTGATTATTGATGACGAACTCCATCCGCGCGAGGCCCACTCCGTCGGACGGAAGGCGCCACCAGCGAAAGGCCGCCGCCGGATCGGCGAGATTGAGCATCACCTTGACGCGCGTCGCGGGAACGGCGGCGAGATCGAGCTCCTCGACCTCTATGTCGGCGACGCCGTCATAGACGAAACCCGTGTCGCCCTCGGCGCAGGACAAAGTGACGATCTGCTCGTCGTGCAGCAGGCGCGTCGCGTCCGGCGCGCCGACGATCGCCGGCAATCCGAGCTCGCGGCTGACGATGGCCGCATGTGAGGTGCGCCCGCCATGCTCGGTCACGATCGCCGCCGCTTTCTTCATGATCGGCGCCCAATCCGGATCGGTCGTTCGCGTGACCAATATGCTGCCGTCGACGAAGCGGCCTATGTCGCGGACATCCTCTATGACGCAGATCTTGCCGCTCGTCGCCGCGTCGCCGATCGCCAGCCCGGCGCAGATCATGCGGCCTTTCTTGCCTATTCGATAGGACTTCAGCGCGCTCGCCTCGCGACGCGATTGAACCGTCTCCGGACGCGCCTGGACGATGAAGAGATCGCCGGTCTCGCCGTCCTTCGCCCATTCCATGTCCATCGGCCGGCCATAATGGTCCTCGATCAGGCAGGCCCAGCGAGACAGCGTCAGAATGTCGTCGTCGGCGAGCACGAAGGAGGCGCGCTCGGCCTTGGACGTCGGAACATTGCGCGTCGGCTGCTCGCCATCTGGCGCGTAGATCATCTTCACGAGCTTGTCGCCGCGCTTCTTCTCGATGATCGGCGACAAGGCCGCATCAGCGAGGAACGGCTTGAACACGATATATTCGTCCGGGTCCACCGCGCCTTGCACGACATTCTCGCCGAGGCCCCATGAGGCGTTGATGAGCGCGACCTTGTCGAAGCCCGTCTCCGTGTCCAGCGAGAACATCACGCCCGCGCCGCCCAGGTCGGACCGGACCATCAGCTGCACGCCGACCGACAGCGCGACCTTCATGTGATCGAAGCCCTGCGCCGTGCGGTAGCTGATGGCGCGATCCGTGAAGAGCGACGCGTAGCAGCGCCGGCAGGCGTCGAGCAGCGCGCGCTCGCCGCGAATGTTCAGATAAGTCTCCTGCTGCCCGGCGAAGCTCGCATTCGGCAGGTCCTCGGCGGTCGCGCTCGACCTCACCGCGACGTCGGGCTCATCCTTGCCGACCCGCCGGCCGAGCTCGCGATAGGCTTCGACGATGGCGCTCGCCATTTCGCTCGACCATTCGCCGCGTCGAATGGCGCTTCGAATTGTTCGACCAGCGTCGGCGAGCGTGACGCGGCCGGATTCGAGATCGTCGAGCGTCGCAGCTACGACATTGCGCGCGCCATTGCTCTCGACGAAACGCCAATAGGCTTGCGCCGTCGTCGCAAATCCGATGGGAGTCCGGACGCCCTTCTCCGTGAGACGGGAGATCATCTCTCCGAGCGATGCGTTTTTGCCGCCGACGATCGAAACATCGTCGCGCGTCACAGCCTCGAACCAGACGATATTCTGAGCTGCGTCGACCATGCGCTTGCGCTCGCTTCGAATGTCACGCCCGATCTTCTCGCCCTCAGACGACAGAAAATCCGTGATGATTATACATCGGCCATTCGACGAGCGCCACGCGCGTCCGGCGTCGACGGACGCCGCCGCCCGCCGGCCGTTAGCCGCTTCGGCGTTGGAAACGCATCGAAACAAAAGCCGCGAGGAGCGCCTCGACCGACACCGAAGCTTCCCCCTGAGTCGGGCCGTTCACTCGGTCTTCTTCGGATAGCCGATCGTCTGCGACAAAAGCACCTGATGGTCGTGGCTCAGCCCCAGCGCCTCGGCGATCGCCTCGCGATCGATCCAGGCGCGGATCACCGTGGCGAGGCCCTCGCTCGCCGCGAATAAATAGAGATTCTGCGATATCGCGCCGGCTGCGACCGAGGCGAAGCTCTCACGCTGCGCGACCGGAACCAGCGCCATCTTTCGGTGATCGGCGACGAACACCAGATCGAGGGGCGCTTCGTCGACGAAATCCTGATAGCCGGTCACGCGCCTCATATCGCTCGCCGCGACGAGCTCGAGAGAGTGCGAAGCGGCGTCATAGCCCGGCAGCTCTCGTCGAAAGCGCCGTAACGGGCGATCTCGATCACGCCCAGCACCCCTTCGGCCGAACTGACCGCGCGCAGACGATCACATCCGGCGGGCCTGCGGCCAATGCCGAGCCGATGACGCGACTCGTCGGCGGCAAATCGGTGATGACGACCGTCTGCCGACTGGCGACACATTGGCCTTGCAGCCCTTCGCCCACGACGAAGGACTCTCGCAGCGCGGCCGCGGGAGCCGTTATCGGTCGCACGATCGCCGCGCTCACCAGAACCGCCGAGATCAGTCCAGAGAAGAGGGCAGCGCAATCGCTCGAACGGGAGGGGAGTTTCGGCGCGGGAATTGCCGTGATTCGTAGAGGGCCTCGAATCACTGATATGATAGGCCGCCTCGGCGGACACAAAGGCGTCATTCCCGACGCTCGCGAAGCGAGCGATCGGGAATCCGGGGCCGCAACCGACGTTTTTGGATGTCGCTCTGGATTCCCGGTCAGGCCTTCGGCCTGCCGGGAATGACGGCCCTCGACAGCTCGAACGCGTTCGTTCGAGCGCAAATCGCTTCAGGTCAGATACTGGCCGCCGTTGATGGTCAGCGTCGAGCCGGTGATGAAGCCGGCGTCGTCGGAGGCGAGGAACACCACAGCGCGGGCGATCTCCTCCGGCTCGCCGAGACGGCCGACCGCGATATAGGGAATGATGTGCTTATCGAGCACGTCCTGCGGCACGGCCTTCACCATCTCCGTGGCGATATAGCCGGGCGCGACGGCGTTGACGGTGACGCCCTTCGACGCGCTCTCCTGCGCCAGCGCCTTGACGAAGCCGATGTCGCCGGCCTTGGAGGCGGAATAGTTCGTCTGACCGGCCTGGCCCTTCTGGCCGTTGATCGACGAGATGACGATGATGCGGCCGAAGCCGCGGTCGCGCATGCCGTTGATGACGGGACGCGTGACATTGAACAGCGAGTTGAGGTTGGTGTCGATCACCGCGCGCCATTGCGCCAGCTCCATCTTGTGGAACAGACGGTCCTTGGTGATGCCGGCGTTGTTGACGAGAATCTCGACCGGGCCCAGATCCTTCTCGATCTGCGCGAGCGCGGCGGCGCTGGCCTCATAGTCCGACACATCGAACTTATAGACCGGAATGCCGGTCTCGGCCTTGAACTTGTTGGCCGCCTCGTCGTTGCCGGCGTAAGTCGCGGCGACATTGTAGCCGGCCGCCTTCAGAGCCTTGGAAATCGCCTCGCCGATGCCGCGCGTGCCGCCCGTCACAACCGCTGTTCTGCCCACCTCATCCTCCTTCATCGAATTTTTCGAGAGACTGGACCGCGAGCCTCGGAGGCTCGCGGCGCCATATGCGAGCCTCCGAGGCTCGCGGTCCTATTTAGCGCTCGATCGTCAGAGCGATGCCCATGCCGCCGCCGATGCAGAGCGTGGCGAGGCCGCGCTTGCCGCCGCGGCGGCCGAGCTCGTAGAGCAGCGTCGTCAGAATGCGCGCGCCCGAAGCGCCGATCGGATGGCCGATGGCGATGGCGCCGCCGTTGACGTTCACAATGGCCGGATCCCAGCCGAGGTCCTTGTTCACGGCCAGAGCTTGCGCGGCGAAGGCCTCATTGGCCTCGACGAGGTCGAGATCGGATATCTTCCAGCCGGCCTTCTCCAGCGCCTTGCGCGAGGCCGGGATCGGGCCGGAGCCCATGACCGTCGGATCGACGCCGGCGGTCGCCCAGGAGGCGATGCGCGCGAGCGGGGTCAGCCCGCGCTTGGCGGCCTCCGCCGCGGACATCACGACGAGGGCGGCGGCGCCGTCATTGAGCCCGGAGGCGTTGGCCGCCGTCACCGTGCCGTCCTTGATGAAGGCCGGCTTCAGCTTGGCGACGCCCTCCAGCGTCACGCCGTGCTTGATGTATTCATCGGCGTCCACGATGATGTCGCCCTTGCGCGTCGAGACGGTGAAGGGGACGATCTCGTCCTTGAACTTGCCGGCCTTCTGCGCGGCCTCGGCCTTGTTCTGCGAGGCGACGGCGAAAGCGTCCTGCTCGGCGCGGCCGATCTGCCATTTGGCGGCGACATTCTCCGCCGTGATGCCCATGTGGTAATTGTTGAAGGCGTCGGTCAGGCCGTCGACGATCATGGTGTCGACGAATTTCACATCGCCCATCTTGGTGCCGGCGCGCATGTGAGCGGAATGCTGCGACAGCGACATGGACTCCTGGCCGCCGGCGACGACGATCGTCGCGTCGCCCGCCTGGATCTGCTGGGCGGCGAGCGCCACGGCGCGCAGGCCCGAGCCGCACACCTGATTGACGCCGAAAGCGGTCTTGTCCTGCGGCACGCCGGCCTTGATGGCCGCCTGGCGGGCCGGATTCTGTCCCTGCGCGGCGCCGAGCACCTGGCCCAGGATGACCTCGTCGACGTCGGCGGCCTCCACTTTGGCGCGTTCGAGCGCGGCCTTGACGGCAACAGCGCCCAGCTCATGGGCGGGCGTGGCGCCAAAAGCTCCGTTGAACGATCCCACAGCAGTGCGCGCCGCGGAAACGATCACGATCTCCGTCGTCATATCGTTCTCCTGATTGGTCGGGCTCCTCGGCGCCAGCGGACGCCGCTCGCGCACGTTGAGCATTTTGAGCCAAGACTCGTCAAGCGCCCGCGTCGGCGAACCTATGACGCGGCGCGTCATTCATTGTCGCAGGGGCGCGCGGGCCGAGGCCGAACCGGGCCGAGCGCCGTCACGACGCCATCTCGTCACGACGACCATGCTGGGCCAGGCTAAAAAAAGATCGTCGAGGGCGGCGCCGCCCTCGACGATCGTCTCATCGGCTGCGCTCCCCGTCAGAGCGAAGCGGGAGTGGCTTTTTGCTCGACGGCCGCCAGAGCCTCGTTCTCGCGCTCCGCGCGAGCCTCGGCGATCAGATCGCCGGCGGCTTCCGCCACATTGGCCACGGTCGTCTCATAAATCGCTATTCCCGTCTTTATCACCCCTTTGGCCACCGGGCGAAGCGCCCGGCGCACCGGCGGAAAGAGCGTCGGTATGGCGATCAGCGCTCCGACCCCGAGCGCCACAGGTCCCAATGCTTCCTCGAAGATATCCTCGATCAGCGCCATGCTGTCCTCCTAGGCGTCATGGAACCTTCATCTATTTATGGTTGCAGCGCCTTCAAGGGCGCGCCCCTGCGGCGGCCGAGCCGGACGGCTCAGGCGGCGGCTTCGACGGGCGGCGCGAGGGGCTCTTCCTTCCGCCTGCGGTCGGATGCGAGAAACCTGCGTCGGGCGACTCCGCCCGCGAGCAGCAGCAGCAGGACTCCCGCGGACATCGCATTGCCGCGCGCGAGCTTGACGGCGAGGCTCGCGACGACGACCACCGCGACCGAAACGCGTTTCGCGTCGAGGCGGCCGCCGCTCCAGCGCCGAATCCGCGCGTCGACCGCCGCAAAGCGCGGCCCTGGGGCCTGCGCGCCGACATGAACGACATATTTCGCCGGCGCGACGATCGTCAGAACGCCTTCGCGTTGGAGCAGTTCCAGAACGGCCTGTGAATCGCGCGAATGGATCACGACGCTGGCGGCGGCGGGATTGACGTCGACCCGCGTCACAACCGCCCATCTGGACATCTGCTCCCGCAGAGCCTCGAAGAACGCCCTGTCATGGCGCCTCGACGGCGCCGCTATGCGAAGCCGGACGGGCGTCTGATGCGCGATCCGACCTTCCACGACCTCGGCCATAGTAATGGACTCCTCCTCACCCGCGAAAACCAGCGTCTCCGGTTTCCGGCGCGAACCAACATCGTTTTAAGATCAATATCGCATCGCCCGCCTTCAAGAGCCGGCGGAATTCGCGCCCGAATTAGACGATGAGGCGAATCAGCGCGCCGGCGGAGCGGCCGAGCACATGCTTCACGACCTCGCCGACAATGGCCTCGGCGATCGTCGCCGTCGCCGTCGCGGCGACGGCGTTCATCCGAGAGGATGACGGGGACGCCGATTCAGCGGTCTGCGACGCGGCGTCCAAATAGCCGAGGCGCCGCAACGTCGACCAGAACGATTCGATCTCGAAACAGCCGCGGTCGTAGAAGATCGTCACGCTGCCGGAATGAGCGCGGATCGACGCGGATTTGACTCCCGGGATCGCGAGCAGCTCGGAATGGAGGGGGACGATGGCCCGAGCATATCCTCTCAGTCCCGCGAGGCGAACGCGAAGCCGGCCCGGAACGTGATGGAGATCGAGAACCATGGCCAGACGGCTAGCGAAGCTCGATTACAATACTGTGACGGCCGCGCCTTTTCGTGAGAATGGGCGCGCGCGCCGAATGCGGGCGCAAGGGAAGTCCGCGCCCCTTCTCCCACTCGTGGGAGAAGGAGACGCGCGTCGTCACGCCGCCTTCTGCTTCGGCGTGATGAGCTTCCTATTCGCCAGCACTTCGGCGATCTGCACCGCGTTCAGCGCGGCGCCCTTGCGCAGATTGTCGGAGACGCACCACAGAACGAGGCCGTTCTCGACGGTCGGATCGTCGCGGATGCGCGAGATATAGGTCGCGTCCTCGCCCGCCGCTTCGTGCGGCGTGATGTAGCCGCCGGGCTCGTGCTTGTCGATGACGAGCACGCCCGGAGCCTCGCGCAGAATATTGCGCGCCTCGTCCGGCGACAGCGGATTCTCGAATTCTATGTTCACCGCCTCGCTATGGCCGATGAACACCGGCACGCGCACGCAGGTGGCGACGAGCTTGATCTTCGGGTCGAGGATCTTCTTCGTCTCCACCACCATCTTCCACTCTTCCTTGGTGAAGCCGTCCTCCATGAAGACGTCGATCTGCGGAATGAGGTTGAAGGCGATGCGCTTGGGGAACTTCTTCGATTCCAGCGGATCGGAGACGAAGACGGAGCGGGTCTGGGCGAAGAGCTCGTCCATGCCCTCCTTGCCGGCGCCGGAAACCGACTGATACGTCGAGACGACGACGCGCTTGATCTTGGCCGCGTCATGCAGGGGCTTCAGCGCCACGACGAGCTGCGCGGTGGAGCAATTGGGATTGGCGATGATGTTCTTCTTCGCAAAGCCCGCGGCCGCATCGGCGTTCACCTCCGGCACGACGAGCGGCACGTCCGGGTCCATGCGCCAGGCGGAGCTGTTGTCGATGACGACGCAGCCCTGCGCGCCGATGCGCGGCGCCCATTCGCGCGCGACGTCGCCGCCCGCCGACATCAGGCAGATGTCCGTGTCCGAGAAGTCGTAAGTGTCGAGATGGCGGCATTTGAGCGTCTTGTCGCCGAAGGATACTTCCGTCCCGATGGAGCGCGACGACGCGAGCGCGACCACTTCCGAGACCGGAAAGCGGCGCTCCGCCAGAATGTCGAGCATCTCGCGGCCCACATTGCCCGTGGCGCCGGCGACGGCGACCTTGTAACCCATGGTTGTGAACTCCTTTTCCGCCCGTTTATGACGGCGGGCGGGATTTTTGTCGAGACGAGCGAACGAGAACAGGCGAAGCGGCCCCGCGACCCATTCGGCCCCGGGACGGCTTCGCGTCTTTCCCGCAGCGCGGCTTCGCCTCCGGCCAGCGCCTATAGGTTTCAGAAGGGCATGCCGACCGACATATTGCCGCCATTGCCCATGCTCACCGGCGCGCGGCCGCCGAAACGCGGCGTGTCGTCGTCTTTCTTGTCTTTCTTAGGCGGGGTCTTGCCCGGCGACCAGCCCTCGAGCTCGCCATATTGGCGGTTCTCGACCTTGCCGGGGGCCGGCTTGCCGGGCGCGGCGGCCTGTCCGGTCGAGGCCTGCCCGCTCGAGGCCTGCGGCTGCTTGTTTTTCTTTGGCTTCGCCTTGGCGGCTCCGGCCGCCGCCGGGTCCAGCCGGCTCGGGTCGAGCGTGTCCTCGGCGCCGGCCGAAAGCGGCAGCGCGGACGAAAAGGCGAAAACGGCGGCGACCAGAAGAAGCGGGCGCAATCGCATGGCGGCGACTCCTCGAGCATCGGGCTCCAAAATGCTCCCAGGCCGGAAAAAAGACAAGTTCCCGGCGATTCTACGGCGAAGACTGCGCGGCGAAACGGGCGCCGATGCGGCGCCGCGCGCGCTTACTCGCCGGTCGTCTCGGCGATCGCCAGATTTTTGAGCGCGGCGATGGCCGTGCCCGGCAGCAGGCTCTTGGGACAGGCGCTGGAGCAGTTCAGAATCGTATGGCAGCGATAGAGGCGGAAGGTGTCGTCCACATAGGCGACGCGCTCGCTCGTCGCCTCGTCGCGGCTGTCCACCACCCAGCGATAGGCCTGCAGCAGCGCCGCCGGGCCCAAGAATTTGTCCGAGTTCCACCAATAGCTCGGGCAGGAGGTGGAGCAGCAGGCGCAGAGAATGCACTCATAGAGCCCGTCCAGCTTGCGGCGGTCGTCCGGCGCCTGCAGCCATTCCTTCTGAGGCTCCGGCGTCACCGTCTGCAGCCAGGGCTCGATGGCGGCGTGCTGGGCGTAAAAGTCGGTGAGATCGGGCACGAGATCCTTCACCACCGGCAGATGCGGCAGCGGATAGAGCTTTATCGCTCCCTCGATCTCATCCATGCCCTTGGTGCAGGCGAGCGTGTTGAGCCCGTCTATGTTCATCGCGCAGGAGCCGCAAATGCCCTCGCGGCAGGAGCGGCGGAAGGTCAGCGTCGGATCGATCTTGTTCTTGATCCAGATGATCGCGTCGAGCACCATCGGCCCGCAATCGTCGAGATCGACGAAATAAGTGTCTATGCGCGGATTCGACGCCTCGTCCGGATCGAAGCGATAGATGCGGAACTCCTTGAGCCGGCTCGCGCCCTCGGGGCCGGGCCAGACCTTGCCCTCGACGGGACGGGAGGATTTGGGAAGGACAAATTCGACCATGACGATCCTCATGCTCCGTCGTTGGACGGCGGGTCTTGCAGGTATGTCTTCAACGTCGCGACTTCCGGCAATATGAGATCAGGCGCAATCCGTTCCCACTCGCGATCGAATATGCCGAGCGCGATTTCGTGATGCGCCTCGCGGACGATCCATTTGACCGCGACGGAAGCATCGATGACGATCAACGATCGCGATCCTCGCGCAACAGCTCCACCGAATCGGTCTGCTCAACGTCTCGGGGTGTCATCGCGGCGATAGCTTCCATCAGCTCACGAAGCGCTTCGTTAGATTTGTGACCGCGTAGCCCTTCCAACAGCAGCTCTTGAGCAAGGGTCTCGCTCGACACCCCACGCGCTCTCGCTGCCGCCGCGACTTCTTCGAGCACTTCGTCGGCTATCGCCAGTTTGCCCATCGATCCGCTCCCATGACCGGATTCAATACACCCGCGCCTTCGGCTCTATATAGGCCACCTCATTGGACAGCGTGTAGCTATGCACCGGTCGACCGTCGAGCGCCACGCTCTTGTTCGCCTCGTCGATGGTCGCGAGCGTGTGCTTCATCCAATTGGCGTCGTCACGGTTCGGGAAATCCTCGCGGGCGTGGGCGCCGCGGGATTCGGTGCGGTTCTTCGCCGAATCCATCGTCACCACCGCCTGCACGATCAGATTGTCATATTCCAAAGTCTCGACGAGATCGGAATTCCAGATCAGCGAGCGATCCGACACCTTGACGTCGCCGCTCTTCGTCCACACCGCATGGATCGCTTGCGATCCCTCCTCCAGCACCTCGCCGGCGCGATAGACGGCGCAATGCGATTGCATCACGCGCTGCATCTCGAGCCGCAGATCGGCGGTCGCGATCGAGCCGGAGGCGAAGCGGCGCGCGTCGAGCCGCGACAGAGCGAGCTCGGCCGAATCCGCCGGGAGCTCGGGCTGCGCCTGCCCCGGCTTCACCAATTCGGCGGCGCGCAGGCCCGCGGCGCGGCCGAAGACGACGAGATCGACGAGCGAATTCGAGCCGAGACGATTGGCGCCATGCACGGAGACGCAGGCCGCCTCGCCGATCGCCATCAGGCCCGGCACGACGACATCGGGATCGTCGCCGACGCGGCGCAGCGCCTCGCCGTGAAAATTCGTCGGTATGCCGCCCATGTTGTAATGCACCGTCGGCAGCACCGGAATGGGCTCGCGCGTCACATCGACGCCGGCGAAAATCTTCGCGCTCTCGGAAATGCCCGGCAGACGCTCGTGCAGGATCGCCGGGTCGAGATGCTCGAGATGCAGATGGATGTGGTCTTTCAGCCTGCCGACGCCGCGGCCTTCACGAATTTCCACCGTCATGGCGCGCGACACCATGTCGCGCGGCGCGAGATCCTTCACCGAAGGCGCATAGCGCTCCATGAAGCGCTCGCCCTCGCTGTTCGTCAGATAGCCGCCCTCGCCGCGCGCGCCTTCGGTGATGAGGCAGCCCGCGCCATAGATGCCGGTCGGATGGAATTGCACGAATTCCATGTCCTGCAACGGCAGGCCGGCGCGCAGCGCCATGCCGCCGCCGTCGCCCGTGCAAGTGTGCGCCGAGGTCGCCGAGAGATAGGCGCGGCCATAGCCGCCCGTCGCCAGCACGGTGAGCGCGGCGCGAAAACGATGGACCGTGCCGTCGTCGAGCTTCAGGCACACGACGCCGCGCACCACGCCCTCCGCGTCGACGATGAGGTCGATCGCGAAATATTCGACGAAGAATTGCGTGTCGTGACGCAGCGCCTGCCCGTAGAGCGTGTGCAGCATCGCATGGCCGGTGCGGTCGGCGGCGGCGCAGGTCCGCTGCGCGGGCGGGCCCTTGCCGAAATCCGTCGTCATGCCGCCGAAGGGGCGCTGATAGATGCGGCCGTCCTCCGTGCGCGAGAAGGGCACGCCCCAATGCTCGAGCTCGTAGACGGCCTCCGGCGCGTTGCGGCACAGATATTCGATCGCGTCCTGGTCTCCGAGCCAGTCGGAGCCCTTGACGGTGTCGTACATGTGCCATTTCCAATCGTCCGGCCCCATATTGCCGAGCGCCGCGGCGACGCCGCCCTGCGCCGCCACCGTATGCGAGCGGGTCGGGAACACTTTGGTGACGCAGGCGGCTTTCAGCCCCGCCTTGGCGCAGCCGACGACGGCGCGCAGCCCCGCGCCGCCCGCGCCGACGACGACGACGTCGAATGTGTGATCGACGATCGGATAGGCCCTGCCGCCGATATTGACCGTCGTCTTGCCGTTCCCAGCCATTCCCAATCCTCGTCGAAAAAAGCGCGCGGGCCGCTTTTAGACCAATTTCCGATCCATTTGGATCGGAAATTGGTCTCGTTTTTCATCTGGAGCGAATTCTTATCGCTCGAACGATCCCGTTCGAGCGATAAGCGCTCTCGCGCGTTTCCCGCCGAAGCGGACGCCGGTTCGGCGTCCGGAAACGCGTCAAAACAAACGCCTAGGGTCTTTCCGTGTTTCATTGAAACACGGAAAGACCCTAGCGCGGCGCGGCGATGATCATGATGGCGAGCGTCCAGATCGCGGCGATCGCGATCGCCGCCCATTTGTTGACGGCGAGCGCCGTCGCCTTGAGCGCTTCGTCGTGAACATAGTCCTCGATGATGTTCTCCATGCCGAGCCGCGCGTGATAGGCGACGACGGCGATGAAGGCGATCAGCGCGATGGCCGGCAGCGGCCGGGCGAGCTCGGCGCGCGCGGCCTCATAGGGTTTGCCGACCAATCCGACGATATGCCAGATCGAGAGGATCGCGAGCGGGGCGAGCGCTCTGGCGCTGTGTCGCATGGCCAGCGCATGCAGCGAGCCCTCGCGGTCGGAGACGAAGGCGCCTCCTTTGCCGCTGCGGCCGCTCTGGAACGTCGATCTCGACATTTCCCAATCTCCATTAACCTTGTTCGAAGGCGCCGCTCGCGAGTGAGGCCCGCCGAGACGGCGACAGTCCCTCGAGAGAACGAGGGCGCGCCGCTAGCCGAAGAGCGCGGAGGCGATCCAGAGAAGCGCGGTGAGGGCCAATCCGCCGCCCAAGGTCGCCTTGGCGAGCAGCTCGCGCCCGTCGCGATCGAGATAGAGGCCCCGGTCCCAGATCGCGTGACGCACGCCGCCGAGCAGATGATGAAAGAGCGCCCAGCTGAACAGCAGCACGAAGAGGCGGCCGAGGATGGAATCCGCGATCCAGGAGACGGCCGCGAAGGCCGAAGGCCCGAGCGCCAACCCGAAGAGGTAGATCGCGAGCAAAAGCGCGCCCGCGTAGAGCGCCGCTCCGGTGACGCGATGCGCGATCGACATCATCATGGTCAGGATGGGCTTGTAGATCGAAAGATGCGGGGAGAGCGGCCGCGCGGCGGCGAGGCTCTCGCTCACGGGATCGGCGTCGGCCATTGTTTCTCTCCGCTCGAGACTGGGCTGGACTGATAATTCAATCGCGTCGCGGCTGCAACAAGCGTTCGGGGACGTCGGATATCGAGGACGTCGGGGCAAGGCGCTTCGCGGTGAAGGAACGAATAACTTAAGTATTACGTAGTGGGTTCCGGCGCAATCGATCCGATTAATGCGTAGGTTTCGAGTCGAAAAACGTGGCGCGCGCGTTACGATCTGTTAACATGCCTCCGTCGACGTTGCGCTGGATGATCCCGCGCAACGTCGTTCGCGGCCGGCTTTTTCTCCACCGGCGGCGAACGCGTCAAAGTCGCGTAAGGGTAGCGTGAGCGTCGCGTCGGTCTTGCGTTTCCCGAGTGAGTTCTGCGTCGCGTCGGTTCTCTCAAGTAACGTCGAGTTCGTCGTAACGTCGGACCGCCGGTCATTTTACCGGCGGCAGGAGTTCGTTGGTCTCGTCGATTGACTTTTTCGTCAACTCATCTCGCGAGCGATCTATGAATTACAGTGACACCATCCATATCTTGAACGTCGATCCGGTCATTCGCTCGTCTTTGACGAGCGCGCTGGACAAAGCGGATTTTCACCTCCGCCTCCATGACGACGCGGGACGCTTTTTCGAAACCGTCGAAACCGACAACCGCGGCTGCGTCATCATCTATGTGGACATGCCCGAGATGATCGGGATCGAATTGCTCCGGGACGCCAAGGCGCGGCGAATCGAATTGCCGATCATCGTCATCACCGCGCAGGCCAATGTTCGGGGCGCGATACAGGTCATGAAGGAAGGAGCGTTCGATCTGCTCGAACTGCCGGTCAACGAGGCGAAGCTTCTCGCCTCGGTGCAGCAGGCGCTGACCCGCCGCGTCGACCACAGGGCCTATCGCGGGCGCACGCGGACCACGCCCGGCCGACTCGCCACGCTCACCAATCGCGAGAACGACGTGCTCGCGGGTCTCGTCGAGGGCAAGCTCAACAAGGTCATCGCCCATGAGCTCGGCATCAGCGCCCGCACGGTCGAAACGCATCGCTCGCACATCATGACCAAGATGCGGGTCAAGAGCGTCGCCGATCTCGTGCGTATCTCGCTCGGCGCGCCGCGGCCCGATCCGGCCGCTCGCCTCGGGACGCCGCGGCCCGATCCGGCCGTTCGCCTCGCGGCGCCGCGGCCCGATCCGGCGGCCCGCCTCGGGACGCCGGCCCCGCGGCCGCGCCTCGAGACCGGGGCCGACGCGCCCCGTCGCTGACCGGTCGCTCGAATCGCGAAATTAATGACGCCGGAGCATGGCGCGCGCGAATAGCCATGCGAACGCCATGCTCCGGCGCTAGAATATTGCTTCATGAGATTCGACCGATCGGCCCGAGCGCCCGTGAACGAGACCGCCGCAGCGGCGCGCGCGGGCGCGGCGCTCACAATTGATCTTTCCGCCCTCGTCGCCAATTGGCGACAGCTCGCCGCGAGAGCGAGCGCGAGCGAATGCGCGGCCGTCGTCAAGGCCGACGCCTATGGCCTCGGCGCCGAATCCGCCGCGCGGGCGCTGGCCGCGGCCGGATGCCGCACCTTTTTCGTCGCCACCGCCGGGGAAGGCGAGCGCATCCGCGCCGTCGCGCCGCGCGCCATCGTCTATGTGCTCGAGGGCCTGCCGAATGGCGGCGCCCGCGCGCTCGCCGCCGCGCGCCTGCGGCCGGTCCTGGCCTCGCTCGAGGAAATCCGCGAATGGGCGGCGTTCGGCCGCGCCATCGGCCGCCGCCTCCCGGCCGCGCTGCAGTTCGACACGGGCATGAATCGACTGGGGCTTTCGGTGCGGGACGCCGAAGCCGCGGCGACGGCGGCGCAGGATGTCGACCTCACTTTGACGATGAGCCATTTCGTCTGCGCCCAATGGGCCGAGGACCCGCGCAACGCCCGCCAGATCGCCGCCTTCGAGGCGGCGCGGCTGAGCTTCCCCGGCGTTCCGGCCTCGCTCTGCAATTCCTCGGGAATTTTCCTCGGGCGGAAGCCGCATTACGATCTGCTGCGGCCCGGCTACGCCATCTATGGCGGCAATCCGACGCCCGGCTCCCCCAATCCGATGCGCAGCGTGGCCCGGCTCGAGGCGCCTGTTCTCGCGACGCGCCGGATCGAGGCGGGCGAGAGCGTCGGCTATGACGGCATGTGGACGGCGACGCGGCCGACGCGGCTGGCGACGCTCGGCCTCGGCTATGGCGACGGATTTCCCGCCGCCGTCGCCGGCCCCGGCCGCCCGGCCCCGGAGGCGATCGTCGCCGGACGGCGCTGCCCGATCGTCGGCCGCGTGTCGATGGATTTCGTCATGCTGGATGTGACCGACGTCCCGGAAGCCGCCGTCTATCGCGGCCAGACCGCCGAGCTCCTGGGCGAGACGATCGGCGTCGACGAGCTGGCGGAGCGCTGCGGCACGATCGGCTATGAGATATTGACCCGGCTCGGGCGGAGATAT
This sequence comes from Methylosinus sp. Ce-a6, assembly GCF_009811655.1. Classification (GTDB taxonomy): domain Bacteria; phylum Pseudomonadota; class Alphaproteobacteria; order Rhizobiales; family Beijerinckiaceae; genus Methylosinus. The sequence continues at coordinate 76,476 of NZ_BGJX01000003.1, read as the reverse complement.
GAGCGGGTCTATATCGGCGGATGAGGCTCACGCCCGCTCGAACCAGGGCGTCAGCACCGGATAGCCTTCGCCAGCGAGCAGCGCAGCGGTCTCATAGAGCGGCAGGCCGACGACGGCCGTATAAGAGCCGATGAGCCGCACCACGAAAGCCCCCGCAAGGCCTTGAATCGCATAGCCTCCGGCCTTGCCGCGCCATTCGCCCGAGGCGAGATAGGCGTCGATCTCGGTCGAGACGAGGCGCTTGAAGCGCAGGCGCGATTCGACGAGGCGGCGGCGCTCCGCCCCGCGCGGGGTCACCAGCGTGACCCCGGTAAAAACCCGATGCTGGCGTCCGGAGAGCAGGCGCAGGCAATCCTCGGCCTGCTCTATGTCCTCGCATTTGGGCAGGATTCGCCGCCCGACCGCGACAACTGTATCGGCGGCGAGCACGAAACTGCCCTCGAGCTGCGGCTGATAGGCCCTGATCTTGATGGCCGCCGCGGCTTTCTCGCCGGCGAGACGCTGGGCGAGGCTGCGCGGCAGCTCGTTGCGCTGGGGCGTTTCGTCTATGTCGGTCGGCAGCAAGGCGTCGGCGTCGAGGCCGATCTGCTGGAGGAGCTCGAGCCTGCGGGGCGAGGCCGAGGCCAGCACCAGCTTGGGCCGCGCATCAGTCGGATGGGACGTCAAGACGATCGGCTCCGCCTTCAATCGAAATTATTTGAAGCGATAGGTAATCCGCCCCTTGGTGAGGTCATAGGGCGTCATCTCCACGAGAACCTTGTCCCCGGTGAGCACGCGGATGCGGTTCTTGCGCATCTTGCCGGCCGTATGGGCGATGATCTCGTGCTCGTTCTCGAGCTTGACCCGAAACATCGCGCTGGGCAGCAGCTCGGTGACGACTCCGGGAAACTCCAACAGTTCTTCCTTGGCCATGTGGTTCCTTCTTCAGAGGCCGTTGCGGGCCTCGGATAGCGAAAGGCCCGCTTGCGAAGCGGGCGCTCATCAATATGGGATCGAAGCCGAGACGCGCAAATCCGCGCCGGACCCTAATCGAGTACGGCCGATTTGTGAACGGGCCTTTCGCGCCGCGACGCGGCTCAACGCTCGGGCGCTCGCGCGACCGGCTCCGCCGCCGCGGGCGGCTCGATCGCGCGCGGCTCGGGAGCCTCCGGCGCCGTCCTGACGAACGCGCCCGCCTTGCCGTCCCCGGCCCAGGCGCTGGCCAGCTCCCAGGCCACCGCCAGAACCACGGGGCCGACGAAGAGGCCGATGATGCCATGCACGAGCACGCCGCCAATGACGCCGGCGATGATGACGAGCAGCGGCGTCGTGAGCCCGCGCGCGATGACGATGGGTTTCAGCACATTGTCGATGAGCGTCACCGTCAGCATGCAGCAGGTGAAGAGCAGCGCCGGCAGCGTCTGCATCTCGGTCCAGGCCCACAGGATCGAGGGCACGACCACGAGCAGCGGTCCGATCTGCACGATCGCCAGCACCAATATGCAGAGCGTCAACAGGCTCGCGCCGGGCGCGCCGGCGAGCTGAAGGCCGAGGCCGCCGACCGCCGCCTGCAGCAGCGACACGCCGATGACGCCGCGCGAGACGGTGCGGATCGTCGATCCCGTGAGATCGACGAAATGCTCGGCGCGCCGCGAATCGATCCGCGTCACCGCCGTCTTGACGGCGCGCACCAGCGCCGGGCCGGGCGCGAACAGAAATCCGGCGATGATCACCGATATCAGAAACTTGAACAGTCCGGCGCCGGCGTTCTTCGTCGCGTCCAGGGCGATCTCGCCATAGGGCTTGAGCTGCGGCAGCGCCTGCTCCAGGGCGCTGCGCATATTGGTGGAGGCGAGCTCCCAGAAGTCATAGGCCGATTGGCCGACGAAGGGCCAGCTCCGCAGCGTCTCCGGCGGCGGCGGAACCCAGACGCCGCCGGTCTCGAGCCGATCGGCGAGCCCGCGCAGGCCGTCGATGACGCCGAGGCCGAGCCAGGTCGCCGGCCCGATGACGAAGAGCAGCCCCACGAAAGTGATGACCACGGCCGCGAGCCGCCGCCGGCCGCCGAGGCGGTTCGCCACCCATTCGAATATGGGATAGAGCGCCACGGCGAGAATGGCGCTCCAGGTCACGATGGTGACGAAGGGCCTCACGAGCAGAAACGACCAATAGGCCAGCGCGACGAGCGCGCCGAGCCGAATGATCAAATCGATGAGTGTCGCATTCAGCCGCCGCCGGCCGGACGCTTCGCGCTGATCCTCGACCACCCGAGCCTTCCTTGAGTTTTTTCGCGCCTCGCCGCTGCGACAACATAGCGCGGATCGGCGACGGTTTCACGCCCGCGGCCGAGGCTCGTCGGCCGAAGGAGCGCGGCGCGAGCGAAAACCTATCGACCGAAGGCCATGGCGAGGCGCGCCGCGATCAGCCGACCGATCAGCCTCAGCGGAAAGCCGCGATAGCTCGGCGCGTCCTGCGGCAGGGGCAGGTCCGAATGGCGGCGCTCGATCTTCGTCCGCATCTCGATCGGCGGCGGCTCGCCTTCGTATCTGAGCCGATAGGTCGAGACCCAGAAACCGGGATCGAACTTCAAGAACATGCCGGTGTTGCAGCAGCGGGCGACGACCCTCCTCGTCGGCGAATCCGGCTTCAGCCGCTGATCCTCGAGCCGCTCTTCTCCGGCGACGCAGCGAAAACGGTCGTCGCGAAAGGTGAGATAGGGCGTGCCGCCGTCCGCATCGCGCACCCGCGGCGCATCGGGCAGAGCCTCGATCCTCCGGCCGCCCTCCTGACAATCGGAGCAATAGCAGACGGCGCTGACGATCGGCTCGCCGACCGCCTCGCATCTGACGCGCCCGCAGGCGCAGGAAAAAAGTCTAACCGGCGAAGCCATGATCGAAACCCTTTTCGTTTTGACTTGCGCGCGTATCTTACGCGCGCGCGCCGAAAGGTCATCCCGGTCCCATCGCGATCTTCGCCCCCTTACGCCCCAGTCGAGCGCCCCGCGCGCTCTTCCCATTCCGGCGCGCCGGGCATAAATCTCGCCCCATGAGCGACGCGCCCGACCTCCCCGACACGCTCGACGAAGAAGACCTCGCGGAAGAGGCCGCGGCCTCGCCCGAGCTCGCCGAGGACACGCCGGAAAGCGTCAAGCGCGGCGTCGGCGTCATCAAATCCTATTGGAAGAACGCCCCCAACGGCCCCGGCGTCTATCGCATGATCGCCGAGAACGGCGAGGTTCTCTACGTCGGCAAGGCCAAGAATGTCCGCAAGCGCATCGCGAGCTACACGCGCCTCGCCGGCCATGTGAACCGCATCGCCCGCATGATCTCGGCGACCGCCTCGATGATGTTCATCTCGGTCGAGACCGAGACCGAGGCGTTGCTGCTCGAGACCAATCTCATCAAGCAGATGAAGCCGCGCTTCAATGTCTTGATGCGCGACGACAAGAGCTTCCCCTATATTCTCATCGCGCGCGACCATGAGGCGCCGCAGATCGCCAAGCATCGCGGCGCGCGGGCGCGCAAGGGCGATTATTTCGGCCCCTTCGCCAACGCCGGCGCGGTGGGGCGCGCGCTCAACGCGCTGCAGCGGGCGTTTCTGCTCCGCTCCTGCACCGATTCCTTCTACGAGAATCGCACGCGGCCTTGTCTCCTCTATCAGATCAAACGCTGCGCCGGCCCCTGCACGGGCGAGATATCGATTTCCGATTATTCCGTGCTGGTGCAGGAGGCGCATGATTTCTTGACCGGCAAGAGCCGCTCCGTGCGCGAGCAGCTCGCCAAAGAAATGACCGAAGCGGCGGAGCGGCTCGAGTTCGAGCGCGCCGCGCGGCTGCGCGACCGCATTTCGGCGCTCTCGCTGATCCAGGGGACGCAAGGGATAAATCCGCGCGGCGTCGAGGAGGCCGACGTCTTCGCCATCGCCAAGGAGGCGGGACGCTTCTGCATCGAGGCCTTCTTCTTCCGCGCCTATCAGAATTGGGGCGACCGCGCCTATTTCCCGCGCGCCGATCAGAGCCTCACCGAGGAGGAGGTGCTCGGCTCCTTCCTCGCGCAATTCTACGGCGAGCATCCGCCGGCGCCGCTGGTGCTGCTCTCCCATGCGATCGAGGATCGCGAGCCATTGGCCGAGGCCTTGTCGGACAAGCTCGGCCGCAAGGTGGAGATCGCGACGCCGCAGCGCGGCGAGAAACGCGAGCTCGTCGATCATGCGCTGACCAACGCCAGGCAGACGCTCGCGCGAAAACTCACCGAGGACGCGAGCCAGGAGAAGCTGCTCGCAGCGCTCGGGGAGATGTTCGGCATGGAGGAGCCGCCGCGCCGCGTCGAGGTCTACGACAACTCGCACACGGGCGGAAACCAGGCGATCGGCGCGATGATCGTCGCGGGTCCGGCCGGCTTCATGAAGCCGCATTACCGCACCTTCAATATAAAGAGCGCCGAGATCACGCCCGGCGACGATTACGCCATGATGCGCGAGGTGCTGACGCGCCGCTTCGCCCGCATCGCCAAAGAGGCGGAAAAGCCCGAGGCGGAGGCGCCGGACGCTTTTCCGTCCAAGCCCGACCTCGTGCTCATCGACGGCGGCCGCGGGCAATTCGAGGCGGCGCGCGCGGTGGCGGCGGAGATCGGGCTCGAGGGCGTGACCATCGCCTCCATCGCCAAGGGCGCCGACCGCAATGCCGGCCGCGAGACCTTTTTCGTCGAGGGGCGCGAGCCTTTCCGCCTGCCCCCGCACGATCCGGCGCTCTATTTCGTCCAGAGACTGCGCGACGAGGCGCATCGTTTCGCCATCGGCACGCATCGGGCGCGGCGCAAGAAGGAGTTCGCCAAAAATCCGCTGGACGAGATCCCGGGCATAGGCCCGGCCCGCAAGCGGGCCCTGCTGCTCGCCTTCGGCACCGCCAAGGCGGTGGCGGGCGCCGCGCTCTGCGACCTCGAGAATGTGCCGGGCGTGAACAAGGCGACGGCGCGGCTCGTCTTCGACCATTTCCAGCGCGGCGGCTGATCGAGGGCGAAGCGTCTAAAATTTATGCGTCCTGCGGCGACGGCCCCGCCGGCGCGCGAAAGGCCGGATTTGCCGGAGTTTCCCGCCGCGACGCGCGCGTTCGCGCGGCCGCGGGACGGGGGCGGAGAGCGGGTTGAGCCGGTCTCGTCTATTGACAAGGGTGGCGCTGGCCATGTTCCTTCGCGGCATGACATCGACGGCCATTCCGCCGCGCCGCGGGCGCGCGCTCTCTCTGCCCAATATTCTGACCTATGGCCGGCTCGTCGCCGTCCCTGTCGTCGCGGGCCTGCTGCAATGGCCGGACGAGTATTGGATGCGCTGGACCGCGCTCGGCGTCTTCACCGCCGCCGCCATCACCGATTTCTTCGACGGCTATCTCGCCCGCGCCTGGGCGCAGCAGTCCTCGCTCGGCGCCATGCTCGACCCGATCGCCGACAAGCTGCTCGTCGCCGCCACCCTGCTGATGGTCGTCGCCGATCAGACGATCACGGGCGTCACCATCTGGGCGGCGCTCATCATCCTCTGCCGCGAGATTCTGGTCTCGGGCCTGCGCGAATATCTCGCCGAGCTGAAAGTGCCGCTGCCGGTCAGCGCCATCGCCAAATGGAAGACGACGCTGCAGCTCTTCGCGCTCGGCTTCTTCATCGCCGGGCGGGCCGGCGAGCTGGTGCTGCCCGGCACGGTGAACATCGGCAGCGCGCTGCTGTGGATCGCCGCGCTGCTGACGCTCTACACCGGCTATGACTATATGAGGGCCGGCTGGGCGCATTTCGGAACGGACGAGGCGCGATGAAAGCCTTCTATTTCGCCTGGGTGCGCGAGCGCGTCGGCCGCGCCGAGGAGGACCTCTCCCCGCCCCCGGAGGTCGCGACCGTCGGCGAGCTCATCGCCTGGCTGAAGACGCGGGACGAGACCTACGCCGCCGCTTTCGAGAACGCCGCCGTCATCCGCGCGGCGCTCGACAAGGCCCATGTGCGCCATGAGGCGCCGATCGCCGGGGCGCGCGAGATCGCTTTCTTTCCTCCGATGACGGGAGGGTGAAGGGGCAGTCGGCATTGGGCCGTCGGCAATACGACCCTACTGCCTACTGCCTGACGCCGACATAGATGACCCCCACCATCCGCATCCAATCCGCCCCCTTCGACCCGGCCCATGAGGCCGCGCTGATCGAGGAAGGCCGCCGCGACATCGGCGCGGTCGTCTCCTTCACCGGCCTCTGCCGGGACGAGGACGGCGCCCTTTCCGCGCTGGAGCTCGAGCATTATCCAGGGATGGCCGAGGCGGAGATCGCCCGCGTCGCCGAGGAGGCGCTCGCCCGCTGGCCGCTGCAGGCGCTGACCATCATCCACCGGCACGGCCGCATTCTGCCCGGCGAGAAGATCGTGCTGGTGATCGCCGCCGCGCGCCACCGCGGCGAGGCCTTCGCCGCGGCGGAATTTCTGATGGATTATCTCAAGACCCGCGCCCCCTTCTGGAAGAAGGAGCATCGCGCCGACGGAAGCGTCGGCGACTGGGTCGAGGCCAAGGCGAAGGACGACGCCGCCGCCGAACGCTGGCGCAAATGAAAAGGCGGCCCGCAGGCCGCCTTTTGTCACTCCGTATAGGCGAGCGCCCCGCCGGGCAATTGCCGCTCGACGCCCTTGTAGCGGTCCGAGCGCTGGCCCATCATCGTCTCGAAGGCCTCATGCACCTCGCCCACCGACTTCGGCTTCATCTTATGGCCCTGGCGGGCGAAGAAGATGGGCTTATTGGCGCGAGCGGGCCTCGGCAGCAGCCTGGCCGCCGGCGTATTGGGCGCCTCCTCGACCTTCTCCATGAAGCGCGCGGCGTCGTCCGGCCCCAGGAAATGGATGAGATAGGTTTCGCCCGCCGTCAGCGGACGGCCGATGCGCTCGGCGATGCGCTCGCCGTCGCGCTTCAGCATCTCCGCCGCGAACACCGCCGAGAGATAGGGGTCGTTGCGCATGGCGAGAATTTCGGAGCGCTTCTGCGGGGCGACGCGATAGTCGCCGTCGATCGCCTTGGCGGCCGCCTCCTGGCCGTGGCTCGACCCGAACATACGGACCGCCTTGAGCCAGGTCGAATCGATGAACTGGAACAGCCCGCTCGCCGAAGAGGTGCTGGCCTTGGCCCTGGGCGCGAAGCTCGACTCCTTGTCGGCGATGGCCATCAGCAGCGCCGGATCGGAGCCGGTGGTCTTGGCCGCCTGCACCACATGCTCGACGATGGCGCGGGCGACGCGCATGGGACCGAATTGCAGGACCGCCGGCGCTGCGCTCGACACGCTCGTCTCCGCCTCGGCGTCGGCCGCGCCGGACCAGGCCTTCACCGCCTCGCCCATGGCCTCGGCCGCGTCGGCGTCGAGCGGCTGATCGCTGAGGCCGCGATTGGTCAGGAAGAACAAGGGCGGCGGCGCGCGCCGGCTCTGCGCGCCGGCGCGCGCGGCCTCCGCCGTTTTGAACCGACTCCAGCCGTCCGGCATCGACAGCAGCGCCGCCACCAGAGCGAAGGCCGTGGCCGTCGCTATGGCGAAAGCGCGAAGGAGCATGTGAACGGATCCGTCGGCCCCCGAAAGGGGCCGGTCCGCATCTGCGCGGTTGAGCACGGGCAGAAAGCGCGACCATTTCGGCGCCGACGCTTCGCCGCTAACGGCAGGAGCTATCGCTTCGAAAGACACTCTGTTTCGTTCCTCGCTGTTGTTTGGACGAAACGGAGGCTAGCAACCGCGGGGGGCGAAAAATCGACCGCGCCCGTCACGCGAGCGTCACATTCGGCGAGGGCTCCGCCTTTCCCGCAAGCCTTTAAAAATGAAGAGATCTGTTACGTACGGAACCGACCGGCCGACTCAGCCGCCACATTGGCGCCAAAGTGACACAGCCACGCTTCTGTTTGAAAATGCTCGAATTTTTTTAGCCGTCAGAAGCTCGTGAGCTTTGCCAGCATGTTGCGGATGAAATTGAACTCGGCGCCGGCCGTCGGCGTCGTGCGGGCGAGGAAGTCGACGACCTTGCCGTCCTTCAAGCCATAATCCGCGATGCGCTGAACTTTTTTGGCCTTGTCGAAATAGACGGCGAGAATGTGCTGGTCCGCGACCTCCGGCGGCATGAAGGCGAGCTGGCGCTCGATGCGCTGGCTGAAATAGTACCAGGCGTCGCCGCCGATGGTGGATGTGGTCGAGGGAGTGCCGAGCAGAGCGAGGACCTGTTGGGCCGACATGCCGACCTTCACCTGCGCGACCTTGCGCTCCTCGACGATCGCGCCGCGATTGATGACGCCGTCATAGCCGAGACAGCCGGCGAGCGGCGCCGCGACGAGAACGAGCGCGGCGAGGCTGCGGGCCTGCCGCAATATGACGACGAGCGAACCCCGAGACCCCATTTTTCTCTCCGCGTTTGGCCTTTCCGCGAAGGCCGACCTCGATCGCGACAATGTCCTGACTTTGCCTAACTCTCGGCCCGAGCGAAAGCAAGCGGCGACGCCTCCGGTTCGGCCCGGAGGCTGGCGCCCGCGCCTCTTCGACCGTATCAATGGCCGGAAAATGGCGGAGCCTCGACCAGCGCCCGCGGCGCCCATCTATATTTCATATTGTCGGCCGACCTCGACGTCGGAGAGAAGGAGCGGCGAATGAGCGACGATCTGCAAATGCCCCGAGAGCCTTTCACGCCCGCGGAGCCTTTCTCGCGTCCGCTCGCCGCCGTCGACGTGCCCGAGGACGGGCTGGAGCTCTCCATCGCGGCCGACGAGAAGGAGCGCGCGGCGCTCGCCGAGGCGGACGGCCTGCGGGCGCTGAGCCGCCTCGAGGCGAAGCTGAAAGTGACGCGCGAAGGGCGCGGCGGCCTGCGCGTGACCGGCGAGCTCGCCGCCGATCTGCGCCAGACCTGCGTGGTGACGCTCGAGGATTTCGACGCACGCATCGTCGAGCCGATCGATCTTTCCTTCGCGCCGGAGCCCTCGCCGGCCGCGCCGGAGTCGGCCCAGCGCATGTCGCGGCGACGGCGGGAGGCCGCTCCCGAGGAGGCGAAGGAGCCGCGGGCGAGCCGCCATATCTCCGATCTCGACGAGGACGCGCCGGACCCGCTGGTCGACGGCCGAATCGATCTCGGCGCGATCGTCGCCGAATTTCTGGCGCTCGCGCTCGACCCCTACCCCCGCAAGCCGGGCGCGCGCTTCGCCCCGCCCGAGGCGTCGGAGGAGGAGCCGACGGCGAAAGCCTCGCCTTTCGCCGGCCTTCGCGACGCGCTCGGCAAGGGGCGCAGGAGCTGAGCCGGATTTCGAAAAAGGGGAACCGGTTTTTCGAGAAAAATCCTGCTTCTCTCGAAGACTTCGAGCAGGCGTTCGTGGGCGAGGCGACGAACGCCCGCTCGGAGGAAGCGGGAGCGCCGGCTGGAATTGCTCTTGCGCTGGCGCGGCGCAAATGGCAATTCGTCACGCGCTGGCGCCTGGGGCCGGCGGCGAACCCGGCTCGCAACGGAAAATCGCGGGCAGCCGAGGAGAGCGGACCTTCTTGGGCGCCGCTTCGCCGCATCTTTCGCGCGACCGGCGGCCCCGTGGGGCGGAGCATTGCGGGCCGCGCGGACTTTCGTAATTCGTAACAGCTCGGGAGACGAGGCAGAATGGCGCAGCCCATTCGCATAGCGTTGGACGCAATGGGCGGCGATCATGGTCCGAAGGTCACCATCGCCGGCGCCGCCATCGCACACGACCGCCACCCCGACAGCAGCTTTCTGCTGTATGGCGACGAGGGTCTGATCCGGACCGAGCTCGCCGCCCATCCGCGCCTCGCCCGCGTCGCGGCCGTGCGCCATTGCGACGTCGCCGTCCGCATGGACGACAAGCCGAGCCAGGCGCTGCGCGCGGGGCGCCGCGTCTCCTCCATGTGGCAGGCGATCGAGGCGGTCAAGAAGGGCGAGGCCGACGTCGCCGTCTCGGCCGGCAACACCGGCGCGCTGATGGCCATGGCCAAGGTCTGCCTGCATACGATGGCCAAGATCGAGCGCCCCGCCCTCGCCTGCCTGTGGCCGGCGCCGACGGCGCGCGGCTATTGCATCGTGCTCGACGTCGGCGCCTCCATCGGCGCGGACGCCCGCCATCTCGTCGATCTCGCGGTGATGGGCGCCGCAATGGCGCGCTCGCTCTTCGACATAGAGCGGCCGAGCGTCGGCCTGCTCAATGTCGGCGTCGAGGAGATCAAGGGCGTCGAGGAGGTCAAGACGGCTTCGCGACTGCTCAAGGAGGCCGATCTCCCGGATCTCGACTATCACGGCTTCGTCGAGGGCGACGAGATCGGCAAGGGCGTCGTCGACGTCGTCGTGGCGGAGGGCTTCACCGGCAATATCGCGCTGAAGACCGCCGAGGGCACGGCGACGCAGATCAAGGATTATCTGCGCCAGGCGATCGAGAAGAGCTGGCTCGCCAAGATCGGCTATCTGCTGGCGCGCGGCGCCTTTCGCGAGCTGCGCGAGAAGGTGGACGTGCGCAATATCAACGGCGGCGTCTTCCTCGGCCTCGAGGGCGTCGTCATCAAGAGCCATGGCGGCGCCGACGCGCTGGCCTTCGCCCGCGCCGTCGAGATCGGCTATGAGATGGCGCATCAAGACCTGCTCTCGAAAATCCGCGACATGCTGGCGACGAGCCGCCGCGACGACCAGGAAGCCGCTCAGTGACTCTTTCCCCGCGCCCTCTGCGCTCCGTCGTCGTGGGCCTCGGCAGCTATCTGCCGAGCCGCATCCTCACCAATGAAGAGCTGGCGACGACCGTCGACACCAGCGACGAATGGATCACGCAGCGCACCGGCATAAAGGAGCGTCACATCGCCGCGCCGGGCGAGACGACCTCCATGCTCGGCGAGAAGGCCGCGCGCGCCGCCCTCGCGGACGCAGGCCTCGGTCCGGAGGACATAGATCTCGTCATCGTCGGCACCTCGACGCCCGACTATACTTTTCCGTCCACCGCGACGCAGATCCAGGCCGCGCTCGGGATCACGCGCGGCGCCGCCTTCGATCTTCAGGCCGTGTGCTCGGGATTCGTCTTCGCTCTGGCGACGGCGGAAAAATTCCTGCGCTCCGGCTCGCACAGACGCGCGCTCGTCATCGGCGCGGAGACCTTCTCGCGCATTCTCGACTGGACCGACCGCACGACCTGCGTGCTGTTCGGCGACGGCGCCGGCGCCATCGTGCTCGAGGCGCGCGAGAGCGAAGGCTCGCTCGCCGAGCGCGGCGTGCTGACGACGCATCTGCGCTCGGACGGGCGCCACCGCGCCAAATTGCATGTCGACGGCGGCCCCTCCTCGACCGGAACGGTCGGTCATTTGCGCATGGAGGGCAAGGAAGTCTTCCGCTTCGCCGTCGGGATGGTGACGGATGTCGTCGCCGACGCTTTCGCTGCGACGGGCTTCACGGCCGCCGATCTCTCCTGGTTCGTGCCGCATCAGGCCAATCGCCGCATCATCGACATGTCGGCGACGAAGCTCGGCATCGCGCCCGAAAAAGTGGTCGCCACCGTGCATTTGCACGGCAACACCTCTGCGGCCTCCATTCCTCTCGCCCTGTCGGTCGCCCGCGACGACGGACGCATTCGCCGCAACGACCTCGTGATGCTCGAGGCGGTCGGCGGCGGCTTCACCTGGGGGTCGGCGCTCATCCGCTGGTGAGCGGCCGCGCGGCTGCGCCAAAAACTGCAACCTGCGCTTGATTTCCTCCGTAGTTTCTGAAAAATAACAAAATTGAGTTTTTCGCTCCTCGCAATGAGCGGCTGCGGCGGCCGTTGCGATTCGTCCGCGACGAACCCATTCTCCCGCGAGAGTTGTCACGAACCGGAAAAAGTCGAACTCGACGATGTTAGTTTTCGTTTTGAATCCATAAGGTCGATCATGTCGCAAAATATTTCGGAAAAAAGCGCGCCGGTCGTCGAAGAGCTTTCCCGGGAAGACGCCATTTCCAGCGCGCCGGCGGGCCCGGCGCATCACACCGTGACTCGGGCGGATCTCGCGGACGCCGTGCACCGCCGTATCGGCCTCTCGCGCGTCGAGTCCGGCGAATTCGTCGAAGCCGTGCTATCGGAGATTTTCGACGCGATCGTCTCCGGCGAGGATGTCAAGCTCTCCTCCTTCGGCTCTTTCCATATTCGCGCCAAGGGCGAGCGCGTCGGCCGCAATCCCAAGACGGGCGCCTCGGCGCCGATCACCGCGCGTCGCGTCGTGATGTTCAAAGCGTCCAATGTGCTGCGGGCGCGCATCAACGGACACCGCGCCATCGACGAGTAGGTCGCGCGTCGCTTTTGCTTGCCGTGGCGAGGATCGACGACGTAGAAGCGCGCCCATGAGCGAGCGCGCCCCGGATTCCGCCGAAACGATTCGCAGAGCCGCCTCCATGCCCTCCGCCGTCTGGGCGCTGGGCCTCACCTCGCTGTTCATGGATTTCTCCTCCGAGATGATCCATGCGCTATTGCCCGTCTATCTCGCCGGAACCCTCGGCGTCGCCATGGCCGACATCGGCTGGATCGAGGGAGCGGCGGAGGCGACGGCGCTCGCCGTCAAGGTCGTCTCCGGTCGCCTCTCGGACATGATCGGCCGCCGCAAGGGGCTGACGCTCCTCGGCTATGGCCTGGCCGCGGCGGTAAAGCCGATCTTCCCGCTCGCCGGCGGCGCCGCGGAAGTGATCGCCGCGCGCGTGCTCGACCGGCTCGGCAAGGGATTGCGCGGCGCGCCGCGCGACGCGCTGATCGCCGACGTCACCACGCCGGAGCAGCGCGGCGCCGCCTATGGGCTGCGCCAGACGCTCGACACGGTCGGCGCGGTGATCGGCCCGCTCGCGGCGATCGGCCTGATGCTGGCGACGCATGACGACACGCGTTTGGTCTTCTGGGCCGCCTGCCTTCCGGCGCTCGTCTGCGTGCTCATTCTCGCGCTCTTCGTCCATGAGCCGGAGGAGACGCGCCCGCCGGCCGCCGGGCGCAAGGCGCTGCTCGAAGGATTTTCCGAACTGCCGCGTCCCTTCTGGCTGCTGCTCGGCTTCGGCGCGGCTCTCGCGGCGGCGCGCGTCGGCGAGGCGTTTCTCGTGCTGCAGGCGACGGGGGCGGGCCTCGAGATCGCTTTCGCGCCGCTCACGCTCGTCGCAATGTCCTTCGTGGCCATGCTCGCCGCCTATCCCGCGGGAAAGATCGTCGACATCTGGAGCGAGCGCCGCCTGCTCGTTTCGGCGAGCCTCACTCTCGCCGCCTCCGAGGCGGTCCTCGCCTTCTCCCGCGATATCGCCTCGGCCTTCGTGGGCGTCGGCCTCTGGGGGCTGCACATTGCCATTGCCCAAGTGGCGTTTTCGGCGCTGGTGGCCCGCGCGGCGCCGGCGCATCTGCGCGCCACCGGCTTCGGCGTCTTCGGCCTCGCCAACGCCGTCGCGGTGATCACGGGCAATGTGATCTTCGGCGCGCTGGCCGAGAGCAGCGGCCAGGGCTTCGCCTATGGCTGCGCGGCCGCGGCGGCGCTCGCGCCGCTGGCGCTTCTGCCCGCCATGGCGCGCGGAGGCAAAGCACGACATGGCTAAATCCCGCCAGAGCTTCGTATGTCAGAACTGCGGCGCGGCGACGAGCCGCTGGCAGGGCCGCTGCGAATCCTGCGGCGAATGGAACACCATCGTCGAGGAGAATGGCGGCGCCGGCGGCGGTTTCGGTCCGGCGGCGCGCGTCGGGCGCGGCCGGCCCTTCGCGCTCGAGGCGCTCGCCGGCGACGCCCGGCCGGCCCCGCGCATCGCCACGGGAATAGAAGAATTCGACCGCGTGACCGGCGGCGGCTTCGTGCCCGGCTCCGTCGCTCTGCTCGGCGGCGAGCCCGGCATCGGCAAATCGACGCTGCTGATCCAGGCCTGCGCGGCGCTGGCGCGGCGCGGCGAGCGGGTGATCTACATCTCCGGCGAGGAGGCCGCCGCGCAGGTGCGGCTGCGCGCCGAGCGGCTGGGGCTGTCGAGCGCCCCGGTCGAGCTCGCCGGCGCGACGCAGGTCGAGGATATTCTCGCCACCTGCTCCACGGGACGGCGCGCCGCGCTCATCGTCATCGACTCGATCCAGACGATGCATACGCAGAGCGTCGACTCCGCGCCCGGCACGGTGACGCAGGTGCGCGCCAGCGCCCAGACGCTGCTGCGGCACGCCAAGCTCAGCGGCTCGACGGTGATCCTGGTCGGCCATGTCACCAAGGACGGCCAGGTCGCCGGCCCGCGCGTCGTCGAGCACATGGTCGACGCCGTGCTCTCCTTCGAGGGCGACAGCGCGCATCATTTCCGCATGTTGCGCGCCTCCAAGAACCGCTTCGGCGCGACCGGCGAGATCGGCGTCTTCGAAATGACCGGCGCCGGCCTCGCCGAGGTCGCCAATCCTTCCGCCCTTTTCCTCGCCGGCCGCGACGCGGCCGCGCCGGGCGCCGCCGTGCTCGCCGGCATGGAGGGCCAGCGCCCCATGCTGGTCGAGATCCAGGCGCTGGTCGCGCCGACCTCGCTCGGCACGCCGCGCCGCGCCGTCGTCGGCTTCGATTCGAATCGGCTGTCGATGATTCTCGCCGTGCTGGAGGCCCATGCCGGGCTGAAGCTCGGCATGCATGACGTCTATCTCAATGTCGCCGGCGGCTTGCGCGCCGACGAGCCGGCGGCCGATCTCGCCGCCGCCGCCGCGCTCGTCTCCTCGCTGACCGGCGCGACCCTGCCCGCCGAACTGTTGTTCTTCGGCGAGATCGCGCTCTCGGGCGCGGTTCGCCCGGTCATTCACGCCGGCGCGCGTCTGAAGGAGGCCGGCAAGCTCGGCTTCCGCCGCGCCGTTCTGCCCCAGGCGCAGCAGACGAGCGAGGAGGACAAAGCCGCGGGCGTCGCCCTGTCGCATTGCGGCCATGTCGCTTCGCTCGTCGCCGACATTGCGAAAGATTCGGTCGCCCGCGAGCGCCGCGCGCCGCAGCGCTCCTGACCGCCTCGATTCGTGAACGCGAAATACGTAATCGCGCCGCACATGAATACGTATTGTTGCTTGTGGTCCTCGACATTCGTCGCAGGAACAATGATGTTGTCACACAATAAACGGTGCGGCGTCCGCGGCGGACGGTTGCAGAAAATTAACCATGAGCAATAATGATTTCATTCAGCGAATCACGCGTTTCTAGTTTCCACGAGGCCGACCAATGCAATCTCGGGAATTTGCGGAGACGAGCAGAGAAATCGCCCGCTGGAGTGAACCGTTAGTGGCGGACCGAATATTCAGCGTCTATGAGGCCTGGTTTCGCGGACGTCGTCAGATGTGGGACGCTCTCGGACGTCAGCATTGCCGCATGTGGCGCAGCCTCCTCGAAGGCGAGCCGCTGATGGCGCGGGACGCGCGCGACGATCTCGTGCGGCTCGCCCGGCGCGCGAACATCGAGGAGCGTTCGCTCGAGGCCATAGACGAGACGGTGATGGACGAGCTCTTCCGCGTGATTCTGCGCCGCTGGCAGGGCCGCGACGAGGCCCGCGTCCATGGCATGGCGCTGATGATCGCCGCCTCCACGCTCGGCGAGATTCGCCGCGCCGCCTGAGTCTGTCGCCCGCCTTCCTCCGCCGCTTCTCGCAAATGCCGCAATCGCGGGGTTTGTAACCTGCGGCGCGGGCCGGCCCTAGTGGACGAACGGCGCCGCTCGCGCCAAGACCGTCCGCGCGGGGACGTGACGAATTATGGTCGCTCCCTTATACTCGACGCCGAGATTCCGACGGCGACGGCGAACGCGCCGGCGTCGAGCTTCGGCGGCGCCTTTCGCGCGCTCCGCCAGCGCCGAGCGCGACCCGAGGGATTCACGGAAGCAGAAGACGAAACACGAGAGGCCTTGCACATGCCGTCCTATCTCGATCTCGCCGTCACCATAATGGTGCTGGTCTCGGGCCTGCTCGCGCTGCTGCGCGGCTTCACGCGCGAGGTGCTGGCCATTTTGTCCTGGGTGGCGGCCGCAGCGGCGGCCTATTATTTGCATCCGCTCGTGGTGCCCTATGTCAAACCCTATGTGCCGAAGGACAATATCGCGCTGCTCGCGGCGGCGGCCGTCGTCTTCTTCGCCACTCTGGTGGTCGTGTCGCTGTTCACCGTGAAGCTCTCGGACCTCATCCTCGACTCGAAGATCGGCGCGCTCGACCGCACGCTGGGCTTCCTGTTCGGCGCGGCGCGCGGACTGCTGCTCGCGGTGGTGGCCTTCTTGTTCTACGCTTGGCTGGTGCCGGAGGCGACCCAGCCGGAGTGGATCAAGAACGCCCGGACCAAGCCCGTCCTGCAGGCCTCCGGCGACAAGCTGCGTGAATATCTGCCCGACGACATCGAAGGGCTCGTCGCGAAGATCAAATCCAAGAAGGGCGGGCCCGGCGCGGATGAGCCGCCGGCCGAGTCCGAGGGCGACGCCGGCAAGGGCGACGCCGAGCCTGCGCCCGAAAAGCGCGGCGATCTTACAAATCGGCCGTCCGTCGCCACATATGGCGCGAGCGAGCAACAGAAACTCGACTCCCTCGTCTCCGGACGCAGGGCGCGATGAGGACGAGAGACGCGATGAGGGCGAGCGCTGACGCGACGCTTCGACATCTTTCCGTGTTTCATTGAAACACGGAAAGATCTAGGCTTTTGTTATCACGCGTTTCCGACGCCGAACCGGCGTCCGCTTCGGCTGGAAACGCTCTAGGAGAAGCGAATGAACGGTTCTGACCTGGACGGCGGCGGGCGTCCTTCCATGTCGAACATCCCCGAGTCGAACATCTCCGACGACGATCTCGACGGCGACCGGCTGCGCGAATATTGCGGCGTCTTCGGCATTTTCGACCATCCCGAGGCGACGGTGCTCACCGCGCTCGGACTGCATGCGCTGCAGCACCGCGGCCAGGAGGCCGCGGGCATCGTCGCCTTCGACGGCAAGCGCTTCAATTCGGAGCGCCGCCTCGGCCTCGTCGGCGATCATTTCTCTCAAGAGAGCACGATCGAGCGCCTGCCCGGCAATTCGGCGATCGGCCATGTCCGCTACGCCACGACCGGCGAGACGATCCTGCGCAACGTCCAACCGCTCTTCGCCGAGCTCAACACCGGCGGCTTCGCCATCGGCCATAATGGCAATCTCACCAATGCGCATACGCTGCGCCGCGATCTGATCGAGGAAGGCGCGATCTTCCAATCGACCTCCGACACGGAGGTGATCCTCCATCTCGTGGCGCGCAGCCGCAAGACGCGGCTGGTCGAGCGCTTCATCGAGGCGCTGCGCTCCATAGAGGGCGCTTATTCGCTGGTCGTGCTCTCCAACAAGAAGCTCATAGGCGCGCGCGATCCGCTCGGCATCCGCCCGCTCGTGATCGGCGAGCTCGACGGCAAATATATTCTCGCCTCCGAGACATGCGCGCTCGACATCATCGGCGCGCGCTTCGTGCGCGACGTCGAGAATGGCGAGATCGTCGTCATCTCGGAGGAAGGGCTCGAGAGCGTCAAGCCCTTCCCGCCGCAGCCGATGCGCCCCTGCATCTTCGAATATATCTATTTCGCGCGCCCGGACTCCATCGTGCACGGCCGCCCCGTCTATGAGGTGCGCAAGGCCATGGGCGCGCAGCTCGCCCGCGAGCAGAAGATCGAGGCCGACGTCGTCGTGCCGGTGCCCGATTCCGGCGTGCCCGCCGCCATCGGCTATGCGCGCGAGTCGGGGCTTCCCTTCGAGCTCGGCATCATCCGCAACCATTATGTCGGCCGCACCTTCATCCAGCCGACGCAATCGGTGCGTGAGATCGGCGTGCGTTTGAAGCACAGCGCCAATCGCTCCGTCGTCGCCGGCAAGCGCGTGATCCTCATCGACGACTCCATTGTGCGCGGCACGACCTCGGTGAAGATCGTGCAGATGATGCGCGACGCCGGCGCGCTCGAGGTGCATTTCCTCATCTCCTCGCCGCCGATCACCCATCCGGACTATTACGGCATAGACACGCCGCAGAAGGAGAAGCTCCTCGCCGCGACGCACAGCCTCGAGGAGATGCGGCAGTATATCGGCTCGGACAGCTTGGCCTTTCTGTCGATCGACGGCATCTACCGCGCCATGGGCGAGGCGAAGCGCGATCCCCAACGGCCGCAATTCACCGATCATTGCTTCACGGGCGACTATCCGACGACGCTCACCGATGTGACGGAAGAGCGCGTGCGCACGCAGCTCTCGCTATTGGCGGAGGCGAGCTGAGCGGCAGGGGGGCGGATTGACGCGTCGGCAGGCTCTGCTATGATATCATTGATATCAGCCGGACATCCCGCATGGCTCAGTTGCTCGTACGAAATCTCGCCGAGGACGTGAAGCAGAAGCTTCGGCGTCGAGCGGCGAAACATGGGCGCAGCATGGAGGAAGAGGTCCGCCGCATCATAGAAGCGGCAGTCGGCGGCCGAGAAGCCGAAGACTTCGGATGGGCCTCCCGCCTCGCCGCGCGATTTTCCGAAATCGGCCTCTCCGATGAGGAAGTGACGGCCTTGGAGCTCCGCGGAGCGTCATCTGCGCGGCCGGCCGAATTCGAGTGATCCTGCTCGACACGAATGTCGTTTCGGAGCTCGTCAAAGCGAGACCGCATCCATTGGTGCTGGCGTGGCTGGATCGCCATGCCCTGTCTTCGGTCTGGATATCTTCGATTTCGCTGATGGAGCTGCATTTCGGCTTGGAGCTTCTCGACCCGAGCCGAAGGAAAACGGAACTCTCCGCCGCGCTCGGCCAGATGATGAAAACGGCGTTCAGCGGTCGCATTGCGGCCTTCGACGAGAAGGCGGCCGAAGCGGCTGGGCGGCTCGCGGCCTCGCGCCGCCGCAGCGGACGGACAGTCGACCATCGCGACACGCAGATTGCCGGCATTGCGCTCGCCCTCGGCGCGCGGCTCGTCACGCGCAATCGGCGCGATTTCGCCGATCTCGACGTCGAGGTGACGAATCCATGGGGTGAATGAGACCTGTCGCGAGCAAGTCGGAGCCCCCGAAAATCGGGAGCGGCGGAAGGAGCCCCGAGGCGCCGCCAGCTGCGGGGGAGTCTTCATGGCGTGCTCTGCCATTCGCTTCGCCACGAGAGTCTTTTCCTGTTTCATTGAAACAGGAAAAGACTCTAAGCTTTTGTTTTAGCGCGTTTCCGACGCCGAACCGGCGTCCACTTCGGCTGGAAACGCTCTATTTCGCCGACATGCATGCTCGACGACGAAGCGGACGCCGCCGCGACGGCCTCTTCCTTGCTTGAAGACGCATGAGGAAACCGCCCGCATGACGCAAGCCGAAGACGATAAACGCCTCTTTGCTCCCGCCGCCGCGCGCAATCGCGGGCCGATTCTCGACGTGCTGCGCGAGGAGCTGCCGGCAAAAGGCCTCGTGCTGGAGATCGCCAGCGGCACGGGCGAGCACGCCGCGCATTTCGCCGCCCATCTGCCGGGCCTCGTCTTCCAGCCCACGGATCGCGACGAGAGGGCGCGGGAGAGCGTCGCCGCCTGGGTCGCGGCGAGCGGCCTCGAGAATTTACGCGCGCCGCTCGCGCTCGATGCGACGCAGACGCCCTGGCCCATAGCGAAGGCCGATGCGATCATCTGCATCAACATGGTCCATATCTCGCCCTGGGAATCGACCGAAAGCCTGTTCGCGACCGCGGCGTCGATGCTGCCCGAAGGCGCGCCCATCTGTCTCTACGGCCCCTATAAGCGCGGCGGCGTCCATACGGCGCCGAGCAATGAGGAATTCGACGTGAGCCTGCGCGCGACCAATCCCGCCTGGGGCGTGCGCGATCTCGAGACCGTCGTCGCCTGCGCGCAGAAGAATGGATTTTCGCAGCCGCGCATCGTCGAAATGCCGGCCAATAATCTCACCCTCGTGTTTCGCCTGCGCCGTGCTAGATAGGCGCTCATGACCGAGCCCGCCCGCAAGCTCATGACGATCCCCGAATTCCTCGCCTGGTCCGAGCGGCAGGACGAGGGCCGCTACGAGCTGGCGAATGGCGAGATCGTCGCCATGGCCCCGGAGCGCGCCGAGCATGGCCGAGCCAAGGCGCAGATCTGGCGCGCTCTCGCCGATGCGATCGCCCGTGCGGGAACGCCCTGCGAGGCGTTCGTCGATAGCCTCGGCGTCGCCGTTGACGCGCACACCGTGTACGAGCCGGACGTGCTGGTGAATTGCGGCGAGACGATCGCGCCCGAGGCGATGCTCGCCCCCTCCCCTACCATCATCGTCGAGGTTCTCTCGCCCTCTTCCCACACCATGGACAAGAGCGCGAAGCTCGCCGGCTATTTCCGTGTGGCGAGCCTCGCCCATTATCTCATCGTCGATCTCGGCCGGCGCGCCGTGCTGCATTACCGGCGCGACGCCGGGGCGACCTTCCTGCTCGAGATCGTGACCGAAGGATCGATCCGGCTCGACCCGCCGGGCCTCGACCTCGCGCTGAAGGATTTTTTCGCATGACGACTCTTCAAGGCCGCGTCGCCCTCGTCACCGGCGCCTCGCGCGGCATCGGCCGGGCGCTGGCCGTCGCGCTCGCCCGCGAGGGCGCGCATGTCGTCGCGCTCGCCCGCGGGCAAGGCGCGCTCGAATTCCTCTATGACGAGATCGTCGGCTTCGGCGGCCAGGCGACGATCGTGCCGCTCGACGTCGGCGAATTCGACAATCTCGACCGGCTCGGCGCCTGCATCCATGAACGCTGGAAGAAGCTCGACATTCTGGTCGGCAACGCCGGCCTTCTCGGCCCGCTCGCGCCGCTCCCCCATGTCGATCCGCCGCAATGGAGCCGCATCTTCGATGTGAACGTCACCGCCAATTGGCGCCTCATCCGCTCGATGGACGTTCTCTTGCGCGCGTCCGACGCCGGCCGGGCCGTCTTCGTCACCTCCGGCGCGGCGCATCGCATCAAGCCTTATTGGGGCCCCTACGCCGTCACCAAGGCGGCGCTGAACGCGCTCGCCCGCACCTATGCGGCCGAGACGCAGAACACCTCGCCCGTGAAGGTGATGCTCGCCAATCCCGGCCCGCTGCGCACGCAGATGCGCGCCGCCGCCATGCCCGGCGAAGATCCGCAGACGCTGCGCACGCCGGAGGAATTGGCGCCGAGGCTCGTCGCGCTGTGCCGGCCGGATTGGAGCGAGACCGGCAAGCTCTATGATTTCCCCACCGACAGCATCATCGATTTCGCGTGAGCGCCCGCCGGGCGCCCACGCCGACCCGCCTCACTCTCAATGGTGATGGTGGTGATGGTGATGATGATGGTGGTGGTGGTGGTGGCGGCCATGATGGCGGACGTGGCGCGGCGCCGGCTCCGGCGCGTAACGCAGGCTCAAATGGCCAATGCCCGCCGAGAGAATGACGCCCGTATTCGCCTCGACCAAAATCGGCTGCAGCGTCACAGTGTCACTGGAGCCGCCGACGAGCACAGAGCCGCCGCCGCCGACGCCGAGCGCGAAGGAGCCATGCGCGCCGACATATTCGCCGGCGAGAGCGCCCGGACCCGCGGCGCCGCTCGCCGCCACCACGCCCCAGGCGAGCTCACCCGGGCCGCCGACGCCGATCACCGCGCCGACATTGGTGACATTGCCGACATAATGGACCGGCGGCGCGCCGCTGCCGTCCTCGAAGAGGCAATCGACCGCGCGCTCCTCGACGATGAGGGCGGCGTTGTCGCCGGAAAGCTTGCACTCGAGCACGCCGGCCCGGCCATGCGCCGAGGCGGAGACCGGCGCGAGGCCCGCCAGAAGAGCGGCGACGCCGACCGGCGCCGCGACGCGCAGCCCTCGGCGGAAGCCCCGCGCCCGGCTTTCGAAAGCCCGTCTTATGCTTCACCTACTGGCCGCCGGATAAAAGTGCGCCGACGCACAGGATGCGCCCGCTCTTGCGGCGAAGGCCGGTTCGTCCGATCTTATCGGCTGGGGCGACGGCGCTCCGAAACGGAGAGAAGCAGCGTGTCGCAGGGACTTCCCGTCGCGATCGAACGGCCGATGACAGAGGCCGACCGCGCCGCTCTGCAGGCGGCGGTGGCGATACTGGAGCGCACGAGCTTCGCCGAGCGGCTCGCCGCGCTCGCCGGACGGCAGATCGGCTTCGCCGGCCGCATGGTTCCGACGGCGCTGCAGGAGGTCGCCGCCAATGCGGCGCGCCGCGGCCTCGCCTCGGCGCTGCGCGTCGCAATATCGAGCCTCGATCGCGCCGGGCCGCCGCGCGACCGCTCGCGCCTGCATCTTCGTCTCGCCGCGGCGAGCGGGGCGCTCGGCGGCGCGGTCGGCCTCGCCAGCCTGCCGATCGAGCTGCCGCTCTCCACCGTCATCATGCTGCGCTCGATCGCCGACATCGCCCGCGGCGAGGGCGAGGACCTCGCCGATCCGGAGGCGACGCTCGCCTGCCTGCAGGTCTTCGCCTTCGGCGGCCATGCGGAGGAAGGCAATATTCTCGAGGGCGGCTATCTCGCCATTCGCGGCGTGCTCGCCAAATCGGTGAGCGATGCGGCGCGCTATGTGGCGGCGACCGCCGTCGCGGACGAGACGGCGCCGGTCCTCGCGCGGCTCGTCGCGCAAATCTCGACGCGCTTCGGCGTCGTCGTGTCGCAAAAGGCGGCGGCGCAGGCGGCGCCCATCCTCGGCGCAGTGGGCGGGGCCGCCGTCAATCTCGCCTTCACGCGGCATTTCCAGTCGCTGGCGCGCGGACATTTCACCGTGCGGCGATTGGAGCGCGCCTATGGCCGCGACACCGTCTATCGCGAATATGCGCGAATGGCCGGGCGAAGCGAGACCGCCGATAGGCAGTAGGGAATAGTGAGTAGTGAGTGGTGAGTAGGGGCTTCCCACTCACCACTCACCATTTGCTATTTCGCGACCGCCGCCGGATGCAGCGCGCGCCAGAGATTTTCCACCTGGCTCAGCGTGCCGATATTCGCCTCGTTCTCCTCGAGCAGGATCGCGTCGGCCGCTTCCGCGCTCGCGCGAAGCTCTGAGAGATCGGCCGGCCGCCGCTCGCCATTGCCGGTCTCGCCGGGCTCCGTGCGATAGCGAATGAGATCGAAATCATCATTGGCGAGACGCATGGAGAACCAATAATCGATCTGAGGCGGACAGGGCGCCGCGGCGAGCGCGACGATGATCTCGCGCATGAAGCTGCCGCCGAGCGCGAGCAGCCGCGGCGCGCGTTCGCAGCGCCTCTCCGCCCCCGGCGCGCGGACGATGGCCGCGACCGGATAATGCGGATCGGGCCAGAGAAGATTGAGCAGATCGAGCAGATCGCGATCCGTTCCCTCGGCGACATCGCCGCGGCGCCAGTCGAAATCGAAGCGGCCGAGCCCTGCTTCTTCGCCGATGAGGCGCGTCGCCTCGCGCGTCGCCAGCGCCGCGCCGAGCAGATTCCAATGCGTGCCGCCGCGCGGGAAAAAATCGATCTCATAGTCCTTCTTGCGCGCCTCGAGCAGCGCCGGCGAATCCACGAAACGAAGGCCGCGCGCGTCGAGCGCCGCGCGATAGGGCGCGAGCTTGTCGATGGTTCCGCGCGCGAGCGCCGGGCATTTCGTCCCGGCGGGGAAATATTGCGGATATTGCGACGCCTTGGACGGCGAGATCAGATAGGCGAAGCCCTTTCCGCGCGCATGGGCGGCGGCCTCGTTCTCGGCGACGCGCTGCGCCCAGCGCGCGAGCGCCGTCCCGTCGGGCGGCGCGCCGCGCCGGCAGAATTCGTCGATATAGAAACGCTCGAACAATTGCTCGCCGCGCCCGACGACGAGGCCGGGCGCGCCGGAGACGCCGAACAGCGAATAGAGAAGCTGATTGCGCGCGCGCACGGCGAAGGGAAACACCGGCAGCGATTGCGCGAGATTGCTCGAGAAGCTCTTCTGTGTCTCGCCGGAGAGAATTTTCTCGAGCGAGAGCTCGGTCGGCGCGGGCCGGGCGACGCCGGCGAGCGGTTGCGCGCTGCGCAGCCGCCATTTCGGATGATCGCGCTCGACCGCGTAATTCCATAGGCTCGCGAGAAAGAAGAACGAGACGGCGCCCGCGGCGGCGAAGATCGGCAGGCGATGCGAGAGCGCGCGACGCATCGTTTTAGAACCGGAAATAGATGAAGGGCTTGAACGGGTCGGCGAGACCCTTGCCGACGGCGCAGACGAAAAGCAGCGCCAGCGCGGTGTTCAGCGCGAAAGCATGGCGTTGCGCATGGAGGCTCCAAGAGTAACTGTCTCCGAGCCTGTCGCCGAAGGAGAGATAGAGCCGCTGCGAAAGACAGATCGCCGCCGCAATGGCGAGGACGGCGAAATGATAGGCGGGAATGGCGACAGCCTCGGCGCCGGCGGCGAAGGGCCGCGCCATGGCAGCGTAAAAGGCGCCCGCCTGCTCCATGGAAAAGGCGCGAAACACGGTCCAGCCGATCGTCACGACGAAGAAGGTGAGGAGATTGGCGACAAAGACCGGACGGCGCTTCAGCCAACCGAGCAGGAACAGCCGATCGAGCACGAGGAAGAGGCCATTATAGGCGCCCCAGGCGACATAGGTCCAAGCCGCGCCGTGCCAGAGGCCCGAGGCGAGGAAGCAGAGCCAGAGATTGACCTGCGTGCGCAATTCGCCGCGCCGATTGCCGCCGAGCGGAATATAGAGATAGTCGCGAATCCAGGAGGTGAGCGACATGTGCCAGCGGCGCCAGAATTCGGTGACGCTCGCGGCCACATAGGGCATGTCGAAATTCTCCTGCAGGCGGAAGCCGAACATGCGCGCGAGGCCGATCGCCATATCGGAATAGCCGGAGAAATCGAAATAGATCTGGAAGGTGAAGAACAGCACGCCCGCCCAGGCGTCGAGGAAGCCCAAATGCGCGGCGTCCTGCGAGAAGACGAGATCGGCGCCGCCGGCGAGCGTGTCGGCGAGAAGCAGCTTCTTGCCGACGCCGAGCATGAAGCGCGAGAAGCCTAGGGTGAAATCCTCGCTCGTCGCATGGCGGAATCGCGCCAATTGCTCGGCGATGTCGTGATATTTCACGATCGGCCCGGCGAGGAGCTTGGGAAAGAAGAACACATAGAAGGCGTAGAGCGAGAGGCTTTGCGCCGGCGCGGTCACGCCGCGATGCACATCGACGAGGAAGGTGATCTTCTCGAAGACGATGAAGGAGACGCCGATCGGCAGGGCGATCGCGGGAAGCGCGATGCCCGGCAGGGTCAAGGCGCGCAAAATCTCATCGAGATTGGCGACGAGAAAGCCCGCATATTTGAAATAGACGAGCAGGCCGAGATTGGCCGAGACGCCGAGCGCGAGCCAGATCTCGCGCGCCCTGCTTTGCGGCGGAAGCGCGGCGATGCGGCGGGCGATGAAGACATCGGCGAAAGCGGAGGCGAGCACGACGAAGACGAAGAGCGGCTCGCTCCAAGCGTAGAAGAGAAGGCTCGCCGCGAGCAGAATGGCGAGACGCGCGCCGCGATTGCCGCCGATGAGCAGATAGAGGCTGTAGACGGCGGGCGCGAACAGGAACAGGAAGAGCGGTTCGTAAAAGAGCATTCCCTGTCGCGGCCCTTTCCTGTCGAAGCCTGCGTCTTAACAGAGCGACATGGTGAGAGCAAGAAAGCGGTCCAAGGCGAAAACTCTGCTTCACACGCTGGTTTCGTAATGCGCGCGACGCTTATCGTCGCTAGAATTCGCTCGTCGCTTTTTCCAGGCCGCGCCGAACGCGGGAGCGGTAAGAAGCGATGTTCTCAGCGGGGCGGACGCTTCGCCGCCGCCTTCGCGATTTTTGAAGAAAAGGATATTCGGGATGAAACGCCAGCTTCTCCTTCTCGTCGCGGCCCCCGTCGCTCTCGCCGCCGCGGCCATCGCCAAAGAACCACAATATGAGGAAGCGCCCGCCACCGCGGCCGCCGCCTGCCCGCCGCCCGGCTGGCAGGAAAATCTGGGCAATTTTCAAAAACCCACATCCGCTTTCCCGACACAGGATACGGCGGGACTGCCCACGCCCGACTGCAATTTCCACGAATGGTCCTTCGAGGCCTTCGTCTGGGCGACGGCGCTCGACGCCAATGGCGTCCCGCGCTTCCTGACCCTGCCGACGCCCGACGACCTTCTCTCCACCAAAACCACGGCGGCCAACATCGGTCCGAGGCCCTTGAAGATCGGCGCCCGTTCGCTGATGCCCCATGGCACGGCGGGCTATACGGAAGGCGCCGGCGCCATTGTCGAGGCCGACGGCAATGTGCTCGTCGGGCCGAACGGCTATCCCGTCCTGGCGTCTGTCCACATGAATCCGTCCTATTTCGCGACGGCGAAGAAAAATCTCATCGTCGACGGAGGCTATTCGTCCCAGCCGCCGGCCTCCTATTTCGATATAGGCGCAGCCGTGTTCAAGGCGACCTGGCTGCGGCTCGCGCCGGGCGAGAAGCCGCCGGCCGGCGCCTTTGTGACGGAGGCGGAGGTCCCGGTGCTGACCGTGCTGCGCACCAAGACCACGGTCGCCATCGTGCCGGTCGCCGGGAAATTCGTGAAGGCTCAGGTCGCGCTCGTCGGCCTGCATGTGGTCGGCTATACGGCGAACCATCCCGAATTCCTGTGGGCGACCTTCGAGCACAAGGCCAATTCGCCCGCCGTCGCCGACAATACCTTCTCGCCGACAAGCAAGAATCCGAAGGGCTTCACCTTCTACGCGGCGAACACGCCCTTCTCGTCGGCGAATATCGCCAATATTCCGCCGACGCTGACCTTCGACATTGCGAGCCAGCGCTTCGCGCCGGCCAATAACATCGTGTTGGAGAATCGCACCGGCGGCGAGAACCAGACGGGAGGGCCGGCCAATGTGCTCTCGGTGAACGCTTCCGGCCAGACGTTCCTCGCCGGCGAGCCCGCGCCGCAATCGCTGTTCTCGAACTATAATCTCATCGGCACGGTCTGGATGGCGCCCAATAGCTACAATCTGAAGAGCGACCAGACCAGCGCGATCGGCTCCGTCAATCTCGCCAACACGACGGCGGAGACTTTCGTGCAGGCGGCGAAGAATCAGCCGATCGCCAATGTGCAGAACTGCTTCATGTGCCACAATGCGACATCGTTCTCATTCCAGCAGAGCCCGCCTCCCCTCGCCGATCGGCTGATCGCCATCAGCCACGTCCTGGCCTATGGCTCTCCCTACGCCGTGCCGAATCTGATCACCGGCCGTGCGCCGCCGTCGGCGCGCTGACGGCCGTTTCGCGGCGCGGGCCAGCTCGCGCCGCATCATTTCTTGAAAAAAGCGTCCGCGGCGGCGAGCGAGGCCGCCTTGGCGGCGCGCGCGGTCTCAAGCCGCTCGATCTCGGCGCGCAACAGAGCGATGCGCGCGTCGAATTCGGCGACGGAGAGCGTGTCGAGCGGCTGTCCGATCTCATGGGAGGCGGCCTTGTCGCCCAGTGCCTTGCCGCTGGCGCGCGGGCGGTCTTCGTCGTCGGTCATGGGCTCGGGCCTTCCGCCGTTCCGATGCGCCCTTATAGAGTCTTTCCATGTTTCATCGAAACACGGAAAGACTCTATCTCGGCTTTTGTTTTGACGCGTTTCCGACGCCGAACCGGCGTCCACTTCGGCTAGAGACGCTCTAAGACCATGAACGCTCGCCGCCCGCCAGGCGGCGCGCGCTCGCGCATCGGTTTTCTGTGCGTTCGGAGGCGTTCACGGAATATTCGTCTGGCGCGACCTATCTTATGGCTGGGCCGACCCTTCGCCCGGGCGGTCCCGGCGATGGTTGCGAGCGTGAGCTTCGATGTGCGAAATCTGCCGCTGCGGCGCGGGAGGTGTTCAGCCGGTCCGGTTCTTGTATGTTGCGCCGCAGCGTGGCGCCCGGAAAATGATGCGATGACCAAATGGGTCTATAATTTCGGCGGCGGCGCGGCCGAAGGCTCGGCCGCGATGAAGAATCTGCTCGGCGGCAAGGGGGCCAATCTCGCCGAAATGGCCGGCCTCGGCCTGCCGGTCCCCCCCGGCTTCACCATAACCACCGAGGTCTGCGCGCATTTCTATGCGAATGGCAAGACCTATCCCGCCGAGCTCGCGGCTCAGATCGACGAGGCGCTGGCGCGACTGGGCCAGCTCGCCGGCCACAGCTTCGGCGAGGCGAAATGGCCCCTGCTCGTCTCGGTCCGCTCCGGCGCCCGCGCCTCCATGCCCGGCATGATGGACACGGTGCTGAACCTCGGCCTCAACGACGAGACCGTCGGGGCGCTGGCGGCGATCGCCCGCAACGAGCGATTCGCCTATGATTCCTATCGCCGTTTCATCGAAATGTACGCGACAGTGGTGCTCGGGCTCGAGCATCACGAATTCGAGGACGCGCTCGAGCATTACAAGGCGGAGAAAAGCCTCGTCCTCGACACGGAACTCTCCGCCGCCGATTGGCGCAATATCGTCGGCGCCTTCAAGACGATTGTCGAGAAAGCGACTTCCCGCCCATTTCCGCAGGAGCCGCGCGAGCAATTATGGGGCGCGATCGGCGCGGTGTTCTCGTCCTGGATGAATCACCGCGCGCTCATCTACCGACAGCTGCATAATATTCCCGAGGATTGGGGCACGGCCGTCAATGTGCAGGCCATGGTCTTCGGCAATATGGACGACAGCTCCGCGACCGGCGTCGCCTTCACCCGCAATCCCTCCACGGGGGCGCGAGAGCTCTATGGCGAGTTCCTGATCAACGCCCAGGGCGAGGACGTCGTCGCCGGCATTCGCACGCCGCAATCGATCACCGAGGCGGCGCGCCGCGCCGGCGGCTCCGACCGGCCGTCGATGGAGACGGCGCTGCCGGCCGTGTTCGAAGAGTTCCGCCGCGTCTCCGATCTGCTCGAGACGCATTATCGCGACATGCAGGACATGGAGTTCACCGTCGAGCGCGGGAAGCTCTGGATGCTGCAGACGCGCACCGGCAAGCGCACGGCGCCGGCCGCGCTCAAGATCGCCGTCGACATGGCCAATGAGGGGCTCATCACGCGCGAAGAGGCGATTTTGCGCATCGATCCGCTGTCACTCGACCAATTGCTGCATCCGACGATCGACCCCGACGTGACGCCGACGATTCTGGCGACCGGCCTGCCGGCCTCGCCCGGCGCCGCCGTCGGCGAGATCGTCTTCGACGCCGCCGAGGCGGAGAGACTCGCCGCCGCGGGCCGCAAGATCATCCTCGTTCGCGTGGAGACGAGCCCGGAGGACATAGGCGGAATGCACGCCGCCGAGGGCATATTGACGACGCGCGGCGGCATGACCTCGCACGCCGCCGTGGTGGCGCGCGGCATGGGCAAGCCCTGCGTCTGCGGCGTCGGCGCGATAAGGGTCAATTACGAGGACCAGAGCTTCTCCGTCGCCGGACGGCGCTTTTCCAAGGGCGATCTCGTCACCATCGACGGCTCGGCCGGCCGCGTCATCGCCGGCGCGGTGAAGATGCGCCAGCCCGAGCTCACCGGAGAATTCGCCGTGCTGATGTCCTGGGCCGACGAGACGCGCCGGATGCGCGTGCGCGCCAACGCCGAGACGCCCGCCGACGCCCGCGCCGCCCGCCGTTTCGGCGCCGAGGGCGTCGGTCTCGCCCGCACCGAGCACATGTTCTTCGAGGACGACCGCATCGTCGCCGTGCGCGAGATGATCCTCGCCGACGACGTCGAGGGCCGCCGCGCCGCGCTCGCCAAGCTGCTGCCGATCCAGCGCGGCGATTTTCAAGAATTGTTCGAGATCATGGCCGGCCTGCCGGTCACGATCCGCCTGCTCGATCCGCCGCTGCACGAATTCCTGCCGCATACGGAGGCCGAGATCGCCGAGGTCGCCGCGGCCATGGGCGCGGATCCCGCCAAATTGCGCCAGCGCGCGAGGGAGCTCGCCGAATTCAACCCCATGCTCGGCTTTCGCGGCGTGCGTCTCGCCGTCGCCTTTCCGGAGATCGCCGAAATGCAGGCGCGCGCGATTTTCGAGGCGGCGATCGCCTCGACGATCGCGACCGGCGTTCCGGCGGCGATCGAGATCATGGTTCCGCTCGTCTTCGCGCGGACCGAGCTCGATTTCGTCGCCGAACGCATCGCCGCGGCCGCCAAGGCGGTGGAAGAAGAGACGGGACTTGCGCCCAAATATCGCATCGGCACGATGATCGAGCTGCCGCGCGCCTGCCTGCGCGCCGCCGAGATCGCCGAGACGGCGGAATTCTTCTCCTTTGGAACCAATGATCTGACGCAGACGACGCTCGGCGTCTCGCGCGACGACGCCGGCTCCTTCCTCGGCGCCTATGCGCAGAAGGGCATATTGCCGGCCGATCCTTTCGTGACCATCGACCAGCAGGGCGTCGGCGAGCTGGTGCGCCTCGCCTGCGAGCGCGCCCGCGCCGCCCGCCCCGCGATCAAGCTCGGCATTTGCGGCGAGCATGGCGGCGATCCGGCCTCCATCGCCTTCTTCGAGAGCGTCGGCCTCGATTACGTGTCCTGCTCGCCCTATCGCGTGCCCATCGCCCGGCTCGCCGCGGCGCAGGCGGCGCTGGGCAAGGAGGCCGCGAGCACGGCGTGAGAGGAAGTAGTATTTAATGTCGTTGGTTTTTTTTATTCCTGCCGAGTGTCGGCCAAACTGCCTCTGTTCTCCATGAGCATCAGAGGCCGGCTTCCTGCGTGGCGCTCAACAATTGCTTCGCCGACAGGCTTTCCATCATTTTCTCCATGCCTGAAATATCCAATTCTCCGAGCCGCCAAGCACGATCAGCCTTCTCGAGCTCATTGTAATAAGGCTTCTTGTCCGCGGAGATGAATTCGACGCATCTGTTTCCATCTCGCGACAGACCTTCGCGTCTGCTTCTATGACCATCTGACGGGTGATACGTTCATTTTCGATATGCGTTCATTATAATAGCGATGAGAATGACGCCATCAACCGCATTGTCGTGGGTGGCCTTATTCGTGCTGTGTGTCCCTGGACGAGAGCATCCTGTTAATCGACTGGGTTTGAAGCGTCTCTCGGACGCCCGGACTGGACTCGTCCCCGTTTCGTCCGCACATTCCCCCCAATGCGCCAAGCAATCCACCACTTCGACGTCGAAACCCGCGGCAAGGGCTTTTACGATGTGACCCGCGTCGTCTCCGCCTGGGCCGGCGGCCAGGGCCTCACGACGGGGCTGCTCACTTTGTTCTGCCGGCACACTTCGGCCTCGCTGGTCATTCAGGAGAACGCCGACCCGGCCGTGCTGCGCGATCTCGAGCGGGCCTTTTTTGGCTTCGCGCCCGAGGGCGAAGGCCTCTACGAGCACGACACGGAAGGCCCCGACGACATGCCCGCCCATATCCGCGCGGCGCTGACGCAGACGCAACTCTCCATTCCGCTGTCGCGCGGCGCTCTGGCCCTCGGGACATGGCAGGGGGTCTATCTCTTCGAGCATCGCCGCGGCGCGCAGACCCGCGAGATCGTCGCGCATCTTCTCGGCGCGTAGCGCGCGGCGCTCTGATCCAAACTGGGACGCGCGAGGAGCGCCGCCTTAACCGACCCGCAAGCCTAATGCGCGATAAGTTTTCTCCGTAGACTTTTCTGCGTTTGCCTGTGGCGTTTCGGCCACGCTTCGCGGGTCGAGACGGGGCGTCAGCGTATGGGTCGTCGGTCGGGAGTGAGCTGGGCCATAGGCGTCATCGCGCCCTGGTGGCTGGGCGCTGGCCTGTTGGTGTCCTTCACCGCCGCCGCCGGCCAGGACCCTTCGCAGGGCTGGAACATCCCGCCCCATGTCGCGCGAATGCAGACCGCGCGCCTTTCCGTCGGCACGGACGAGGATGTCCACGCCCAGCCGGACGAGCGCGAGCCGCACGCCGTGCTGAAACCCCACGCCGAGAGCTTTCCGGAAGTCGACCGCGCCAAGAAAGGCGATCCGATCATCGCCATGCGTCCCTCTTTCGACTCGAAGCGGAACGACGGCGAAACGGTGGAGGTCTCGCTCGGCCTAGGCGGCGAGACGACGATTGTCGCGCTGGCCGGCCCCGAGGCCGCCGATTTCCCCGCCGATTCCGGCGGCGCGCCGACGACGCAGCGCGGCAATGGCCAAGCCTCGCCCACGCAACGCGGCTCGGCGACGACACAGCGCATTTCCGAAGCCATGCGCGAGCGCGCCGCCCATGGCGCGACGCCGCCGGTCGCGCGCGCCGCGGCGCTCGCCTCCTCGACGCCGGCGCAGCCGGACGCCGTGCCGATCGCCGTCGCCTCTTTCGCGCCCTCGCGCGCTCTGCAGGATACCAAGACGCCGCCCGATTACGCCTCGCTCATCGATCCCGACAAGCTCGCGCGCGAGAAGCGCTGCCTCGCCGAGGCGGTCTATTTCGAATCGCGCAGCGAGCCGGAGGCGGGTCAGGCGGCGGTGGCGCAAGTGGTGCTGAACCGCGTGTCCTCGGGCCTCTATCCGACCAGCGTCTGCGGCGTCGTCTATCAGAACCGCAGCCATTACAAGGCCTGCCAATTCTCCTTCGCCTGCGAGGGCAAGAGGCTGCGCGTCACCGAGCCCGACTCCTGGACCACGGCGCAGCGCATCGCCGACGAGGTGATGAACGGCCATACCTATATTTCCGACGTCGGCCGCTCGACGCACTACCACGCCAATTACGTCAAGCCGCGCTGGGCCAAAGCGTTGAAGAAGATGGACAAGATCGGCAATCACATCTTCTACCGGCTGCGGCCGGGGCAGACGTGAGGGAATCGCCGGGCGACGTCGCCCTCTCAATACAACCGCGCGCCATTCGGCACGGCCCGCTCCGGCGCGACCAACACGACATCGCCATTTTCGTCCGGAAAGCCGAGCGTCAGCACCTCGGACATGAATTTGCCGATCTGGCGCGGCGGGAAATTCACCACCGCCGCCACCTGCCGGCCGACGAGCGTCGATATGTCGTAGTGAACCGTGATCTGCGCGCTGGAGCGCTTGATTCCGACGCCCGGCCCGAAATCGATCTCGAGCTTGAATGCCGGTTTGCGCGCCTCGGGAAATGGATGAGCGGCGACGACCGTGCCGATGCGAATATCGACGGCCGCGAAATGTGAAAAATCGATCCACTCGGCCGCGGGCGCGGCGGGGTTGCAGGTCATGGGCCTCTTCCATGGCGCGGGCGCGCGCCCTTTCGTCGAGAAGCCGCGCACAGCGGCCTCTCGAACGCTCCGAGGCCACGATTTGACGTGTTTATATTGCTCCAATGCTTCCTTTTCGGCAACCCAGCGTTGGCTGTCGCACTGCCGGGCGAAGTGAATGGTGTCCAAATAAAGCAATTGTCCCAGCTATTCGTCACGCTGAGATTTTCGACGATCTGTCGTCGCTCTGAATGATGATGATCGCACCCGCGGCGATCGAGCCACCATAGATCGTCGGCGTCGTGAACAGCTTATCCGATTGTTTTCCGTCGATGCTGAAATCGCGCAATGAGCTGGCTTTGGAGCTAGCGAGCATATCGACGAAAGGGGTTGCGGGCTTCTGGACAGTTGCGCGGAGGTGAAATGCACGCATTGCCGGCCTCCGCCGATCATGACGAGCGGGTAAGGCGCGGAAATCATGCTCGCATACGCATAGTCTCCACAGGAAACGAAAATAAGGTTGCTATTTTTGGCGCCGGGATCGGTGTTGCCGAAGGCCGACAGGCGTGCGGCGATCGCCGTCGTTCCTGCGCCGCCGCGATCGACGCCAGGATGAGAGCGCCGAGAGCAGAGGAAAGATCATTTTGCAACTCCGCAGTTCAACATTCCGCATAGCGTCGCGCCATCGAATAACGAAGCGATGAAAAACAGCTCTACTATGCGCGAGGTTTGAACATGACGTCGTACATTTTGTCGTTGGAGTGCAAATCCTCGAGTCGCGCAAGAGTTAGCTCGATCTCTGCGCCAAGGGCGCGGTTGCGGAAATCGTAGGGAAAAAAGCCGATGCTTTCCATGTAAGACACGAGCTCCGCGAGGCCGCACCCGGACGTGCCCTCGAGCCTTGCTAAATTGATCTCCATGATGAGCGTCGGCTTGAACCGCCGCAGCGTCTTTTCCGCTCCCTGCAATGCGAGCAGTTCGGCCCCTTCGACGTCCATCTTGATCAGGTCGAGCCGAGAAAGATCGCAGAGCAAGTCGTCGATCGGCAGCACGGGCACGATATTTCGTGGACCTGGCATAGTTCCGAGAAGGTGGACTCCAACCCCGCCGAGATTTCCGGATGTCATCGCCGACATTTCTAGCAGCCCTTGCGTCGCGGCGACGGCATAGGGTTTGATTTCGACGAGAGACGCCAAGCCGTTTTCCACGACCGAGGCATATAAATAGGGTAAAATGATCGGATTGGCTTCGATGCTGTGAACTTTCCCCGACCCGCTGTTCCGAGCCAAATAATCTGCGACGAAAAGGGTGAACCATCCGACATTCGCCCCGATGTCCAGGAACACCGTTTCGGGCGTGAGGCGCGCGGCGATCGCTTCGGTAATTTCTTTGGACCACTCGCCTTTGCACATAATTTCCGAGGAAATGACGTCGTCGAACAGCGACACATATATCGGACGACCGAAAGAAGTCGTCGATCTGACCCAGCCTGCGGCCTTGATTTGCTCGTCATATGGATTTGCGATCGCAACTTTTTCCATTGCGGCGGGCATATCGTTCATGATGCAACCCCTAGAGTTTGGTGATGCGCCGACATTCGTGCGCCACAATGTCCCGAACGAATATCGACGGTCGTAAAAGTCAAAAAATCGCCCCGCCCGCCTGCGGCAGGGTCGAAGGAAGACATGAGGCCTCTCCCATGGCGGGATCGCGCCGTTTTCGTCGAGAAGCCGCCCGGAGCGGCCTCTCGACAAAGACAATCACAAGACCGGCAGAGCCGGCGTCAGCGTCAGTGAGCGGCCCAGTCGTCGCGGGTCGGAAGCACGTCGCGCTGAGTCTTCATCTCGACCCAGGCGAAGGCTCCGTCCGGATCAGCGACATCGATGCTGTTCTCGATGATGAGCTTGTCGCACAGCATCACGCAAATGGCGTCGATCGGCGCGCTGGTGTCGTTCTCCTCGGTCATGCGGTCGATGGAGATCTCGCCTTCCTCCTCGCCGTCGACGAGGTGAATGATGAACACCTCCTCGTGACCGGCGACGCCATGCGCGTTGACCCTGAAAGTTTCGCCACGATATTGGAATTCGCGAATCATGCGTTCCCTTCCCCCAGTTCTCACGGCGCGAGCGCCGCCGTCGACAAATCCAGCCGCGCGCGAGAAATCCGTCCTCTCGCGCGCGGAACGGCGGCTCGCCGCCATTGGGGAAAATGCTATAGCGCAACCGGAGGCCTTCGAAAACCTCGCGCGCGAGCGGAGCGGCGCGGCGAATCGCTCGCCCGGCCGGCGCAGGGCGCCACGCATATGGGCGCGCCGCGTCGCGAAACTTTCGCTATGATCGAGGAAAATCGATTTCATGCCGGACCGGCGTCCGGAGCGCCGGCGCGGCGCGTTTCACCAGCAGCCGCTCGGTGCGATCCCGCTCCGCGCCGCCTCGAGCAATCGGATCGAACGAATGATGCGACGTCTCATCCTGCTGCGCCACGCCAAAGCCGACGCCCATTCCGCCGGGGGCGACCGCCAGCGCCCGTTGACCAAGCGAGGCGAGGAGGACGCGCGTTCCGTCGGCCGCTATCTGGCGCAGGCGGGGCTGGCGCCGGACCTCGCCGTCGCCTCCGACGCGCGCCGCGCCAAGCGGACGCTGGATCTGACGCTCGAGGCCTTCCCCGGGCAGGTCGAGCGCAGGCTGGACGACGGCATCTATCTCGCCACGCCCGACCGCCTGCTGGATGTCGTGCGCCAGACCCCGGCCGAGACCTCGACGCTGCTCGCCATCGGCCATAATCCCGGCTTCGCCGAGCTCGCCTCGGCCCTGGCCGCGAACGGCGAGCCGGAGGCGCTCACCCGTATGCGCTCCAAATTTCCCACCGCGGCTCTCGCCGTGCTGGATTTCGAGGCCGAGGATTGGGCCGAGGTCGCCGAGGGCGCCGGCCATCTCGAGCGTTTCGTGACGCCGGGCGATCTGCGCGGGGGCGTCGCCGACGAGCCGGACTGAGGGCCTGAAAAGGAGAAAAGGCCGAAGCGCGACGCCTTGTCGCGCCGTGGCCTTCGCTCCTGCGGACGAAATCCTTGCGCGCCGCGGCCGAAGTCGCCGGGCGGATCGGGTTGCGGATTGAACGCCCGCGCCGGCAGCAGCGCTCTGCGCGCTGGCGAAGGCACACTTGGGTGGATAGGGCCCTCTCGCCGGCTGCCCCCGCTACCCAAATCACCGGCCGCTTGTTACATGAAGCGATCCTCGCCGCCCGAGCCGATACGCCCTTGTCGCAGATATCCGACCTTCTCTTCGAGACCGCCGTCGCGGCCGCCAGCCTCAGGGATTTTCTGGCGGGAGGCCGCTTGCGGCTCGGCGTGACCGGCCTGTCGCGCTCGGGCAAGACGGTGTTCATCACCTCGCTCGTGCATCATCTGACCCGCGCCGTCGCCGCGCGCAACGCCGGAGCCGGCCGCAAGAATCAGCTGCCCGTCTTCCGCGTCGCCGCCGAGAATCGCCTGCGCAGCGCCCATCTCGATCCGCAGCCCGACGACGCCGTGCCGCGCTTCGCCTATGAGGAGCATTTGTCCGCGCTGACCGGCGCCGACCGCCATTGGCCGCAATCGACGCGGCGCATCTCCGAGCTGCGGGTGACGCTGGAATATGACCGCAAGCAGGCCGGGCTGATGGGGAGCCTCCGCTCCGGCCCGGCGCGGCTCGACATAGACATTGTCGATTATCCGGGCGAATGGCTGCTCGACCTGCCGCTGCTCGGCAAATCCTACGCCCAATGGTCGCGAGAGACGCTGGAGGCGGCCGCCTCCGCCGCGCGCGCGACGATCGCCGCCGACTGGCGCGGCGCGACGGCCGGGACCGATCCGCTAGGGCGCGCCTCGGAGGAGGTGGCGCGCAAGCTCGCCGCGCTCTTCACCAATTATCTGCGCGCCGCCAAGACCGAGCGTTTCGCGCTGTCGACGCTGCCGCCCGGCCGCTTTCTGATGCCGGGCGAGCTCGAGGGCTCGCCGGCGCTGACTTTCGCGCCGCTGCCGGTGCAGGAGGACGGCGCCCCGCCCTCGGGCAGTCTCGCGGCGATGATGGAGCGCCGCTATGAGGCCTATAAGACCCATGTGGTGCGCCCTTTCTTCCGCGATCATTTCGCGCGGCTGGACCGCCAGATCGTGCTCGTCGACGCGCTCGCCGCGCTGAACTCCGGCCCCGCCGCCGTTCGCGACCTCGAGACCGCCCTCGCCGATGTGCTGACCGCCTTTCGCACCGGCCGCTCCAATCTGCTGGCGACGATCTTCCGCCCGAAGATCGACCGCATATTGTTCGCGGCGACCAAGGCGGACCATCTCCACCATACGAGCCATGACCGGCTGGAGGCCGTGCTGCGGCATTTGACCTCGCGCGCGATCGAGCGGGCCGAGGGCGTCGGCGCGACGATCGACGTTATCGCGCTCGCGGCCGTGCGGGCGACGCGCGAAGCCATCGTCAAGCATGACGGGGAGCAGCTCGCGGCCATCGTCGGCACGCCGATCGAAGGCGAGCGCATCGGCGACGACGTGTTCGACGGCGTGGCGGAGGGGGCGATTTTTCCGGGCGAATTGCCGGCCGATCCACGTCACGTTTTTCGCGGCGACGCGCTGGCGCTGCCGGAGGAGGACGCGGATTTCCGCTTCCTGAAGTTCCGCCCGCCGATCGCCGCGCTCGGCCGCGACAAGGAGCCCCTGCCGCTGCCGCATATCAGGCTCGATCGGGCGATGGAGTTTTTGTTCGGGGACAGGTTGGGGTGACGTCAGCGCTTCGCCTCGCCGATCGGCGCCGTATTGTTCCTCAGCCATTGGTCGAGAGCGTTGAAACGAAAAGCGTCGGCGTCGTAGAGATGAGACAGGAACGCCCACGTCTCGTCGGCGTCGGCTGTCAAACGGACGCCATTCATCGCCAGGAATGTGAACATTACAGCGAAAGCCGTGCGTTTGTTGCCATCTACGAAGGGATGATTTTGCGAGGCGCTTTCCCACAGCGCGGCCGCTTGGGCGATCAAGTCAGGATAATATCCTGTTTGCGGCCGGAACAGCGCCGCTTCGAGCTGCCCGAGGTCAAGAACTCCCTGGGCGCCGCCGAAATGCTCAATCTGGTCGTGGTGAATGG
Source organism: Methylosinus sp. Ce-a6 (assembly GCF_009811655.1). Lineage (GTDB taxonomy): Bacteria > Pseudomonadota > Alphaproteobacteria > Rhizobiales > Beijerinckiaceae > Methylosinus. Next base: position 38,396 of record NZ_BGJX01000003.1, on the reverse strand, counting down.
CCAGCGCCTCGACCAGGGTCAGATAATCCGTCACTTGGCGAGTTTCTCATAAAGCGGTCCATAACGTTCGAGACTCGACCGGTAGGCGGACATCACATGCGGCCGCGGTCGCGCCTTGTCATGCTTTTCGACATAGTCGCCGAGAGCGTCTTCGACGATCGATTGAAGCTGCCGACCCTCTTCCTTGGCAATTTTTCGGACCGCCGCCAACACGTCGCGATCCACCTGCGTGGCGAATTTTTCCCTGACGATGGCCATGACGCTCTCCTTCCGAAAAAACAATATCGAGCGGCATCAAGAAACGTCAAGATAAATCAAGAACAGAAGCCGACACGAAAAAGGCGGGGTCGCCCCCGCCTCTTCGCTTCGTCGTTTCGCTATCCGCTTACCGCGCCAAGATCGCCAGCAGCAGCAGCGCCACGATATTGGTGATCTTGATCGCCGGATTCACGGCCGGGCCGGCGGTGTCCTTATAGGGATCGCCGACCGTGTCGCCCGTCACCGAGGCCTTATGCGCGTCGCCGCCCTTGTAATGGGTGACGCCGTCCTTGTCGGTGAAGCCGTCCTCGAAGCTCTTCTTGGCGTTGTCCCAGGCGCCGCCGCCGGAGGTCATCGACACCGCGACGAAGAGGCCGTTGACGATGACGCCGAGCAACGCCGCGCCCAGCGCCGCAAAGCCATTGGCCTTGGAGCCCGAGATGATCGTCACGCCGAAATAGACGACGATCGGCGCCAGCACCGGCAGCAGCGAGGGAACGATCATCTCCTTGATCGCCGCCTGCGTCAGCATGTCGACGGCGCGGCCGTAATCCGGGCGCTCCGTGCCGTCCATTATGCCGGGCTTCTCCTTGAACTGCCGACGCACCTCCTCCACCACGGAGCCCGCCGCGCGGCCGACCGCCGTCATCGCGATGCCGCCGAAGAGATAAGGAATGAGGCCGCCGAGGATGAGGCCGGCGACGACATAAGGATTGGCGAGATCGAAATCGACCTTGCCGATATCCTTGAAATAGGGAACGCCGCTCTCGGTGAAATGCCGCAGATCATTGGAATAGGCGGCGAACAGCACCAGCGCGCCGAGACCCGCGGAGCCGATAGCGTAGCCCTTTGTCACCGCCTTGGTGGTGTTGCCGACGGCGTCGAGCGCGTCGGTGTTGTGGCGCACTTCCTTGGGCAGGCCGGCCATCTCCGCTATGCCGCCGGCATTGTCCGTCACCGGGCCGAAGGCGTCGAGCGCGACGATGATGCCGGCGAGACCGAGCATGGTCGTCACCGCAATGGCGACGCCATAGAGGCCGCCCGCCTGATAGGCGAAGACGATGCCGAGCGCGATCACCACCGCCGGCGCCGCCGTCGCCTCGAGCGACACGGCGAGGCCCTGGATGACGTTCGTGCCATGGCCGGTCACGGAGGCCTGGGCGATCGACTTGACCGGGCGCTTGCCGGTGCCGGTGTAATATTCGGTGATGTAGACGATGAGGCCCGTAACGATGAGGCCGATGAGGCCGGCGAAGAACAGGCCATAGCCGTGGATCGCCTCTCCATTGGCCTTGCCGATCTCGCCCCAGCCGACCGTGAAAGTGGTGGCGAGGAAAAGACCGCCGATCGACAGCACGCCTGCGGCGATTAGGCCCTTGTAGAGCGCGCCCATGATCGTGTCCGGCACGCCGATCTTCTCGAACAGAGGCGTCGCGATCTTGCCGATCTCGGAATCGTCGGCGCCGAGCTTCACGAAATAAGTGCCGGCGATGGAGGTGACGATGCTGAGGCCGCCGATCGCCAGCGGATAGACGATCGCCGAAGAAAGGCCCGCCTGTCCGGCGAAGAAGATCGAAGCGAGCACCATGGTCGCGACGATGGTCACGACATAGGTCTCGAAGAGGTCCGCCGCCATGCCCGCGCAATCGCCGACATTATCGCCGACATTATCGGCGATGGTGGCCGGATTGCGCGGATCATCCTCCGGAATGCCGACCTCGACCTTGCCGACGAGATCCGCGCCGACATCGGCGCCCTTGGTGAAGATGCCGCCGCCGAGGCGCGCGAAGATGGAGATCAGCGAGCCGCCGAAGCCGAGCGCGACCAGCGCGTCGACGACGACGCGATCGGAGGGCGCGAAGCCTACGAAGACGGTGAGGACGAAGTAATAGATCGCGACGCCGAGCAGGGCGAGGCCGGCGACGAGCAGGCCGGTGATCGCGCCCGCCTTGAAGGCGATGTCGAGGCCGCCGGCGAGCGATTGCGTCGCCGCCTGCGCCGTGCGGACATTGGCGCGCACGGAGACATTCATGCCGATGAAGCCGGCCGCGCCCGAGAGCGCCGCGCCGATGAGGAAGCCGAAGGCGACCGCCCAGCCGAGCAGAATGACGAGCAGGACGAAGATGACGCCGCCGACATAGGCGATCGTCGTATATTGGCGCTTCAGATAGGCCTGCGCGCCCTCGGCGACCGCGCCGGAGATTTCCTGCATACGCGCGGTGCCGGCGTCGGTCTTCAGGAGCTCCTGCGATGTCTTGACGCCATAGGCGACGGACAATAGTCCGAAGACGATGCTGAGAAACAATACCATGACGATTGCGCCCTCTCCGTTCCTCGGCCGCGCGCGCTCATTGTTCTGATCGTCTGGCGCTTACGGCGCATCCATCCCGGCACGACGAGCTTCCCGCCGCAGGCGAATCGTTCGACTGCGGCGCCCGGGAAATCACTGCGTTTCATGCCAGAAACGCGGGGGCTGGGCAATGGCGGCGCCTCGAGCGGGACGACAGCGCGGCCTCAAAGCCAGCCTTTCCTCTTCATCTCTTCCACGATGAGGCGCGCCAGCAGCGAAGCGCCTCTCGCGTTGAGATGATTATCGTCGAAATAGAGGGGCTTGTCGCCGATTTCGCCGATACAGCGATCGAGCGACGCATTGCAGAAGGCGCTTCCGGCTCTCACGCGCAAGAGGTTCCAGCTGTCCGGAAGACGGTCGATCTGATCGCGAAAGGTGAATGTTCGGTCCTGAAAGAATTTGTAGCTGACCGAGATCGCGTCTTCTCCGCCGACGAGCTTTCGTCGCGCCACACTGCGCGGGATCGCGCGTCCCATTTCCGGCGTCGGATAGACCAGCACGACCCTGCGTCCGAGGCTCAAGAGCTCTTCGATGTCCGCTCTCAAGATCGCGCCCACCGCTTCGACCCGGCCCGGATCCTCGGCGAACTCCCGGCCCCTGGTCGATGGCAGGGCGAGAAGATATCGGCCGCCGTCGACTCGGCCGCCCTCCCCGTTATCATAGCCGTAACCGTCCATGTAGACCGGCCAACGAGCGTAAAGAATGATCGTCTCGAGCTCGCGATGCGCTCGAATATAGGAAAAGACCTGCTTATTGTAGGATATGCAGAGGCTGTTCTTCGCCTCGAGGAAATGAACCCCGGGAAAGGGAGGACATGCAGAGAAGCTGAATTGCTTGAGCGACGCGCCCTCCTCGTCCAATCGATCGGCGAGGGCCCCGGCGATCGACGCGCTGTGGCTGTCGCCCCAGATCGCGATGCGCGCCGGCCGTTCGGGATGATAATCGCACGCTCGGCTCGGCTCGATGAAATGGTAGGCGTCGCCATAACATTCGGCCGCGCGCGGGATACGGTAGCCGCCTTCCGCGGCGACAGCCGTTATGTTCGGCGAGTATCTGCCCGGAAGTCCGTTCAGCCCGTCGATGGCGACGCCGACGCCGAATAATGCGAGGCCCGCGGCGCAGACGCCGAGCGCCACCTGCCGCGCCGGCGCGCGTCGCCTGTCCCGGCAGGGCAATTCGACATATCGCCAGGAGAAATAGGCGAGGCAGAAGGCGGCCGCGGAAAGGAGCAGCAGCAGCTCCCAGCTCGGCGACCGAGGAAGGACGAGCCGCGCGAAGGCGAACAGCGGCTGATGCCAGAGATAGGCGCTGTAGCTGAGCAGGCCGACGCGAACCACGGGATCGAAACTCAGAAGCCGGCCGCACAACGTCTCCTCATGCGCGAATTGGATGAGGAGCGCCGCGCCGATGACCGGGCCGAGCGCGAAAACTCCCGGAAAAGGAAAATTGTGATCGATGAGCGTGACCGTCAGCGCGATGGCGGACAGGCCGGCGACCGACGCGGCTTCGCAGACGCCACGGGGGAGCCGCAGCCGATCCAAGGGCGAGAGCGCGACGATCGCGCCGACGCCGAGCTCCCATGCGCGCGTCGGCAGCAAATAGAAATTGAACGCGGGATGCGTTCTCGACGCCCATTCCGCCAGCGCGAAGCTGAACGCCGACGAGACCGCCAGCACGAAAATCAGCGGCGCGCCTCGCCTCGCCATGAAAATCATGAAAATCGGAAAAACAAAATAGAATTGCTCTTCGAGCGATAACGACCATGTATGGATGAGCGGCCAGCTATCGACGTTCGAAGTGAAATAACCAATGCTTCTCGAGAAAAATATATTCGAAGAAAACAATATGGTATATTTTACACTACTTCCGAAGTCTATCATCTCCAGTGGAAGCATATAAAGCAAAGACAACAGAATGCACGAAAATATGACGAGATAGAGCGCAGGCAATATGCGGCGCATACGTCTCTCGTAAAACGACAGGAGAGAAAACGATCCGTTTTGAATCTCTTCGTGGATGAGGCGCGTGATGAGAAAGCCGCTGATAACGAAAAATACGTCGACACCGACAAAGCCGCCTTGGAACCCCTCAAATTTTGCATGATATAAAATAACAGAGACGACAGCGACGGCACGAATACCATCTATTTCTGGTCTATATTTCATTATTTCACCAATATGTCGAAATCTAAATTTAGAAAAAATTAACAGTTTGGGCGCGCGCGGGTCAATCAGTAAATACCGCTTCCGTATGATCGCTTCGCTCGAAGAAGGCGGTGACCGCCCCGCCCATCATCGCGAGCGAAGCGAAGCAATCCGATCCCAGCTCCGAGCCCCGGCGCTCCGCCCCGGCGAAGATGAGAGCCGAACTCATGCCGCAGACATGATTTCGAGACCAGCCCATCAGAAATGGGTGAACGACGCCTTGTCGAAGCGCTTCGGGGAACGATCGGGACCGAGGAAGAGCGGCGGCTCCGAGCCGGGAAGGACCTCTCCTATTTCGATCAGCGCCAAGCCCGCCTCTCGAGAACTCTGCTCGAGCGCCGGTCTGGCCTTCGGCGGCGCGCAGCAGAGAATCTCGTAATCGTCGCCGCCGGTGACCGCGCGCTCGAAGAGGCCCGGCTCCGCCGCGATCGCCTCCTGCGCCGCCGCCGAGAGCGGGACCCGCCCGAGCTCCACGCGCGCGCGCGCCCCGCTCGTCCTGAGCAGCTTGGCGAGGTCGCCGGCGAGACCGTCCGAGACATCCATGGCGGCGCTCGCATGATCGCGCAGCGCTGAGATCAGCGGCAGGCGCGGCTGCGGCAGATGGTAGCGATCGAGCAGATGCGCCCGCGCCGCCGCGCCGAGCCTGCCGGCGAAGGCTTCGCCGCGCGCGACGCCGAGGCCGAGCGCCGCGTCGCCGATCGTCCCCGAGACGAAAATGCGATCCCCCGGCCGCGCGCCCGAACGCGAGACGAAGCGCGCGGCGCGGCCGAAAGCGGTGATGGAGATGGTCAGAGGACCGGGCGTCGCCGTGGTGTCGCCGCCGAAGAGGGGGCAGGCGAACTCCCGCGCATCCTCGGCGAGGCCGGCGGAAAAGCTCCGCGCCCAGGCGTTGGTCCAGTCCGGCGGCAGCGCCAGAGTGAGCAGAAAACCCAAAGGCTCCGCCGCCTTGGCGGCGAGATCGGAAAGATTGACGCGCAAGGACTTTTTGGCGACGAGGCCGGGCGGATCCTCGGGGAAGAAATGCACGCCGGAAACGAGCGCGTCGGTGGTGACGACGATCTCCCGCGCCCCGCGCAGCGGCAGCAGAGCCGCGTCGTCGGTGAGGCCGAAGGCGCCGTCGGCCGAAAGCGGCGCGAAGATTTCGGCGATGAGCTCGTCCTCGCTGAAGCGGCGCCCCGCCATCGCTTCCTCCTAAAGAGAAGTGCGAGCCTCTAAGGCTCGCGGTCCAGGACGCGCTTTGGACCGGGAGCCTTAGAGGCTCGCAAACGCCGCATCACTTCTCGGCGAATTGCTCCGGCCGCGCCTGCCGGGCGAGACGATCCAGCACGGCGTTGATCATGCCGGACTCGGTCGCGCCGAAAAAGGCGCCGGCGACGTCCACATATTCCTTGATGACCACTTTGACAGGTATGTCGCGGCGAAAGCCGAGCTCGAAGGCGCCGGCGCGCAGAATGGCGCGCATCACCGCCTCGATGCGCTGCAAGGGCCAGCCGCCCTGCAGCGCGGAATCGAGCGCGCGGTCGATCGTCGCCTGATTGTCGAGCACGCCCTTCACAATGTCGCGGAAGAACTGCAGCTCGGCCGGCTTATATTGCACGCCCTCGATCTCGCGGCCGATCCAATGCGCCTCGAACTCGGCGAAGATCTCGTTCACGCCCTTGCCGGCGACCTCCATCTGATAGAGCGCCTGCACGATGGCGAGCCTCGCGGCCGACCTCTCCTCGACGCTCATGCGCCGCCCCCGAGCTTGCGTTTCAGCCGCACCAGCGCGAGCGCGGCCAGCGCCGCGTCGCCGCCCTTGTCGGCCCCGCCCTGCTTGGGATCGGCGCGCACCACGGCCTGCTCCTCATTGTCCACGGTCAAGACGCCATTGCCGAGCGGCAGGCGGCGCGCGACGGAGAGATCGGTGAGCGCGCGGGCGCTCTCATTGGCCACGATCTCGAAATGATAGGTGTCGCCGCGAATGACGCAGCCGAGCGCGACGACGCCCTCATAGGGCGCGCCGGCGGCCTCCGCCGCGTCGAGCGCGATGGCCGCGCCGGCCGCGAGCTCGAGCGCGCCGGGGACGGTGATGGTGGTGACGTCCGCGCCGAGCTCTTCCAGCGCGCGGACGGCGCCCTCGTGCAAAAGCTCGACGATATCTTCATTGAAACGCGATTCGACGACGAGAATGCGCGCGCCTTGCACGGGCGCGAGATCGTCGTCATCGGCGCGGTAGGACCCTGCCATTCGTGACTCCTTGCGAGGGCGCGAGGCCGCAAAGCCCCCGCCCTCACCCTCTGCGCGGGAGAGGGATGCGGCGAGCGTTGCGCGCCCCCCCGATGAAGGGCGAAGCCCGCTCCCTCTCCCGCGCAGCGGGGAGGGTTGGGGAAGGGGCGCGCGACGCTTGCGGAAACGAAGCGGCGATCGATACACATTTTTTCGCGGAAAGCCTACAGCCCGTGAGCGTCGCGGCGGCGTTTCATCAAAGATGCCGCCCCACGGCTGCTGGATTGCTTCGCCTGCGGCTCGCAATGACGCGGGCTACTTCCCCGCTTCCGCCAGCCGCGCGGCGTATCTCGCCATCAGATCGACCTCGAGATTGAGGCGATCCCCCGCCCTATAGCCGCCCCATGTCGTCACCGCGAGCGTGTGCGGGATGATCAGCACGGAGAAACGATCGCCCTCCACCGCATTCACGGTGAGCGAGGTTCCGTCCAGCGCGACCGAGCCTTTCTCGGCGATGAAGCGCGCATATTCATGCGGCGCCTCGATCCAGAAGCGCGACATTCCGTCGAAATCCTCGCGCGAAAGGATCGTCGCGACGCCGTCGACATGGCCGGTGACGATATGGCCGCCGAGCTCGTCGCCGATCTTCAGCGAGCGCTCGAGATTTATGCGGCGGCCGACCGCCCATTCGTCCGCCGTGGTGCGCGCCAGAGTCTCGGCGGCGGCGTCCACCTCGAACACCGTGCGCGCGCCCTCGCGGCGCAGGCCGACGGCCGTGAGGCAGGGGCCGGAACAGGCGATGGAGGCGCCGAGCGCAATCGTCTCCAGCGGATAATCGCAGGCGATGGCCAAGCGGCGCAATTCGCCGCGCGGCGCGACTTCGAGGATTTCGCCGATGTCGGTGACGAGGCCCGTGAACATTTCTAGCCGATCCTCTCGTAGCGCGTCATGCGATCGACGCCGAGCATGGCCGTATCGGCGAGACGATAGCGGCTCTCGTCGTCCAGAATGGCCAGCGCCGCGGACGACAGAGCGAGCCGCCCCGGACGGCCGAGCGGCTTCAAGCCCGTATGAATGACGACCTCGTCGGCGAGCGAGGCGACGAGCAAGCTCTCGGCGATGCGTGGGCCGCCCTCGCTGAAGACGCGGGTGACGCCGCGACGCGCGAGCTCGCCCAGCGCCTCGCCGAGCGCGAGACGCCCGGCGGCGTCGATGGAGACGCGCGCGACCTCTATTCCTGTCGCGGCGGCGAATTCCTGCGCCTGCGCCTCCGTCACGCTTTCGCCGGCGATGACGAGGGTCGGCGTCTCATGGGCGGTGGCGGCGAGGCGCGAGCCGCGCGAGAGGCGCAGCCGCGCGTCGAGCACGACGCGCAGCGGCTTGAACGCCTCGAGCCCGGGCAGGCGCACGGTGAGCAGCGGATCGTCGATCGAAGCGGTGCCATGGCCGATCATGATCGCGCTATGCAGCGACCGCTCGATATGGGTGACGGAATCGGCAAGCGCGCCGGTGATGAAGAGGCGCGGATCGTGATCCGCGCCCGCGGCGTAGCCGTCGGCCGTCCGCGCGAGCTTCAGCGTCACCATCGGCCGGCCCTGCGTGACCCGCAGAATATGGCCGAGATGATCGGCGCGCGCCTCACGCGCGCGCAGGCCGATCGTCACCTCGATCCCGGCCTCGCGCAAGCGCGCATGGCCGCGGCCGGCGACGCGCGGGTCCGGGTCCTCGAGCGCCGAGACGACGCGCGCGACGCCGGCGCCGATGATCGCATCGACGCAGGGCGGCGTCGAGCCGTGATGGGAGCAAGGCTCGAGCGTCGCATAGAGCGTCGCGCCGCGCGCCGCCTCGCCGGCCGCCGCGACGGCGATCGCCTCGGCGTGCGGGCGTCCGCCGACCGCCGTATAGCCGCGCGCCACGACGACGCCGTCTTTGACGATCAGCGCGCCGACGGAAGGGTTCGGCCCCGTGCGGCCGAGATTGCGCCGGCCGAGCGCCAGCGCCGCCGCCATGAAGGCGTCGTCCTCGAGGGCCCGAGAATCTGTTTCCGGCTTCGTCGCGGTCATCTTCCGCCCGGCGCGGTTTCGGCCCGTTCGGCCTTCTCCGCGCGCTGCTCGCCTTCGCTTTGCGACAATTCGTCGATCAGCGCATGAAAATCGCTGACCTCGCGAAAATCGCGATAGACGGAGGCGAAACGCACATAGGCCACATCGTCCAGCGATTTGAGGCCCTGAATCACCAATTCGCCGATCTGCGCGCTCTCGATCTCGGCGTCGCCCGAGCTCTCGAGCTGGCGCACGACGCCGTTCACCATACGCTCGACGCGCTCTGGATCGACCGGGCGCTTGCGCAGCGCGACTTCGAGCGAGCGCATCAGCTTGTCGCGATCGAAGGGCACCCGGCGGCCCGATTTCTTGACCACGATCAGTTCGCGCAGCTGCACGCGCTCGAAAGTGGTGAAACGACCGCCGCAGCCGGGGCACACCCGGCGGCGACGGATCGAGGAAGAATCCTCGGCCGGCCGCGAGTCCTTCACCTGTGTGTCGGGCGAACCGCAATAGGGACAGCGCATGGCCTCACCTCACCGCCCTTGTCTCCATCATCGCGAGGAGCGAAGCGACCCAGAGCCGCGAGGCCGCCCTGGATTGCTTCGCTTCGCTCGCAAAGACGGGCGCGCAGCCCCGATCAATAGATCGGGAACTTCGCCGTCAGCGCGTGGACCTTCTCCTTCACCGCGGCTTCCGTCGCGGCATTGTCCGCCTCGCCCTTGGCCGCGAGACCGTCCAGCACCTCGACGATATAGGCGCCGACGGTCTTGAACTCCGCCGCGCCGAAGCCGCGCGAGGTGGCCGCCGGCGAGCCGAGGCGAATGCCGGAGGTGACGAAGGGCTTCTCCGGATCGAAGGGAATGCCGTTCTTGTTGCAGGTGATATGCGCGCGGCCGAGCGCGGCTTCCGCCGCCTTGCCGGTCAGCTTCTTCGGACGCAGATCGACGAGCATCAGATGATTGTCGGTGCCGCCGGAGACGATGGCCAGCCCGGCGTCGACGAGGGTCTGGGCCAGCGTCTGGGCGTTGTCCTTCACCTGCTGCTGATAGGCCTTGAATTCCGGCTTCAGCGCCTCGCCGAAGGCCGCCGCCTTGCCGGCGATGACATGCATCAGCGGGCCGCCCTGCAGGCCGGGGAACACGGCCGAATTGATCTTCTTGGCGATCTCTTCGTCATTGGTCAGCACCATGCCGCCGCGCGGGCCGCGCAGCGTCTTGTGCGTCGTGGTGGTGACGATATGGGCGTGCGGGAAGGGCGAGGGATGCAGGCCCGCGGCCACGAGGCCGGCGAAATGCGCCATGTCGACCATGAAATAGGCGCCGACGCTGTCCGCGATCTTGCGGAACGCCTCGAAGTCCCAAATGCGCGAATAGCCGGAGCCGCCGGCGATGATGAGCTTGGGCTTGTGCTCCTGCGCCAGCTTCTCGACCTGCTCCATGTCGATGCGCTGGTCGTCCTTGCGCACCGTATAGGGGATCGGCTTGAACCATTTGCCGGAGAGATTGACCGGCGAGCCGTGGGTCAGATGGCCGCCAGCGGCGAGGTCGAGGCCGAGGAAGACGTCGCCCGGCGTCGCCAGGGCGAGGAAGACCGACTGATTGGCCTGGCTGCCGGAGTTCGGCTGCACATTGGCGAAGCCGCAGCCGAACAGCTGCTTGGCGCGCTCGATCGCGAGATTTTCCGCGATATCGACATATTGGCAGCCGCCATAATAGCGCTTGCCCGGATAGCCTTCCGCATATTTATTCGTGAGAACAGAGCCTTGCGCTTCCAGAACCGCCTTGGACACGATGTTCTCGGAGGCGATGAGCTCGATCTCGTCGCGCTGACGGCCGAGCTCGAGGCCGATGGCCTTGGCGAGTTCGGGGTCCGAATCGGCGAGCGGGGCGGTGAAGAAAGCGGATTGGCTCATTTAGCATCCTCTATGCGAGACAAGGCCTCTATGCGAGACGAAGGCGCAGCAAGTGACGGCGGCTTCCGGCTCGCCCGCGCCTTCCGGGCGGAGCCGTTCGCGGGAAGCCGGCCTTCCCGGAGCGCGCCGTCGGCGGCGCTCCATCCTGGCCTCGAGCTTCCATTTCTAGCGCAGAATTCTCTCGGCCGATCGAAATCATCCGCAGAATGCGCGCTCGCGCATCGGTGTTCGCAACTCGCTTATCACGCTCTCGCAGGGACGAAAAGGGGCGGTTCCGCCGTAATGAGCGGACTTCGCCGCAGCGCCGGCGTCCGCGCGGCGAATGCTGTCATCGACCCGATAATTTCCGCCGCTAGAGAGCTTCCGATCCGTCTGGATCGGAAGCTCTCTAGCGTTTCTCGTTTGGAGCGAATTCTGGTCGCTCGAACGATTCCGTTCGAGCGGAAAACGCTCTAGCTTCCACCCGCAATATCTTCGAGGGGGCGTCAACCATGTTTCTCGAGCGTTCTCTCCTCGGCCTCGCGGCTGTCGCCTTTGCGGCGGCCACCACCCCCGCGAGCTCGAAATCTCTGCACGAGTTCAAACACTTCGTCATCATCTACCAGGAAAACCACAGTTTCGACAATCTGTTCGGACTTTGGGGCTCCGTGGGCGGCGAGCCCGTCGAAGGCCTGCGCTCCGCCGATCCGGCGCATATGACGCAGGCGCGCGCCGATGGCGCGACAGCCTTTGAGTGCCTGTTGCAGAACGACGTGAATCTCGCCTCGCTGGCGACGCGCTGCACGGATGCGACCGGCGCGACATCCTTCGTCAGCGCCTTCCCCAACGCGCCCTTCGAGATCGACGCCTATATAGCGGCGACTGACAAGACCTGCCCCGCGCCGGGCGTCTTCGCGCCGCATGGCGCGCCGAAGAACGCCGCCGGCGCCCTCGCGGGCGGCTGCACGCGCGATCTCGTGCATCGCTTTTACAGCGAGCAGTTCCAGATCAACGGCGGCAAGCAGAATCGCTATGTGACGGGCAGCGACGCCGCCGGCCTCTCCATGGGCTATTACGACACGACCAAGCTGCCCATCTACAAGGCGCTGCACGCCGCCGACGCGCCGCATTACATCGTCGCCGACCATTTCTTCCAATCGGCCTTCGGCGGCTCCTTCCTCAATCACCAATGGCTCGTCGCCGCGGCGACCCCGGTCTTCGCCAATGCGCTCAATGACGCGAGCGCTCATGATCTCCATTCGGTGGTCGATGCGAACGGCATGGCGACCAGCACGCCGCTCTACACGAATCCGCTCGGCTCTTCCGCCAAGGACGCGTCGCTGACCGCCTCCTGCGATCCGCCGGCGGGACGGCCGGCGACGCCGGCGAATGTCGCCTGCGGCGACTACGTCATCAACACGATCCAGCCCTTCTCGCCGCCCTACGCCCCCGGAACGGCGGAAGCCAAACGCCTGCCTCCGCTCGAACATCCGACGATCGGCGATCGGCTCTCCGCCGCGGGAATCGGCTGGGCCTGGTATTCGGGCGGCTGGTCCAACGCCAATGGCGACGTCGGCGCGCCCGGCTGGACCAATGGAAACGGGCCCGACTGCGGCGACCCCAATGCGATTTCCGGCGCCGCCTATCCGATCTGCCCGGACAAGCTCTTCCAGTTCCACCATCAGCCGTTCAACTATTTCAAGGCCTATGCGCGCGGCACGGCGGCGCGCGCCGCGCATCTGCGCGACGCGGCGGAGTTCGTCCAGGCGGCCAAGGCCGGACAGCTCGAGCCGGTCAGCTTCGTGAAGCTCATCGGCGCGGAGAACGAGCATCCCGGCTATGCGAGCGAGGCGGACGGCAGCGCCCGCCTCGTCGATCTGATCGCCGCCATAGTGAATGGCCCGAACGCCCGCGACACGCTGATCATCATCACTTACGACGAGTTCGGCGGCTCCTGGGACCATGCGCCGCCCCCGCCCTATCAAAAAGAGCAGGTGGCGGAACGGGATCATAGCCCTCTCGGCGAAGGTCATCGCGGCGGCGGCGCGCACGACCTCTGGGGTCCCGGCACGCGCATTCCCGCTCTGCTGATCTCCGCCCGCTTCGAGCGCTCGGGCGTCGACCACACGAATTACGATACGACCTCGGTCCTCAAGCTGATCGAGGAGCGCTACGGACTCGCTCCGCTCGGGACGCGCGACGCCTCCGTCCATAGCCTCGCGCGCGCCCTGGAGGCGGGCGAGAGACCGGAAGCGGGCGAAAGATGAGCGCGCTCGAAACGCCGCGACATCCGGCCCCGCGCTTCGTGCGGGGCCGTTTTTCTTTCGATTCGTCCTGGCCCTTTTCAGCCCCGCGGGATCGTGCGATGAAATTCGCGGCGGAGCGGGACGCGAGATCGAAAGTCCCCGGCGCGGCAAGCGGCGCGTCCGACCGGCCGCGACCGCAGAGGAGGCGCGCTTTCATGATTTCGATCGGCTTCGCTCGCGCAGCGACGCTCGTCGCATTCCTCCTGATCGGCCCGGCGGCGGCGCGGGCGCAGGAGGCCGACGCTTCTTTTCTGCCCATCTATCGCGAATATCGCGGCCAGCTCATCGCTCAGGGCTGGAGGCCGGACGCCAATTTCGGCCTGAAGCTCGCCTCCGGCCGGCCGCTCTATCGCTTCCCCGAAGTGCTCTGCGGCCCGAAAATCTGCCATGCGCGCTGGCTGCGCTCCGGCGCCGAGAGGGTGGTGACGCTGATTCGCGGCGAGCTCGACGAGGAATATCGCGTCTCGCAGTGAGGCGCGGGGCTCACTGCGGCGGCAATGCTGCGGCCTGCTCGGCGAGCGCGCCCGCGAGCCGTTCCGCGAGCTCGGCTGCGAGCGCGGAGGGCAGAGCGAAGGCCAGCCGATTGCCGTCCGGCGAGAGGAGGGTAAGGAGAAGATTGTCGCCGAGCATCTCGCGATGGAGCGCGATTTTCTCGACCGGCGTCGCCAGCACCGCCTCGACGTCGCCGCTCGCCGGCTGACGCTGCGCGAGGCTCGTCTCGCGCAGCGCCAACGCCGAGCGGGTCAAAGCGAGAATATCGGCGGCGGAGAGGGCGATCCTCGCCGTCACGCCATCGTCGCCCGTGCGGCTCAGAATGAAACCATCGCCATCGGGATCGAGACTGAGGCCGGATGACGCCTCGGACATGGGTCGGTTCTCCTTGCGCTGTGAGGGGGCCGGGGAGCATAGGCGAAGGCGGCGGGATTGTCTTCCTCCGCGGCGACCCAGACCGCGAAGATAAGGACGGCGGCCCGCGAACGGCAGTGGCGCGTCATTCTTCCGCGCTGCGAGCCGAGCGCGAGGAGCGCATGCGCACGCGCCCCGTTTCGATCACCGAGAAATGTCCCGCCCAGTCGCTGCGTTCTTCGATGCGGGCGAGGAGCACGTTTCCGATTGTGGCGGGGGGCGGCGTCGGCAATCGGAAGAGCATGATCCCGCATGCCGCCGAGAGCCCTGCGCTCCAAGCGAGCTCACCGAAGTCCTTGTCGAAGGTCAAAAGAATGCGCTCCTCATCCTCGGCCATGACGAGAACATCCGTATCCTTGGCGCCCGGCGACCTCTCACTCACCCAGGAAACGTCGTGGCCGGCGGCTCGCAAGGCCGATACGGCGGCGCCAGGAAAATTCTCGTCGGCGAGAAAGCGCATCTTACGCGGCGCTGGGGAAAATCTTCTCCGACCTCAGCGCGTCGCGCGCATAGGCGAGGCAGGCTGCGATATCCTCTCGCTCGAGAGCGGGATAATTGCGCAGAATATCGGCCTCGCTCCAGCCGTCGGCCATCAGCCCGATGATGAATTCGACGGAAAGCCGCGTGCCGCGCACCACGGGCTTTCCGGCGAGCACGGCGGGGTCGAGAATGATGCGGGCATCGTCGGTCATGACGGCTCTCCTCAATGCGAAGAGATTATAGTCCTTTCATGGCGAATCGCCAGAATGCTCGTCACCCCTTCGCCGCCCCGCTCTTCTGATAATCCTTCACATCCGAGAACACGATCGCAGGATGCCGCTCCGCGTCATAGCGCAGCTGGAACTCGCTCGACGACATGAACACCGGCGCGCCGTCTATGTCCTCCGCCATGGACGAGCCATGCGAGTCGACGAAATTCTTCAGCGCGACAGGATCGCTCGAGGAAATCCAGCGGCAGATGGAGAAGCGCGAGGTCTCATATTTCGTCTCCAGCCCATATTCGGCCTCGAGCCGCGTCGCCAGCACGTCGAGCTGCAGCGCGCCGACGACGCCGACGAGGGCGCCCGAGCCGTCATTGGGCAGAAAGAGCTGCACCACGCCCTCTTCGGCGAGCTGGCGCAGCGCCTCGCGCAGCTTCTTCGCCTTCATCGCGTCGGAGATGACGATGCGGCGCAGAATCTCCGGCGCGAAGCTCGGCACGCCGCGGAAGGAAATCTCCTCGCCCTCGGTGAGCGTGTCGCCGATGCGCAAAATGCCGTGATTGGGAATGCCCACCACATCGCCCGCAAAGGCTTCATCGGCGATGGAGCGGTCGCGCGCGAAGAAGAATTGCGGCGCATTGAGCGAGATCGCCTTGCCCGTGCGCACGATCTTCGCCTTCATGCCGCGCGCGAGCTTGCCCGAGCATACGCGCATGAAGGCGATGCGGTCGCGATGGTTCGGGTCCATATTCGCCTGGATCTTGAAGACGAAGCCGGTCATCCTCGGCTCTTTGGCCGCGACATGGCGCTTGTCGGCGTCCTGTCCGCGCGGCGAGGGCGCATATTCGGCCATGGCGTCGATGAGATCGCGCACGCCGAAATTGCGCAATGCGCTGCCGAAGAAGACGGGCGTCAGATGCCCCTCGCGAAAGGCCGAAAGCTCGAACTGCTTGCAGCCTTCCTCGGCGAGCATGGCTTCTTCCAGCCAGGCGCCCGCCTCATGCGCCGGCAGAAGCGCGAGCAGCGCCGGATCGTCGAGGCCGGAGACGGTCATCGGCTCCGTGTCGGCGTCGATCTTGCGCACGGATTTGGTGGCGAAGCAGTAGGTGCCGGCGAAGCTGCGGCCCGAGCCGATCGGCCAGGTGACGGGCGCCGTGTCGAGCGCCAGAGTCTTCTCGATCTCATCGAGCAGGGAGAAGGGATCGCGGCCCTCGCGATCGAGCTTGTTGATGAAGGTGACGATCGGAATGTCGCGCAGCCGGCAGACTTCGAAGAGCTTGCGCGTGCGCGCCTCTATGCCTTTGGCGGCGTCGATCACCATCACCGCCGCGTCCACGGCGGAGAGAGTGCGATAGGTGTCTTCCGAGAAGTCCTCGTGGCCCGGCGTGTCGAGCAGGTTGAAGACGCAATCGCCATATTCGAAGGTCATCACCGAGGTGACGACGGAAATGCCGCGCTCGCGCTCTATGCTCATCCAGTCGGAGCGCGTCTGCTGAGCGTTGCGCTTGGCCTTCACCGCGCCGGCGAGCTGGATCGCGCCGCCGAACAGCAGCAGCTTTTCGGTGAGCGTGGTCTTGCCCGCGTCCGGGTGGGAGATGATGGCGAAGGTGCGCCGCCGCGAGACGGGGTCGGCGGATGGGATGGTCAAGTTTCAGGCTCGCTGAACAGTGGAAGCTCGCCACGCCCTTTAAGGGCATTCGCCGAATAAGGCCAGAGTCGCCTGGCGCCCCGGCCCGGCTCAGCCGAGGCCGCGACGCAGCTCGACGACTCCGAGACCGGCGAGGACGACGCCCGAGAGCCGATCGATCCATTCCCGCGCCGCCCCGCCGAGCGAGCGCCGCAAGGCGCCGACTGCGCCGATGAGAAGGCACCACCACAGCAGCGATCCGGCAAAGACGCCCGCCACAGTCGCCAATGCGTCGAGCGGCCGAAACCCCGCCGAGGGCGCGAGCGCCGCAAAGACGGCGGCGAACATGACGATCGTCGGCGGATTGGCGAGGGTCAGCAGCAGAGCGGTCGAGTAGTCCTTCGCCAAACCCTGTCCCGGGGCGATGGTCCGCTCCGCCGCGCCAGCTTCGGCGCGTAAGGATTTCAGCCCGAGATAGACGAGAAAGAGGCCTGCGGCGAGATGCATCGGCGTCTCATAGGCGAGCGCGAATTCCGAGACGCCGGCGAGACCGCAGGCTGCGACCGTCGCATAGATCGCGTCGGCGCTCGCTATGCCGCCGCCGATCGCGAGCCCGCGTCCGACGCCGCGCGTCAAGGTCGACCGCATGCAGAGCAAAGCCATGGGTCCGATCGGCGCCGCGACGGCGAGGCCGATTCCCGTGCTTTTCAAAAATAGTGACATGTCGATCAAGGCGCCGCTCCAAAACCGAGAGCCTCGCGAATCAATGTCGACGAGGCGCGGATGTATGTGGTGGTGATGGAAGAAACGAGAGTCTTTTGGAACAACGCCGCCGCTTCTCCCCGGGTGTCGCAATGTCGCGGCGTGGATGCCCGCGACAAGCGCGGGCATGACTCGGCTGTATAGGAGTTGTCGACCGGGATTCGGAGCCCTGTCGTCCGCTCACGCGAAATCCCCCGCGAGCGCCGCCCGCACCGCCTCCGGCATGACGGCGATATGCCCGTAATTCGCATGGGTGAAGCCGATCAGCACGCGGGCGCCTTGCGTGCGGAAGGAAGCGACCTGCGCGTCGGTGAAAGGGAAATGCACGAATTGCACGGCGGAGGCCTTGCCGTCGGCGCTGGTGCGGTCCTGATCCGCCTCGGCGAGCCCGGCGATGCGCTCGCCGTTCAATTCGATGAAAGACGTCTCCTCTATGCCGCCGAGCGTCGCCAGCACGCGCTGTCGACGCAGCGGATCGTCGATCTCGATCATGAAGGTCGCGACCAATTCGCGGCCCTTGGGGATCAGCGGACCATAGGCGGCGATCTCGCTCGGCGCCTGCTCGAGGCCGCCCTTTTCGATGTGGATCATCTCCTGGATCTGCAGCCAGATCGTCTCGAAATCCTCGAAATAGAAGGTCACGAACGGCCCGACCTCGACGCGACGATCGCGCTTTCGCGCCGCGATGCGGCGCCGGCTCTCGACGCGAACCTTGGCGTATTCCGCCGGCGGCAGAAGATCGGCGACGGTGATGTCGTGCTTGGGCGCCATTTTGAGATCGCTCCAGTTTCTTCTCAGTCGGTTCGGTGGCGTGGACGAACGTTCGCGCCGCCTCGGGCGTCAATGCGAGCGAAGCGAAGCAATCCAGGAGCGGCCCCACGACCCTGGATTGCTTCGTCGCTTCGCTCCTCGCAATGACGGCGGAACGGCGCGACGCGTCACGTCACCCCATAGGCCCGCGCGATCAGCTCGATCGGATGGGCGACGAGCTCGGGCTTCCTCGCCTGCGCATCGAGCCGCTCCATTCCTTGCACGATATGCGGGCCGGAGAGCGGACATTCGGAGACGACATAGCTCTTGCTTGAGGATAGCGCCTGTCGCGCGACCGGCTTTCCGACTTTGAGCGCTGTCTCGAAATTCGCGGTCTTATAGCCCCAGGCGCCGCCATGCCCGGAGCAGCGCTCGATGACGGCGACATCCGCCTCCGGCAAGAGGCGCAGCAGCTCCGCGCCTTTCTGCCCGATATTCTGCGCGCGCGAATGACAGGCGACGTGGAAGGCGACGCCGCCTTCGAGGGGCGAAAGCCCTTCCGCGAGCCCTTCCTTGCGGGCGATGCCCACGACATATTCGCTCAAATCATAGGTCGCCGCGGCGAGACGCTTCACGCGTGGATCGTCGGTCGCGATCAGCGGCCATTCGAACTTCAGCATCAAGGCGCAAGAGGGAACCAGCGCGATAATGTCATAGCCCTTGTCGATCCAGGGCTCGAAAGCTTCGGCGACCTTTCTCGCCGAAGCCGCGACCTCGCCGACGAGCCCCTGCTCGAGCAGAGGCATTCCGCAGCAATGCGGGTGCAGAATCTGCGTCTCGACGCCATTTTTGGCGAGCACGGCGCGCGCCGCGAGACCGACGCCCGGATCATTATATTCGCCGAAGCAGGTGGCGTAGATCACCGCCTTGCGGCCGAAGCCGGGCGCGTCGCGATTCACCTCGACCGGCTTTTCCTGCACGAGGGCGGAAAGCGTCTTCTTCGAATATTTCGGCAGCACGGCCTCGTGATGGAGGCCCGCTGCCTTCTCCAGCGCATTGCGCGCGGCCGTATGCGAGCAATCCGTCGCCCAATTGGCGAGTGGGGCGAGCTTGGTCGCCATCGCGCCATTGCGATCGGTGTCGGCGAGCTGGCGGTCGACGAAAGCGGCGCCCTTCTTCTTCGCCTCGACGGCGCGATAGCGCAGCATCAGATGCGGGAAGTCGAGATCGAATTCGTGCGGCGGCACATAGGGGCATTTGGTGAGAAAGCACATGTCGCAGAGCGTGCAGGCGTCCACGACCTTCTTGAAATCGGCGCTGGCGACGGTCTCGAGCTCGCCTTTCGGAGACTCGTCGACGAGATCGAACAGGCGGGGAAAGGAATCGCAGAGATTGAAGCAGCGCCGGCAGCCATGGCAAATGTCCAGCACGCGACGCATTTCGGCGTCGAGCTTCTCCTCGTCGTAGAAGTCCGGATTTTCCCAATCCAATGGACGCCGGAAGGGCGTCTCGAGTCCGCCTTCTCTCATTTCGCTTCCACGCTCTTCGCTTCGATTGCCTGGTCGAAGTCTTCTGGTCGGTTCATGCGCCCGGGATCGTCAATCGCGAGGAGCGAAGCGACGAAGCGATCCAGGGGCCGCGGGCGGCTCTGGATTGCTTCGCTCCGCTCGCAATGACGACGGAGGCGTTCCGGCGGCGATAGAGCCGCCGGAACAGTTTCGCGGCTTACTTCAGCTCGTCCAGCGCCTTCTGGAAGCGGCCGGCGTGCGAACGCTCGGCCTTGGCCAGCGTCTCGAACCAGTCGGCGATCTCGTCGAAGCCCTCCTCGCGGGCCGAGCGCGCGAAGCCCGGATACATATCCGTATATTCATGCGTCTCGCCGGCGACGGCGGCCTTCAGATTGTCCTCGGTCTTGCCGATCGGCAGGCCGGTCGCCGGATCGCCCACCACCTCGAGAAATTCGAGATGGCCATGCGCATGGCCCGTCTCGCCCTCGGCGGTCGAACGGAAAACGGTCGCGACGTCGTTGTGGCCTTCGACATCGGCCTTTTGGGCGAAATACAGATAGCGGCGGTTCGCCTGGGACTCGCCGGCGAACGCATCCTTCAGATTCTGTTCGGTCTTGGTGCCCTTGAGCGTAGCCATTACTGTGCTCCTCGAGTAATTTTCATTGGGGCGCCGCCACTGTCCCGACGGCCAGTCGGAACGCCCTTCTTTAGAATAATTCGAAATTAACGAATGCCAAGCGCCAATATCGTCACCGGGCGCGATATTGGCTTCGAAACTGCATGGGTGGGCGATTGTTCGACCGCGACGGGCGCTTTTGCACAAAAGCGACGAAGGCGCGGCGTCGAGTCACGCATGAGAGCGCGCTGCATGGCGGACGAATTGGAATGGGTCGTCTGGAACGGCTCGCTCGGCGTTTCCGACAAGGTCGCGATCGGCCGGGTCGAGCTGGTGGGCGGCGTCCGCAACGCCTATCTCGCGCCGCCCTATGAGGTGGTGGGGCCGTTCAGCCTGGACGAGTTGGAGACGCAGGGCCGCATCGCCTTCGGCGCCTGTTTCGTCATGTCGCGCCAGCGCTGGAAGGAGGATCAGGTCGAGCTGCGGATCGAGGGCCGCAAGCAGCGCCGCGCGTTCCAGATGATGTTCGATTTCGACGAGGAGGACAATCAGGAGCACCGCAGGACGCTGGAGCTGCCGCTGGAAGGGGCGCTCGAGCCCGCCGAGATCAAGACCGCCTTCCGCCGCCTCGCCAAGACCGCGCATCCCGACGCCGGCGGCAGCGCGGAAGATTATCGCCGCATCGCCGAAGCGCGCGACGCGCTGCTCGAGCAGTTCGAAGCGGCGAGTTGAACTCTCACCACGAAGGCGCGAAGCGGCCTATCTCTTCCCCTTGTCGAAGGGGTTTTCCCCCGACCGCGTCGAGATGCGGATCGGCGAGCCAGGCAGATCGAAGGCGCGGCGCAGGCCATTGACGAGAAAGCGCAGATAGCTCGTCGGCAGCTCGTCGAGCTGATTGCCGAACAGGATGAAATGCGGCGGCCGCGCCTTGGCCTGCGTCATATAACGAATCTTGATGCGCCGCCCGGAGACGGCCGGCGGCGGCGTCTCGTCTATGGCGCTCTCGAGCCAGCGATTGAGCCGCGCCGTCGATATGCGCCGGTTCCACACCTCATGCGCCTCGACAATCGCCCGCATCAAATTGTCGAGGCCATAGCCCGTCGCGCCGGAGACGGGGACGACGGGCGCGCCCTTGATCTGCGGCAGCAGGCGCTCGGCCTCCTCGCGCAGCTTCGCGAGAAGCGTTCCGGGGTTCTCGATCAAATCCCATTTGCCGAGCGCGATGACGACCGCCCTGCCCTCGCGCGCGGCGAGATCGGCGATGGTGAGATCCTGCTTCTCGAAAGGAACGGCGGAGTCGAGCAAGAGCACGACCACTTCCGAGAAGCGCACGGCGCGCAGCGCGTCGGCGCCGGCGAGCTTTTCCAGCTTGTCGACGACCCTGGCGCGCTTGCGCAGGCCGGCTGTGTCGAAGAGCTTCATCTCGCGGTCGCGCCAGCGGAAGGGCACGGCGATGCTATCGCGGGTGACGCCCGCCTCCGGCCCGGTGAGCAGGCGATCCTCGCCGAGCAGGCGATTGATGAGCGTCGATTTGCCGGCGTTGGGCCTTCCGACGACGGCGATGCGCAGAGGCTTGGTGGGATCGGCCTCGCTCCCATCCTCATCCGCCGAGACGGCGATGTCGGTCGCCGCCTCTTCGTCTTCCTCGGGCGCTTCCGTCGCCTCCGGCAGGGCCTCGCGCAGCGCGTCATATAATTCGCCGAGCCCCTCGCCATGCTCGGCGGAGAGCGGCACGGGATCGCCGAGGCCGAGCTCGTAAGCCTCGACGAGGCCGGCCTCGCCCTTGCGCCCCTCCGCCTTATTGGCGGCGAGCACCACGGGCTTGCCGGCGCGGCGCACGAGGCCGGCGAAATATTTGTCGTCCGGCGTCACGCCGACGCGCGCGTCGATCATGAACAGAATGGCGTCGGCGGCCTCGATCGCGGCCTCCGTCTGCGCGCGCATCCGCCCTTCGAGCGTCGCCGCAGCGCCTTCCTCGAGGCCGGCCGTGTCGATGATGGTGAAGCGCAGGTCGGCGAGGCGCGCGTCGCCCTCGCGGCGGTCGCGGGTGACGCCCGGCCGGTCGTCGACGAGCGCGAGCTTCTTGCCGACGAGCCGGTTGAACAGCGTCGACTTGCCGACATTCGGCCTGCCGATAATGGCGAGCGTGAAGGACATTGCGGCCTTTGGTCCAACGTCGCGGCGACGCCGCCTCTCTTACAACGCCTTACTTTCCGTCCGGCGCGGGCGCGGCGGGCGCGGGCTCCTGAGCGGCGGCGGGCGCGGCGGCCGGCGGCGGGGCGGAGCCGCGCGCGGCGTCGAGCAGCGCCTTATAGGCGCCGGCGCGCTGGCGCATCGAATGCGGCGCGTCCTGATCGTTGAGGATGAGCTTGAAGACGCGCTCGGCCTCGTCGAAATCGCCGTCCTGCAGCGCGTCGAGCCCCAAGACCTCCTGCGCCGTATAGCGGAATGGGCCATTGGCGGTGACGAGCTCGCCGAGGCGATCCGCCATTTTCTGAGAATCGCCCTGCTCGAGCAGGAGGAGTCCGGAACGGAGCTTGGCCACCTGCTGCGTGAGCTTGTCGACGCTCTTGTCGTCGGCGATCGCGTCGAAGGCTTCGACCGCCTTGGCCTTGTCGGTCAGCGCCAGCTCTTCCGCCGCGCGCAGCCGCGCCAGAGTGGCGTAGCCCTTGGGAGAGTCCTTGGCGAGGGCGTCGAAGGCGGCGACGGCCTCGGCGCTCTTGCCTTGCGCCGCCAGCGCCGCGGCCGCGCTGAAGCGGACATTGGCGGTCTCGGCGGACTTTATGCGATTGCTCTCGTAGAAGCTGTAGACGCCCGTCGCGACGACGACCAGAAAGGCGCCGACGAAAACCGGCGTCTGGTAGCGCTTCCAGAGGTTCGCCGCCTTGTCCCGGCGGACGTCTTCGTCGACCTCGTGGAAAATGTCGGACATGGCGGCTCCTGCTCGAGATTTGCGCCGGGAGGCCCGGCTACGAAAGCCGCTGTTAGCATGAGGAAGGACGCAAGGCCAGTTCCCCGCGGCCGCCGCCGGCTCGGCCAGATCCTCGGCCAGATCTTCGGCCAAGCCTTCGGCCAAGTCTTCGGCCAAGTCGAAGGGGCGTCCTATCTGCGGTTCATTGCGAGGCGAGCGGCGACGAAGCGATCCGGGGTCCGCCCCCGCGACCCACGGATCGCTTCGCTTACGCGCGCGCGATGACGGCGTGGGCGTCAGGCGCCGCCGGGCTCGCCGCTGAAGGTCACCAGAATATCCTGGTCGCGCACGACATATTGGCAGGCGAGCCGATATTTCGGCGGAATGTCGTCGACCTCGGCGCGGCGAATGTCCTCCGCCGTGATCTTGCCCATGGATTTGAGCTGCGCTTTTTCCTTCTCGGTGAGAGTGGCGCCCATCGTCTTATCGTCGAGCGGCGTCACCTCGATGAGGCAGGAGCCGCATTCGCCGTCCTTGCAGTCGTGCGGGATCGGAATCTTATTCGCCTCGGCGACGGCGAGAATCGTATGCGTGTCGCCGGCGACCGCGTAGACCGTCATATTTTTGTGGAGAAGAGGTGTGGAGAAAGTGACGTCTGGCATGGCCGTCCTCCCATATTTTTTTTATTGCAGGAAGAAGGGTACGCCTCGATCAGCAATGCGTCAATCGATGATTGCGTGCGGCAAAAAGCGCGAGCGATCCGTCGTCACCAGCGAATGATCCTCGCGCACGCCCATGCCAGCAGGCGCGCCGCCGACGAGCCAGCAACCGAGCACCGGATAGCGGCCGCTGAAATTCGGCAGCAGACATAATTGCTGACGCACAAAGCCTTCGCCGGCATATGATCCCTTCGTCTCCGCGAGACACGCATTTCCGTCGTAGAGCGCGACATTGGCGCCCTCGCGCGAATAGAGCGGCTTGCGCGCGTAACGCGACAGCGAGGCGGCGCGCGCATCATCCTCGAAGAAGCAAGGCAGAAGATTGGGATGGCCCGGCGCCGCCTCCCACAGAAATGCGAGAAAGCCCTTGCTCGAGGCGACCGCCTTCCACGGCGGCTCGACGAAGCGCGTCGCGCCCATCGCCGCCGATTTGCCGAAGGCGTCGGCGAACATCCACTCCCAAGGATAGAGCTTGAACATTCGCTCGATGCGCCGCCCCGCGCGATCGACGAATGTGTCGCCGCAAAGGCCAATGTCGCGCATATCGATATGCGCCGTCCACGAGCCCGCCTGCGCCGCGCAATCGGCGAGATAGGCGGTGTTGCCGCGATCCTCGACGCTCGCGGTCATGCAGGCGAAATGCACAGGGCCGCCATCGGCGATCTCGCGCCATCGCGCGATCAGCCGATCATGCAGGGAATTGAACTGATCCGCGGCCGCCGGCAGATGGCCGCGCTCGATCATCCGCTCGAGCCAGAACCATTGCACGATGGATGCTTCGAACAGGCTCGTCGGCGTGTCGGCGTTATATTCGAGGAGCCTCGGCGGCCCGCCTCCGTCATAGGCGAAATCGAAGCGGCCGTAGAGCGACGGATCGCGCCGCGCGAAGCTCTCGACGATGAGCCCCCATGCGTGGCGTGGAATGCGCAATCGCTCGAGCGCCTCTTCGTTCGTCACGATGTGCGCGACGACCTCGTCGCAAAGCGCGCCGAGCTCCTCCGTCGCCTTCTCGAGATCATCCTCGATCTCGCGCATGGAAAAGACGTAGCGCGCCGTCTCGTCCCAATAGGGCTCGCCGTCGGCATGCGCGAATTGAAAGCCGATTCGTCTCGCCTCCTCGGCGAAATCAGGCCGCGGCGGCGAAAGCTCGCGCCTCACGATCCGCCGCCGCCATGGCCGGCTCCGGCGCCGCCGAATCCGCCGAAAGAGACCGCATGGCCGGAGGCGGAGCCGCTCGATGATGCGCCCGAAGACGAGCCGTGCGAGGAGCTGCTCGAAGACCCACCGCCATGGCTATGCGATTCGCGGCATTCCTCCTGCTGCCGCCAATCGCCTTCCTTGGAGCAATCACGCCGCTGCGCATATTCGATCGCCGCATAGGTCCCGATCGACAACGAGCCGGCGGCGATCAGCGCAACGGCGATCGAGCGTTTGCGTCCCGCCGAAGGCGCGCCCGCGCCGCCGGAAAACCCTCTTGGCGCATGGGTGATGACGGGCGGCGCGCGCCCGCGGCGTCCGAACTCCTTGCGGCGCTCCTCGGCCATGCGCGCCTCTCAAGGACTCATGCAGGCGGCGCTGAGCGCGCCAGCGGAAATAGAGACGGCGCCGAGCCAGATGGCGGCGGCGATGGCGTTTTGTTCGATCGCTTGCGAAAGCCCCGGATGCGCGAGGCGCGCGAGCATATAGGCGACGATCTGCGTGGCGAAGGCGACGAAGCCCCAGACGATGAATTCGAGCGCCGATTGCGTATTGTGGACCGCCCCGGCGAGCGCGATGGCGAAGCCGATGAGGCTACCGCCGAAGGCGATGGCCGCGGAGGCGTTGTGCTCATTGACGATGAGATCGAATTCGCAATGGGGCGTCAGCCGCGTGTAGACGACGCAGAATGCGGCGCAATAGGCGATAGCGCCCAGAAAATAGGCCGCGAAGGACAGCAGGCCGGAAGCGATATCGGCGGGCAATGTCGGTCCTCTCGGAAATGTCGTGCCGAGAGGTTAGCAGGCGCGCCCCGCGAAAGAAAGCGATTCGCGGACCGCCTCCGCGCCGCGCCCGCGTCCCTATCCGTCCCCTGCAAAGCGGCGGGCTGAGCTCCCGGCGACCGAGAGCGGCGCGCCAGGCGGCGCATGGCGCAATAAATCTGCGGTCCGGCCCATGCCGAGCGCGGGCGCATCGACGCGCTGCCAGACATCGCACGAAAAGCCCGCTCTCCCGCTTTGCAGAGAAGGCGGAGAGCGGATATAGATCGATATGTCGGTGGGTCCAGACATATCGATAACTCGGCTCGGGAGGAGACCATGACGGAAGACAAAGTCTATAATGTGCTTTTTCTCTGCACCGGCAATTCGGCGCGCTCGATCATCGCCGAAGCGATCCTCGATCGCGTGGGCGCCGGCCGATTCAAAGCCTATAGCGCCGGCTCTCGGCCAAAAGGCGAGGTCAATCCATACACGGTGGCGATATTGGAGAAGTCCGGCTTCAAGGCGGACCGCTATCGTTCGAAGAGCTGGAGCGAATTCGCCGAGCCCGGCGCTCCGCCGCTCGATTTCGTCTTCACCGTCTGCGACGACGCCGCTAAGGAAGAGTGCCCCTATTGGCCCGGCCAGCCGATGACGGCGCATTGGGGCCTGCCGGATCCTGCCGCTGTCGAAGGGACGGAAATCGAAAAACATCTGGCCTTCGCCGACACTTTCCGGATGCTCAATAATCGCATCTCGATCTTCGCCTCCCTGCCGATGAAGGGATTGGACAAGCTCTCCTTGCAGAAGCGGCTCGAGGAGATCGGCAAGGCGAAGCCCGCCGACGGGGCGCCTTGAGCCCACCGCGGACGCAGACGGAGATGATCACCGCTCGAAAGCGCCGGAGTTGCGATCTGATGGAGCCAGACAATCGGCTTTCCGACGGGGACCCGCTGCTGTGCGAGGCTCTCTCAGGGCTCATTCGCGCACATTCGGGCGAGGCGACACGCGCCGACCTGGACAAATTGCAGCAATGGCGCCGGAAGAGCGCGGAACATGAGGAGGCCTTCCGAGAAGCCTCGAGGCTTTGGCGCGCCTGCCGTGAGGCGGCGCGCCAGTTAGCCGAGGAAGCCGCAGCCGAAACGCCCGCCGCGGATCCGCCGCCGGCCGCCGCTCGATGCGATCCGCTCCACCGTTTGTCGACAGGTAGTGACGCATCGAGAAATCGACTATCCTCGACGAAGGACCACTGACGATCCCGAGAAGCACTTGCGATCCATGGAGGCGGAGACATAGTGGCGGAAGATCGGCTCGCCGCGGAGGAAATCGTCGGCATTTTCGAGGCCCTGGCGCAGACGACGCGGCTCGAGGCCTATCGCCTGCTGCTGCGCTATCTTCCCTACGGGCTGCCGGCGGGCGACATCGCGCGCCTTCTGGCGGTGCCGCACAATACGCTGTCGACTCATATCGCCCATCTCGAACGCGCCGGACTCGTCCTCGGACGACGCGAAGGGCGCTCGGTCATCTACGCCGCCAATTCCAGCAAATTGGGCCATGCGCTCACGACGGTTCTCGCCGATCTCGGCGCATCGCTCGACGATGTCGCTCTCCCCGGCCTCACGCTCGCGGCGCCGGCCTTTCCGCAGAAGCGTCCGAAATCGGCGGGCAAGCGTGTGCGCAATGTCCTGTTTCTCTGCTCCGGCAACGCCGCGCGCTCCATTCTGGCGGAGGCGATCCTGAACCGCGAGGGCGGCGACCGCTTCCGCGCTTTTTCGGCGGGCGGGCGGCCCGCCGAGCGGCCCGAGCCGATCGGCGTCGAACTGCTGTCGTCGCTCGGCTACGACACGCGGGCGTTTCGCTCCAAGAGCTGGAAGGAATTCACAAAGCCAGATGCGCCGCGCATGGATTTCGTCATCACCCTCTGCGACGACATATGCGAGCAGCCCTCGGGCCCCTGGCCGCGCAATGCGCTGCGGGCCCATTGGGGCGTCGCCGACCCGGCGCTGGTGAAGGGCGACGACGTCCAGAAACGCGCCGCCTTCATGGAGGCGTATCGGCGTATCGGCGCGCGGCTGACGGCCTTCGTCAATCTGCCCTTCGAGTCGCTGGACCGCGCGGGTTTGAAGAGCCGCCTCGCCGATATTGCGACGATGGAGGGGGCGACGGAGATGGCGGTGAATGGCGCCGCGTGAGTGAGGCTGCCAATCCTCAAACAACGCTGGCGTCGTGCGATTGCGCGAGCACAACGCGTGCGGCTGCGATTGCCCGCGCTATATCTCTCTCAGTCGTGCGCCAGTTTACGACGCTGACGCGCATGGCTCGCCGGCCGCGCCATGTCGTGCCGGAAAAGAAGGCTTCGCCAGTCGCGTTGATCTTCTGGATGATCTCGTCCGTGAAGGCGTCGTTCCGCTCGGACGTGTCGCCTCTGCGATTGAAGCGCACGAGGCCCTGGTTCAATGTCGCCGGAGCCAGCACCTGCGCGCCGGCGAGCGCGCCTATTCCGTCGACGAGCGCCTTGCAATGCGAGCAACAGCGATCGATCAGAGCTTCGACGCCCTGACGCCCCAATTCCTTGAGCGCCGCATAGACGGGGACGCCGCGTGCGCGCCGCGACCATTCGGGGTTCCAGTCGATCTGGTCACGCGCGCTCGGTTGCGCCGCGATATAGGAGGCGCTCATCGTCATGGCGGCGCGATGCGCCTCCTGATCCTTGACGATCGCGATGCCGCAATCGAAAGGAATGTTGAGCCACTTGTGGCCGTCGGTCGCCCAGCTATCGGCCAGTTCCACGCCCGACAAATGATGGCGGTGCGCGCCGCTTGCGCGCGCGAACAGCCCGAAGGCCCCGTCGACATGGACCCAGAGGCCCGCCGCCTGCGCCATTGGAATAAGCTCGGTGAACGAATCACAAACGCCGATGTTGAGATCGGCCGCATTCAACACGAGGATCGCCGGGCCGGACTGGCGCGACAGGGCCTGTTCCAGAGTCGACGGCGCAATCCTGCCCGCAGCGTCGGTCGCGAGCAGCCGGATAGCCCGGCGGCCCAAGCCGAGATAGCGGACAGCGCGATCGATCGAGCCGTGTCTCTCCTCGCTCGCGAGAATGGTCATCGCAGGCGCGCAGAACAGACCCTCGTTCTCGACATCCCATTCGGCGCGTTTCAGCAGCGCGTGACGGGCGGCGGCGAGGCAGGTCGAATGAGCGAGCTGACAACCAGTCGTGAAGGCGAAGGACGCCTCGCGTGGCAGGTCCAGCAAATCCTTGATCCACGCGCCGGCGACATTCTCGATCACCGAAGCCGCCGGGCTGCAGGCGTGGAGCGCCGCATTCTGGTCCCATGTCGCGACCATCCAATCCGCGGCCAGCGCAGCCTCCAGGCAGCCGCCGATGACCCAGGCGAAAAAGCGGCCGCCGGAACTGCCGACCATGCCGTCATTGGCGTGGCGCGTCAGCCATGCGATGACGTCTTCCGATCGGGATCCCATTTCCGGCAGCGGTCCATCGAAGACAGCCGCAAGGTTTTCATGTGTCGCGCGCGCAGCCACCGGTCGCTCGTCGAGGCCATCGATCCACGCGGTCGCCGCGCGATGGGCGTAGTCCAGAGCTTTGCTCATTCGTTTCGGTCTCGTCTCATGGGCATTGCAAGTTCGTCTGTGAGTTTACGAGCTTTGGCCGAACGGGCGCTCCGGAACTTGCGGCCAAATCACGAGACGTCGTCCCGTTTCCGCGGCAAGATGGGTTTGGCCGCAAGAAGCGGGGCGTTGGTCATCGCCCTTTGGGATTATGGATCGGAGCGTGCAGACAGATCGGACGAAACGACGATGGACCATCGAGCTCTAGGGGCCGAAGAGATGCTTCGGGCGGTGGCGACGCGCGACAAGGCCTATGACAGCCTGTTTCTCTACGGCGTCAAGACCACGCGAATATTCTGCCGTCCGTCATGTCCATCGCGCGCCGCGAATCCTGAAAACCTTCGCTTCTTTGGCGATGTCGTCGAGGCGCGAGCGGCAGGCTATCGCGCCTGCAGACGTTGCAGACCCGAGGAGCGACCGTCCGATACGCAGAAGATGCAGGAAGTCGCTCGCCTCATCGAACAGCACGCCGAGGAGACGTTGCCGCTCTCCCGGCTCGCGGCCTCGGCGGGCTTGTCTGCGACCCACATGCAGAAGGTCTTCAAATCGGTCTTTGGCGTCTCGCCCAAAGTGTATCAGCAAGGGCTGAGGGCGCGGCGCCTCAAAGAGCTTTTGCGAGAAGGCGACGAGGTGACAGGCGCAATCTACGAGGCCGGCTATGGCTCGCCGAGCCGGGTCTACGGCGAGGGACTGCGCGATATCGGCATGACGCCGTCGGCTTATCGAAAAGGCGGCGCGGGTGAAACAATCAATTACGCCTGTCGTCATTGCACGCTCGGCCCGCTCATGATGGCGGCCACAAATCGCGGCGTCTGCTTCGTGATGTTCGGCGAAAGCGAAGCATCGCTGCTTGACGCCTTGGCCGCCGAGTTTCCGAAAGCGCGGCTCCAAAAGTCGGCAGAAGCGAATGGCGAACAACTGGGCCGGTGGATCGACGCGCTCGACGAACATCTTGCGCGGCGCGGACCGCGGCCTGATCTGCCGCTCGATCTTCGCGGGACTGCTTTCCAGCTGCTGGTCTGGCGATTCCTGATCGGGATACCGGAAGGCAATGTCGTCAGCTATGCCGATGTCGCGGCAGGAATTGGCAAGCCGAAAGCGCATCGCGCCGTCGCGTCGGCGTGCGCCGCCAATCGCGTAGCGGTTCTGGCGCCGTGCCATCGTGTGCTTCGCGGGGATGGCGGCGTCGGCGGCTATCGGTGGGGCGTCGACCGGAAGCGAGCGCTCCTCGACATGGAGCGCGCACATATGTCCGAGGCGCGAAAGCGATAGGCTGATACCTTGGCGATCACGCCGCTGAAGGATCGATGGCTCCCTCGCCGTGAAACGGTCGTTGGTTCAGAAATTGAATTTCGTGCGCCTTGACCTCCTCCATATTTCAAATATATTGGAACTATGGAAAAGATCTCCGCCATTACCGCCCTGGTCGCCCTCGCCCACGAGTCGCGTCTCGATATCTTCCGGCTGCTGATGCAGGCGGGCCCGGAGGGGCTTCCCGCGGGGCGGATCGGCGAGCGGCTCGGGCTTCCGGCGACGACGCTGTCGTTCCATTTGAGCCAGCTCAAGCACGCCGATCTCGTGACCTTCCGCCGCGAGGGCCGCTCCCTGATCTATTCGGCCGCCTATCCCGTCATGAATGCGCTGCTCGCCTATCTGACGGAAAATTGCTGCAAGGGCGAAGCCGCCTCCTGCTGCATCACCGCGGTCGAGACGAGCTGCCAGACCGAGAGGGTTCCATGAAGCGCCTGCATGTGCATGGGTCCGTCGAGGACCTGCCCCGATCCATCCATTTCTACAGCGCGCTGTTCGGCGCCGCGCCGACGGTCGAGAAGCCCGATTACGCCAAATGGATGCTCGACGATCCGCGCGTGAATTTCGCCATCTCCGCCAGGGGCTCGAGCCTCGGATTGGAGCATCTCGGCATTCAGGTCGAAACCATGGACGAGCTGCACGACGTCTATGGACGAAGCAGGCCGGCGGGCGTGTCTATGAGGAGGGCGCGGCGACCTGCTGCTATGCGAGTTCAGAAAAATCCTGGATCGCCGATCCGCAGGGGCTGATGTGGGAGACCTTCCTCACGACGGGCGAAAGCCCGGTCTATGGCGGCGACCCTGCGCTGGACGCGCTGAAGGGCAAAGCGAACGCCTACTGCGCGCCGACCACGCCGCAAGGCGAACGCTGTCCGCCAAAGCCGGAGCTACCCGCGAAGACGCCGTGCTGCGGCTCGAAGGAGCCCGCATGAGCGCGGCCGATGTGATCATCTATCACAATCCCGATTGCGGAACCTCGCGCAACACGCTCGGCCTCATCCGCAACGCCGGCATAGAGCCGCATGTGATCGAATATTTGAAGACGCCGCCGACGCGCGTGCTGCTGGCGCAGCTCATCGCGCGAATGGGGATATCGACGCGCGCGCTGCTGCGCGAAAAGGGCACGCCCTATCACGAGCTCGGCCTCGGCGATCCGACGCTGACCGACGAGCGCTTGCTCGATGCGATGATGGCGCATCCGATCGTCATCAATCGGCCGATCGTCGTCACATCGATGGGCGTGACACTGTGCCGTCCGTCGGAGGCGGCGCTGGACATTCTGCCGCTGCCGCAACGCGGCGAATTCCGCAAGGAGGACGGCGAGCTCGTCGTCGATTCCGCCGGCCGGCGCGCCGCGGAAAAGTAACATTCGAGGGAGACGGATATGACGGCGATCGAAGTCTATGACCCGGCGCTCTGCTGCAGCACGGGCGTGTGCGGAACCGAGGTCGATCAGGCGCTGGTGAGCTTTGCGGCCGATGTCGATTGGGCCAAGCAGAACGGCGCCCGCATCGAGCGATTCAATCTGGCGCAGCAACCGCTCGCCTTCGCGGAGAATGCGACCGTGAAAGGCTTTCTGGAGCGCTCCGGGCAGGAGGCGCTGCCCCTGGTGCTCGTCGGGGGAGAAGTCGCGCTCGCCGGGCGCTATCCGAGCCGCGGCGAGCTTGCCCGCTGGGCCGGCCTCGTCGAGACCGCGACGCAGCCGAAGCAGAGCGGATGCTGCGGCGGCGGCAGCTGCTGAAGGGCCGCGATGCAATTCCTCGAGCAGCCGCCGCGCTTCCTGTTCTTCACCGGCAAGGGCGGGGTCGGCAAGACGTCGATCGCCTGCGCGACGGCGATCGCGCTCGGCGAGGCCGGGCGGCGCGTGCTGCTGGTCAGCACCGATCCGGCGTCCAATGTGGCGCAAGTGTTCGGAACGATCATCGGCAATCGGATAACCGACATTCCCGGCGCGCCGGGCCTGTCGGCGCTGGAGATCGACCCGC
Organism: Methylosinus sp. Ce-a6; assembly: GCF_009811655.1. Classification (GTDB taxonomy): domain Bacteria; phylum Pseudomonadota; class Alphaproteobacteria; order Rhizobiales; family Beijerinckiaceae; genus Methylosinus. The sequence goes on along the minus strand of NZ_BGJX01000003.1, from coordinate 5,751 downwards.
AGGCGGCGGCTCGAGGCTATCGCGACCGCATCGTCGGCCCGGTGCGCGGCGTGCTTCCGGACGCGGTGGTGAAAGGGATCGAGGAGCAATTATCGGGCGCCTGCACGACGGAGATCGCCGCCTTCGACGAATTCACCGCGCTGCTGGTCGATTCCGCGCTGACCGCGCCTTACGACCACATCGTCTTCGACACCGCGCCGACGGGACACACGATCCGCCTGCTGCAATTGCCCGGCGCATGGAGCGGCTTTCTCGATTCCGGCAAGGGCGACGCCTCTTGCCTCGGGCCGCTGGCGGGGCTGGACAAGCAGCGCGCGCAATACCGCCGCGCCGTCGAGGCGCTGGCCGACGCCGCCCGCACGCGCCTGGTGCTCGTCGCCCGCGCGCAGCGCTCCGCGCTGAACGAGATCGCCCGCACGCATAAGGAGCTGGCCGCGATCGGCATCGCGCAGCAATATCTCATCATCAATGGCTTGCTGCCGGAAGAGGAGGCGAAGCAGGATGCGCTCGCCGCCGCGATCTATGAGCGCGAGCAGGCGGCGTTGCGCGCGCTTCCCGCCGAGCTCGCCGCTCTGCCCTGCGATCGCCTCGCGCTCAGGCCGTACAATCTCGTCGGGCTCGACGCCTTGCGGCAATTGCTCGTCGAAACGCCGCCGCCGGCGAGCGCGAGCGAGGACGAGCCGATCGCGCTCGACGCGCCCGGCCTGTCGGAGCTGGTCGACGCCCTAGCGGCGGATGGTCACGGCCTGGTGATGCTGATGGGCAAGGGCGGCGTCGGCAAAACCACGCTGGCGGCCGCGGTCGCGGTGGAGCTCGCCCGCTGCGGGCTGCACGCGCATCTCACCACCTCCGACCCGGCCGCGCATCTTTCGGAAACGCTCCATGGATCGATGGAGCATCTCAGAGTGAGCCGCATCGATCCGCACGCGGAAACGGAGCGCTATCGCCGCGAGATATTGGCCGCCAAGGGCGCGAAGCTGGACGCCGCCGGACGCGCGCTGCTGGAGGAGGATCTGCGCTCGCCCTGCACCGAGGAAATCGCCGTGTTTCAGGCGTTCTCGCGCATCATCCGCGAGGCGGGCGAGAGTTTCGTGGTGATGGACACGGCGCCGACCGGCCACACCCTTCTGCTGCTGGACGCGACGGGCGCCTATCATCGCGAGGTCGCGCGCCAATTGGACGCCAAAGGCGCGCATTACACGACGCCGATGATGCAATTGCAGAATCCGAAGCAGACCAAGGTTCTGCTCGTGACGCTCGCCGAGACGACGCCCGTGCTCGAAGCCGCCGCTCTTCAGGCCGATCTGCGGCGCGCCGGAATAGAGCCTCGGGCGTGGATCATCAACAATAGCGTGGCCGCCGCGCGCCCGCATTCGCCGCTTCTGCGTCAGCGCGCGCGCAACGAAATGCGCGAGATCGAAGCTGTCGCCACTACGCATGCGCGACGCTATGCGATCGTCCCGCTGCTGAAGGAAGAGCCGGTCGGCGTTCCCCGCCTTCTGGAGCTGGCGGGGCGCGCCGTCGAGGCCGCCTGATATTTCACCGAAAGGAAAGCCGATGGAACTGCGCGCAACTCCGGCCGCCACGGAGCCGGATCGAGGCAAAACATCCGCAGCGCCCGCCATGGGTGTTTTCGAGCGCTATCTGACCCTGTGGGTCGCGCTCTGCATCATCGTCGGAATCGCGCTCGGTGAGGCGGCGCCTTCCATTTTCCACGCCATCGGCGCGGCGACGGTCGCGCAAGTGAATTTGCCGGTCGCGGCGCTGGTGTGGCTGATGATCATCCCCATGTTGCTGAAGATCGACCTCGCCGCGCTGGCCCAGGTGCGCGAGCATTGGCGCGGCATCGCCGTCACGGTCGGCGTCAATTGGCTCGTCAAGCCATTCTCGATGGCGCTGCTCGGCTGGCTGTTCATCGCGCATCTGTTCCGGCCCTTTCTGCCGGCCGATCAGATCGACGCCTATATCGCCGGCCTCATTCTGCTGGCGGCGGCGCCTTGCACGGCCATGGTGTTCGTCTGGTCCAATCTCGTCGACGGCGAGCCGCATTTCACTCTGTCGCAGGTCGCGCTCAACGACACGATCATGATCGTCGCCTTCGCGCCGCTCGTCGCTCTGCTGCTCGGCCTGTCGTCCATCACCGTGCCCTGGGGCACGCTGCTGCTGTCGGTCGCGCTCTATATCGTCGCGCCGGTGATCGCTGCGCAGCTGTGGCGGCGCGCGCTGCTGGCGAAAGGCGGCGCGGCCGCGCTGGCCACGACGCTGCGCGTACTCGGCCCGCTCTCGCTCGCGGCGCTGCTGCTCACGCTCGTCATTCTGTTCGGCCTGCAGGGCGAAGAGATCACGCGTCAGCCATTGGTCATCGCGCTCTTGGCGACGCCGATCCTGATTCAGGTCTATTTCAACGCCGGCCTCGCCTATCTCCTCAATCGCCGCCTCGGCGTCGAATGGTGCGTCGCCGGCCCGTCGGCGCTGATCGGCGCCAGCAATTTCTTCGAGCTGGCCGTCGCGACGGCGATCGCCCTCTTCGGCTTTCGGTCGGGCGCGGCGCTCGCGACCGTCGTCGGCGTGCTCGTGGAGGTGCCGGTCATGCTCTCCGTCGTCCATCTCGTCCGCCGCTCGCGCACGTGGTACGAAGGCTCCGGCGCGGCCTCGCGCGCCTGAACGACAAGATAGCGGGATCGGGAAGAGAGGATGAACGAACTGGAAGCCGCAAAGGCGAAAGCTGCCGCCGCCTACAATGCCGCCGCCGATTATTTCGACCACCCTGTCAGCTCGTTCTGGCATCGCTTCGGGCGAGAGACCGTCGATCGCCTGAATCTTCCTCCCGGCGCATGCGTGCTCGACGTCTGCTCCGGCAGCGGCGGATCGGCCTTGCCGGCCGCCGAGCGCGTCGGGCCGAAGGGCAGAGTGATCGCCGTCGATCTCGCCGAACGCTTGATTGCATTGGCCGCGGCGAAAGCGCAGAGCAAAGGCCTCGACAATATCGAATTCCGCGTCGCCGACATGCTCGCCCTCGGCTATCCCGACGGCGCGTTCGATACGGTCATTTGCGTGTTCGGCGTCTTTTTCGCGCCCGATATGTCCGCGGCGGTCCGCTAGCCGAGCTTCGCACTCCGGCCATGGCATGAGCTGGGCGCGATAGTCCGCGAATTCCTCAGCGCCCGCCACGTAGAGATCGCCGGCCTCCAGAGCGTCACCGAGATGGATGAAGACGCAAACCTCGACCCTACCCCTGCTATGCGCAAGGTCGAGTTACAGAAGGGTCAAGCGACGTTCGAAAGCGCTTTCACCGCCTCTTCGCCGAGCAGCCTCCGCAACCCGACAAGGATTTGCAGGACGACGCCGAACACGGCGAGCACCATCCAGCCGAAGAACACGAATCCCCAGTGCAGCGGAGCGACGAACAGTTCTTCCATGAACCAGAAGGTATGACCCCATTCGTTGAAGCCGACGTTCGGGATGATCATGAACGGGCCGATCGCCAGAATCAGGAAGGCCAGCGAATAGCCCTTGGCGAAGAATGGAAGACGGGTCTTCGCATAGAAGAACGACCCGACCCCCATGATCGAAAAGATCGGGTAGCTGCCATAGAACTCGAGGATGTGGCTGGGCGTGAAATCCGTGTCACGAATCACGGTCATGTGCCAAGTGGCGTCCTGCTCGGTGAAGAAGCTCGCGCCGAAATAGACCGCGACGCCATAGAGCGTAAGCCATTCCAATAGGAACACATGGCGACGCAGCTCTTGTCTGGGCGTCAGAGTCGAAAAGTCGCGCGTGCGCGTTTTCCAGAGATAGCTCACAATGGCCAATCCCGATACGAGTTCCAGCGGAATCTCTGTCCACAGAATCGTCAGCCAATAAGTCTGGAACTCGGGCGCAAAGGAATCGAGACCGGCGCGCCAGCCAAAAACCTGCTCGTAAATACGCGCAGTCGCGTAGATCGTGACCAAGCCCGCCAATCCGATCCACATCGGTTTCAAATTTACGATGACCGTGCTCTCGTCGACCACGCGGCTTTCGACAGTCTCGACTGTCAAGCTCATCTTCAGCATCCCTTACTCGACCAGACACTGAACTTCATAAAAGACATATAGGATCCGTTCGACGCAAAGTGATCGGCTGGGGAAATATTTTTCCATGTGCGCCTCTCGACGGAGGAGAGACGCAACCGAATTCGCAGCAGTTCCGACCCGAGCGGCGAGCGGGCCTTACGATGTGACGGACACCGCCATCCCGACCGAACTACGGCGACGTTCGCGGACAAAGCGCAAACGACTTTTCCAGCTCCGCATGAGACAAATGCCTTCGCTCCCCTAGCTGAGATGGCTGCGGACGCCGCAATGACAGCTCCGCTATCAGGTGCGACGGTTCGATGCCAAAAGGACGGGTGACGATATTTGGCGGATCCGGCTTTATCGGACGACATGTCGTCCGGTCGTTGGTCGCCGACGGCTGGCGCGTCCGAGTCGCTTGCCGGCGACCCGATCGTGCGTACGATCTGCTGTCGCTCGGAGAGCCTGACCAAGTCGAACTGGTTCAGGCTCATTTGCGTCATCCGCACACGATCGCCGCCGCGCTCGACAGCGCCGACGCCGCAATCAATCTCGTCGGCATCCTGACCGAAAGCGGCGATCAGACATTCACCGCCATTCAAGCGCGCGGCGCAGGCGCTGTCGCCGAAGCGGTCAAAGAAGCGGGCATCACGCGGTTCGTTCACATTTCGGCGCTCGGCGCACGCGAGAGCTCTATTTCCGGTTACGCTCGCAGCAAGGCCGAAGGCGAGGTGGCGGTGCATGAACAGGTCCCCCAAGCCGTGATCTTTCGACCGTCCATCGTGTTCGGCCCGGAGGACGATTTCTTCAACCGCTTCGCAGCGATGGCGCGGCTCATGCCCGTTCTGCCGCTCGTTGGCGCAGAAACACGGTTCCAACCCGTCTTCGTGGACGACATCGCACAGGCAGTGACTCTCGCCCTCGACGGCAAGGCGACCCCTGGAGCAATCTACGAACTGGGCGGACCAGAGGTGAAGACTTTTCGAGAGTTGGTGGAGTATGTCTGCGAGGTAACGGAGCATCGCCGACCGATTGTCGCGCTCTCGTTCGGAACCGGTAAACTCATGGCGAGCGTCACCCAAATCGCGAGCAAACTGTCCTTCGGACTGTTCCCGAAACTATTGTCTATGACGACCGATCAGGTCGAACTGCTGCGCCGTGACAACGTCGTTTCGGATGAAGCGAAAGCTGCCGGAACGACGCTAGAAGGACTAGGCATCACGCCTCAGGCAATCGACGCGATTGTCCCCGGATATCTCAATCGCGACCTCGAGGGCGCTCGGCGTCACTCGCCGAGGCATTTGCTCAATTCGCTCTTTTGGTGATCTCGATAAGCGCCACCGTATCGACGCCGCTGCACGCGAGCGCGAGGTCGCCACCGGGCGCCGGCGCCATGTTGCAGACAACGCTGCCGCCCGAGGGTATCGGCCATCGCTCGAACGTCTCGCTTTTGGGATCGAAGCGCACCAGCATGTTGGGTGACACCGCCGACTCGGCGTACCAGACGACGTCGTCGACCACCGCGATGGCGTAGGGGCCGGAGTCCGGCCCGCCTGGCGACAGCCATTCCGCGACCTTGCCGGTTTTCGGGTCCAGGCCAAGGCCGTTCGACGCTCTACAGTTGGTCCGATGAAGTGGGGTGATTTTCGCTTTTCAAGCCTGGAAGTGTCTGAATCTATGGGGAGCAACCCGAATC